>OZ255840.1:3629360-4234254 GCA_965277795.1 Lapillicoccus sp.
TTACCAGCAGTCCCTGGACCGCTCTGAGACGCGTCGTCTGATGAGTGCGTCACGTTCGTGACACCCCCCGGCAGCTGACATCATGTCGCGCCGCGCGCTAGTGGCTCGAGCTTCCCCCGGATCGACCGGGGACCTACACGAAAGACGGAATTTCGTGTCGCCGTTCCAAATTCGTGTCATCCACTTGGCACAGTTCCGGTTTCGTGTCACCTGACCGCTGGCGAAGGGTGGCCTGGTCATGGCTGGCGGGTGCGCGCGTCGCACCCCGCGAGCGGCGGCCCGACTCCGACTGGATCACGCGGAGAGCGGCACGTTGCACGTATGTGACTCAAGCCCGCTCGTCTACTTCCAGGCCGACCTCTACCAGTTACGGCGCCTGGCTGCGGCTTTCCCATCCGCGCAGAAGGTCAGGCCGGTGGTACGAGTTTGGCTCGCATAGTGGCGGCGTTGTCATTCCACAGACTGGCGTTGGTACGAGCCACGACCACGACGTCATCCATCTGGGCGGTCCGGATTCGCATCTGTCGCTGACGAGCCGTGGCTCGTAACGCCGCACGCAGGTCGTCTGCCATCGCCTCTGGCACTCGGCGGGCTGACTGGCCAGCCGACTCGCACTCGGCAAGCATGGTCTCGGCAACGCTCAGCACGTCCACACTTCACGCTCTCATCGACCCAGCGACCGAGCAAGACCCCCGCAAACACCGTTTTGGCCGCCGGTTGGCACGGGCACGTTTGAGGGGCGCGGGCTCAGCAAGCCGGTCACGCTGATGGTCGGACGTGCGATAGTCGGATGTCTCATCCCGACGGCGTAGCGCGCGACAGCACGGACCGCCCACGGTCGGCGGGTGGCGCTCTCGCGCCTTCTCTTCGCGGCGGGCTCATCGATCTCGCCGTCGGTGCTGTTGACTGTGCCTATTGTGACGTTGCAGTCTCCTAGACGGAGGGCTCCATGGGTAAGTTGATCTACGCGGCCAACATCTCGCTTGACGGCTTCCTCGAGGACGAGACGGGTGCGTTCGACTGGTCCATGCCGGACGAGGACGTGCACGGGTTCTGGAACGAGCACGAGCGGCACATCGGCACGTCGCTCTACGGGCGACGCATGTACGAGACGATGCGTGTGTGGGAGAGCGACGACTGGTTGACGAACGAGCCCCCGGTGGTCCGCGAGTATGCCGGGATCTGGCGTGACGCCGACAAGGTTGTCTACTCCACCTCACTGACCAACGTGTCGACCGCGCGCACGAGGATCGAGCGGCAGTTCGAGCCCGAGGCGGTACGGCGGCTCAAGGAGACCTGCGTCTCGGACCTGAGCATCGGAGGCGCGGGGATCGCGGCCGAGGCCTTTCGGCACGCCCTGGTCGACGAGTGCGTGCTGCTGCTGTGCCCGGTCGTCGTCGGCGGCGGCAAGCCGGCGCTGCCTCGGGGCGTACGACTCGACCTCGAGCTGCTGGACCACCGACGATTCGACAACGGCGTGGTCTACGTCCGCCACGCGGTCCGGCACCCCGCCTGACACATGCGCCGGACAGCGGCAAGAGAGGACGATCGGATAAGCCCCAGGGGCGGCTCCATGTTGCGGTCTAGCAGGCGGTTCCCAAGCGTGTCGTAGGGAACGTCGAAGACGTGAAACTCAATGCGCGAGCCACAGGCAGAGGGCATCGCGGAACTTCTCGGCTCGTTCATCGGCACTCTATAATCCGTCCTCGAGGAAGACGCTGGTGCCGCGTAAGCAACTGCAACGCGTGCCGGTAAAGCAGGAGTTCAAGCCGATCGTGAACACCCAGTACCCCCTGCGACCGAGGCGCAGCTCATCCGGCACCGACGTCCTCTGGAACCCCTGCATGAACTGCCTTGTGGCACCGGCGGTGTGACGCACCTCGGTCAACGTCCGGTTAGCGGCTCACCGTTGACGAGTCGGCGGCGGCGTGCCCCGCGTGCGGGGTGATCTCGACGTCGGTGAAGGGTCACGCGGCCACCCGCCCTAGAGACATCCCGTACGGGCAGGTCTCGCGGGTAAGGCGCTCGTGGGGTTCGAGCGACACGGGTGCTCGCTGCGCTACTGCAGAAACGCGCTGTACGAGGCCAAGGACGAGGTTCGAGATTACGCCCAGCCTGAGCGGAACACTCGAAGGCTCCGACCCGGGGATCGCGTGGTCAGGGGTCCGGTATGACGGTGGTGACGCAGAAGGGATGGCCTGCAGGGTCGAGGAGGACCCGCCAACGGTCCGGCGACGGTTGCTCGACCGCTTTCGTCGCGCCGAGGGCGACTGCCGCGTCCTCGGCAACGGTGAGGTCATCTACCGCCATCTCCAGGTGGAGCTGTTTGGCGACTCCACCGTGGGGCCAGTCAACGGCCTGATGGTTGGGTACACGCTGGACGGTCCACCGAGGATTACCGGGGCTCCGCGAAGGGCTACAAAGTCGTCCGTCTCCCAGATAACCTCCAGCCCGAGAAGCTGTTGGTAGAAGGTACTGAGAATTTTGGGATTAGCGGCGTCCAAGGAGACTGCGCCTAACCGCGCGACGGGAGTCATAGTGGTAGTCGACCACATCCCCGAGACCAGGTTCAGCGTACGACTCAGGCCGGGCATCCCCGGCAGCGATCAATCCCCTCCGCAGATCCGGTCAGTGACCGACGATCCGACACGCGGCGGTTAGACGTACCCTCGATTCCCCCTACAAACGCTTGCTTCTGCGCTGGGCTCAGCGGGCGAGCCGGCCGGCCACCACGGGCTGGCCTGGGCCGGCGAGCTCCCCGATCGCGCTTCGCCGGCCGGTGATCGCCATCAGCATGGCTTCTGCCGGTCCCGCCAGTTCCGGTCCTGAGCCGTGAGTCCAGTCCAGGTCGGTCGGGGCCAGGCGTACGCAGCGAGCGAGGCGCCACGCCGGCAGTTCGGGGCTCCAGACGCTGGCGCTCAGGACCCACCGCAGCCGTTCGGCAGGGATCTGGCGAGGCATACCCAGCGGTCGGCGGATGTCCTGATGATGGATGGTGACGTCGAGCAGAGCGAGCCGGCCCCCGAGAGTGGTAGCCAGCCCCTGTGGCCTCAGCTGAGTCCGCAGCCGGTGGAGAAGCTGTTCGGTAGTCAGGGATGCGAGCTCGTCAACAGCCACCTGATTGGCGTGGACGATCCGACCCCGGATGACGCGCCGGCAGATGCCAAGAAGACTGACCCCGTCGAAGCTCATCACGTGGGCGACCACGTCCCGTACCCGCCAGCCCTCACAAAGCGACGGCGCCTGCCACTGCCCGGGCGCCAGAGTCTCCAGGAGAGCGGCCAGGTCTGTGCGCTCGATGGTGGCCATCTCGAGAAAGTCCACGCCATCACTCCCTCAAACCAGTAGGTGAAAGGGAAGTCTGTCGCTAGCTCGCGCCCGGCGTCCACGACGGCAGAGAAACGGTACAAAGGGAAGTGCACCCGGGTCTCGCTTCGTGCCATAGGTCGGCGCACCAGTCCTGACGGGACGCCTGGCAGGCGGCGGTGTGACATCCCTCCGTGATCGTCCGACTCGCGGCACGACCGGACGTCGGACTGGGTGCTTGTGAGTGGGGCGGTTGACTCACTTCACTCGACTACGCCTGGCGGCAAAACAGTGCCGCGCCGTGGAGGGGCGGCGTGGAGGGGGCAGCGTGGAGGGGGCGGCCCGCGCGGAAGTGGGATGCGCGGTGGCCCCGTTCTCGGGTTGCATAGCCCCATGCGTTTCGAACTGTCGACACCGACACCGGATCAACTCGGCGCCCTCGTGGCAGACCTGTCGTCTTGGCAGCAGGACGGTCTCCCGATCCAGTTGCACCCGGGTGATCTGGGCTGGCAGTGGCGCTTCGGGTCAACCGTCCTTGCCGAGGCGCTGCGGGTTTGGATCGCCGACGACACGACCATGGCCATCGGGTTCATCAACGAGGCCTCCCTGATCCGGATGGCGATCGCCCCGTCAGCAGACCACGATGAAGCACTCGCGCAGGCGCTCGTACGCGACCTCGAAGACCCCGCACGTGGCATCCTCGACGGGCACAAGCTCATCGTCGAAGCCCGCTTCGGCACGGCATTCCGCTCACTGCTGTATTCCCACGGTTGGGTCGACGATGACCTGTGGAGGCCGCTCGTCCGTGATCTGAGCGGCCCGGTTGACGATAGCGGCCTACGGGTGGAGATCGTCGGGTCCGAGCGCGTTGACGACCGTGTCACGGTGCAACGAGCGGCTTTTGCCCGGTCGACTTTCACCGCCGCGTTGTGGGACGAGATGTCGCAGTCTGCGGCCTACCAACAAGGGCGCTGCTTGGTGGGGTACGACGGGCAGGACAACGCGGTCGCGGCTGTGACGGTGTGGTCGGCTGGGCCTGGCCGACCGGGTCTGTTGGAGCCGATGGGTGTCCACCGCGACCATCGCCATCACGGCTACGGCACCGCGATCAGCGTCGCCGCAGCCGCAGCCCTACGAAAAATGGGCGCCTCCAGCGCAGTTGTCGCCACCCCGAGCTCGAACACAGGCGCCGTCGCGACCTACGCATCCGCTGGTTTCCGGCACATGCCCGAAGTCACCGACTTCGCTAGGAAGGCGTGATTTCGATCGCTCAGTCGGCTCGCGTTATGGTCTGCTGGTAGTCCTCGTGGCCCAACCTCGGAATCAGCGGCGCCAAGGACTCCTGGATCTCAGACGCGACCTGGCGCTCCGCCGGTTCGCGGGGGTTCGATGGCCTCAAGCTCATTTGACCACTCCGAGTGGGCGCGCACTGCGTGCAGCACCACGGCTTCATCCTCGGATATTTCGAGACTGACGCCGTCGCCTGGTGTCTCGTGTGCCTTCATATCGACAGTGTTACGACCAATTCCTTAGTTCTAGCGCAGGCAAGCGCTATGCGGCACGAGCGGACGATCGTCCCGCCTTCTCCGCGGCAGAGGCGAGTGCTCGGCGGTCATCTACTCTCGTCCGCCAGTGTGGAACTCGTAGGAGTCCACGCAGGCCAGCTCGTCAAGCGACGGGCGCTGGAACAGGTTCCACGCGCGACGTAACTCCTCGTCGGTCATCGGGTAGGCCCCAGGGGCGGCCTCGATGTTGCGGTCTAGCAGGCGGTTCCAAAGCGTGTCGTAGGGAACATCGAAGACGTGAAACTCAATGCGCGAGCCACAGTCACGGGCATCGCGGAACTTCTCGGCTCGTTCATCGGCCCTCCACAATCCGTCCTCGAGGAGGACGCTGGTGCCGCGTTTCAGCAACTTCAACGCGTGCCGGTACAGCAGGGGTTGAAGCCGATCGTGAAAGTCCGTGTCGGTGTGCTCGACCCCGAGCTCGGTCTGCCAGTCGTCCGTGCACAGGCGGACGCCTCGCCCTTCACCCTCCAGGCGCTTGGCCAGCGTGGTCTTGCCGGATCCGGGAAGGCCGCAGAACAGCGTGACCGTCGGACCACCCGTCCACACCTCACCCGACTCACATTCGCTCACGTGCTCATCATCGCAAGCCATGCGACGAACGGGCATCTCCACAATTCGGCATGACAGGACATCCCGGGCTGAGGATTTGCACAAGATGGTGAGACGCGAGCCGTGACAACTCGGTGAGAACCCGCAGGTCACCGCTCCCCCCGCGATGACAGTTTCGGTGAGTTCCTCTCAGTCCCCCTTTTGTAGGTTGTCACGCATCCGGGCGGTCTGCCACCAACTTGCCGGCCGTGTGACGCCTGGCCATTAGCTGTCCGGTGGGACCGGCGCCCGGGTGTGCTTTGAATAACTGCCCCTCGGCTGTCAAGATCGGTCTCATGTCGCAGACGGGGGTTCCGACTCGGGTGGCGGCGCCGGATCAGGTGCGGGCGATGCTGTGGAACTCGACGGTCGCGTACGTGCTGGCGCAGATGCTGGTCATCGTGTTGCACGAAAGCACTCATACGGTCGCCGGCAGACTGCAGGGCTATCAGGCGACCCAGTTCACTGGGCAGGTGCGGTTCAGCCCGCACCAGACGACGACAGCCCTGGTGGTCACCGCGTTGGCTGGCCCGCTGTTCAGCCTCGTCAGCGGGCTGGTCGCGATGCGGTTCCGTCCGTTTCGTGGGTACGGGTTCGCCTCGCTTCTGTGGGTGTGGGTGGCGTTCTTGAGCGCGGAGGAGGGGTTCGGCTACCTCACCATCGCCCCCATCATCAAGACCGGGGACACTGGATCCGCATTGGCCGCACTCAACGCACCGGGGTGGGTCGGGTGGGCGTGCATACCCTTGGGCATTGCTGGGCTGATCTTCTTGGCCTACCAGTTCGCCGTCCGCGGCGTTCGCTACACCCGCGACCTATACGAGATCCGGGCGTTCTGCTTTTACCCGTGGCTGATCGGCACGGCCGTCTCGGCGGCCCTCAACGTGGCGTTCCTGGCGTTCACTCCAGGCACCTCCAGCGACGCGGTCGTCGCGATCATGGCGGGGTCGGCATCGCTGGGCGTCTTCGCGCCGATGGCGATGATGTTTTGGCAGAACGTGCATGTACCCAAGGAACCACTCGCACTCGGAGTGCCCCGCGCCGGGATCGCCGGCACGATTGTCCTGGCCCTGGGCAACCTCCTCGTCCTCGCCCGAGGGATCCGGTTCGGTTGACCTGATCTGAGGATTCCGACGAAAATGACAAGTGTCGACCGGCACCCTGTCCAGAGGGCGGACTCGTCGGATCCGCGAGGTAGGTATCCGGATACGGAGAAGGAGATGTTGGTGAGCGAACCGAAAGCGGCCGGCACGCCGCCCTCCGCTCGCTCCGTGCGGCCCTTGAGCGTGGACACGTGGCCCGCGTTCGCACGGCTGGTCGAGGCCAACAACGGCGTGTGGGGCGGTTGCTGGTGTATGGGCTTCCACCTGACGGTGGGCAACGGGCGAACCGCGGCGCAGAACAGGTCCGAGAAGCAGCAGCGCGTCACCGAGGGCCGCACCCACGCCGCGCTGGTGCTCACAGGCGATCAGTGCGTCGGCTGGTGTCAGTTCGGTTCGCCCGAGGAGCTGCCGGAGGTCAAGAGCCGCCGCCGGTACGAGAAGGACCTCGCCGCGTTGCCTGACTGGCGCATCACGTGCTTCTTCACCGGCAAGGGCCTGCGCGGCCGCGGCGTCGCTGACGCTGCACTCGGTGGGGCGCTGTCCGAGATCGCCCGCCACGGTGGCGGTGTGGTCGAGGGATACCCCGAAGAGACCGACGATCGAACTGTGTCGGGCTCGTTCCTGCACACCGGTCCGATGGCCGCCTTCGAGAACCATGGTTTCACCCGTACCCGGCCGATCTCCCCACACCGCTGGGTCGTCACCCGCACCGTCGAACCGGCCTAAATGGTGAAGATGTCCGCTTAGGACCTCATACGATTCGCCGCGGCCGCTCCGGGGCGCATTTGAGTGCGGTGTGGGCGTAGCCCATTCATGCTCGAGGGTACGGTTCAGCCGTTCGACCCTGCCGGTCGTTTGCGGCCGGTAGGGCTGGGTCCCCTTGTGCAGGACCTCACCGAAGGCTGCCGCGGCCCCACCGTCGCCGCCGAGGCTGCGGGGCGTTGGCTACGATGGCCGATCGTGCGCCTCACGCAGAGCCGTTCGAGACGGCCGCACTGGTACCTGGAGTTGCCGTTGCTTGTTGGTGGGTACCTGCTGTTCGGCCTCGCTCGCGCCGGAGTTGACCGGGGCGACCCCGCAGCCACGAGCAACGCCCGTGTCCTGCAACGGGCCGAACGTACCCTCCACCTCGCCGTCGAGAACGCGTTCAACGAGGCGGCCCTTCAGCAGCCCCTGCTTGTATACGCGTCGGGCTACTTCTACCGGCTGTGCCTGCTCGGAGTACCGCTGACTTTGGTGTGGCTCTACGTAGCCTCGGCTGCTGACTACCGCAGATGGCGGACCGTCCTGGTCGTGGTCACCCTGCTCGACCTGCCGTTGGTGTGGCTCCTGCCTGTGAGCCCGCCGCGGTTCGCCCTGCCGGGCATCGTCGACTACATTGCCGGCGCCGACATCCTGGGAGGCGCGGCGGCCGCAGTACCGCAGTCGGGCATAAACCTGTTGGCCGCGATGCCGAGTATGCATGTGGCCTGGACCACGTGGTGCGCACTGGCGCAGTGGTCGACGTTGCGCGGCCGCCATCCGCGGGTTGCCTGGCTGGTGTGGCTCTTGCCGATAGTGACCGCAGTTGTCGTGCTCGCGACCGGAAGCCACTATGTCCTGGACATAGTCGCTGGCGTCGCCCTCACCGGGGTAGTTGCGGCCGTGCTTCCTCGTGGGGGCCGACCACACACGGGGTCGGCGTCGCTGACGGCCAGCTCGGTGAGATGACTCTCGTACCTTGTATCTCCCGATGACCTCGATCGGGTTCACGTCATGTTGTTCATCGGTGAGAGCTTCGCCGATGACGCCCTCGTAAGACTGAGCACTGCGTCTCGGCCCACCGTTACTGGCGATCGCTCAGCAGGTCTGGTGCGCCGGAGTCACGATCTTGCAGGACGTCGGGTACGCGAAGAGTCGAGTGTGCATACGTCTGGCAGTGGAGCAGAACGAGGAACCCACGGAGCCAGGCCTCGTCAAGACACGACCCATTCGGGGTGTCATCCGGACTCAGGCCCGGGCGGGGTTGGATCATCAGGTCTTCCATGGGCATAGACCCGAGCGCCTGGTCATCGGTGATGGTCACGTTCCGTCATGGTTCTGCAGAGCGATTCTCGCTGGGGGCTGTCCTGCGAGATCAGCCGCTCGCGCGCCCGCCCGTCGCCGGCCTGCACGGCGGTCGTGTACTCGTCCAGCGTGCGTGTCGGGGGGACTTCTCGCGGACGTTCTGGGAAGACCACAGCCCGCCGCAAGAACGACGACAACAACAATGGCCACCGTCAGGACCAGCGTCCTGGTGTTGGAACGTGCGGGTGCGAGCCGCCTGTCAGAGACGCCAGGCGGCCGAGCAGACCAGTTTGAACGACAAGGTGTTTGGCTCGACCACGCCGAAGGTCCGCACATATGGGGAAGCCGATGCAGCCTCAGGCGCCAGGACAACGAAATGGCGGTCTAGGCGTGCCGATCGTCGCGAACCTTGACGTGCAGCTGCTGGCTCAGCGAGGGACTCGCCTGACAGCGATATGCGCACGACTAGGCATCACAGTCGCGAACCTGAGCAACCTCAAGACTGACAAGGCTCGTACCGTCCGCCTCGCCACGCTCGAGTCGATCTGCGGCGCACTCGAATGCCAGCCTGGGGACCTCATCGAATACGTGCGGCGGCAGCACCGGGTGACAAGCGATGAGGCCACTCCGAACGGCGAAATCCCTGCGGATTGGGACATGCTGGTGAGAGATCTACCGTGACCGCCAGGCACGAACCTGCAGGTTACGGCCACGTCCGATGACAACTCCGGTGAGTTTTCTACACGACCGCCGCCTGACCGACCGCCGCCGCTCGTGTTGTCACCTGGACGCTGGCGGGGGCCTGCGTCGACAGACACTCGGGGCATCGCTCTCCGTTCCCGGCGCCAGACTCCGACTGGGTTACGCGGACACCGGCCTGACAGGACGTTTTGAGTTGTCTCAGGACGAAGATTGGCTGACCTGTCTCGCATGCCGTCCTGATCTTGATCAGTGAGGCCAGATTGGCGAGCGAACCGGCTGAGCCTCCTGTTGTCAAGACGAGAACAGCCTCCAGTGCCCCTCGGAGACGACGTCGACGCTGTCGTCGGTCACTCTGATGGCGGTCTCGTCGTCGATCGCGTATGCCGGACCCGGGATCTCGGCGGCCCATCTCTCTGCGTCGGCCATGGTGTTCTCCGGCAGGAGCTCGTGGTCGAGGTGCGGGAAGATTGAAAAGTCGACAATACCCAGCGTCCTGTCGCCGCCCGTGGGCGGCTTCCACCCGACGAAGTCCTCCCCGATACGTGGGGTCATCACCATGCTGCTGGCACTCAGCCCCACCCAGACAGTCTGACGCAACGACGGCAGGAGATCCGCCAGTCCGGACTGCCGCATCCAGTGGCACAGGTACAGGGCGTCGCCACCGTTGACCAGCAGCGCGTCTGTCTGTTGGACCCAGGAGGCCCAGCGTTCTTCGTCGATGCTGGGTAGCGCGGTCAGCTCCAGGATCCCCAACGACTTCCAACCCAGCTCGCACATGGGTGTGGAGGACTGACCGCTGACAAAACGCCATGCCCCACCAGGACTGCCTGGGGGGTGCCCATATCCCGCAGTTGGGATACAGAGGGCGTGGGAGTCGGCGATCGGTTTGCCCAGCAGGTCAACCAGCGCCTCGTGAATGCTCTGGTTCTTAACGCCGGCGGAAGTGAGTAGAAGCCTCACACCTGCCTCCTGCACGTGGCCGTCATGGCCCCTCCTCGAGGATCGGAAGAAAGGTACATGGAATGAAGACCGGAAACCCCAGCGAAAGTCATCGCGGTCCCGGCCCTCACGGCCGACTCCCGCGACCCACATCGGGACGTCAGGCCGACGCGACGGGGCGACCCGCGTTGTCGTCCAAATCCTCAGCCCAAGACGATGCTCCCCGCGTGCCGTCGCCGAAGAGCGTGAGGTTGAGGGGTGGTGAGCGGTGCAGCCGAGCCTCGTCGTATGGGCGGTCACCGTTTCTCTTGATGGATTGATCCGGTTGGGCGCGAACTTCCAGACGGCAGCGATACGCTGCGCCCGCCGGTCAGGAACGGCACGAGATCGTGTGGGCCGTCTACACGTAGCATCCGGCTTTGCGAGTGACGCGCCTGATGAGGCCGTCATTCCCGACGGGTGTGAACCGGCTCGGCTCTCGAAGACAGCGATCGAAGGGACGGGACGGGTGATGGCCCAGGATGCGTTGTCTGGTCTTCGTGAGGCCAACGTGGAGCTGCTTCCGGATCTGGTCGCGTTGCGCAATGAGCTTCATCGGCATCCCGAGCTGGGGCTGGATCTGCCGCTCACCCAGGCCAGTGTCGTGGCGGCACTGGACGGTCTGGGTCTGGAGATCGTCAAGGGCCGAGGCCTGTCCTCGGTGGTGGCGGTACTACGCGGCGGCCTAACCGGGCCCGCGGTGTTGCTGCGCGGCGATATGGACGCCCTGCCCGTTGCCGAGGAGTCCAGTGAACCCTTTCGCAGCGAGATTCCCGGGTTGATGCACGCCTGCGGTCATGACCTGCACACCGCTGGACTGGTTGGCGCGGCCCGGCTGCTGACCGCCCGTCGCGAACAGATCGCCGGTTCGGTGGTGTTCATGTTTCAGCCCGGTGAGGAAGGTCCCGGCGGGGCGCAGCTGATGATCGAGGAAGGCGTCCTCGACGCGGCCGGTGAGCGTGTGGTCGCAGCCTACGGTTTGCACGTCGCCTCCGCCTTGTTCCCTGCCGGCCAGGTGGTGTGCCGGCCGGGCACAATATTGGCTGCCGCAGACGAGATGACGGTGACCGTCAACGGCCGGGGCGGGCACGGGTCGATGCCGCATCTGGCGGCGGACCCGACGACGGTGATCGCGGAGATCATCGTTGCGCTGCAGTCAGTGGTGACTCGTCAGTTCGATGTGTTCGATCCTCTGGTGCTGTCGGTCGGAACCCTTCAGGCCGGGACGGTCAGTAATGTCATCCCGGCCACGGCGACGTTCGGGGCGTCGGTGCGCACCTTCACCGAGGCCACCCACGCGCGCGCCGAGGAGGTGCTGACCCGGGCGTGCCACGGCATCGCTGCCGCCCACGGGTTGAGCGTCGACGTTGCCTTCCGGCGCGGTTACCCGGTCACCGTCAACGACGGCACCGAGGCCGCCCGAGTGGCCCGCGTCACAGCGGAACTGTTCGGGGAAGACCGATATGTGCAGGCCGCGCAACCCATCCCAGGATCGGAGGACTTCTCCTACGTCCTAGCCCAGGTCCCCGGGGCGTTCTTTGGCGTCGGCGCCACCCCCGACGGTCTCGACCCCCGCACAGCCGCGTACAACCACGCCCCGCAAGCGACATACAACACCGGTGCCCTGGCCGTCGGACCGGCCGTCCTCGCCGGGCTCGCCCTCACCCGGCTCGCCGACGCCTGAAACAGCACTTGGCGTATGCCCTCCTGGCCTTCGGGCCCCCTAGACGCCGCTCGCTCGTATGACAGAACGACTCGGCCTGAGCATCTGGACACGTTGATGAGGCGCGAGTCTCTACACCTCGGTGACCTCCTGCTTTCGACGGTCGGTCAGATCCGCGTGCATGATCATGCCCATGGGTGGCCGTATGTGGGGGTCGGCGGAGTCGGGCCCTCGTCGCGCTGATGTGCCTGTCCGGATGTGGGCCCGCCGACCCGGGATCCGCCTCCTCGTCGACACCGCCTATCATTAAGCGCCCAACTTCGGCGCGCCTACGATTGAGTGTGTCGACCGAGCGTGGCCCCACTGTGACGGCGTCACAATAGGGCTAGATGAGACCGCCATTCTCATCCGATCGAGCGGCCACCGAGGGTCCTGGCTCCAGACTTTGAATACGGTGCTGAGACGAGCCCAGGTCACGGTTTCGTCGCGTTGCAGTTCAGGGAGTCGCCATCCGGACGAGTAGCGCGAGAACCGGCAGGTGGTAGAGGTGTCCCCGGTGAGCGGTTCCTGGATCGACACCAAAGAAGTGAAAGCCGTTGACACCGCCGTCAGCCTATCCATATCGTGGAAACCACCATCCGTAGAGTGAAGGTGCAAAAGGGCTAAGCACCATGAGCCAAGAACCATCTCTGCCGGGCGAACCTGACGAGGCGCACTCTGGCTCTTCACCAGAACGCAACGCTGGCAGCGGTTTTCGCCCTTCATCGGGCAGCGTCTTCCGATTCGTGCTGGCGATACTACCTTTCGTCGGCATGTTGGTCCTGATCCCGTTCGTGAACCGGGTCGAGCCCTACATCCTCCACATGCCGTTCCTGTTGTTCTGGATCGTCCTGTGGGTAGCAATCACCTCCCTGTGTATGACCGTGGTCTACTTCACCGACCCGGCCAACAAGTCCGAGGCACGGGCATGAACGCCGCACTGCCCGTGCTGATCTTCTTCTTCGCGGGGGCCATCGGGATCGGGCTGTACTCTCGCCGCGGCAAGGACATGGACCTCGAACAGTGGAGCGTCGGCGGGCGCGGCTTCGGATCGATCATCGTCTTCCTGGCTCGAACAGTGGAGCTCGGCGGGCGCGGCTTCGGATCGATCATCGTCTTCCTGCTCCTCGCCGGCGAGATCACGACCTTCACCTTCCTCGGCGCCAGCGGTTACGCGTACTCCAACGGCGGGGCCAGTTTTTACATCCTGTGCTACGGCGCCTTGGCCTACGTCTTCTCGTACTGGCTCGCGCCCGCGATCTGGCGGTACGCCAGTAAGGAGAAGCTGGTCTCACAGCCGGACTGGTTCGAACGGAAGTACAAAAGCCGAAACCTGGCCCTCGTCGTCACGGTGATCGGCGTGGTCGCCATGATCCCCTACCTGCAGCTCCAACTGACCGGACTGGGGATCATCATCGAGGAGACCTCCTATGGCGCCATCCCCCGAGGTGCGGCCATCCTGCTGGGCGGGGTCGCCCTGGCCGGGTACGTCGTCATCTCCGGCATCCACTCCGCCGCCTGGAACGCCGTTGTCAAGGACATCCTGGTCCTGCTAGTGGTCGTGGTGATCGGTATCTACCTGCCGATCCACTACTTCGGCAGCATCGGGAACATGTTCGCCCAGATCCAGGCGGCGCAGCCCGACTTCCTGCGTCTGCACGAGCCCAGCCACGACACGGGCTGGTTCATCACCTCCATCCTGCTCTCCGCGCTCGGGTTCTTCATGTGGCCGCACTACTTCGGTGCCGTCTACTCATCCAAGGACGAGAAGACCTTCCGTCGCAACGCGATGTTCCTGCCGCTCTACCAACTTGTCCTGTTGTTCGTCTTCTTCATCGGGCTGACCGCATACCTGGTGGTGCCCGGCCTTGCCAACGGCGACCTGTCCCTGCTGCGCGTCAGCCGCGACGCACTTCCCCCGGCCGTCGTCGGCCTGATCGGAGCGGCTGGCCTGTTCTGTGCGCTCGTCCCCGGAGCAATGCTGCTGACCACCTCGGCCACGATGCTCGCAAAGAACGTCTACAAAGAGATCTTCCCGCAGTCCAGCAACGCCCGCGTCGGGATGGTTGCCAAAATGATGGTTCCTGTGGTGACCGCGATCGCCCTCTACCTGACGTTTCAGGGCGGCGCAGCCATCGTCAACCTTCTCCTGCTTGGATACGCCTTCGTGACCCAGTTGTTCCCCTCTATGGTCATGAGCCTGCTGCACCGCAACCCGGTCAACAAGTGGGGCGCCGGTGCCGGCATGATCGTTGGAGCCACCATCGTGGCCATCCTCACCATCGGCGGCTACAACACCGGTAGCGTCCTGCCCTTCCTGCCCGACTCGCTGCATCACCTCAACGTCGGCGTGATCGCCCTGATCGTCAACATCATCGTCTGCGCAGCCGTCTCCTCGGCTACCCACCAACAGACGGCTACCCCCGCCGGCCCACCCGAACCCGAACTCGCCATCATCAGATAGTCATCGCCACCAAACGCTGGGCCCAGCCGCCACCAGGGAGTGCCCTGCCGGAAGCGGATCCCGATGCATTCTGACGAAGTGTTCGTCTGGCCATCCGAGACGGCAATATGGAGAAACCGGCGATCGTGGGTGGCGAAGCCGCGAGGACCGAGGTTGCCGTGGAGTACCGGGTCGGCTATCGAACGACCTGCCGGGTTACCCGTACGTCGGTGACTGCGGTCATCCCTGCGGGCTTTCCTCCCGATCCTGCTGGGGGCAGCAGGACGCTGCGGTCCACGATGTGGGCGACCGGCAGGCTCGCCTCCATTCCGCGCGGTGTGGTCATGTGCCTCAGGTAGGGCTTGCCGTTCTTGAGCAGGTCGCAGGGGCGATCCGGGTAGCGGCCCCCAGCGCCGTTCTGACGCTGAAGCCTTTCCAACCCGCCCGCCCGCCGAAGTCGACGGCCTCCGAGCAGCGAAGGGCTGGGTCACCGCTACCGCGAATGCTTGGCCGTTGTTAGCCGCTAGTCAAATGTTGTCAGAGCTGCCCCAGTGAGTGCGACATGGGTCGGGTCGTCCTCGGGCAGGTCGTCGACCAGCGCCGGCAAGGGCCCGCGGTTGGGTGCGGGTGCGTTCACGGGATCGTCACCGGCGTGCCGGGCAGTGCGATCCGGCTCGTAACCTGGGGGGCAAGGCGGGTGAGCGCGTCGGTGTAGGGACGAGGGTCCCGGTCGCCTTTGGTCCACATCCGGTCGCCGAGCTGACCGCTGTGGAACGCATAGTGATGCGGCAGCGCGACGGTGGGGTTGAGTGCGGCGGTCAGGGCGGCGGCCTGCTCGCCGTCCATGACGACCTGCATCATGTCGGCTTGTCGCACGCACAGGCCGTTGATCGGCACGATCGCGAGGTCGATTTTGCCGAAACGAGCGGGGATTTCGTCGAGTTCGGGTAGGCGCAAGGTGTCGCCTCCGAAGAACACGGTGCGGTCGTAGGCCTGGATGACGAAGGTGACTTCGTGGACGCCGTGCTGTCCGGGCGCGGCGGTCACGGTGAGCTCGCCGAGCGTCGCGGACTGCCACGCCTCGATGGCATGCAGCTGCGTGAAGCCCTTCCTCGCCGCGATAGTGGTGACGGTGCTGGGGCCGAACAACGGGGTCGCTAGGTCCAAGCCGCCAGCGATCAGGGCGTCGAGATCGCAGTGATCGTAGTGCTCATGGCTGATGACGAGCGCGTCGATTCGGCCGAGGGATTCGACGCCGCAGGCGAGCGGTTCACCCTGGTGGTAGGTGGCGGTCTCGGTGAACCACGGGTCGGTGAGGATGCGCAGCTCACCGATCTCGATCAGCTGGCACGCGTGCGCGATGCGGGTGACGGTCAGGGCTGTGGGCATGGCAGTTGTCCTTCTCTTTTGGGTGGTGGGGTGTCAGCGACCGAGGTCGGTGATTGCGCCGAGAAGCTCCTCGGGCGTCTCCAGCTGGGGCAGGTGGCCGCTGCGAGGCAGCAGGGTGAATGCCGACATGGGGATGGCGTCGGCGTAGGCCTTGCCGTATTCCGGGCCGACGATGCCGTCGCTCTCGCCCCAGATCACGTGGACCGGTAGCTCAAGCTGACCCAGCCGCTTCAACAAGCTGGGGTCGGTCATGGTCGCGCCGGCATATCCGATCAACGCGGCGACGTCAGGGCTCGGGCCAGAGCCGCCGGCGACCGGCTGGAGTGGGACCTTGGCCGGGTCGTGAAACGACAGCTTCGCCAGATCGGCCGGGGCGAGGCCGGCCACGCTGGTCATCGGGTGGTCCTCGACCTCGACACCGATGCCGTCCACGATCACGGCGCCGGAGACCCGCGGGCTGTCCAACAGCGCCACTTCGGCGGCGATCCAGCCGCCGAAGCTGTTGCCGATGACCGTGACGTCGGTGAGGTCGAGCTGCTCCAGCAGCGCGATGTACGCAGCAGCCAGCTCGCGGGTCGTTGTCAACCCGGCAGGCCGGGTGGTGCCGCCGAAGCCGGGGTGGGTGGGGACCAGCACCCGGCTGTGGGTGCGGTGGGCGAGCAGGTCGGCGAAGCCGCGCACGGTGGCGACTCCTCCGCCTCCATGCAGCAGCAGGTAAGGGCGAGTGCGGTCGTGGTCGTCGAGGGTGACCTCGGCGTTCCCGGTGGCGACAGTGAAGGTGCGTATTGGCTGGAGGCTGCCAGCCGGTGCGGTGGTGCTCACGATGTTCTCCTTCGAGAGGTAGCGGGCCCGGGCCGGGCGGGTACGAGCGAGCAGGTGTTGCTGCGCCGACCAGATCCCAGCTCGGCTATGTCAGGAACTTTAGGTACAGGCTCTCCATATTGTCAATATCCTTATCTACGGAACCTGTTATTCAGGATCGGGTTGGTTATCGTGGAGGCATGAGACCGTCGTTGCAAGAAGTGGGCCTCGCCGTCAAACAGTTGCAATGGAGCCATCACCGCGCAGCCAACCGCCGGCTCACTGCTCAGGCGGGCCTGTCTCTGGTTCAGTGGGACGTGCTGCGCCATCTGCACGATGCACCCAGAGCGTCTCTGCACGACCTCGCCGTGCAGACGTTTCAGAGTGACCAGTCGATGGGCGAGCTGGCGAGGCGGATGATCGACCGCGGACTGCTCGCGCGCGTCGACGGTCCCGGCCGCGCCGCCCGTCACCGCCTCACACGTGAGGGTGACGCCGCCTATCAGGCGGGCTCAGGCATCGCCGACGACGTACTCGCCGCCAGCATCGGGACCCTCACGCCCAGCGAGCAAACATCACTACACGCCATGCTCATCAAAGCCGCCTCAGGTTTGAACCGGGGCAGAAACTCGGCCTCACCACCTGAGGACGGTTGAGACAGCCCCTGACTCGCGCGCTGACTCGCACACGAGACTCTTTGCTGCGCTGCCGCGAAACCTTCGCCATGCGGACCGTCACAGGTGCGGCTCGTTGGCCGGCACAGGGAGCGTGGCAGAAGCCGATCAAGGTCGTGATACGTCATCGCCGAACGCCCAGGTCACCATCCGCGGGAGCTCGTCTCGCCAGAAGGTGTCGCCGTGTGATCCGACCCGCTCGGTCATCACAACGTCCGCGCCTGCACCGCCCAGCGCGACCGCCCACCGGGTCGCGTTCTGGCGGAAGAACGGCTCTAGCGTGCCGGCGACGAGGTAGGTGCGTGGAAGCGTCCGCGGCATCACGCTTGGCGGTTCGTATCCCGCGCCCGGTGAGGCGCAGAAGACCGCACCGTAGACGTCCGGATGCCGAAGCCCGAGGGCGAGCGCCAGCTCTGCACCTGCCGAGACACCGAACACCGCGGTGCGTTCGGCGGGCAGCAGGAGTCCGAAGCGTGACCCCGCCCAGCGGCGGACATCGTGGACGAAGAACCTCTCGTGTGCTGCGAACCGGTTCGGGTCGAAGACCGGTGAGTACTCATGCAGACGCAGCGTCTCGTCGGCCGGCCGGTGGGCACCGACGATCATCGTGGGCGGTACGTCGGCCGCCTCGAGGACTCCACCCCATTGCGAGATCAACTGTCCGTCACCGGCGAACACGACTGCCTCGGGCGAATCCAGCGGGACATACACCGTGACCTGGCGGCCACCGTCGTACTCCAACGTCTCGGTAACGAGCTCTCCGGTCATGGACACCGTCGATTTCTCCTTGTCAGCAGAGCTGGTAGCGCCGGTAGCGCGTTGGCAGGTGGGGATGGCTGGCTCCTCGGTCGCCCAATACCGCCCCAGCGAAGGCTCAAGCATCCTCATCGTGGCGGAAAGCAAGGGCATCCGATCCGCAAGCGTGAGCGCGCACAGCTGACAGCCGAGTGAATCGGCCGGGTAGGGGCGCATCTCCGTCACGGGCCTCCATCGCCGGCCCTCCCTTCGAGCCCCTTGCGAAGCAGTCGACGTGCCCTCGGTGCTGGGCGCTCTCGGCCCGTTGTCGGTGAGGCCAGACCGACCATCCGACGTCATCGAGGTCACCAAGAGGGGCTCGGGGAGAGCCGAGCTCATCGTCGAATCCCGGGGGTGACGACGAGCAATCTCTATTGCTCATCGGAGGGGATGGCCCGGTCAGGGACCACTGTTCAAACGGCTCATCAACCGGGTTGCCCACGCGGGGAGCAAGAAGGCACTCAAGAATCCGCCGGTGGTAGAAACCGCCAGCTGCTGGCGAGGATGTCCGCGATCAGCCAACAGCGGAACCAGGTGTAGTCAGTCATCCTTCTCGCAATCGAGGCACCCACAGCGGGGCCGTTTCAGTGAGCCGGACAAGAAGCACGGCTTAACCGAGAAGGTCAGGTTCGCCTCATACTCGGCTCAGCCGCGCCGCCCACCCGCGGCCCAGCGTCTGCGGCATACCCGATGGTGATATCCATCCACGCTGTCCACCCACATTGCCGGGGTTGGCGATGAGCACGGAACTGAGCGAGCAGAGCGTGCACCGCCAGCTTCGCTGCGCACTATCTGTCCCCACCACAAGGAGGCGGACCGTTGCGAAGGGTGGATTGTCTCCTGTGGCGCGCCCTGACCCGACTGCGGCCACTGCGCGAGAGCCATCGGCCCGTCACCAGCTCGATCCTGGTGACGTTCGACGACTGAGCCGAGTCAGCCCTCGCCCGCCCGGCGACGACTCTCACCCCACCTTCCACGGACGGCTGACGCTGGGCAGCACACGCGATTGCCTGACGCCCCGCGATCTGGGGCAGCGGTGCGGCCCCACGGCTGATCAGCATGAAAGTAGGAAGCGAACACACGTGACAATCCTGACGATCGGCGGTACGGGCCCTGTCGAACCGTAGGTTCTGACTCGGTTGCGTACCGGTGCGATTCGAGGTGCGGTCCGATCCACGATGGCTGCCGCCCTCTGCTTGACGTTCCCTGTGGGAACGGAGGAGCGGAGGCTTCTCAACCCGCTTCGGGGATAACAGGTTCAGGCGGTGGTCAGGTGGTCTCGGTGATGGAGAGGGCGTTGCCGTCGGGGTCGCGGAAGGCAAACATCGCTGGGATGCCGGGCCAGCGGAGGATTTGGTCGGTGTCGACGCCGGCGGCCTGAAGTTCGGCGTGCGCGGCTTCGGCGTTGTCGGTGGTGAATCGGATGCCGATGGCACCACGGGTCACGTCGGATCGGGCGGGTTCGAGGGTGACGATCACGTTTTCGGTGCCGGGGGCTAGTTCGATCCAGCGACCACCGTTGGGTGTCTGGTTGTCGCGCAGGGTGGTGAAACCGAGCGTGTCGACGTAGAAGCGCAACGCGGCGTCTTGGTCATCGACCGGGATGCTGACGGTGCGGATACCGGTGATGTGGGTCTTGGTGATGTTCATCGGGTCGTCCTTCGCGAGGTTGACGGCATGCGTTCGTCGACGCATACGGTGATGGTGTCGTCGCTATCCGTGCCGATCTGGGAGCACGCAGTGGGGGACCGCGAGCCTGTGGGTGCCGTTGCCGAGCGCCATGAACGAGCCGCGGAACGGACGCCCGGTCCGCACGTGTGTGGGAGGCGTTTCAGCACGGCGGTGAGTTTCGCGTCACGGATGGTGGTCATCTCGATGCTCCGTAGGTGAGGGAGCCGGGGGTGGTCAGTTCTACACCGGTCTCGAGCCAGGTCTTCAACCCGGACAGGATCATCGGCCAGCCGCCGTAGATGCGCTGATCAGCGTCCGCTCGCAGCTGGTCGTGGGTGACGGTGAGCCGGCACGAGTCGCCGACCGGCTCAATGTCCCAGCTGACACGGCTGGTGCCCTCGGCGGCGACGTCATCGCCCCACACCGCCTGGTATGTCTGCACCAGCCGCCGCGGCGGCTCGACTTCGAGGTTCTCGCCCTCGAGGAGCGGGCCAGACGCCCGGTCGTGCGTCACCTGGTAGCTCGACCCGGACGTCCAGTCGGACTCGATCCGCGCCCCGAACTGGTAGCGCGCCCGCACGTCTGGATCGGTGATCGCCTGCCACAGCCGTTCAGGGCTGGTGCGGATGTAGATCTCGAATACCTTCTCCATGTTTGCCTCCAGACTGTCCTTGAGACCGACCAGGCCGGCGGCCCAGGCCCCGGTGTACTTGCTCACCCACCGGTCGTGAACGAGCCGGATCGGGACCGGGTTCAGGTAGTGCAGCTTCTCCCGCCCTCGTCGGTGGGCCGTGACCAGCCCGGCGTCTTCCAGCAGCCGCAGGTGCTTGGCTACCGCCACCCGCGTGATGGCGAACCGGCCCGCCAGCGCATTCAAGGTCTGACCATCGTGACGAAACAACTCATCGAGCAGTTCCCGCCGAGTGGGGTCCGCGAGCGCCTTGAAGACCGACTTCACACGACGAACCATAGGAAACCATTTGGTTTCCTGTCAAGAGCCACCCCAGCAAGGACCGTCAACGCAGCAGCGGTCGCGGCCTACCGCGCAGATAGCCAGAACTGGCAGCGGCGCAGGGTAGGTCGCGTAGGAAGTCAGGTGCCGAGCACCGAATATTGCTGCTTCATCTCCGGGCTCATGTACTGCTCCGCCGGGCCGTCGACGATCGCCTCGAGGATTCGTTCAGCGACGTCCTCGGCCGTGTCCGGTGAGGTGTTGGAACCGCCCGATGGCGGCGGCGCAGAAGCCATTCCCGCGTCAACCGTGGCGTTCCTGCCGAAGTTGGTCGCCGTCTGCCCGGGGTGCATCACGCTGACGATGATGCCGTCGTCCGCGAGCTCGCCTCGTGCGGTCAATGTCAGGCCGTTGAGCGCATACTTGGTGGCGGCGTAGGCGCCGATCGTCGGGATCGCCATCTTGGAGACGTTCGAGCTGACGTTGACGATGCTCCCGCCGCCCTGCCTACGCATGTGCGGGATGACAGCCTGCATGGCCAGCAGTGGGCCGTAGACGTTGAGGTCAACGACGCTCTGGAAGTCCGCGACGGTGACGTCTGCCACCCGGGCTCGCAGCGCCCGGCCGGCGTTGTTCACGAGAACGTCGATGCGGCCGTAGTTGTCCACCACGGCGTCGACCATCGCGGTAATCGACGCAGGCTGCGTCATATCGACCCGGACAGCGAAACTGTCGCCGAGTTCAGCGACGACCTCGTTCAGCTTGTCGATGGAGCGGGCCGCGACGGCTACCTTCGCGCCTCGGGCGGCCAGTAGCCGGGCCGTTGCGGCGCCGATCCCTTCCGACGCCCCGGTGATGAGAACGACCTTTCCGTTGACGTCCATAACGGCTCTCCTTGACGTTCTTCTACTGACAGCCAGCTCACTACGGCTTTGACGTGGACGTTAGCCCCACTGATCACGAGCATCTGCACCGGTCAGCGTTCCGCCCGCTTCTGGGTTGTGGGAGCCGAGTACGGCACAAGGGTCGACGCCTTGTTCGACCATTCTCGTGAGCTGCGCGAGGCCGGCCTGGGTTGGCAGAACACGGCTCTCGGCGAACGCTCGCCAACGGCAACAGCCCTGCTGCGAAGGGCTCTTCGGGTGCGGTTTGCGAGGGGGACTTAACCGGCCGGTGCAGGCCGGTTGAGTCGGGTCGGCACCTGATCTGCCTCGGAGAAGGTGCGGCCTGCGGCCCGTGGCGCTGCGAGGACCGCGACGATCAAGAATCGAGCCGGTGACACGATGCGGGAGCACCTCCCCCCGATCTTTGCGACGCGCGGCGACGAGGTGTTCTGGTCGACCTCTAAGCGTCGAAGGTCCACGACGCGTATGCCATCGTGTTCTCCAGCCTCACGGCCGGGTTCCTTGCTCTAGGTTGTCCTCGAACTGTTCAGCATCGCCCGCAGCACGGTACCCATGCTTTTGACAACGCAGCGACCCGGCAGACGAAAGGCCCTACCGCCCATGAAGATCACCATCGACTCGACCGAGCCACTCGAGGACGCGCTGCGAGTGCTCGGGGCGCTCTATGCCGTCACCCTCGTCAAGGCCGGGCCAACCACGTCCCCGGCCTCCGCCGACGCGGTGAGCCGCACCCGCAGATCCAGCCCGTCAGCCAGGGGCCGTAACGCCACGCAGGCCCCACCTCGACCCACGTCCGCACCGAGCACCTCTCGGCGACGACCACGCGCTGCCGCCGCGCCGACAACCTCCGACGTCAGGGCCTGGGCCCGGGCAAACGGGCACCAGGTCAGCGACCGCGGTCCCATCCCCGCATCCGTCAGCGCCGGCTACGCCGAGGCTCACACCACCTGACGAGGCGCAGGACGCGTCCCTGGAGGATGCCCGGCCCACATGTCATGCAATGCCCATCAGCTGGCGGTGGGCCGGGTCGGGCGGTGACGGGTCTGGCCTGTTGAGCATCTGCGTTGTCGCCACGAGGGTTGGCAGAATGTCCACCTGAAGCTCGAGGTGGGTTCGGCATACCGGACTCCGACCTGACGTCGGTGAAGGCATGAGCACAATCTCACCGAGCGTGTCGCTGTTCGTGTCGTTCGAACGCCTCGGCGACGCGGTCGAGGGGGTGGGTCGCTGCGATGGCAAGCTCGATGGCCCCGGAGGCAGGTAGGTCCGCCAGTTCGCTGATTACGGATGGTGCCTCCGCCTCGGACAGGGTTGCAGCAACGGCGACTTCCACGCCGAGTTCAGTCGCGATGTGAGAGAGGACGATGGTCGTGATCGGGTGTATGCGACGAAGTCCTCCGTCGCCAGTACTCACCCATCGTCAATCTGATCTTGACGATGATGCGGCGTCAATCTATGGTTGACGCATGACTCCACTGACTCTCAACCTTGCCGACCTGATCTCGAGGCTCGACCAGGAACATCCCGACGCCGACGCCCTGACGCGCATCAGCGAGGCGCACCTCCGGTCGCAGACCTTGACCGATCTGGGCGACCAGCTTGTTGCCCACTACGTCAGCAAGGCCAAGCAGTCGGGCGCCTCGTGGACCGAGATCGGTGACGCACTCGGGGTGTCCAAACAGGCCGCTCAACAACGCCGGGTTTCCACCCCGTTCGACCGATTCACCGACCTGAGCCGGCACAGCATCGTGCTGGCGCAGGAAGCCGCCCGAACGCGCAAACACGACCTCATCGGCACCGAACATCTGCTCCTCGGCCTGATCGGCGAACCGCAAGGCCAGGCGTACAAGGTGCTGACAGCAACAACCACGGAGCAAAGCGTTCGCCAGGCGATCGACGAGGCGACACCACCCGCCGGAACCAAGATGCTGCGAGGTCACATCCCTTTCGGAACAGACAGCAAGGATGCCATCGAGCAGGCACGCCACGCTGCGGAAGACCTGGGGCACGACGCGGTCGGCACTGAACACCTGCTGCTTGGACTCATTCGCGCCACGGGATGCCCAGCCGCTCGGATCTTGCACGTCCTCGGGTTTACGTCGGACGAACTGCATATGACGGTCCAGGCCGCGGCCGCAGATCAGCTCTCAGCGCGCGATGCGTGAGGAGCGCTCGTTCGTCCAGCATGTGAGGACGTCTCAGGCGCAGGACTCTGCCACCAGGGAGATGCGCGAGCCGCGGCCGGAAGTGTCCTCGGCAGCAAGCCCGAGTCGGGCACCTTTCCTCACGCCTGCCGAGTGACGAACTGTCGGACATTCTGCGGCTCTTGCCCGATCTTGGGTTGAGAGTCGATCCAGCGGGCGGCTGCCTCGTACGTGTCTGAGGCGGTGGCGTTGAAGGCGATGGCAGCGCCTGGTGCGTGGCGGCGCACCAGGTTGACGAGTCGCTCGAAGAGCCCGAGCTGATCCTCGGCTGTGCGTACGCCTCCGCCGATGATCACGCACTCCCACGGTTGGGCCTCCAGCGCCGCTGTCACCATCTCGTCGGGGTTGTCGCTGCCGTCGAGGCCGAACAGGCAGGACTGTGCGCCGACGCCGTGATCGGCGAATGTGGTCATGCCTGCCTCGATGGCGTCGGCTACCGGTTTGGGGTCCCAGGGCCCCGGCACACGGTACGGGTTCAGCCCGATGACGAGCACCCGAGGCTTGAGCTGCTCAGCGGTCACGTCCTCAACCTATGGGGGGAGTAGAGTTTCATGACGAACCACGGGCGGGCGTTGTTGTAGATCGCCCACAACCCCGCGATGCGGTTGCGGGAAATCGCCAGCATCCTGTCGGTCACCGAACGCCGCGCCTATGGCGTTGTCAACGTGGCCAAGGCGGGTGATGTCCTCAAAGAACGCGACGGGCGCCGCAACAGGTACACCGTGCAGGGACACCTTCCCTGGCCGGATCCCATCGGCCGTACCCGCACCGTCGGCGAAGTCCTGGACCTGCTGGTCGGCGACGGCACCGCGGGTCCGGGCCAGGGTCGGAACACCACGGAGCAGACCGATGGTTCACCGGCGCGGCACCCGCGCGACGCACGGTTCCGAGACGCAAATCGATCTCAGTGAGGAGAGTCATGACAGACCAGCCGAACAAGAGCCGCGTCGTTGTCGGGATTGACGGGTCACCCGCGTCCATCGAAGCTGTGCGGTGGGCGGCGGGCTATGCCAGGATGACCGGCGCCGACCTGGAGGCGGTGACCAGCTGGCAGCCGCCCACCGGGTACGGTGCCGGGCTCGGGCTCGGGGCCAGTTTCGACACCCTCGAGATCGACTGGCCAGGCGTAGCGAGTTCCAGCCTGAGCGAGGCGTTGATGACGGCCCTGCCGGACGACAACGATTCCGTCAAAAGGACTGTGGTGTGCGGTCACCCAGCAGCAGCCTTGCTCACCGCTGCCAAAGGCGCCGACCTGCTCGTCGTCGGTTCCCGCGGCCACGGCGGGTTCGCCGGGATGCTGCTCGGATCGGTCAGCACTCACCTCGTAGCTCACGCACCGTGCCCCGTGGTTGTGGTCCGGCAGCCGCACGCCCCGGTCGACGAACCCACCCACCAGCTGGGCGAGGCTCCGCGGTGAGCTGAGCTCCGCAGCGTTGGCGTTCCGTTTACGAACGCAACCGGGCGAGGTGGAGGGTGATGTCGGCGTCCACCGACACCCGCTCGGGGAGCACCGCAAGGATCGCCGCCAGGGCTTGTGCGCGGGCCGCTTCGGCCAGCACGAGGTAGGCCGAGACCGTCGAGAGGTGGCCGACATACTGATCGGCCGCGAGGGTGAAGCGACGTTCGACAACGGACTGGCGGACGTTCGTGAACAGGTCGGACTGCTCCAGCTCGGTCCCGGGCCACTGCATCGAACTCTCTGGCGGTGTCGCGTCCGGAGATGGGACGTCATCGTCCGACAGGAAGGGTGACCTGGCGTCGTCCACTGCCCGCCGAACGTCGGCGTCAGCGAGTTCCCGCTGCCCACCGAAGGCAGCGAAGATCCCTCCGGGCCTCAGCATGGCGGCCACGCGCGACCACCGCTGGTCCGGATCGGTCCAGTGGAGCGAGGCGGCCGCGAAGACGAGGCCATACACCGGGGTGAGCGGCAGCTCTTCGAACGCGGCCAGCACCGTGACGACCGAGCCACCCACCTGCTTGGTCAGCTCCTCCAGCATCGCGGGGTCCGGATCGGTCGCAGTCACCGCGATGCCTCGTCGGGAGAACAGGCGGGTGGCCTTGCCCGTGCCGGCGCCGATCTCCAGTGCCGAACGGATCGGTCGCGCCCCGTATGCGACGATCTGGTCGACCAGCTCGTCCGGATAGCCTGGCCGGAATCGTTCGTAGCTCGCTGCCACTGCACCAAAGCTCCGCGCACGCTCACCCACGCGCTCATGGTGCCACCGCCGTCCGGGCCCGGCCCCGCCCGTACGGCGCCCGTGCACATGTCCGCGTAGGTCACCGAAGTCGGCGCTGCTGCTGTGCCTTTACCGCGCCGTTACTGCCGTGCGGGTTCCTTGGGTGACGTCGAACTCGTTGTCGGCCAATCACGGAGGGCGCATCCATGTCAGCGCAGCACGCGCATCGGGAGGACCAGCTCTGCATCGACCTGTCCACGTTCGTGCTCGTCCCTGATCCAGACCCGTGACCTCACCCCTTGACGACGGCGAGCAGTCCGAGGGCAAGTCGTCCCGCCGTGGCCGCCCCGAGCGGGCTGGACGGACCGGGGTACCTGGATCGCAAAAG
Organism: Lapillicoccus sp.; assembly: GCA_965277795.1. Classification (GTDB taxonomy): domain Bacteria; phylum Actinomycetota; class Actinomycetes; order Actinomycetales; family Dermatophilaceae; genus Lapillicoccus. Next base: position 3,655,753 of record OZ255840.1, read on the forward strand.
GTCGATCTCGACACCGAGGGTGCTCGGGGCCGGCCGATCGCCCCTCATGCGGATGACCGTCGCGGCGCCGAGGATGTCGCTGATGACGCGGCCGTCGGCCGCGCCCGCGGTGTGCAGGATGAGGGCGGCGGTCTCCAGGCCGAGCGCCGCGGGGAAGGCAACGGACATACCGAGGGCACTCTCGAGCGCGCCGACGCACCGATCCGCAGCAGCAACGAGATCTCCACGGGCGAGAAGCGCACGCGCAAGAACCGCCCGGATCAGCGGCGTTTCCCGTTCGACGCCTAACGCGGTCGCTTCCCGGTCGGCCGTGCTGCCGTACTCGCACGCCGCCTCGAGATCGCCGTTGGCAAGGGCAACGCCGGCAGCCGCAGAGAGCAGGACGACGCGGGAGATTCGCTGCGTACCCGAGTGCATCGGCAGGGCCTCGGTGATGTACTCACGGGCCTGGTCCAGGGCGCCGACCTGCCAGCAGATCATCGCGGCTGTCGGCATGGCCATGGCCAGCTGTTCGACGGAGGCACGCGCACGACAGAGGTCGATCGCGTCTCGAGCGTAACCCGCGGCCGACGGGTCGGTTCGCTCGGCGAGCACACTGCCGAGACCCATGGCCACCGAGACCTGCAGGTCGGCGTCATGCGGCGCCGCCGCCTCGATCGCGGCACGCACCGTCTCGACCGCCTCCGGCCCGCGATCCACGTCGTCCAAGAGGCCGGCGAGGAAGATCAGTGCCCGGGCCCGGTACGCGTCGTCGGCACTCGCCAGTCGCCCGACTGCCTCCTCGAGGTCACGCATCGCCGCGTCGGTGTCCCCGGACCAGTAGCTGAGGTAGCCCGAGGCATAGGTGGCGTAGGGCGCCCACGGTCCGCTGGAGCCGCGCTGGAGGAGACGGGACAACCAGAATCGTCCCTCGTCGACGTTGGTCGTGGCGTAGTACCGATGGAGCCGGAACGCCAGCTCCTGACAGCGGTCCAGGTCGGCACGGCCGGCTAGCGCGGCTCCGAACAGGGAGCGCACCGAGCCGAGGACGTCAGTGATCTCGTTGCGGAAGGCTCCCGGGGCAGCCCGGGCATCATCAGGCAGTCGGGTGCGTATGGCGTCGGCGAGGCGCGCGTATGCCGCTGGCTCCTCACCGGCGTCACGCAGGAGCTGGACGGCGAACCGGTGCAGGTCGTCGTCTTGTCGGTAACGCCAACGCGCGCCCGTGCGGTCGACCGACATCAGCCCACGGGCCGTGAGCTCCCGGAGCACGCGCACGACGCGTACGGCTGCGATGTGTTCGTCCGCCGTGACCTCACGCAGCAGGGACAGGCTGACCGGTCCCTCCAGGACGGCGGCCCGGCGAAACACGGCCTGCTCGTCGTCGTCGAGCAGCGCGTAGGTGCTGCGGGTCACCGACCGCAGCGTGTCACCGACGCCTGGGCCGAGCTCCTGCAGGTGGTCGAGGAGGTCGCCTGGGGGCATGGCGGTGAGCTGGGCTGCGACCAGCTCGAGGGCGAGCGGCAGCCCGCCGCAGCGCCGGCACAACGCGGCGACGTCCGGCGCGATGGTCGCGTCGACTGACAGCTCGCCCCCGGCTTCGCGGACGCGGTCGGTCAGCAGCCGGACCTGACTGTTGAGGTGAAGGTCGTCCACCCCGACCACCGGCGTCATCGGCTGCACCGTCAGGACGTGCTCACCGTCTATGGAGAGCGGCCACCGGCTCGTCGCCACGACCGTCAGCGAAGGTGCGCGGGTCTGCAAGGTGTTCACGAGAGAGGCGACGCCGTCAGTGACGGCCTCGCATCCGTCGAGGACGAGAAGGAGACGGCCGAGCGGACCCAGGTAGTCAGCGACGGCAGCGGCTGCGTCCGCAACGCCGACGTGGACCCCGAGCTCGAGGGCGACGGTCGAGGCCACCAGCGCCTCGTCCGGCACAGCGGTCAACGAGACCCACAGCGGGGCGCCGGTGAAGTCCCCACGACCAAGGGCCAGCTGTGCGACCAACCGCGACTTGCCTACGCCGCCACGGCCGACCACGGTGACCAGTCGACTACCGGTAACAGCCTCGGTCAGGGCAGCCAGCTCGGTGTGGCGGCCGACGAAGGACGAGGTCGAGCGAGGCACCCGTGCGTAGGTCGAGCCGGGCTGGTCCCGGATGACGTCCAGGTAGACCGCAACCGTCTCCGCACTGGGATCCACACCGAGCTGGTCGGCGAGCAACGAGCGGCAGTGGCCGTATGCAGCGACGGCGCCGGCTCGGTCGCCGGACCGGGTCAGGGCTGTCATCAGGTTGCGGTGGGTGCCTTCATGCAGCGGCCACTCCGCGACCGCGCCACGGGCGGTCTCGACGGCGAGATGATGCTGTCCCAGGCGCATCGCCGCCTCGACGGCCAGATCGCCGGCCTGCCTGGCCACCCCCTCGATCTTCTGACGGTATGGCTCGAGCCACGCGGCGTCCTCGTCCGGCAGCAGGTCGGCCCCTGACAGCGTGGTCAGCGCGGTGACGAGGTCGAGGGCGGCTCGCGGGCGGTCCGCGGCGAGGAGCTCAGCGGCCCGTCCGACGTCCCCCTGCGCCCGGTAGAAGTCGACCTCGACATCTCCAGCGAGGCGGTATCCCGAGGAGGCGGTCTCGACCAGCCGCTCGCCGTCCCCTGCCACTGGGCCACACGCGCGACGGATGCCGAGGATGACGCCACGCAACGCGACGTGCCACGTCGGCGGCAGCTCGTCACCCCACAGGACACCCGCCAGCCGATGAGGTGACACGTCGCCACGAGCCAGAGCCAAGGCGACGAGGACGACCCGCGCTCGTCGGCCGCCGAGGCCGGCCCCTGAGACGGCAGCGGTCCCCGAACTGACCGTCACAGAACCGATCACGCTCACCTGCACACCGTCGAACCCTAGTCTGCCCACGGGTCTGCTGGATGCGGTTCGGCTCGGCGCCTGGCCCGCGGCTGGTCCTACATTGCGGCGTGGACCGCCTGCACGACCGCCTCGAGCTGAGTCGGCGTCAGCGGGGTCAGCCTGCCGGGGCTCGAATCCGAGGCGGCGATGGTGGCCTGTCCGAAGACCGCGAGCAGCTCTGTCGGACCGACCAGGGACCGGTCCCCGATCCCGCTGCCGGGCTGCAGCTTGTTGCCGGCCGCCTCATTGAGGGTGGTCGATGCATTGGCCGGATCGGTTGTCGCCACGATGACGTCGAACTCGGCAGCGCCGTTGCCATAGGCGCAGTATGCCGCTGACGCCGGATCCGGCAGGGGCACATTCTTGCTGGCCGTGTACTGCCGACCCAGCAGCAGGTTCAGCTTCGACACGGTGAGATGGGCGCACGCACCGTCGCGCGAACCTGAGCCGGTGACGGCATCCGCCGACGAGGATGCGACCTGGGGCGACGCAGTGACAGGTGTCGTCGGCGCTGCGGACGAGCTCGCCGCGGATGCCGTCCCCGGGGTCGGACTTGCGGCTTGCGTGGCGCTGCACCCACCGAGAACACCCGCCAGGATGAGGACGCCGGACAGCGGGACGACACCTCGAGGGACACGGTCGGACATCGCGACTCCTTCAGCTCGAACGGATACCAGGCCATCGCACCGGTCGACCGTAAGTTTTGGGTAACGAGTGGCTGTTCACCCTTGACCGGTCGCGTCGAGAAGCAGCACGGGCGGGTTCCTGAGGGGCGTGGTCTCATCGCGCTGATTACCGAGACGTTACCGCCGGCTGGTGGTGTTCGAGGAGCACCAGCAAGCGTGCTGTACCCGGCCTATGGAGACTGCGATGAGGGTTCGTACTGGTCTGATCGTCCTCGGCATTGCCGTCGGCGGTGTTTCCCTGACGGCGTGTTCGAATGCGCCGACAAGCACGACCGCACCCCCGGCGGCCGCGAGGCCGGTGGCCGCCGTGAGTGGTTCCACCGGCTCGGCGAGCGAGGCCTCCTCGCCGACTCGACCGCCCTCCACAGCCGCCGGCGCGGCAGCTGGCTCGAAGTTCGACACCTGCTCGCTGCTGTCGGCGGCCCAGGCCTCCTCGCTGGTCGGGAGAACCTATACCTCAGCCGTGAGCCAGACCATCGCTGACGGCCAAGACCAGTGCACCTACGCGACTCCGGATCCCACCATCTCGTTGATGGTCATCGTCTACCAGCCCACCAGCGGGGTGAACCTGCAGATGATGTCCTCGGTCCTCGGCGACAGCGGAGATGTCACCCAGGTGACTGGAGTCGGGGACAAGGCGATAGTCGGTCAGATCGAGCTCGATGTCCAGACTGGGGAGCGGTTGGTCGCGGTCGAGGGCGCCGGAGGCAAACTTTCGGGCGACTATACAAAGGCTGTGGCGGTGGCCAAGGCCGTCATCGCTGGCTTGCACTGAGCCCAGGTCCGACGCCACTGCGACTGGCCTGCCGGCCGCCGGGATTGGCGATCTCACGTCCACCCGATCCATACCCATTGCGATATATATCGTTGTGGGTATATTTAGGTCATGGACCTGGTGCTCCACGCCCTGACCGATCCGCACCGGCGGGTCATGGTCGAGGCGCTGTGCACACGTGAGGCGACTTCCGGCGAGCTGTGCGCCCTCGTGCCCATCGCCCAGCCAGGGGCGTCGCGCCATCTCGCGGTCCTGCGTGCTGCGGGCGTGGTCCACGTCCGCCAGCAGGGCCGACAACGGGTGTACTCCCTGCGGCCCGAGGCGTTGACGGAGGTCACCGACTGGTTGGAACGTCAGAGGTTGACCTGGGAGCAGCGGTTCGGCGCTCTCCATACGGAGATTGCGCGTGGCAAGCGACAACGGAGGGACACGAGATGACTGTTGTGCAACGCGGCACCCTGGTGGGGTCGGTCTATGCCGAGGACGACGCGGGAACCGTCCGCGTCGAGGACGTCTTCGACACCCAGGTCGACGACCTCTGGGACGCCGTCACCGTCCCCGAGCGCCTCGCTCGGTGGGTGGCCACCGTTGTCGGGGACCTGAGGCCCGGAGGCCTCTTCACGGTTGCGTTCACAAGTGGCTGGGAGGGCCCCGGCCGGGTGGACGTATGCGATGCGCCGCACCATCTGCTCGTCACCATGCAACCCGGTTCGAGCGAGCAGACCCGGATCGAGGCATGGCTCACCCCCGACGGCCGCGGCACCCGACTGGTCGTCGAGGAGCGCGGGCTGCCGCTCGACGACGCCCCCGACCACGGGGCTGGCTGGCAGGCGCACGTAGAAGACCTGCGGGCCCACCTCGAAGGTCGAGCCACGAGGGGGTGGCACGATCGCTGGCAGGAGCTGCGGCCGGACTACGGCAGCGTGGCACCGTGACCGTTACCGACGCTGGGGCCAGCGATACGGAACGGGCCTCGCTGATGAGCTTTCTCACCTACCAGCGTGAGGCGGCCCTGAACGTCCTCGCCGGTATGGACGAGCGTGACCTCCGTAGGTCGGTGGTGCCGAGCGCCTGGACCCCGCTCGGACTGGTCGAACACCTCGGGCACGCGGAACGGTTCTGGGGCCAGGTCGTGCTCGCTGGGCGCGTTGCCGACCTGCCGTGGGACGACGATGACGTGACTGACTCCGACTGGACGAGCAACGGTCACGAGGTCGCGGAGGTGCTGAGGTTCTACCGTGAGCAGTGCCACCGCACCGACGAGATCCTGACCGGTTTCACCCTGGATGACACGCCCGCGCAGCTGCCGCGCGCGGACCTGCCCACGGACGTCGGTTCGGTCCGCGAGGTCATCCTCCATCTCATCGAGGAGACCGCCCGCCATGCCGGCCATCTCGACATCGCCCGGGAGCTGCTCGACGGCCGTACCGGACTCGGACCGCGATAGCGATAGCGATAGCGATAGCGACCGGGCATACTCGCGCCCGCCCCACCGCGGTCCTGACCCGCGTCACCGTCAGCGTCTGACCGTCACCAGTCCAACCTCGGCACCGGGCACCCCAGCCTCATCGTCGAGCCCCGTGAGGCACGTGAACGCGGTCCCGGAGGCTTCGAGGCCAGCTCGCGGGTCGACCCTAGTGCCGTAGTCTGCGCGTCGGCCGGCCGCCACCGACGATGTTCGCGATCATCTCCGGGGTGCAGATCCCGTAGGGGTTGCCCAGCTCGGGTGCGCTGATCTCGTCGAGCCGCCTGGTGGCGTCGTCCGGCAGGCCGTGCGCTGCCGCGGCCAGGTTCGTCTTCAGCTGATCGGTCGTCCGCGCGCCGACAAGGACGGTGTCGACGCCTGGCCGGCCGAGTACCCACGCGAGAGCGACCTCGGCCGGCGGCCGACCTAACCCCTGCGCGACCTCGCGCAGGACGTCGAGGACCACCCAGTTGTGGGACGTGAACTTGGTGTCGCCGAACGGGTTGTCCCCGGCGAGCCGGCCGGAGCCTGCCGCCATTGTCTGCGCCCGGTCGTACTTGCCGCTGAGGAAGCCTCCGGCCAAAGGGCTCCACGGCACTATCCCGAGGCCGAGCTCCCTTGCGGCGCGGATATGTTCGCGTTCGATGTCACGTGAGACCAGGGAGTACTCCAGCTGGAGGGCAATCGGGGCGGGAAGTCCATGCGCATGTGCGAGGGTCGCGACCTGCACGGCAAACCAGGCAGGGGTGTTGGACAGGCCGTAGTAGCTGACCTTGCCAGCGCGCACGAGGTCGGCCATGCCCTGAAGGACCTCTTCTGCGGGAGTGATGTCGTCCCACACGTGCATCCAGTACAGGTCGACGTGCTCGGTTCCCAGGCGCCGAAGCGACCCTTCGAGAGAGCGGGTCATCAGAGCGCGGCTGGCGCCGCCGGTGACCAGTCCGCCGCCACCGGCGAAGCCATACTTGGTAGCAAGGACGACGGCGTCGTGCAGACCGCGTTCGGCCAGCAGTCGACCGAGCAGCTCCTCGCTGCGGCCGCCGGCGTAGGCGTCTGCGGTGTCGATAGCGTTGCCGCCAGCCTCGAGAAAGGCGTCGAGGACTTCACCCGACTCAGTTTCGTTGGAGCCCCATTCGGGGTTGACCAAGGTCATGGTGCCCAGGGTCAACGGACTGACGAGCAGTCCGGACCGCCCAAGGCTGCGCAGCTCGTACACGCGAGCTCCTCTCGAGGAATGCCTTTGATGTGGGGTGATGGTCTGAGCCCAGGAAGCCGATCAAGGGAGCTGTTCGGCCAACGCCAACCATGATGCCGCCAGGGCCGTGGAGGGAGCAGAGCCGGTACTGGTCCGCGTACTGCGCGATTCGCCCGAAAGGTTCGGAGCCGAGGGACCGCATCCGCGACGACGGCAGCGTCTTTCTCAGCCATCGCGACCCGGTACTCCGGGCAACAGGTCGTCCCAGACGACCAGCCACGATTCGCAGAGCTGGGCCTGCCCCCGGGGGGACGGGCGAAGAACCCACGTGGAGATGGGCGCAGCCATCGCCGATCCGGTGGACGTGGCACCGACTGGTGTGCGGGAGAGCCTGGACATGCCTCACGAGGTGGGCAATGAGAACACCCAGCTCTGTTGCGAGATCGTCGACGAGGGGCGCGACCGTGATACAACCAGCCTGTCAGGCTCGAACGGGCCGACGTCCCAGTCGGTCATCCAAAACAACCAGAGGCGCTGCTCAAGCAGGCCAGCCGCCGCCGGCCCAGCCGCCAGGACAGTCCAACGCCGCCCACACCACGTCATCGGGGACCTGGGACAAGCTCTCGATCTGACCTCCGACGACACCGCCAAGGAGGCGCCCGGGTCCACGGGGCAGCGACCACGGACGTCCGGGCGACGGCTCCCCGGCAAGATTCGCAGACCGTCTCGCGTCGCACGCTGGGTGCGGCAGCCGAAACAGGTCGGGAAGGGATGGCTCCGGTGCCCGAGAAAGCTCGCGGTGGCCTCACGCGCCGTCTCGAGCGAGACGGGGTCCGCAAGGTCGGGAACCCCCTCGCTGGACACACCGGCCTCGGCGACCACAACGTCGCCGTCCAGAAGCCGTTCACCGTCCCACTGCAACGGCGTGCCCAGCGGTGGCGGGCGGCGCAGCGTGACCTGGGCGGGCCCCGATGTGGGGCCGGGGTGCTGCCCTGGGGATCCAGCTGGCAAGGACACGACGGTCCCGCAGGCATATCCCCCTTGGGCCGAACCGGGGGGTCCGTTGAACCGCTCGGAGATGACCACGCTGATCACCGCACACCCACCTCAGACTCCGGGTGTGGTGGGAACGGTGGAGGTTGTCGCCAAGCCATGAAGGAACCGTAAGGGCACACCGACCACGAACCCGGTCCTTCGGGCGAGTCACCCGGAACCGCGGCCCCAGGCCAGCCATCACGTTCTCGAGTTTGCTGTGCGCCAGGCTGGCGAACTCCGCGCGTCGAGGCCGTTGACCCGCCTCCTGCTCGGTTCCGAACGGTTTTGTCGGGAATACGCAACAATGCGTCGGGTGTGGTGGCGCCGGCGAGACACATCGACCCGCTTCGGCAGGTCGGCGCCCGAGGTTCCCTTCGGCGACAGCAGGTATACCTGGCAGCAGGACCACAGGTGCCTCTCTGCGCTTCGCGCAGGTGAGCACCCGCTTGTGCACGACAGGTCGCCGAGCGCCACCACCGCATGCGCGGGCTCGGGAGGGTCGTGAACCGCGACTCCTGCGAGCACCTGTCCCGTGGGCTTGCCTGGGCATTTCTCGGTGCGCCAGAGTGGACCGAGGCCACCCTGGTCGCCGCCGGGTCTCGGACGCTGGGGCGTCGATATCACTGGCTACGGCGGGTCGTGACACCGGTGATCGCCGCATACCGGTCCGCTCCGGCCGACCGTCCGCACGAGCTGGCGACATTCCTGCTCGTCTCCACTCCGCTGCGTGAGCATGCCTCACGAGCTGCACAACGCGGTGCGCCGGTCCGAGTTCGGGCCATCGCACTTGCTCCGGCCCGGATGGGCGTCACGCGTTGGCCTGTCCCCCAGATCGACGACCTCGCATCGCTGGCGACGCTGTTGGGGCTGCCGCTCGAACAGCTGACCTGGGCAGCCGATGTGCAAGGTCTGCAGCGTCGGACCCCGGCCGGCAGGTTGCACCTCTACCGCTATCGCTGGATCACCCGCCCGAGCGCCGTGCCGCGTTTGCTCGAAGCGCCCACTCCGCTGCTGCGCGCGGTGCTTCGTCGAGCACTGGACGACGTGCTCAGCTGGGTTCCCGTCCACCCGGCCGCCCACGGGTTCGTCCGAGGTCGTAGCGCTCTGACCAACGCGGCCGCCCACGTCGGGACCAACACGCTGGTGTGTATGGACCTTCGCACCTTCTTCTCGAGCATCACCGCTGCCCGGGTGAACGGCCTGTTCCGCGCCATGGGCTATCCGGAGTCGGTGGCCTGGACCCTGACCGGACTCTGCACGAACCAGACACCGGTGCGGGTCCTGTCGAAGATGCCTGACGGCGGTGGCAGCTCCGCTCGTTATCGGCTCCGAGCCGAGCTTCGGGCCCGCCATCTCGCCCAGGGTGCCCCTACCTCGCCCGCGCTGGCCAACCTCATCTGTTTCACTCTCGACCAACGGCTCGCCGGCTACGCCACGACCGCCGGTCTCACCTACACCCGGTATGCCGACGACCTCGCCTTCTCCGGCCGAAAGATCAACGCTGACGGGCTGATTCGCGGCGTCACCAGGATCGCTCACGAAGAGGGCTTCGCCGTCAACACGACGAAGACTCGTGTCGGGAACGCCCACCAGCGTCACGAGATCACCGGGCTCGTGACCAACGACCGACTCGGCGTACCACGCGAGTACCACGAGCAGCTCCGAGCCGTGCTGCACGACGCTCGACACAACGGTGTTGAGCCGGCTAACCGGGCCGAGCACCCGCATTTCCAGGCCCACCTCGACGGCCGCGTCGGTTGGGTCGAGTCGGTCAACCCCGTCCGTGGGCGCCGCCTGCGTGCCCAGTTCGAGGCGATCTCCTGGCCAGAAGGGTGAGCCACCATCGGGATGCGGCGCGGTGCGGTCGGCACCTCTCGAACCCGTGGGATGCTGGCCCGCAGCGTGGTGCGACTGATGGCGGAGGTCTCGTGCAGGCGAAAGACCGGTACGTTCGCGAGGGACTCGAGTTCTCTCGGGCGGTGACGTTCTTCGACGCAATCTTCGCGTTCTCACTGACCCTGCTCGTGACGACGCTCAACGACTTCTCCCCCGAGGCGTGGGCGAGTCTGAGCACCCTTCGATCAGCTGACGGCGGGTCATTCTTCAGCTTCGTCCTCAGTTTCTGTGTCGTCGTCCGCTTCTGGCGGGGCAGCCATCAGACCATCGCCAGCCTCGTCGAGATGGACGGGCTGGTCGTCACCCTCAGCCTCTTCATGCTGTTCGGCGTCGTCACGTTGCCGTTCACGACCGAGGCCCTGGGGAAGGCGGGGCTGAGGGAGCTCCCCCTCCCGGTTGCCATCTATGCGGTGAATGTCGCCTACACCTTCGTCATGCAGCGGGCCGTCACTCTTATGGCGGACCGTCGCGGCCTGAGCGCCACGAGAATGAGCCGGGCGCGGTTCCGGGGTCAGGTGTGGACCTCAGTGCCTCTCCCGGCCGTCTTCCTCGGGTCGATCCCGCTCGCCTACCTCTTCGGGGCGACGACCGCGGAGATATCCTGGGCGTCCTTGGTCGTGCTGATCCCGCTCACGTCCGCGCTGGTCAAACGGGCCGGTCTCGGGGACTGACGTCATCTGCAGCAGAGGAGCACCCTGCGGCATGGTGGCGCTCCGCGGTGGACAACGCGGCCGTAGCTGAACCACGGTGCCGGCGGTAGGAGGGCTCATGCGTGCGGTGGTCTACGAGGCATACGGGCAATTGCCCTGCCTGCAAACGGTGTCCGCTCCCCGCTGCGCACCGGGCGGGGTCGTGGTGGCCGTGCGGGCCACCGGTGTCTGCCGTTCCGACTGGCATGCGTGGCAAGGGCACGACCCGGTAGGCCTGCCCGCCGTCCCCGGTCACGAGTTCGCCGGGGTGGTGGCCGAGGTCGCCGACGATGTGCGGACGGTCCGGGTGGGCGACCGGGTCACGGCACCGTTCGTCTGTGGCTGCGGCGTCTGCCGGTGGTGCCTGAGCGGGGACGCCCAGGTGTGCCCCGACCAGTACCAGCCGGGGTTCACGGGGCCGGGTTCGTTTGCCGACCTTGTCGCCGTGCCAGCCGCAGACGTCAACATCGTCCGGCTTCCAGACTCGGTCGGGTTCACTGCGGCCGCCTCGCTGGGCTGCCGTTTCGCCACGGCGTACCGCGCGGTGCACGCCCACGGTCGCCTTCAGGCCGGTCAGTGGCTCGCCGTGTTCGGGTGCGGCGGGGTCGGTCTCTCGGCGGTCCTGCTCGCGCAGGCAGTCGGGGCGCACGTCGTCGCCGTGGACGTCTCCCCCGCAGCCCTGGAGCGGGCGGCGACGCTGGGGGCCGAGGTCACCGTCGGCGGTCAGGACCTGGTCGCATCAGTGCAGCGCGTCATCGAGGTGACCGACGGCGGGGCGCACGTCGGCATCGACGCGATCGGTTCGCCCCTCGTTGCGGCGGCGTCGGTCCGGGCGCTGCGGCGCCGGGGGCGGCACGTCCAGGTCGGTCTGCTGCTCGGAGACGCCGCCGCGGCGACGCTCCCGATGGACCTGGTGATAGCCAAGGAGCTGGAGATCTATGGCTCGCACGGGATGGCGGCCGTCGACTATCCGCCGATGCTGGCGTTGATCGAGAGCGGTGCTCTCGATCCGGAACGACTGGTGGGCAGGGTCGTCGGTCTCGACGCCGCGGGCGCTGCGCTGGCGGCCATGGACGACCCGCGTCCGTCCGGCCTCACCGTCGTCACTCTTCCTGGCGCCTGACCGCCCGTCGTCGCGTTGCGCCGGTTCTCACTCGCGTGGAGCGCTGACCTGGGCGGGAGAGGGTCAGGACTCCACGTAGGTGGGCGTGGCCTCCGGGGCGCGCTCGACAGGCTCCCGCTGCCCGGAGCCGCTCAGACGGCCGACGGCCAGCAGCGCCAGGGTGGCGAGGCCGGTGAACGTCGTGAGGGACAGCAGGATCGGTGCCAGCGGGAACGGGACGTGGCTGTGGACGGCGTCATTGAGCCAGATGGGGTCGACGACGAGTGGCAGCAGGATCAGGAGCGCGAGACGCGGGCGACCCTGTCGTGCGAGTATCGCGCTGGCGACGAGCATCCACACCCAGTGATGCGTCCACGCGATGGGTGAGATGAGAAGCCCGCCCAGCCCGGCGGCGGCGATCTCCCCGAGGGTGCTCCCGCGCCGGTGCTGTCGCACGGTCGCGACGACGGTCAGGACGAGCACCGGGACAACCACAGCTCTCGCGACCCGGGTCGCGGTCGACGGGTCCGTGAACCTGGCCAGCGTCCCGAGGATCGACTGGTTGTCCGCGTAAGCCACGTCACCCACCCGCGAGGGGTCGAGGACGAGCTCGGTCCAGAAGTGTGTCGACGCGGGACCGACAACCAGCTGAGCGATGACGGTCACGACGAGGAACGCCGCGCCCGCACGGACGACACTCATCCAGTCCCGGCGCACGAGCATCGGCAGGACCATGATCCCTGGCGTGAGCTTGACGGCCGTCGCGAGCCCGGTGCCGACACCCGCGAACCGACTTGCCGCCCAACGGTAGTCGACCAGGACCAGGGCCAGGGTGAACAGGTTGACCTGCCCTTGGTAGATCGTGCGGGAGACCGGTGCGGAGAATATTGCGGCGACGAACCACAGCCAGGGCCAGGGAAACTCACGAGAGAGGCGACGCAGCAGCACCACTGCCAGGACCAGGGAAGCGAGGAGGTAGCCGGCCTGGACGACCGGAAGCGGCAGCACCGTGAGGGGGATCACCGCGATGGCCCAGATCGGCGGGTAGGTGAAGGGGAGGAATCCGGCGCGGTCGGCATACGGGTTGGCGCCGGCGCGCACGTCTCTGCCCGCCTGCAGGTAGACCGTCAGGTCCTGCAGGCGCGCAATCCCCGACTCGACGACGACGTGGTCCACGAGGAACCCGAGGCCCACCACCAGAAGCGCAGCCCCGACGAGCCACGACGTGCGGCGCATCCGCGACATCACGTAATCCCTTCGTCATGAGAGTCGTCGGGCACGGCGGGTGCATCCGTCGTACCGTCGGCTTGTGCTCGGGGCCGTCGACGTCATCCTCCCCTGCCTGGACGAGCGCGAGGCTCTGGCGTGGGTTACGGGGAGATTGCCGACGTGGGCGCACCCGATCGTCGTCGACAACGGCTCGACGGACGGCTCCGCGCTGCTGGCGCGTGAGCTGGGGGCCACGGTCGTCTCGGAGCCGCGTCGCGGCTACGGTTCCGCCTGCCACGCCGGTCTCGAGGCCGCCACCGCCCCGTTGGTCGCCGTCATGGACTGCGACGGCAGTCTCGACCCCGGCGACCTCGAACGGCTCGTGGCGCGCCTGCGCGATGCCGATGCCGATGCCGATGCCGATGCCGATGCCGATGGGAGCGCTGCCGACAGGCCTCATCTCGTCGTCGGACGCCGGGTGCCTACGACGCGGTCGGCCTGGCCGTGGCATCTGCGGGTGGCAAACCGGGTCGTTGCCCGTCGCGTCAACCGGCGAACCGGGCTGTCGTTGATCGACGTCGGACCGATGCGGTTGGCGCCACGGGAGTCTCTGTTGGCACTCCACCTGAGCGACCGACGTTCGGGGTACCCCGTCGAGACGGTGGTCTGCGCCGCCGAGGCCGGGTGGCGCGTCAGCCAGGTCGACGTCCCGTATGCCCCTCGAACGGGACGATCAAAGGTCACCGGCACGCCGTTGGGCGTCGTACGGGCGGTCCGCGACATGAGCGCGGTGCTGAGCCGATGATCCCGGAGACCGTCATCGTTCTCGCGAAGTCACCGCAGCCGGGCCGGGTCAAGACGCGGCTCCAACCGACGTTCAGCGCCGCGGAGGCCGCTGCTCTGGCGGCCGCGGCTATTCGCGACACGCTCGACGCGGTGGCCGCGCTGGGGCCCCGGCGCACGGTCGTCGCGTGGGACGGGCCGCCGGTCGGCTGGCTCCCGCGACACGCCCTCGTCGTGCCCCAGCGCGGTCAGGGCCTCGACCAACGTCTGGAGCACGTGTTCGAAGATGTCCTGACGGTCGGCGACTCCCCGACCCTGCTGGTCGGCATGGATACCCCTCAGCTGTCCGCGAGCGACCTCGACGTCGACTGGGAAGGCCACGACGCGGTCCTAGGTCCGTCCTGTGACGGCGGTTACTGGTCGATCGGCTTCCGGCGCTATGTGCCGGGTTCGATCCGCGGGGTCGCCATGTCGACGCCGCACACCGGCGCGGACCAGCTGGGGCGGCTTCGTGCGCACCACCTTTCGGTGGGCGTCCTCCCAGTGATGCGTGACGTGGACGACGCGCAGGACGCCCTCGAGGTGTCGACGCTCGCACCCGGCACCCGGTTCGCCCGGCTGCACCGGCGCCTCGTCGAGAGCCCCTGCTCCCCGATCACGTTGTTCGACGCTGCCATGTCCGGCCACGCAGTGAAGATCCGCACCGATGGGCACGACTCGGTCGGCGCGCCCCCGGTCGCACTGGAGATGGAAGCGTGGCAGCGGTTGAGCGCCGCGGACGAGGTCCTGCTGTCACGGTGCGTGGGCCCGGTCCTCGACGTCGGTTGCGGGCCGGGACGGTTCGTGGAAGCGCTTGCGAGCCTGGGGGTGGCCGCTTTGGGCGTCGATGTCTCCCGAATTGCCGTCGACCGAACCCGGCAGCGTGGTGCGGCTGCGCTGGTTCGCGATATCCGGGATCGGCTTCCGGCCGAGGGGGGTTGGGGGACGGTCTTGCTGGTCGACGGCAACATCGGCATCGGTGGTGACCCCCTCGCCCTGTTGCGTCGCTGTAGGGAGATCCTGCGTCCCGGGGCCAGTGCCCTCGTCGAGACCAGTCCCGACGACGCGGAGGACCGCCGGACCGTCATCACGCTGCACGGACCGTCCGGCCGTAGGTCGACAGCGGTCCCGTGGGCGGTGCTGGGCTCACGTGCACTGGTGGAGCTCGCCGCGGAGGCCGGATTCGTCGCGGTGGAGGACTGGCGGGTCGGCGGACGCGCCTTCGTCATGCTCCGTCATGCCGGGTGAGGTGACCAGGATGCGCGGCCTCCGGTTGACGGTCGGCACCGTCGGGTGCGTCACGGCATACGTGGCCCTGCTCGTCGTCGACCGAGTCGCCCCCGAACGCCATCTGCTGGCCTGGGGGCTCGTGCCGTGGTGGGGGGTATGCCTCGGGCTGACCTGGTGGGTCACCCGCCGCGAGCTGGACTGGCGCCGGCCCGTACTGGCGATCATGGTCTCGGCGGCGCTGGTCCAGCTGCCGGGTGTCGTCACGCCGCCGAGGACGAGTGGGGACTCCTACCGGTATGCGTGGGACGGGCGAGTCCAGCTGTCCGGCACCTCCCCCTACCGGTACGTCCCGTTCGACGACCGGCTCGCGTCCCTCCGGGACCCCGTGCTGTTTCCCGGCCTCACGTCGGCCCAACGCTCAGGTGTCGTGACCGAGGCTCTGCCCCGCGACCGGACGGCGCTCCTGGCCCGCGCGGCCGACGATCCTCGTACCCGCATCAACCGTCCACAGGTGCCGACCATCTACCCACCGGTCGCCGAGGCGTGGTTCGCCGCAGTGGCGCTCGTCACCCCCTGGTCCTGGGGGACGCTGGGCCTGCAGATCGGCTCGGCCCTGCTGGCCGTGGCGATCGCGGGGTTCCTCGCCGCCTGGTTCCGACGACGAGGGGGGCGTCCGGTCGACGCCCTCTGGTGGGCCTGGTGTCCCGTCGTGCTCCTCGAGGTCGGCAACGGCGCCCACGTCGACATCGTCGGGGCCGTGTTCATCCTCGGCGCGGTCGTCCTGGCCGCCACCCGGGCGGGGCGACGCTGGACGCGCGCCCTCACCGGTGTCCTGCTCGGTCTTGCTGCCTCCGTCAAGCTGACACCTCTGGTGATGGTTCCGGCCTACATGTCATCGCGACGCGGCTGGCGGTCGATGCTGCCCACGCCGGTGACGGCCGTGCTCACCGTGGCTGCCACCTATCTGCCGCACGTCCTCGTTGCCGGATGGCTGGTCGTCGGATACCTGCCCGGATACCTGTCGGAAGAGAGCGGGGTCAACCAGGCCGGCATCCTCGCGTTCGTGCTGCCGCAGGCGTGGCGTCAGGCGGGTGTCGTGGCCGTCATGGTGGTCGCGGTCGCCTGGGCGGTTGTCCGGGCACGGGAGGAACCGGCCGTCGTGGCGCTGACGCTCTTCGGGGTGCTGCTGCTGGCTGCCACGCCGAGCTATCCCTGGTACACCGTGCCGCTCGTGGCCCTCGCAGTTCTCACCCGCCGACTCGAGTGGATCGCCGTCGCGCTCGCAGGTCACCTCGCTCTCGCTCTGGTGCTCTTTGCGCCGTGGCCGGCGGTGGGTTATGCCGTCGCCGCCATCGTGGTGGTGGGCGCCGACGTCCGCCGGCGCCGGCGAACGCTCGTCCCTGCCTAGCTCTGCCTAGCTCTGCCTGGCTCTGCCTAGCTCTGTCTGGCTCTGCCTAGCCCTGTCTGGCTCGTGCTGCCCCGTCTGACTCTCGACTAGTCCGCGGCTGGGACCTCATCGCGAGTCTCGTCGTCCATCGGGGACTGCGCTGCCCGCTGGTCTCGGGCAACACGAACGGCATACAGCAACAGGTTGACCGCGGCGACGAGGCCGAGCAGGAGGGTCAGGTTGCCGCCGAAGTTCTGCTGCAGCAACGCCTTGCTCTCTGGACCACTGCCCTGGCGCATGATCATCGGGATGGCGACGATCGTGATGAGACCACCGGCGATCAGACCGCCCTGCAGGTAGCGCCTCCCGCGGGGTGGGACCTTGCGGGCGATGAACCACCCGATGGCCACGACGGCTGGCGACAGGATGCCGTCGTGGATGACAACCGCACCGATGAGCCAGAGCGCCAGCACCACGAGGTTGCCGAACGGCACCTGGGTCACGAGGCGGAACACACCGAAGAGTCCGAGCAGGATCCCCGCCGACATGAACGCGATCCGCCACGCCTTCATGTCAGCTCACCTCCACGCGGCGCAGCCACTTGGTGTTGAGCACTCCAGGGCGGTTGGGTGAGATGAGCCGCAGCGGATATCCGTGGTCGAGGTCGAGGCGCTCTCCGTTGAGGTGCGTGGCGAGCAGTGCGGCCGCCACCTGAGGGCCGAAAACCGTGCTGGTGGTGTAAGACCCGGACTGCTCGAGGGAGTACACCTGCACTTGCGAGCCCTCGTCACCGCCGGCGCGCCGGACGAGCTCGAGCAGCTGGATGCCACGCCAGCTCGCCCCGACACTCCACCCCTCGACACAGGTGATCGGGAGGTCGGCTTCCGCCTGAGCGAGGCCGTCGAGGTCGTCGAGCGTCAGTGTGTAGGCGCGCGGCCCGGCCACCTGCAGCTGCCAGCTCTCGGCCCGGGCAGTCGTGAGAACGCCGGCCTGCTCCGCCGTCTTGTTCACGGGGACCAGCTGAGGCCCCTTGTTCCACTGCCGGATCGCGAGCAGGCCGACCGGTTCGAGTCGCGTGACAGTCTGTCCGGCGGTCGTCACGACGACTGCGCCGATGCCGACGCCGGCCGCCACGAGGATGCCCCGACGCGAGAGCGCGGGGGTCGGCGGCGGCGGGACGTCACCGGCGTTGCTGTGCGCGAGCGGGTTCTCGTCCCAGGGAGTCTCCGTGAGGACGTCGGCGTCGGGAAGCCTGGCGTGGAGCCCATAGACGATGTCGGGGAGCTTGAGGCCGACGTGCAGGAGGATCGAGCCGATGACGACATAGGCGAGGAACCGGTGGACCATGACGAAGTCCCAGGGCCATGGATACCAGTTGAGCGCGTTGAAGAACCCGGTGAACAGCTGGAGCAGAGCCGATGAGATGAGGACGAAGACCGAAAGCCGTTCGACCGCGTGCTTGACGGACTTGACCACCGGCCAGCGGAACAGGTTGGGGTAGACCGACCACAGCTTGACCAGCAACAAAGGGATGGTGGCGATCCCGGTCGCAACATGCAAACCCTGGGTGAACCGGTAGAGCCACACCGGGCTCGCGGGCTCGGGCAACCAGGCCCAGGGCTGGTACTGGTAGTGGCTGAGCAGCCCTGTCACGAAACAGATCCCGAAGCAGATGCCGACGAGGCGGCCGATACGCGCCGTCAGGGCCGTCGAGCGCAACGGGCTCGTGAACCTCGGCCAGAGCGTGGGGCGCGGCGGAGACTGCTGTGCGGTGTCAGGCATACCGCCATGGTCCTGTCTACGGCGCTGTCGTGGTGCGCCTCCAGCCTTACCGCACCGTGACGAGATGGATCAGTGGGTGCAGCCGAGGCACTCGTCGGCGGGCCGTCATCCTGACGCCGACGTCGACCTGGGTCAACCTGACCCGGTCTCGGCTCACGTCCTCAGACGGTCGCGATGGCGGTCCGTCAAGGCCCGGATCTCCTCCAGATGTCGGAGCATCGTTCGGATCTCCGCGGTCGTCAGCCGTCCGACGACTCCCATTCCCTCGACGACCAGTGGACCGTAGTAGTCGTTCGTTCGATCACGCCCTTGCTCCGTCATCTGCACGATCACCTTGCGCCGGTCGCCTTCCCCTCGGGTGCGCCGGACGAACCCTCGCGCCTCGAGCCGGTCGATCATCGCCGTGGTCGCCGCCGACGAGAGACCGGTCGCCGCGGCGAGCTCACTGGCAGATCGGTCCCCGTCCACGAGCCAGTCCAGACAGCGCAGGTCCGTGGGGTTGAGCCGGAGAGCGCGCCCGACCTCGTCGTCGAAGGCCTGCGTACTGCGTTGGTATGCCTGCATAGCGGCGCCGAGCTCGGCGATCAGCGTTTGACGAGACGCGGCCACAGGCATACTCTCTCGAAAGTCATATCTCTCCAAGTTCGAGATATACGGAAGTCGTGAGAAAGGGTATCAAGATGAGAGCCGTCGTCGTCGGAGCCGGAGTAGCAGGCCCTGTGGCCGCGCTCGCCATGCGTCAGGCTGGGATCGAGGTCGAGGTCCATGAGGCCTATCCCGTGCACACCGGAGAGGTCGGGTCATACCTGACCGTCTCGCCGAACGGTCTGGACGCGCTCGACGCAGTCGATGCGCTGGATGTCGTCCGCGCCGTGGCGTTCCCCACGCGGACCAACGTCATGATCGGCAGTACGGGGCGGGAGCTCGGGCGGATGCCACTCGGTCGCCCTCTCGACGACGGCACGCCGGCCCTCACGATGAAACGCAGCCGGTTGACCGAAGTCTTGACGTCCGAATGCGCGCGGCGCGGGGTCGTCGTCGTTCACGACAGCCGGGTCATCCTTGCCGATCAGGAGAACGACCGGGTCCGCGTCACGTTTGGTGACGGGCACACCGAGCTCGTCGATGTCCTCGTCGGGGCGGACGGGGTGCGGTCCTGCGTCAGGACGTGGGTCGATCCGCAGGCCCCCGCCGCACGCTACGTCGGCCTGACGAACTTCGGCGGCATCACCCGCGGTGCTGCCAGCTGGGCGGGCGCGGAGCGCGAGGCCTGGCGCTTGATGTTCGGCAGGGACGCGTTCTTCGGATACATCCCGACCCCCGGCGACGACGTCGTCTGGTTCGTCAACGAGCCGAGCCCACAGATCACGGCGCAGGAGCGACTGGGCACCACGAGTGCGCAATGGGCCGCGCACCTGGCGGGGCTGTTCAGCCACGACTCGGGGCCGGCTGCGCGGTTGATCCGCGAGGGGGCGCTGGAGCTGGCAGGCGACAACACCTTCGACCTCGGCCACGTCCCGCGCTGGCACCGAGGCGGGCTCGTGGTGATCGGCGACGCCGCGCACGCTCCGTCGCCGTCGTCAGGACAGGGCGCCTCGATGGCCATGGAGGACGGGGTGATCCTGGCCCTGTGCCTGCGCGATGCCGACAGCGTCGAGTCAGCATTCGCCGCATACGACAGGTCGCGCCGTGAACGCGTCGAGCGGATCGTTGCCGCAGGTGCTCGGAGCAGCAGCTCGAAGACTCCGAACCGGTTTGTCCGCCCGTTGCGAGACGCCGTGTTGCAGATGGTCTTTCACCTCGCGGTCACCGAGAGGAGCACCGCCTGGATGTACGACCACCGCGTCGACTGGGAGCGCGGGGTCATCGGAGTCGAGGACCGGAGGATCGACCGCGCTCGCTAGCCTGCGTCGAGCGACGACGCGCACGTCGGGCTCACGTTCGACAGTCCCGGCAAGTCGGCGTGCTCGACCTCCCAGGACACGTTGCAGAGCCATACCTCCCGGGGCTGGGCTCACCAGACTGGGGGGAGACGCGGGCCAGATCGCGGACTATCGTCTGAGAACCGCAGGACTCGTCAGCGTTCGGGGGCAATGTGTCGGAGAACGGGTCGCAGAACGGGTCGCAGAACGGGTCGCAAGCCACAGCGGGGCCGGACCGGCGCCTGCCGCAGCGGCAGATCTACACGATCTTCGCGGCCCTGATGATCGGCATGCTCCTGGCCGCCCTCGACCAGACCATCGTGTCGACCGCGCTGCCCACGATCGTGCGCGACCTCGGCGGTGCGACGCACCTGTCCTGGGTCGTCACGTCGTACATGCTCGCGTCGACGGTCACCACCGTCCTGTGGGGCAAGCTCGGCGACCTCTATGGACGCAAGACGCTGTTCTTGCTGTGCATCGTCGTCTTCCTTGTCGGTTCCGGCCTGTCGGGGACTGCGCAGAACATGACGCAGCTGATCCTCTACCGCGCCGTCCAGGGTGTCGGCGGCGGCGGGCTGATGGTCCTCGCGCAGTCGATCATCGCCGACGTCGTGCCGCCGCGGGACCGAGGTCGCTACCAGGGCGCGTTCGGTGCTGTCTTCGGTGTCGCGAGCGTTGCGGGGCCGCTGCTCGGTGGGTTCTTCGTCGACCACCTGTCGTGGCGCTGGGTCTTCTACATCAACCTGCCGATCGGCATCATCGCGCTCGTGATCGTGACCGCCGTGCTGCCGTCCAACCCGCGAGCTGCCTCTCCCTCCATCGACTACGCCGGAATCCTCCTGCTCGGCGCCATGGCCACCTCGGTCGTGCTCGTGACCAGCCTCGGCGGGTCCACCTGGGCTTGGGCGTCGTTCGAGGTCATCGGCCTGATCGTCCTCGCGGTCGCGTGCGTCATCGCCCTCGGGTTCGTCGAGGCAAGGGCCAAGGAACCCGTGCTCCCGTTGCGGCTGTTCAGGAACCGGGTCTTCTCGGCGACGTCGATGGTCGGGTTCGTCGTGGGGTTTGCCATGTTCGGGTCGATCACCTTCCTGCCGCTCTATCTCCAACAGGTGCAGGGGTCCTCGGCGACCGACTCGGGTCTGCAGATGCTGCCGATGATGGCCGGGCTGTTGCTGACCTCGATCGGCAGCGGACAGGTCATCAGCCGGACCGGGCGCTACCGGGTCTTTCCCATCACCGGGTGCGGTGTCTTCACGGTGGCACTCTTCTTGCTCAGCATGCTCGGCCGCGACACGAGTCTGGCGGTTGTCAGCGCATACATGTTCGTCCTCGGCATTGGACTGGGCATGGTCATGCAGGTTCTCGTCCTCGCCGTGCAGAACGCCGTCGAGTACCGCGATCTGGGCACGGCGACCAGCGGGACGACCTTCGTACGCTCGATCGGCAGCTCCGTCGGAGTCGCGGTCTTCGGCACCATATTCGCCTCTCAGCTGGCTGGGCAGCTGACCCAGGGAGCGCCGTCGGGCGCGAACGGCGCCTGCGCAGGCCCGGCACTCTCCGCGAGCTCGACCGCTCTGGGCTCCTGCTCGCCAGCCGTGCAGAACTGGTTCCTCGACGCATACTCACACTCCATCCATGTCATCTTCCTGGCCGCCGTGCCCGTCGGTGTGCTCGCGTTCCTGTTGGCCTGGCTGATCCCGGAAGTGCCGTTGCGCACGGCCGCCGACCGTCCCGATGCGAGCACGGCATTCGCCGCGCCGAGTAGCCGAAGCTCGATCGAAGAGCTGCGAGAACTGCTCTGGCGCGAGGTAGGTCGGCGAGACCCGTTGCGCGCGTTCGGCTTCCTCACGTCGATGTCCGAGACCGGCCTCTCGCCTGGACAGGCCTGGATGCTCAGTCGCGTGGCGCAGGAGGGCCGACGCACCATCGGAGCGATGGTCGAGCGGTCGCACAGCTCGCAGGATGCCGTACGCCGGGTGGCCGGCGATCTGGCCGGCCACGGGCTCGTGGTGGTGGGCAAGGACCAGGACCCCACCGTCATGATCACGCCGAGCGGACAGGTGGTGGCGAAGCAGCTTCTCGACGAGCAGCGGGCTGCCCTGCAGAGCCTCATCGACCAGTGGCCGGGGTCGGACGAACCCGAGGTCCGGGAGCTGGTCGACGACGTTGCACGCCGGGTGGCCGAGGCACCGGTTCCTGTGGGATCGAGATCAGGGCGTCAGTGACCGTCCGGGCGATGGCCCAAGCAGGACGGCGCACCTGCCCGGTATAGCGTCGAGGGAATGAGCGACACCTTTCAGTTGGCCAACCGACTCGTCCGGCGCGTTGGATTCGGCGCCATGCAGCTCCCCGGCCGCGGAGTGATGGGACCGCCAAAGGACCACGACGAGGCCATGAGGGTCCTGAGGCGTGCGATCGAGCTCGGGGTGAACCACATCGACACCGCCCAGTTCTACGGGCCGGCCGTGTCCAACGAGCTGATCCGCGAGGCTCTCCATCCTTACCCTGAGGACCTGGCCATCGTGTCCAAGGTGGGCGCTCGACGAACAGCGTCGGGGGAGTTCACATTGGCGGACAAACCAGCTGACCTGCGCGCGGACGTCGAGGAGAACCTGCGTGTCCTCGATCTCGAGCAGCTGACGGCGGTCAACCTCCGACTGATGGAGGGCGGCGGAAGTGGCGTGGCGTTCGAGGACCAGCTCGCCGAGATGGTTGCGCTGCGCGACGAGGGCAAGATCGCCGGCGTCGGGGTTTCCACGGTCGATGCCGCCCACGTGGCGACCGCGATCGACCTAGCCGACATCGTGTGCGTGCAGAACGCGTTCAGCCTGGTCGACCAGCATGACGCTGACGTGCTGGACCACTGCACGTCGGCCGGCGTCGCCTACGTCCCCTTTTTCCCGCTGGGATCGGCGTTCTCCCACATGCCCAAGGTGAGCGACAACGCGGCCGTCCAGTCAGTCGCCTCGAGAAGGGGTGCGTCGACGAGCCAGGTCGGGCTGGCCTGGCTGTTGGCGCGGGCTGACAACGTGCTCCTCATCCCGGGCACTTCGTCGGTCGTCCACCTGCAGGACAACATGGCCGTGGCCGACCTGACGTTGTCGGAGCAGGATCTCGCCGAGCTGGCCCAGGCCTGACGGTCAGGCTGAACCACGCGCCTGCACTGCGCCTGCACTGCGCCTGCACTGCGCCTGCACTGCGAGTGAACTGCGACTCGTAAACTCACGCTGGCCGATCAGAACGGTGGGGTGTCGCTCTTGCCGTCGCGTCGTGCGCTCTCGATCTCTGTCTCGGTGACGTGCTGGTTGAGGGGATCGTCGTAGGAGAACCTGGTGGTCACGTAACGCCGTCCGGCCGCGGTGGTCCAGGTCATCGTGCCGTGCACGTCCGTGACGCACGTCCAGGTGCCACGCGTCTTGTGGTTGTGATGACGTCGGTGCTTGGCACTGAGATTATCGATCGCCGTCGGTCCGTGAGGCCAGGGTCGATTGTGGTCGATATCGCAGGCGACCGCCGTGACGGTGCAGCCGGGAGCGCGACACGTTCCGTCGAGGGCGGCGACGAGTTCGGCCATCGCCCGGGTGGGTCGGTAACGGCGGGTGGACAGGTCCAACGCGGCTCCGGTGACAGGGTCGGTGACCAGTCGCCGCCATACGGACCCGTATGCGGTCGCTGCCTGCCGAGCCTGACTGGCGGAGATGGCACCCCAGCCGGAAATGTCGGCCGGCGCGTCGTCCACACCGAGCAGGCTGGCAAGTGAGACGACGATCGTCACGTGCGCCGGCGGAGGGGCCCCGACGAACGTCGTCGGCCCCAGGTCGACCGCAGCGGACCCCTTGGCGGTGTGCAACCCGTCGTAGAGGGCACGCTCGTGGAGGCCGTGGATCCCGGCAACTCCTGCGTTCATACTCTCGCCGCCGCCGCCGCCGCTATTAGCGGTGTTGGCGCCGCCGTTGCCAGTGGTGTTGGCGGTGCCGCTGCCAGTGGTGTTGGCGGTGCCGGGTGTCGCAGGCCGAGCCCAGCCATAGAGGATCAGGTCGATGGTGATGTCCGAACGCAGCTGCTCCAGGGTTCGGGCGTCGCCCTCGCCGCGCAGGCGGGTTGCGAGTTTGGTGACCCGATCCATCGCCCCGGTCACTCGGCCAATCTCTCCCGTCACGGTGAACGTGGCGGTCGATGCACCTGCGCCGCTGCCGTCGTCCTCGTTGAGGTAGGCGTAGGCGCGCCGGGCGGCAATTGCCTCAGCGCGTGCGTCCGGCCGGTGAGGCGTGTGCCGGATCACCTGTCGACGCAAGGTCTGCGAGAACCAGCGGTGCGAGCGCACCGACCCGTCCGGAGCCGGCGCAACCACGCGCGCGCTGATCGCCCGGGCGACGTGCGGGTCCAGGCGTCGGGTCTGCTGATGAATGGCGGTAGCCCGGTAGAGGCTGACCTCGCCCGCAGCGAGAGCAGCGCGCACGACAGAGCCGTGCCCGTCCTCGTCCACGGCAAGTGCGACTCGACGACGAACCTCACTCTCGGGCAGTCCGGTCGCGAGCATCACCTCGTCAACCGTCGTCGTCTCCGTCTCGGCGCGCACGTCCAACGCAATCTCACCTGCCCGCGCCAGCACCGCGTCGACGTGCCGACCCGCAGCCGAAGCGGAATCGTCCTCGAGCGTGTCGTCGTCAGAGGTGTCACGCGAGCTGGCCCCGAACACGGTCACGGTGAGCGGAATCGATGCCACCGGCGTCCTCGCGTAGGTGTCCGCACCGGCTTGGCAGCGGTCTTGGATCGCCTCACGAAGCCGGGCCAGGGCTGCCAGACCCTGGGCGTCGGCCCAGGACTTGACCCGTTCGACCGCCTCCATCACCGCCAGCTCGCGCCCGGCCCAGGCCGTCGCGTCAACCTCGTCGACCCGAGCCTGTGCCAGCTGGGCTGACACCACCCGCCTCTCGGCACCCGAGACGACGCGGGGAGTCGTCAACAATCGCCAGCCCGACCTCACCGAAGCTCCGACCGGCAGCTCCGACTGCGGCAACTCCGACTGCGGTTCGGCAACGACCGCTGAACCCGAACCAGAGGAGAGGACCACAGACATGAAACCCCTCCTCGCCAGTCGAACTGATGTCCTGCATATCTGCTTGAGTGCATTTGGTGCTCAGCTGCCGCCGCCGATGAGGTCCTTGAGGGGGTGCGGGTCGGTGTCGACGGATTGTTGGAGCAGCCGGTAGAACAGCAGGCCTCGTGCTTGGGAGGTGCGCCGGTTGAACCGGAAGGTGAACTCGTCAAGGTAGTAGGGCAGGTGCTGTTCGCTGAGCCGGTAGTGCAGGGTGCCGGCGGTCCAGCGTTTGAGCAGCGAGGAGACCAGGTGAGGGCCGGCCATCACGGCGTCGGGGTTGTCGACCTTGTGTCCGGCCTTGGTCGCGGGGGTGGCGTGGTGGAGGTAGCCGAGGTCGGTGAGCCGGGTGAACATGCGGGCGCCATCGGTGTGGATCGTGGCCCCCTTGGCGACGACCTCGGTGGCGAACTCGATGATGTCAAGGCCGCCCGGTTTGTCGGCCAGCTCGAGGCGTACCCGTCCGAGCCGGCCGCCGGCGGTGCGCTCGACCGCGATCGTGATCGGCACCTTGTCGCTTGCGCCACCAAGGTTTCCGGTGCTCCTGCCGCCGAGGAAGCTCTGGTCCAGCTCCACCACGACACCGGCCTGGGTGCCGAGCAGGTCCCGGTCCGGGCGGACCATGGCCCGACGAAGCTTGTGCAGCCACGCCCACGCCGTCTCGTACGACCCGAACCCCAGCACGTCCTGCAGACCGCGCGCCGAGATGCCGTTCTTCGACGAGGTCACGAACCAGACCGCGGCGAACCAGGTCGACAACGGGGTGTGCGAGCGGTGGAAGATCGTGCCCGCCGTGGCCGACGTCTTCACCGCGCACCCGGCACACATCCACAGACCCCGACCGGTCCGCCAGGCCGTACCGCAACCGCAGTGAGGGCACGAGAACCCGGTCGGCCACCGCAGCCGCCCGACATACTCCCGGCAGGCCACATCATCGGGAAACCAGACCCGGAACTCCTGGTACGTGCACGGGTAGTCCACGCCACCGACCGGGCGCTCCATCGACATTGACCTAAACTACTGCACTCAAGCAGACATGCAGGACTGATGTTCGATTCTAGCAGTCCCCTCCGTCAGAGCGCAAGCCAAAAACGGGCCGAACCTGTTGATGGGCAATGGAACTGGGTGAAGCCAGGGCGTCGTCGCCTGCTGACCCCTCCCCGCAGACGGCTGTCCGTTGCGCCGCGCTGACCCGGATACCGCGGGAGGCACCCGGATGAGGTCAGTCGGCCGACCGGCCTGGGTCGTACGAGGCGCGCCGCGAGGCCCGCCTGAGGACGGCGAGCACCGCTGGACCGACCCCGACGATCAGCACGGCGTTGGTGATCGCCCGTCCCGTGTCCCATCCACCGGTCGACGTCAGCACGGTGAACACGAGGAAGCGCGGCAGGTTCTGGCTGAGCGGGGCGCCGGGGATATAGGAGATGCCGCCGCTGTAGTACGAGACCTCTGCACCGGTCATGAACGGCCAGAACCACAGGTTCATCAACAGTCCGAACAGGTAGGAGACGAAGACTCCGTAGACCACGAGCATCGCGATCTCGCGCCACCCCCGGACCCGCCGGGGCAGCAGGCCGGCGCCGAGCCCGATCCACGCCGAGGTGATCATCTGGAAGGGCAGCCACGGACCGACGCCCGCCGTCAACAGTGCCGACGCGAAGAGCGACGTGCAGCCGAGGACGAACCCGAACCCGGGCCCGAACACGCGGCCTGCCAACACCAGCAGGAAGAAGACGGTCTCGATCCCGGCCGTACCAGCGCCGAGCGGTCGCAGCGCTGCGTTCACGGCTGAGAGCACACCCAGCATTGCGAGCGCCTTCGAGTCCATCCCCCCGTCGGCGATCTGGGCGAGCACGATGAGGACGAGCACCGGCAGGACGGCGGCAAACAGATAAGGGGCGTCGGTGCGGTGCTGCAGTCCAGACGGTGACACCGACACGAGCAACGGCCACATGAACATCGCCAGGCCTGCGAGCGACGCGAGGACCAGCGTCACGCAGGAGCGGCGGCCGATGCGGACGGCAGGTCCGCCCAGGGTTTCGACGAGGTCGTCCAACGGGACCTTCGGCGCCGGGTCTGCGGTCCACACACTCATCCTGGTAGCGCCCCGGCCAGGGCACGGCTGACCTCGTCCACGGTCAACCAACCGTTGTCTCCTTGTGGAGCAAGGATCTTGGCGACCTGAGGTGCGAACGTGGGCGATGACGCGACGACGTCCGACGTCGGACCGTCGGCGATCACCTCGCCCTCCGCCATGACGACGACCCGGTCGGCGCACCCGGCGACGAACTCCACGTCGTGCGTCGCGACCACGACGGAGCGCCCCTCCTGCGCCAACCGCTGGAGCGTCGCCGTCAGCTGACGCTTCGCGCGGTAGTCGAGACCCCGGGTCGGTTCGTCCAGCAGCATGACTCGAGGCCCTGCCGTGAGCTGCACCGCGAGCACCAGCGCGAGCCGCTGCCCCTCGGACAGGTCGCGGGGGTGCCGTTCGGCCGGTATGCCAGGCACGAGGTCGTCGAGCATCGCTCGGCAGGTGCCACCCGGCCGACCGGTCTCCGCATCGGCCGCCGCGCACTCTGCGTCGACCGTCTGGAGGTAGAGCAAGTCCGACGCGGACTGGGGAACGAGCCCCACCTTGGCCCGGGCAGCGGCGGCAGAGAGCGTGGCCGGGTCGAGTCCGTCGACGTCGACGTCACCACTGTGCCGACGATGGCTGCCCTGCAGTGCCCACAGCAGCGTCGACTTGCCCGATCCGTTGCGGCCCATCAGCGCCGTGATCCCGCCGGCCGCCAGGTCGAGGTCGACGTCCCGGACGGCGACGAGGTCGCCGTAGGTCACCGTCAGGCGCCGGGCCATCAGCAGCGTCGGGCCGAGACGAGGCCCCCCGGTATGGCTGCGGCCGGCACCCGTCTCCGCGACACCTTTGATGGCAAGCAGGTCGCGCAGTGGTCCGGCCCGACGTCGTGCGTCGCGCACCGACAACGGCAGCGGCTCCCACCCCACCAACCGGCCGAGCTCGACGACGGGAGGTGCGATGGGCGAGTCCGCCATCAGCGCCGCGGGGTCGCCGTCCACGACCCGACCGCCACCAGGCAGGCACACGAGGCGGTCGGCGTACTGCAGGACCCGTTCCATCCGATGCTCCGCCACCACGACCGTCGCCCCCAGGTCGTGGACGAGGCGGGTCACCGCGGCGAGGACCTCCTCTGCGGCCGTCGGGTCCAGCGCCGACGTCGGCTCATCGAGGATGAGGACCCGAGGGTGCGAGGTGAGCACCGCCCCGATGGCGACGCGCTGCTGCTGCCCGCCGGAGAGCGTCCGAAGCGCCCGTCGACGCAGCTCCGCGATCCCCAACAGGTCGAGCGTCTCCTCGACACGTTTGCGCATGGTCGAAGCCGGGACGGCGAGCTGCTCCATGCCGTAGGCGAGCTCCTCCTCGACCGTGTCGGTGACGAACCCGGCAAGCGGGTCCTGGCCGACCATTCCGACGACGTCGGCCATCTCCCGCGGCGGGTGCAGCCGGGTGTCGTAGTCGGCGATCCGGACCCGCCCGCTCAGCCGACCGCCGGTGAAGTGCGGCACCAGCCCGTTCATCGTGCCGAGCAGCGTCGACTTGCCGACGCCGGTGCTGCCGACGACCAGCGCGAGCTCACCCTCCTCGATGTGGAGGTCGACGTGGTCGAGGGCACGCTGGGTGGCACCGACATACTGGACACCGACGTCGTCGAGGCGGATCACGGCCTGTCCCGATCCGCATCGATGACATCCGCGGAAGTGCCGCGGCGCACGTCTGGCAGTGCGTCGGCAAGGCCGAGCACCGGACGCGGTGTGATGAACCCCGGGAGCGCCGCGACGAGCACGGCAAGCAACGGCACGGTCGCGATAGTCGGCCACTGCAGTGGTTCCAGGGACGGGTTGAGCGAGCTCGGCTCGATCCGGACCGCGAGCAGCATCAGCGCGCCGGTGCCGAGGCCGCAGAGCACGATCAGGCTGGCCGCCAGGTCGAACCGGTCCGGCCGGTAGCGCGTCGCACGAACTCGGCGACCGGCGACGACGAACCCGCTGCACCCGAGGGCCAGCCCGAGCAGCAGTGTCGGCAGCGCTAGCACCGCGGGCGCAGTCTCGTCCAGGACGTTGTAGACACCGATGCACACCCCGAAAAGGCCGAGGATCGTGAGCATCCCGGTGACCATACGAGTACGGGCTGGGGTGCGCCCGTGCCGCCCGTATCCGCGTGAGTCCATTGCCGCGGCCAACATGAGCGAGCGGTCGAGGGCGTCCGCGAGCACCGGCACGACGATGGCGTGAAAGGCGTGGCGACCGCGGCCGGAGCCGCCGCGCAGGCGCCGAGCGCGGCGGACCCGAAGGACGCTGTCAGCCAGCTGGGGGAACACCGACACCGCGACGACCAAGGCGGTGCCGAGGTCGTAGAGCGCGCTGGGGACCGACTTGAGCAGGCGCTTGGGGTTGGCGAGCGCGTTGGCCGCGCCGAGGCAGATCACCATGGCCGCCAACCGGATCCCGTCGTAGAGACCCGCGAGCAGCGACTGAGCGGTGACGGTCCCGAACAGGCGGATCCCTGCCGCCCACTGCGGCAGGGGGATCTCCGGCAGGACGAACAGGACGTCGCTGCCGTCGCCACCTCCGAAGACGATCCGGTAGAGCACCCGGATCACGACGATCACCGCGCCGAGGGTGAGGTAGAGCGGGAACGAGCGCGACCAGGGCGCGTCACCCCGCCGGGACACGACGACGTAGCCGGCAGCAGCGATCAGCAGCATCAGGATGAGCGGGTTGGTCGTCCGGCTCGCGGCGACCGACAGCCCGAGCGCCCAGGCCCACCAGGCGATCGGATGGACCGGGCGCGGCAGCCAGTATGCCTGCAGCCGACCCCCTCGGCCGGGCGGCCTCGTGCTCGGCGTCCGGGCGCGGGCTCCCGAGCGGGTCAGGGGTGCCGTTGCCGCCATGACCCGCCCGCGATCATCCTGCGGTTCTCCACACCGTGGCTGCGGTAGGTCCAGGCCTCGCCCCACCGGCGCATACCCTCGATCGGGGCACCGGCACACGCGAGACGGTGCACGTCTCGGGTCATCGACGTTGCGGGCGAAGCGCGCTCACGGCGAGGAACACCACTGCGAGAGTGATGCCACCGAAGATGGCCCAGACGTAGGCCGGTAGCCCCGTGTTGGCGGTCTGGGTGGCACCTGCTGCGACCGCCTCAGGGAGTGCGGACGTGGCCGGGCCCGCCTGCGAGAGGCTGTCGTCCGTGGTCACCTCGACCGTCGGGCTCGAGATCTCGGTCGGCGACACCGTGACGCGGACCGTCGTCGTGGAGACCGACGGGGCGGCCCCGGCGAACGGTGGTACCAGCAAGGGGCTGCTGTCCACCACGGCGGCAGCGGAGGTGTCGACCGCTGGAGATGTCGGGCTGGAGGCACCAACGTCGGCGGACGCGCGGCTCGCGATCGACGCGGTGCTGGAGTCGGTCGAACCCGGGGGCGGCGCAGCCGCGGTCGGAGGGGTCGTGGTCGGCGAAGTCGTGGTCGGCGAGGTCGTGGTTGTGGTCGAAGGATCCGTGGTCGGCGAGGTCGTGGTCGTGGTCGACGGATCCGTGGTCGGCGAGGTCGTGGTCGACGGATCCGTGGTCGAAGAGGTCGTGGTCGAAGAGGTCGTGGTCGAAGAGGTCGTGGTCGGAGGAGCCGGCGGGGGCACCGTCCCGATCAGGTCGGCGAACGGCAGCCGCCTCAACCCGAAGATGGCCTGGGCGCTGGCCCGACGCCACGGGTCGCGGATCTTGGGGTCCTTGCCGATGCCCTTTGCGAGCCCGTCGGCGAAGGCGGCGGGGTTGTAGGCGACGGCCCCGAGATCCGTCGCCAGCGGCGTACCGGCCGCGTTTGCGGTCGTGGCCTCGAGCGCGGCAACCCAGGTTCCCGCCTTCGCCGCCTCGGTCGTTCGGCCGCCCGCCTCGAGGGTCGCGGCGACCAGACCGGTGCTGTTGGCGTTGGCGCCTTGTGTGTTGACGCCGCCACCGAACGAGCCGTCCGACTCCTGCGCGCTCACGAAGTGGTCGAGGGCCGCCTTGATGGAGAGCGGCGGGACCACGAACCCCGCCCTGCTGGCCGCCATCAGCGCCTGAGCCGCCATGGCCGTGCCGTCGTTGTCGGGCGCGGCAGCCCCGGAAGGGATGGCCGCCTGGCAGGACAGCCCGTCCGGGTACGACAACCTGAAGTACCCGGCGGCGCACTGCTGGGTCCGCAGGAAGTCGACCGCGCTCTGCACGGTGGCCCGGTCCGTAGCGTCGAGTGTGCCCGCGCCGACCAGACCCATGACGGCGAGCGACTGTCCAACCGTGTTGGTGTCGTCGGCACCCCGCTTGGGTGCGTCCATCAGGCGTCCCTTGTCGGCTCCGGACGTTCCGATCAGGTCGAGCGTCCGCTGCCTGAAGTCGTAGGCCTTGCCGCCCTTGGTGCGCACCTTGGTGGGGTCGGCGCCGGCCGTCTCGGCGGCGAGCAGGACCTTCGCGCTCGCGCCGGCGCTGTACTGGCCGGGTGCCCCTGGAAAGGGCCCGGCGTAGCTTGCCGCGTTGGCCTCGATGGCCTTCCACGTGGGTGCGAGGTCGCTTGCGGACAGCCCGCCGGCCTTCATCGCCCAGTAGGTGTCGATCGTCAGACCCCAGTCAGCACGCCCGGAACCAATCGACCCGACGGGGCCACTGCCCACGCTTGACGAGGAGAACAGCTCACCCTGCAGCCAACGCGCGGTCGCGGCGGGGTCGCCCGACTGCCCCGCCTGCGCGGCCCCCCCGGCCCGCGTGCCGGCGGCATACGCCGCGCCCGCGGAGCTCACGAGGACGGGGGCCGCGACGAGCAGTCCAAGACCGATACCCGCGGCCACGACCAGCTTGACGGTGCGGGTAGCCCGAAAGGACAACCGGAGGGTCGCGGTGTGGGTCACGTGAGCCTTTCGACCGAGTGGGCGGGCGGAAGGGCGGGAGCGCCTGGCGACAGACGTGGTGGTGCTGACTCCCGGCTCCCACTGCACGGCACGGCAGTTCGTCTGGAGACCGGTCGCGCCACCAGGCATTCCGGCTCACGGACCCCACCAGGTCCGTCTACGGTTGCGGGTCAGCGCCGGACTCGGACCGGCTTTCCCTGGTTGCGCGTCGGTGCCGACCGCATGGTCGACGGGCCGACGGTATCACTCCGACCGGGGCCGTCCGTCGGCAAAGATGGACCAGCACCGCACCCGTCCACCTCACGACCGAAGGCCATCCGACCCATGTCAACCGCCCCACCCACCGCCGACCCCGAGGTGAGCGGAGGGGTCCGAGCCACCTACGCCGCCTTCATCTCCACGGGTTTCGCCTTCGCGAGCTGGGCGTCGCGCATCCCGCAGGTGCGCGACGAGCTGCACCTCGAACCGTCGCAGCTCGGCCTGGTGCTGCTCGCCATCGCCGCCGGTTCGCTCATCGCCCTGCCCTCGTCGGGCGCGCTGGTCTCACGGTGGGGCTCCCGACGCGTGGTCTCGGGCATGGCCCGGCTCAACGGGTTCGGGCTCGCGGTCGTGGCGGTCGGTTATGACTTCGGCGTCCTCTGGGTCGTCCTCGGGTTGTTCTTCTTCGGCTTCGCGCAAGGTGCCTGGGACGTGGCCATGAACGTGCAGGGCGCGCTCGTCGAGCGGCGGCTCGGCAAGGCGATCATGCCGAGGTTCCACGCCGGGTTCAGCGTGGGCACCGTCGCGGGGGCGCTGAGCGGCGCCGCCATGGTCGCCCTGCGCGTCCCGGTGACTGCCCACCTGCTCGTCGTGGGAGTGCTCGTCGCGCTGCTGGTGCCGGTCCTGGTGCGGCGCTTCATCCCCGACTCGTCGGCCCACGCCGGCGACGAGTCGGTGTCCAAGGGTTCTACCCTTCGAGCCTGGCGGGAGAGGCGGACCCTGCTGGTCGGGGTCTTCGTGCTCGCCTTCGCGTTCGCCGAGGGCACGGGCAACGACTGGACGAGCATCGCGCTCATCGACGGGTATGCCACCTCGGCCCTCGTGGGGACGCTCGGCTTCGCTGTCTTCCTCGCAGCGATGACCGCCGGACGCTGGTTCGGTCCGGCCTGGCTCGACCGCTGGGGTCGGGTCGTCGTGATGCGGGCGATGACCGTGGTCAGCCTCGCCGGCGTGCTGCTATTCGTGTTCGGTGGTGTGACCTGGCTCGCCTTCGTCGGCGCCGTGCTGTGGGGCGCCGGGCTGTCGCTGGGGTTCCCGGTGGGGATGAGCGCCGGGGCGGACGAACCGGCGATGGCGGCTCCGCGGGTCAGCGTGATCGCCTCGATCGGGTACTGCGCGTTCCTCGCGGGGCCGCCGGTCGTCGGCTTCCTCGGAGACCATCTGACCGTGCTACGAAGCATCACGGCAGTGGCGGTCCTGCTCGCCCTCGCGTTCCTCCTGGCCGGCCAGACCGAGCCACCGCACTCGGGCCCACGAGATGACTAGCGGTTGCTCACCTCGCCATGGGACGTCAGGAGTCGGCGTCCGCGCAAGCCAGTCACAAATCGAGAAGCGCCGCTCCCAGGCCCGCGGCTAGCGTGGCAGCCAACGCAACGCAGACAGGAAATGCAGACAGGAAATGCAGACAGGACATCCGGAGTGACCCACCATGACGACATCTCCCACCCCGCTGACAGCCATGACCTGATCCGGGTGCGGGGCGCGCGGGTGAACAACCTCAAGGATGTCGACGTCGAGATCCCGAAGCGGCGCCTCACGGTGTTCACCGGGGTCTCGGGGTCGGGCAAGAGCTCCCTGGTGTTCGGCACCATCGCCGCCGAGTCACAGCGAATGATCAACGAGACCTACAGCACCTTCGTGCAGGGCTTCATGCCGACGTTGGCCCGCCCGGAGGTCGACCTCCTCGAAGGGCTGACGACCGCGATCCTCGTCGACCAGGAGCGGATGGGATCCGACCCGCGCTCCACGGTCGGCACCGCGACGGATGCCAACGCGCTGCTGCGCATCCTCTTCAGTCGGCTCGGGACGCCGCACATCGGCTCACCCCAGGCGTTCTCGTTCAACGTCGCCTCGATCTCCGGCGCCGGCGCGGTCACCCTGGAGCGCGGCGGCCGGACCACGAAGGAACGACGCAGCTTCAGCATTCTCGGTGGGATGTGCCCGCGCTGCGAGGGTCGGGGGTCGGTCAACGACATCGACCTCACCCAGATCTACGACGCCAGCAAGTCGCTCAGCGACGGGGCGATCACGGTGCCGGGCTACAGCATGGACGGCTGGTACGGCCGGATCTTCATCGGCTGCGGCTACTTCGACCCGCACAAGCCGATCGCGAAGTTCACCAAGAAGGAGCTGGCCGACCTGCTCTACAAGGAGCCGACCAAGATCAAGGTCGAGGGCATCAACCTGACCTACGAAGGGCTGATCCGCA
Organism: Lapillicoccus sp.; assembly: GCA_965277795.1. GTDB lineage: Bacteria > Actinomycetota > Actinomycetes > Actinomycetales > Dermatophilaceae > Lapillicoccus. The sequence continues at coordinate 3,690,353 of OZ255840.1, forward strand.
GGCTCCAGAAGTCGATGCTGTCCAAGGACGTCGACTCGCTGCAGCCGCACATCCGGGCGTTCGTGGAGCGGGCGGTCACGTTCACGACCTGTCCTGACTGCGAGGGCACCCGGCTCGGCGAGGCGCCCCGGTCTTCCAAGATCGGGGGAACCAACATCGCCGACGCCTGCGCGATGCAGATCAGCGACCTGGCCGCGTGGGTTCGCGCGCTCGACGAGCCGACCGTTGCCCCCCTTCTCGGGGCGCTCGGTGAGACCCTCGACTCGTTCGTGGACATCGGTCTCGGCTATCTCTCGCTCGACCGGCCGGCTGGCACCCTCTCGGGCGGCGAGGCACAGCGCACCAAGATGATCCGGCACCTGGGGTCGTCCCTGACCGACGTCACCTACATCTTCGACGAGCCGACGATCGGCCTGCACCCCCACGACATCGAGCGGATGAACGAGCTCTTGCTGCGGCTGCGTGACAAGGGCAACACCGTGCTGGTCGTCGAGCACAAGCCCGAGGTGATCCAGATCGCTGACCACGTCGTGGATCTCGGTCCCGCGGCCGGCGCCGCCGGCGGCGAGGTCGTCTTCGAAGGCTCCGTCGAAGGCCTGCGGACCAGCGGCACGACGACCGGGCAGCACCTCGGCGACCGTGCCGCCCTGAAACCGTCGGTGCGCACGCCCTCCGGGACGCTCGAGATCCGCCGCGCCAGCACCCACAACCTGTTGGACGTCGACGTCGACATTCCGCTCGGCCTGCTCGTCGTCGTCACCGGGGTCGCGGGCTCGGGCAAGAGCTCGCTGATCCAGGGTTCGGTGTCGGGCCGGGACGAGGTCGTGTCCGTCGACCAGGGCGCGATCCGCGGCTCGCGGCGAAGTAACCCAGCAACGTACACAGGTCTGCTCGAGCCGATCCGCAAGGCCTTCGCCAAGGCCAACGGCGTGAAGCCGGCCTTGTTCAGCGCCAACTCTGAAGGCGCCTGTCCCGCCTGCAACGGCGCCGGAGTCATCTACACCGACCTGGGCATGATGGCCGGCGTCGCGACGGTCTGCGAGGAGTGCGGCGGGCAGCGGTTCCTCGCGTCGGTGCTGGAGTACACCCTGGGCGGTCAGAACATCGCCGAGGTGCTGGCGATGTCGGTGGCCGAGGCGACAGAGTTTGTCCAGGCCGGCGAGGCCCGGACGCCCGCCGCCCACGCCATCCTCGTTCGGCTCGCCGACGTCGGGCTCGGCTACCTGAGCCTCGGCCAGCCCCTGCCGACCCTGTCGGGAGGCGAACGGCAACGGCTCAAGCTGGCCACCCGGATGGCCGACACGGGCGACGTCTACGTCCTCGACGAACCAACCAGCGGCCTGCACCTCGCGGATGTCGAACGACTGCTCGGGTTGCTCGACCGGCTCGTCGACTCCGGCAAGTCGGTGATCGTCATCGAGCACCACCAGGCGGTGATGGCCCACGCCGACTGGATCATCGACCTCGGCCCCGGCGCCGGCCACGATGGCGGTCGGGTCGTCTTCGAGGGCACCCCCGCCGACCTCGTCGCCGACCGTTCCACCCTGACAGGCGAGCACCTCGCGGCATACGTCGGCACCTGACCCCTCGGAGCGGCTGCTTGACTGTGTGGGTGCCAGACCCGACCCCCGCGTTGTCCCTCGTCTCCCTGACCAAGACGTTCGGCCAGAAGCGAGCCGTCGACCACCTCGACCTGCAGGTCCCGGTCGGCAGCATCTTCGGTCTGGTCGGCCCGAACGGCGCGGGCAAGACCACGACCTTGTCGATGGCGACCGGTCTGCTTCGACCGGACCTCGGCACCGCCGCTGTCAGCGGCCACGACGTGTGGACCGACCCGCCACGGGCCAAGGCCCTGATGGGCGTGCTACCCGACGGACTGCGGCTGTTCGACCGGCTGAGCGGGCGGGAGCTGCTTCGTTATGTCGGGCTGCTGCGTTCGGTCCCGTTGCGGGACATCGAAAGCCGGTCCGCCCAGCTGCTCGACGCCCTCGCGCTCACGCAGGACGCGGACACCCTCGTCGTCGACTACTCCGCCGGCATGACCAAGAAGATCGGGCTCGCCTGCGCCCTGATCCACGCCCCCCGGCTGCTCGTCCTCGACGAGCCGTTCGAGGCGGTCGACCCGGTCTCCGGAGAGGGGATCCGCACCATCCTGCGCGGTTATGCCGCGGGCGGCGGCACCGTCGTGCTGTCCAGCCACGTCATGGAGCTGGTCGAGAGCCTCTGCGACCAGCTGGCGGTCGTCGCACAGGGGAAGGTCCTCGCCATCGGGACCATCGACGACGTGCGGGCGGGCGAGTCGTTGCAGCAACGGTTCCTCGACCTCGTGGGGGTTCGAACCGGTGGGACGGAGGATCTCGCATGGTTGCGGTCCTCGTCCGTCTGAAGCTCACCCTCCTGCGCAACGGGCTCCGTCGCAGCGTCTGGCGCACGGTCGGGCTCATCATCGGCGCGGTGTATGCGCTCGGGATCGTCGTCCTGACGTGGCTCGGGATGATCGCCTTGCGCTCGGCGGACGACCCGACCACCGGGGAGGTGACGGTGATCGCGTTTGCGCTCCTCACGGTCGCCTGGCTCTTCCTCAGCCTGCTCGTCTTCGGGATCGACGAGACCGTCGACCCCCGGCGGTTCGCCCTGCTCCCTGTTCCCGCGCGGCGACTCGTCCCGGGCCTGTTCGTGTCCGGTCTGATCAGCGTGCCGGGAGTGGCGACCAGCCTGGGCGCCCTCGGACTCGTCATCACCTGGGCGCGTTCTCCGCTCACCGTTCTCGCGTCGCTCGTCGGCGCCCTTCTCGGGGTCGCAACCTGCTTCTTGCTGTCGCGCGCCGCGACGTCGGCGTTCACCCAGGCCCTCGGGTCGCGCCGGTTCCGTGACTTCGCAGCGGTGGCACTGGCTCTGGTGGGCGCTTCGATCGGGATCGTCGCCAACCTCGCCGGCCGGGCCGCCGCCGCCACAAATGTCGCCGAGCTGCGCGCTGTGCTCACCCGGACGGCCGAGGTCGTCGGCTGGTCACCGTTCGGTTGGGCCTGGTCGATCCCGGCTGACGTCGCCCAGGGGGCCTTGCCGACCGCCGGGGTCCGGTTTGTCCTCGCTGCCGGGCTGGTCGCCGGACTCTGGTATGCCTGGCGGCACTTCCTGGCCCTCGGCCTGTGCTCGCCGATGGAGGGCGCCGGTGGCAGCAAGCCGGTGGGCCGACACGGTTTCGCCGAGCGGCTCTACCCGGCGACACCCACCGGGGCCGTCGCCTCGCGGTCGCTGCGCTACTGGCGACGCGACCCGCGCTACCTCTCGTCGCTCGCCAGCCTGTGCATCGCACCGATCGTCGTCGTCGTCGCCACGTCGACGCGGTCCAGCAGCCAGCAGACCCCGGTCGCGGCATTCGTCCCGGTGTTCCTCGCCCTGCTGCTGGGCGCCGTCATGTCCCAGGACCTCAGCTACGACGGGACGTCGCTCTGGACGCACGTCACCTCGGGCATCCCCGGACGTGTGGACCGGGCCGGGCGCGTGCTGTCGACGCTCACCGTCGTCGGTCCGCTGCTGGTGATCGTCACCCTCGGGGTGGCGCTGATCTCCCGGCAATGGGACGTGTTGCCCCGCACCGGTGCAGCCACCATCGCGTGCGCCCTGGTCAGCCTCGGAGTGGGGAGCTGGACCGGCGCGATCTGGCAGATCCCGGCGCCGCCCCCCGGTGCGAACCCGTTCGCCAAGAACGCTGGGGGTGGCGGCCTCAAGGGGCTCGTCTCGTTCCTCGTCACCGGTGGCATCACCCTGGCCGTCAGCCTCCCGACGTTCGGGATGGTCATCGCCTCCGTCTGGGTTCCGTGGCTGGAGTGGCCCGCACTCGTCGTCGCCCTCGCCTCAGGCCTGCTGGCGATCAGGCTCGGTATCCGCGGCGGCGGTCGACGGCTCGACACGCACTGGCCCGAGGTCCTCGAGGCCGTGTCGGCGCGCAGCTGAGCCGGCTCGAGGCCTACCGCCATGGGAACCGCACCTCGACGTCGCGCGTTGGATCATGGCCTCGACCACCCTGCAGACCGGAGTGCCCATGACCGTCGCCCCAGCGCCCCTGCCCACCCGCCAGCCGGGGCCGAGCCTCCCGCCGTTGCCCGACCAGGCCCAACGGCTGGTCGACCTGGGTGTTCACCACCTCGCCGGGCTGAGCGCCACCGCTCTGCGCCGCCTGAGCGCATCACCGAGACCCGGTCTCCTGGTCCTCGGGCGCCACCTGGTGCCTGCGTCGAGTCTCGCGCCGCTGCTCGCCCTTGGCGACAAGCGCGGTTTCGTCGTCGAGGACATGACCGACGTGGACGACTTCGCGCCCATCGAGGAAGCGACCGTGCCCTCCGTGGCCTCCGTGCCCTCCGTGGCCTCCGTGGCCTCGTGGTCCGCCTATCTCGTCGCTGCACCGGAACGGGGCGACGAGATGTCGAACTGGAGTCCGGACGAGGCACTCCCGGCGATGACGGCAGCCGGCCGCTCGCCGCTCACCCTGACCGAAGGGATCTACTGGGCGCTCCAGGTTCCCGGTGTCCTCGAGCGGAACCACTGCTTCATGACCATCGGCTCCAGGCGGCGTAGACCCCGAGGCGGCCTCGACTCGCGCACTCCGGCCCTCTGGATCAGCAACGGGACCGGGCGCGACGGTCGTGAGCGGCGGGATGCACCGAAGGTGGGCTGGTGCTGGGCCGGGAACAGGCATACCTGGCTGGGTTTCGCGTCGACCGCGTCGCGTCGGGAGCTCTGACGCGCCGCCTGCTGACCGTGGGTTGACGAGGCGCCCGGACGTCGACCCCTGAGGGCTGGATACGCTCGGTGGAGTGAAACGACCCACCCTCGTCATCGTCGGAGCGCTGCTGGTCGTCGTCGGGGTGATCTGGACGTTGCAGGGGACCAGTCGGCTCGGGGGCAGCGTCATGTCAGGCGTGACCGCCTGGGCGGTGATCGGTCCCGTCGTGGGGGTGCTCGGGCTCGTGCTCGCCTACCTCGGGTGGACACGCGAGCACTCGGCACCACGACGGTGACGACGGTGACGACGGTGACATCGGTGACATCGGTGACATCCACAGCCGACAGTGAGTGACGAGGTCCGGGAGTTCTGGGACGGGGAGGCCACACGGTTCGACGACGAACCGGACCACGGGCTGCGCGACCCCCAGGTGCGTGCGGCCTGGCGCGACCTGCTGCTGGCGCAGCTCCCGTCGGCGCCCGCCCACATCCTCGATGTCGGCTGTGGCACCGGGACGCTCTCAGTCTTGCTCGCGAGAGAGGGGTACACCGTGCGCGGTCTCGACCTCGCGCCGCAGATGGTCAGCGCAGCCAGGCTCAAGGCGATGGCCGCCGGTGTGGACGTGACATTCGAGCAGGGGGACGCCGCCGACCCCGCAGGTGAGCCGGAGGCATACGACGTCGTCCTGAGCAGGCACCTTCTCTGGGCGCTGCCCGACCCGAACCGTGCCGTCGAGCGATGGGTGCGGCTGCTACGTCCCGGCGGTCGCGTCGTCCTCGTCGAGGGCCGGTGGTGGACTGGCGGCGGGCTCACTGCGTCGCAGAGCGAGGCAATCGTCAAACCCGTGGTCGCGTCGCTGACGACGACACCCTTGGGCGACCCGACGTTGTGGGGCGGGCCGATCGACGACGAGCGGTATCTCGTCCTCGCCAGCATCTGACCGGTGGCCATCAGCGGTCGTCGGCTCCGGCTGTTGAGGCGCCTGCTCACCCGACGCCGAGGACGCCGCTCAGTTGAGGTTGGGCGGTGCGGCGTCCCGGATCGACTCCACCCCCAGGCGTGAGGCGAGCCCCGTCTCCCGCTGGACCATCCGGCGCACCGACGCCAACCGGTCCGCGGTGCCGGACGTCTCCAGCAGCCGTTGGCGGTCGCCCCGGTCGAGGTCGACCGCCTCCGCCGCCCACCAGGCGAGACCGCGCGCGTCCCGGGGCGCGTCCGGTGTCGCGACACCGGCGGCCCGGCAGTGGCTCTCCACCGCCAGGGTGAGCTGCGCCGCCTCGGCAGCGGCCCGGTCGGGCTCGTCGTCGCGGTCGTCGAGCCATTCGACGATCCCCGTCGTCCAGGGGGTGCCGGCTTCCGCGTCGACCGCGTCCAGGCGGAACCGGCGGGTCCCGTGGGCCGTGGCGAGGTAGAGACCGTCCGTGAGCTCGATCACCCGGTCCAGCGTGGCCCAGCACCCGATCTCGTGCAGGGCGGTGAGCTGGTCACCCACCTCCCAGCCGTGCCGGATGCCGACCACCCCGAACCCGGACTCCTGGCCTGCGCTGTCGATGATGTGGCGCAGCAGCTCGACGTAGCGTTCCTCGAAGATCTGCAACGGCAGGCGCGCGCCCGGAAGCAGGGCGGTGCCGAGAGGGAACAACGGCACGGAGGGCATACCGAGACTGTATGCCGGTCCGCGACGCCAGCCCGACGAACAGGTCAGACCTGCTGGTTGGCTCGCACGTCCCAGCCGAACACCTCGGGTTCGGCGAGCGACCCGTCGGGGTTCTGGGCCCGGTGCGTGACGGTGACCTTGACGGGCGTGAGCGACACGTTCTCCTCGGCCCAGTCGTCGCCCGTGGCCTCTTCCGTCGTCCAGGCGGTGACAAGGATGTCCTCCATCGCCACCGCCAACACGTCCCTGCCGGGGTCGCCGGCGGTGACGACCGTCAGGGTGCCGGTCGCGATGTGCCGGCCGCTCGCGACGAGAGCCATGAGCAGGGGTGAGGCCGAGTTGACCTGTTTGGTCACCCGCAGTGGCGAGAAGGCGACCTTGCCGGCTCCCCCGCCGCCTCCGAACTGCACGCCGCCGCTGTTCTCCAGGCCCCAGGACCACCGCAGGAGCTCGATCTCGTTGGTGTGCCGGGCGTCCAGCGACTCACCGGGGATGTCGTCGAGCCTGAGGAAGAACGTGAGGGGCATGACTCTCTCCTGTCGGGTATGCCGTGCCAAGCATTGCGTCGCCACCGTGGTACACCCTCCGGCGAGCAGGCCGCAGGATGCGGCAGTCTTCGGTTATGCAGTCCTTCTCCCGAGCCGGTCTCGACTTCGACGTCACCGACAGTGACATCGACGTCGCCACCAGTGACTCTGCGAGGCCCGCGGGGGCTGACGTCGCCCCCGCCGTCGTGCTGCTGCACGGGTTCCCCGAGGACCGGCACTCGTGGAACCAGGTGAGCGAGCGGCTGATCGCTGGTGGCCTGCGCACCCTGGCACCCGACCAACGCGGCTACAGCCCGGGTGCTCGCCCGACTGACCCCTATCCCGAGGCATACGCGATCCCCGAGCTGGTCGAGGACGTCGTGGCGCTGCTCGACGCGGCCGGGATCGAGCGCGCGCATGTCGTCGGGCACGACTGGGGCGGCGCCGTCGCGTGGAGTCTCGCCGGCGCCCACCCGGATCGGGTCGCCTCGCTCACGGTGCTGTCGACACCGCACCCGGCGGCGTTGGCCCGGGCGCTGCACGACCCGTGGCAGTCCCTGCACTCGGCCTATATGGCGTTCTTCCAGCTGCCGCGCGTCCCGGAGGCGCTCCTCACTCGCCAGCTGGTGCGCTGGCTGACGTCCTCAGGGCTGCCGTTGGCCTCGGCCGAACGGTATGCCGGCCGGATGCGGGAGCCGGGTGCGCTGCGCGGTGCGCTGGGCTGGTACCGCGCGACGCGGACCTCGCGCGGCACGGTGCACCGAACACGGGTGCCGACCACGTACGTGTGGGGCCGGCGCGACGGCTTCCTCGGGCGCAGGGCCGCCGAGACGACCGGCCAGTTCGTCCTGGCCGACTACCGGTTCGTCGAGGTCGACGAGGGGCACTGGCTGCCCGAGGTCGCACCCGAGGTTTGTGCCGAGGAGATCCTCGCGCGCGTGCGTTCCTAAAGTGACACCGTGACCGACAGCTACTACCTCCCCCGCGCCGACGGGCTCTATCAGCCGACCCGCCACGTGCAGGGGGCCTGGCACGACCATGAGCAGCACATGGCGCCCGTCTCTGGTCTCATCGTGCACGTCATCGACGCGCACGAGCCTCGTCCGGACCTGCAGCTCGCGCGGATCACGTTCGACATCCTCGGCGTGATCCCGGCCGAGCCGTCCGAGGTGGTGGTGACGACGCTGCGCCCCGGTCGCACGATCGAGCTCGTCGAAGCCACCCTCGTGGTGCAGGACCGACCCAGGGTCCGGGCCCGCGCCTGGCGGCTCGCCCGACACGACAGCGGGGCGGTCGCTGGCGGCGAGATCGCGGCGCTGCCCCGGCCGGACTCGTTCGAGAGCTGGGACGGACCCCAGGTGTGGAAGGGCGGTTACATCGCGTCTCTGGAGGCGCGGGCCGACTCCGCCAATGTGCCGGGGCGTGGGCGGACCTGGCTGCGGACCGACGTCACGCTGGTCGAGGGGGTCGAGGTGAGCCCGACGGCGGCCTACGTCGGGCTGCTGGACACCGCGAACGGGATCGTGGTGCGCGAGAGCCCGAGCCGGTGGATGTTCCCCAACGTCGACCTCACCGTCCACCTGTTCCGGGGACCAGAACCGGGATGGGTCGGTTTCGACACGACCGTGGTCTTCGGGCCCGACGGCGTCGGTCTCACCAGCTCGACGCTGCACGACAGCCGTGGGCCTGTGGGTCGCTCCGAACAGGCGCTGACGGTCCGGGAGCTGCCACCCGGTCCGTGAGGGTGTCTCACTCGCCCGGGTAGACGACCCCGACCTGGCGGCGCGCCTCGTCGAGAACCGCCATGACCGCCCGCGAGTCGTCCCAGGTCATCCGGGGGCTCTCGTGCCGGCCCGCGGTGACACAGCGCGCCATCTCGGCGACCTCGAACTGGAAACCGTTCTCCACCCGTCCGTCGAACTCCTCGACGACGGTGCGCTCCCGGTCGGCCTTGCGCAACCGGATCGGGTTGGCGCCGTAGAAGTCACCGTCGATCTCAATGCTGCCCTCGGTTCCGGATACAACCGCCGTGGTGGGCGTCTTGGTCCACAACGTCGTGTCCAACAACGCAGTCACCTTGGGCTCGGCGTATCCCAGCACCAGCGAGGCGTGTCCGTCCACACCGGTCTCGGTCAGCCTGCCGACCGCGTGCACCTGCGTCGGCGGACCGAGCACGTCCACAGAGAACGCGACGGGGTAGACACCGAGGTCGAGCAGGGCGCCACCCGCGAGGTTGGGGTCCTTGAGTCGGTGGTCGGCCGGCAGATCGAGAGCCTGTCCGTGGTCGGCAGCGAGCGTGACGATCTCTCCGATCGCACCGGCCGCGATCCGCTCGTGCATCCAGGCGATGTGCGGCAGGTGTCTGGTCCACATCGCCTCCATCACGAAGACGCCCTGGCGCTCGGCCGCAGCAAAGATGGCGTCGACCTCCGAACCGTTGCGCGCCAACGCCTTCTCGACCAGGACGTGCTTGCCCGCCTCGATTGCCAACAGGGCGTGTTCGAGGTGTGCGGAGTGGGGTGACGCGACGTAGACGGCCTCCACCTCGTCGTCGGCGACGAGCCGGTCATAGCCCGCATACGACCGGGGTATGCCGTGTCGTGCCGCGAAATCCTCGCCCCGCCTACCGTCACGCGAGCCGACGGCGACGACGCTGCCGGCGGTGAAGTCGCGCACCGCCTCGGCCAGCTTGGTCGCGATACCGCCGGGCGCGATGATGCCCCACCGCAGCGCAGGAGCGTCGCGCGGGTCGGGGATGATCACGTTGTGGGTTCGTTGACGGGGGGGCAGAAGGCTTCCTCGTCGGCGGTCATCAGCAGGTCCATGAAGTCGAGCGCGTCGCGCCGACGGCGGAACGGGTTGCGGTAGAGCGACGGCTTCGTCGGCCGGTTGCGGATCCGCAGACACTCCTCCAGCAGCCGCCGCCACTCCGGTTCGCAGACCCCGAGAGCCCATTCGCCGGCCCCGCACTTGGACGTCACCCGGCCGGTGGTGAGCATGTAGTGCAGGCGGGTGACCCCCAGCACCCCCGACGCGGGCGCCCAGCTGCCGAGGCTTCCGACCCCCGCCCCGGAGAACAGGTTCGCCGAACGGAACCACCACGGCGTCCAGTGCGACTGCAGGGTGTCGAGGCACCACTCGCGCAGCATCTCCGGGTCGCGGGCGATGCTTTTGCGGTCGAGCGAGGGGCCGTGCACGTGCAGGCCGTGCTCGGCGAGCTCGTGCCAGACCAGGATGGAGGGGACCCAGTTCGGTCCGGAGTGGATGACCCCACCTCGGGCGTGCAGGCCGAGCATCTGGCTCCGGTCCGGAGGAGTCGCGAGGTCGGACCACCGCAGGTAGTAGCCCTCGAAGCGCGGCTGGGGGTGTCGCAGCGTCAGTCGCTCGTGGATGTCGGCGATCAGCACCCGCTGGATCTCGTCAGGCTCGGCGTGGACCACCGTGACGAAGTCGACGTCGCTCCAGGTGGGATGGAAGTCGCCGAGCGCCACGGAGCCGGTGAGATAGACCCCGTCCACCAGTCCGGGAACAGTCGCGTCCAGGTCGGCGAGGTACTCCTCGACGACCCGCGCGACGGCGTTCGAGACGTTCACGGGCAGGGCGTCCGGTTCGAGCGTGGTCGTCACGCTCGACAACCTACGTGTGACTGGAGTGAAAGGTGAGCAACCGTGCCGCGTGGTGAGGCGAATCGTGACCTCCGCGCGACGGCTCACTCGAGGATGGTCGTGATGTCCGTGCCGAGCATGATCGTGCGGCTGACCGTGCAGAGCCGGTCGTGGGACCTCGCCGCGATGTCGGGCAGGATCCGTCGGGCTGCGTCGCCGCCGTCGCCTTCCGGGTAGCGGACCCGGAACGTCACCACGATGTCCTGCAGATGGTTCCCGCGCTCGTCCGCGACCTTCTCGGCCGCGACGTCGACGACAAACGACCGGGGCTCGGCGCGTCGAACGGTGAGATGGTCGACGTCGATGGCCGTGCAGCCGGCGATCCCCGCGAGCAGCAGCTCGACCGGGGTGAAGTCACCCTCCTCGCCGAGCGAGAGGCTTCCACCCCTCGCGTTCGTCACCGTGTAGTGACCGGTGGTACGCCGCTCGAGGCTGATGCTGCGGTGGCTCGGCTTCTCGGGCGGCAGCTCGGCCGGCCGTTCGGGTGACACGGGTGCCCCGGCCGAGTCGGCAGAGGCGTCCGGTCGCTCGTTTTCGGGAGGAGACATGGCGCAAGCGTACGTATGCTTCGAGAGCTGGCGGCGCGTCGGCTGAGGTGCCCTCAGGAGGCTCAAGGTGACCGATCGCGACCTGGAGCGGGGTCCGCGTCCACACGTGGACGTCCCATCGGATGGGTCGGCCCAGTCAGGTGCCCAATCAGGTGCCCAGTCACGTCCCGACCGCCGCAGATGGCTCGGTCTGGTCGTCGTCAGCCTCGGGGTGGCGATGATCATCGTCGACTCCACCATCGTCAACGTCGCACTCCCAGCGATCATCCGCGAGCTGTCGATCACGTCAACCGACGCACAGTGGGTGCAGGAGTCATACACGCTCGTCTTCGCCGCGCTGCTGCTCAGCTTCGGGCGTGTCGCCGACCGCTACGGGCGGCGGCTGCTCTTCCTGGCCGGTTTGGTCGTGTTCATCGTGGCCAGCGTGCTCGTCGCTCTCGGTCAGAACGGGCCCGAGCTGATCGGTGCGCGCATCCTGCAAGGTGTCGGGGGAGCGGCGATGCTGCCGACCTCGCTGTCGATCATCAACGCCGAGTTCCGTGGCCGCGACCGGGGCATCGCGTTCGCCGTCTGGGGTTCGACCATCGGCGGCACCGCCGCCCTCGGTCCGCTGCTCGGCGGTTGGCTGACCACCTCGTTCTCGTGGCGGTGGGCGTTCGGCATCAACGTTCCCCTCGGCGTGCTGGTGATCATCGGGCTGCTGCTGCTGGTCGGAGAGTCCAAGGGCGAGGACACCCGAGCGGGGGTCGACCTCGGGGGAGCCCTGCTGTCGATCGTCGGGTTCGGCGGCATCGTCTTTGCCCTGATCGAGGGCCGCAACTACGGGTGGTGGGACTCGCTGAAGCCGTTCAGCCTGCCGGGGCTGCCCTGGCCGTCCGAGGTATCCCCCGTGCCGGTCTCGCTCGCGATCGGCGTGCTGGCGCTCGTGCTTTTCGTCATCGTCGAGCTGCGGCGCAACCGGGCCGACCAGGTCGTGATCCTCGATCTGCAGCTGTTCACCATCACCTCGTTCCGCAACGGGAACCTCGCGGCGGCAGTCGTCAGCCTCGGCGAGTTCGGTCTGCTCTTCTCGCTGCCCCTGTGGTTCCAGAACGTCCGCGGATACTCCGCCTTCGAGACCGGTCTGGCCCTGCTCCCCCTCGCTGTCGGGAGCTTCGCAGCCAGCGGCCTCGGTGCCCAGGTCGGAGCTCGGCGCGGTGCCGCCTTCGTCGTACGGCTCGGCATCGTCCTCGAGATCGTGGGCATCGCGGCAATCGGCCTGTTCGCCCGGGCGGACTCGGCGTGGTGGGTCACGGTGCCGTGTCTGTTCGTCTATGGCATGGGGGTCGGGCTGGCGACCGCCCAGCTGACCGGTGTCGTCCTGGTCGACGTCCCCGTGGCGCAGAGCGGACAGGGTTCCGCCACCCAGAGCACCTCGCGGCAGCTCGGCTCAGCGCTGGGGATCGCCATTCTCGGGACTGTCCTGTTCACCAGCCTCGGGTCGAACCTCACGTCGGCGCTGGACGGTGCTCCCGGGCCACCCGCGGGGCAGAGCGGCCAGCTGGTCTCGGCCGTCGTCGACAGTGCAGGTGCCGCCATCCCCAGCCTGGGCGCCAACCCCGCTACGGCGGGCGTCGCCGACGCCGCGCGGGTCGCGTTCACCGACGCCACCCGGGCGACGGCGTGGGTGGCGGTCGCCTTCCTGCTGCTCGGGCTGGCCGTCAGCTTCTCGCTGGGCCGCACGTCCGGCCGACACGAGGACTGACGTGACCTCGTGAGCGCGTGGACCGCTTGGCATGGTGGTTATCTCGACCCGAGGTCGTCGATATCCCGGCGGTTGCGGGTGATCCAGTCCGAGATCGACACCTGGCTCGACCTCACTTCTCCGGGGCCGGTCACCGTGCTCAGCGTCTGCGCCGGCGACGCCCGCGACCTCCTCGGGGTGCTGGCCGGCCGTCACGACGCGCAGCGGGTGACGGCCACGCTGGTCGAGCTCGACCCCGCGCTCGCCGAGGAGGCTAGATCGGCGGTCGCCGCGTCCCGGCTGACCGGGATCACCGTCCTGTGTGCCGATGCGGGCGACCCGGCCACGTATGCCAACGTCCCGCGGGCAGATCTGGTGCTGCTCTGCGGGGTGCTCGGCAACATCGACGACACGGATGTCGAACGCACCATCGGGGCCGTCCGAAGCTGGTGTGCCGACGGCGCTCGGGTCATCTGGACCCGGGCTCGACGAGACCCTGACCTCACCCCCGCGATCCGTTCCTGGTTCGAGGACAACGGTTTCGAGGCCGTGGCCTATCACGCGATCCCGGAGGGCCTCGCGGCCGTCGGCGTCGCCGAGCTGGTCTCGACGGTCGGGCCCGTCACTGCGACAACCGCATCACCGGCCACGTCGAGAACGGCGACCCGGATCTTCACGTTCGGCGGCTCCTCCACCAACGAGCGGACGGTCGCGGCGTACGAGGCCAAGGCCGAGGTCTACCGACAGTCCTTGTCCCACGAATGGCCGTCCTGGATGGTGGAGCTCCAGGACGAGATCGCTGCCCGCCTGCGACCGGGTGCAACGGTGCTCGAGATCGGCAGTGCGACCGGAGCGGCCGTTCGGGTGTTCCGGGAGCAAGGCATCAGCGTGCAGCCGAGCGACGTCACCGACGCGTTCCTGAAGATGATGCGCGGCGACGGGCTCGTCCCTTGGCGGCTCGACATCCTGCACGACGAGATCACCGGTTCCTGGGACGCGATCCTCGCCTTGGCCGTGTTCCTGCACTTCCGCAGGGAGGAGCTCGGTCCCGTGCTCGAGCGGGTGCGGCGCGGTCTGGCACCGGGGGGACTGCTGGCTTTCACCGTCAAGGACGGTGACGAGGACGGCTGGAGTGACCACAAGCTCGGCCTGCCACGCTGGTTCACCTACTGGCGTGCGGACGCACTGCGGTCGTTCCTGCAGGACCGCCGCTGGGACGTCGAGTCGCTCGAACACCGGACCGGAGTCCGGGACGACTGGCTGGTGGTGATCGCCAGACCGACCGGCCCCGGGGTCGCCTGGGGGTAAAATCCAGCGGTGAGCGAGAACCCGCAGCCGCCGTTCGACCCGACGCAGCAGATGCCGCAGTCGCCTCAGTACGGCGGGCTGCAGGACTCCCAGCCGTCGCAGCCATACCAGCAGGGCCAGGCATACCAGCCGGCGCAGTCCTATCAGGGCTACTCGCAGCCGGCCTATCCCCCCGCCTACGGGCAGCCGCTCGTGCGAGACCACCCGCAGGGCACGGTGGCCTTCGTGCTGGGTCTGCTCTCCGTCCTCGGTCTGACCATCCTCGGTCCGTTCGGCTGGTACTACGGGCGCAAGGTCGTTCGCGAGATCGACACGAACCCCAGCGCCTACTCCAACCGCGGGCTGGCGATGGCGGGCATGGTGCTCGGCATCATCGGTTCGGTCTTCCTCATCCTCCTCGTCGCGCTTGTCGCCGGCATCATCATCCTCGCCATCGTGGGCGCCGCGGCCTCCGGAACCTGACGCGTGCGGCCGAGTCAGCCGCGTGTGGCGGCCCGGTCGGCATACAGCTCCAGGAAGCTCGCGATCCGGCCGATGGCCTCCTCGAGGTCGGGCAGCGGCGGCAGCGTGACGAGCCGGAAGTGGTCGGGCTCGAACCAGTTGAAGCCGGTCCCGTGCGTGACCAGGATCTTCTTGGCCCGCAGCAGGTCGATGACGAACTGCTGGTCGTCCTCGATGGGGTAGGTCTGCGGGTCGAGACGCGGGAAGCAGTACAGCGCGCCCTGCGGTTCGACGCACGAGACGCCGGGGATGTCGTTGAGCAGCTTCGAGGCGAGCTTGCTCTGCTCGTAGAACCGGCCGCCCGGGACGATGAGCTCGTTGATCGACTGGTAGCCGCCGAGCGCCGTCTGTATCGCGTGCTGGCCGGGCACGTTGGCGCACATCCGCATGTTGGCCAGCAGGGTCAGTCCCTCGAGGAAGTCCTGGGCGAGATGCTTCGGGCCCGAGATCATCACCCAGCCGGCGCGATAGCCGCACACGCGATAGGCCTTGGACAGTCCGCTGAACGTCAGACACAGGACGTCGTCCTCGGCATACGTCGCTGCATGGCGGTGGACGTGGTCGTCGAAGATGATCTTCTCGTATATCTCGTCGGCCATGACGACGAGCTGGTGGCGGCGCGCGATGTCGACGAGGCCGCGCACGGTCGCCTCGCTGTAGACCGCGCCGGTCGGGTTGTTGGGGTTGATGATGACGATGGCGTGGGTCCGCTCGGTGACCTTGGCCTCGATGTCGGTCAGGTCCGGGTTCCAGCCGTTGGCCTCGTCGCAGCGGTAGTGGACCGGCGTCCCGCCGGTGAGGGTGACGGCACCGGTCCACAGCGGGTAGTCCGGCGCGGGGATGAGCACCTCGTTCCCGTCGTCGATGAACGCGGTCAGCACCATCGAGATGAGCTCGGACACCCCGTTGCCGATGAAGACGTCATCGGGGACCGTGTCGGTGAGGCCCCGCGACTGGTAGTACTGCGCGACGGCGGTGCGGGCCGAGTAGATGCCTCGTGAGTCGCTGTAACCCTGCGCGTCTGGCAGGTTGTGCACCATGTCGACGAGGATCGCCTCCGGGGCCTCGAACCCGAACGGCGCCGTGTTGCCGATGTTGAGCTTGAGGATCTTGTGCCCTTCGGCCTCGAGCCGCTGGGCCTCCTGCAGGATCGGCCCCCGCACGTCATAACGCACGTGCTGCAGCTTCTTGCTCTGGACGATGCGGCGCATGGGCCCAGCCTCCCATCCCGACCGGTGCGCTTGCCGCCGGGTTTCCGCGGGCCCCGCCCAGCCAACTCTCGACCGGACTCACGTCTTCCCGCACCGGACTCACGTCCCTGTGGGTTCTGCGGTCCTTGAGAGCCAAAAAACCGGGGAAGTTATGAGTTCGGTCGGGGGCGGGCTGGGGGGCGTGGGTTGGGGGGCGGGGGCGTGGGGTGGGGGGCGGGGCGTGGGTTGGGGGTGGGGGGCGGTGCCGTGGGGTGGGCGGCTGGTGTTGGTGGGGTGCGGTTGCGGCGGGTCGAGGAGGAGAAGCGTCGGTCAGGCGTCGGCGGCGGTGATGACCATGGCCTCGCGGCGTTCGGCCTCGACCGATCCGACCTGCGCATCTTCGGCGTCGTCGATGTGCCGCAGGTAGGGCCGAGTCAGAGCCAGGACCCCCACACCCAGCAGGACGGCGCCGGCGCCGACCCAGAACGGCAGATGGACGCTGACCTCCTCGCCGAGCTTGCCGGCGAGCCACGGTGCGACGGCGCCGCCGCCGAACCGGACGAAGCTGTATGCGGCCGAGGCCACTCCACGTTCGACGGGGGCCGCCTTCATGACGGTCTCGGTGACGAGGGTGTTGTTGATGCCGAGGAACACGCCGGCCACGACCACGCAGGTCGCCAGGACCGTCTTGCTGTCGGTGCCGATGGCCATGACGGCCAGGAGCGCCGACAGGAGGGTCAGGTTCACCAGCAGCGTGGGGACGGTGCCGAACCGGCGCTGCAGACGGGGGGCGACGAACACCGAGCTGAACGCCAGGGCGATACCCCAGCCGAAGAAGATCAGGCCGATCTGGTGGGCGCCCATGTTGAGCGGGAACGGCGTGAACGCCAGCAGGGTGAAGAACCCGAAGTTGTAGAGCAGTGCCGTGATCGCGACGCCGAGCAGGCCGCGGTGCCGCAGCGCCCGGAACGGGTCCAGGATGCTCGTCGCCTTGGCGGCCGGAGGCGTCGCCGGCAGGAGCAGTGCGGTGACGACGAGGGCGATCGCCATGAGGACCGAGACGCCGAAGAACGGTCCGCGCCACGAGATCCCACCGAGTACGCCGCCGACCAGTGGACCCACCGCGATGCCCAGGCCGAGCGCCGCCTCATACAGGATGATCGCCTGCGCGACCGAGCCGCGAGCCGAGCTGACGATTGTTGCGAGCGCCGTAGCGACGAACAGGGCGTTGCCGAGACCCCACAGAGCGCGCCAGCCGACGATGCCCATGACCGTGCTCGACGAGCCCGCGAGGGCCGCGCCGGCGATGATGATGACCAGCCCGATGAGCAGGGTCTTCTTAGCGCCGATCCGGCTGGACACCACGCCGGTGATGAGCATCGCGACGCCCATCACCGCCATGTAGCTCGTGAACAACAGGGAGACCTGGGACGGCGTCGCGTTCAGCTGGTCGGCGATCGGTTTGAGGATCGGGTCGACGAGCCCGATGCCCATGAAGGCGATGACGGAGGCGAAGGCTACGGCCCAGACGGCCTTGGGTTGGCGCCACATGATGGTCTGGTCACTCCTTAGTCGAGGAACTGACGGTCTCTTGGGTGCTGCCGGCGCTCGCGAGAACGCGCCGCAGGATCGCTATGGCGTCGGCCAGGGTCTCGCGCTCGTGCTCGTCGAGCCGCGCGAGGTGCGGTCCCACGACGGCGGCGCGTCCCGCGCGCGCCTTGGCGATGGCGGCGGCCCCCGCGGGGGTGATCGAGACGAGCACCGCCCGGGCGTCCGACGGGTCGGGTCGCCGCTGCACCCAGCCGCCGGTCTCGAGCCGCTGGACCTGGGTGGTCATCGTCGGCTGGGCGCAGTGGTCGGCGGCCGCGAGCTCGGAGATCCGCGCTGCGCCCTCCTGCTCGACCTGCGCGAGAAGCCGCACCTGCGCATACGGCAGGTCGATGTCGGCCCGCTGGGTGGCAAGCCGGTTGAGCCGGGCGACAACACCGAGCAGGTCGGACCCGAGCGACTCTGAGGCAACGGTGGGAGCGATGGTGGTGGCGACGGACACACCTCATACATTACATAGATTACCTATGCAACTCAAGCCCGGACCGACGTCACCCTCTCGAGACCGCGTCCCCCCTTTGCCCGGCTGGGATCAGAGCGCGGGGACCGGCTCGTTCGCCCAGGTGACGACGCGCCATCCCGACTCCGGGTCGCCTTCCAGCACGATCACCGCAGTGTTGTAGAGCCGGGACGCGGCGATGAACCCCTTGTCGACGTTCGCCGCGCGCGCCCCGATCCAGGCCCGGATGACGGCGCCGTGGCTCACGATCGCTGCCACCTCGTACGCCGCCGCCTCGGCGACGACCTCGTCGTAGCGCCGCATCACCTCGACCCCGGACTCACCACGAGGGACCCGCGCGTCCGGGTCGCCGTCGGCCCAGCGGTAGAGCACCGCCAGGTATGCCTCCCACGAGCCGTCGTCGGGGGCCATCTCGTACTCACCCGCCTGGATCTCACGCAGCCCCGGACGGACCAGCACATCGAGACCGCGTGCCGCTGCGAGTGGGGCAGCGGTCTGCTGGGTGCGCACCAGATCAGAGACGAACAACACGTCCAACGGCTGGTCCGCGAGAGCGGCGACGAGGGCGTCGGCCTGCTCCCGGCCTTGGGGGCTGAGGTCCGCGCCGGGCGGGGCCGTGTCGAGGAGCCGGTCGGCGTTCGCCGTCGTCTCGGCGTGACGGATCAGGAGAAGTCTCACGCGGACAGGCTAGGCGCCGCCCGCCACCCGCCGCCCGCCGCCCGCCGCCCGCCGCCCGGACCAGCGGATCGCGTCTGGTCAACTGATATCCGTCGACTTCCCGCTCATTGGTCGACTCAGCCGGGTCACGCTCGGACGAACAGCCGGGCGACAACGGCGGCGGCGACGACGAGCAGCCCGCCGAACACGGCGAGGGTGTCGGCCAAGTGCCAGGGAGCGTCCGCAGCCCGAGTGCGCCGGTATGCCGAGGCAAACCCGCGCGCGTCCATCGCCAACGCGAGAACGCCGGCCTGCGCGAGGGCACCGACGAGCAGGGCGAGGGTCGTCGCCCCGGCTTCGCGAACCCGGCCGACGAGCGACCGTCCAGCACCGACACCCCGGATCCGGCGGGCCTGGGTCAGCTCCGACCACAGCGCTCCGAACGAGGCCAGTCGCTGCAGCGCTGCCGTCGCCGCCACCACGGGCCGGGGCGGCAGGTGGAGGCGCTCGGTCAGGTGATCCCCCAGCGCATCGGGGTTCACGAACGGGAGCAGCACGACGGACGGCAGCACGAGCGTGAGCACCCGCAGCATCGCGCCGACGGCCACCTCCACGTCGTGTCCGCCGAGCAACCAGGTCGACCACCCGACCCCGAGCACCCCGACGAGGGCCGGCAGCAGGCGTACCAGGGTCCGTCGAGCTCTCCCCGCCGGACGAGGACCCGCACCGGGCGCCGCAAGCGCGACCAACCCGAGGGCCGCCTCGACGGCTAGCACCACGAGCGCCTGGGCCCACGAGTCGATCAAGGCAGGCAGAGGCAGGACGAGCAGGCACGCGACCAGCAGGGAGAGCGGGCCACAGCGGGCCGCGAGCGAGGTCCGGGTGGTCTCGGGCCGGTCCGCTAGACGTTGCTCCGGCGGGTGCAGCAGCCGTTCCTCGTCGGCCAGGGTTCGCACCGCGTCGTCGTGGGTGGCCATGACCACAGCGGAACCCGCGGCCCGCACCGCGTCGAGGATCCCGACGACCGCCGCCCAGGTCAGGCGGTCCTGCCCGACTGTCGGCTCGTCGGCGAGCACGAGCGCGGGCTGGTGGACGACCGCCGCCGCGATCGCCAGCCGGCGTTGTTCACCGCCGGACAGGTGCCGAGGGTCGGCGGCGGCAAGATGGGCGAGGCCGAGCCGGTCGAGCAGGGCGTCGGCCAGCCTCCGCGCCGTCGCCGGATCCGCCCCGACAGCCTCAGCGGTCGCCGTGACCTCGTCGCGAACCGTGCGTCTGATGATCGTGCTGGACGCCCGTTGGGGAACCCAGGCGACCGTGCGCGCCAGGTCGACGGAGGGCAGGGCGTCGGGTCGCGCCTCGCCGGTCCCGGCCAGGACCACGCTTCCGGCAGTGGGGGCGACGAGGCCGCCCAAGGCGCCGAGCAACGTCGACTTCCCCGAGCCGCTGGGCCCGACGAGGGCAAGGGTGCGGCCCGCGTGGACGAACAGGTCGACAGCGGCGACCGCGGTCGTGACGCGCTCGACCCCGCTCAGCGGGCGGGACACCCGGCGCACCGTGAGCCCGCGCGCCGTTGCCACCACCTGCGACCCTGTCCCTCGCTCGGCAAAGAGGCCGGTGAGGTCCAACGGCACCGGGTCCGGCCCCCCGGGCACCCAGATCCCGGCCGCCGCGAGCTGGTCCCCCTGCTCGGCGAGGACCTGCTCAGGGGGACCGTCGGCCACGAGGACCCCGCGTCCGTCGAGGACGACCAGGCGGTCGATGAAGCCGCCGAGCTCTCCTTCGTCCAGCCACGGACCCAGCCGGTGCTCGACGACGACCGCGGTGAGCCCACGTTGGCGCACGACCCGAGCCACGACGGCGCGGACCGAGGCCGCGTTCTCTGGGTCGAGCATCGCGGTGGGCTCGTCGAGCAGCAGCACCCGAGGAGACACCGCCAAGGCTCCGGCGAGCGCCAGCCGTTGGGACTCCCCGCCGGACAGCGTTTCGGGGTTCGCCTCGGCAGCCTCGGAGAGCCCGACCTCGGCGAGCGCCCGGGCGATGGGGGCGGCCATCTCGCCGCGAGGCATACCGAGGTTCTCGAGCCCGAACGCGACGTCGCGCCACACGGTGGAGGCGACGACGCCGGCACCCGGGTCTTGCAGCACCACACCCACACAGCCCTGCGTTGCAGCCGGTTCCAGACCGTCGATCGTGACACTCCCGCTGAGGTCGCCGGCATCGGCGGTCAGCAACAGCCCGGCGACGGCCCGCAGCAGCGTCGACTTCCCCGAGCCGCTCGGGCCGACGAGCAGAACGCGCTCTCCCGCCCGGATGTGCAACGACAGGTCGTCGAGGACCGGCCGGGTGCGTCCGTACGGGCGCCACGTGAGGTGCCCGACGTCGACCGCCGCCCCCGACCTGGTCGAGGACGGCATCCCGAGGGCGCGGACCTCAGACAGCGCTGGCCTCCCGGGCCTCCTGCCCGGGTGGCAGCGCGTTCAACGCCCCGGCCCGGGCCAGCCCCGTCGTGAGGAGCCAGCCGAGGCCTCCGGCGATCACGGCACCGGAAGCGGTGAGGATGACGAGGTAGACGACCTTGTAGGTCATGTCCCAGTCCATCCAGTACGCGTACCACTCGTAGACCGCCTCCAAGGGAGCGGCGAGTGCCCCCGACAGGATCGCCGCGCCGAGCCCGAAGGACGCGTAGGAAAGGAGCGCGAACCCGATCTCGGCGCCAAGTCCTTGCAGGGCGCCGGAGACCAGAGTGGTCACGCCCCATTGGCTGCCGATCAGTCCCTCCACGCTGGCAGCGACGATCTCGGCGAACAGCGCCGCGCCGGGACGCCGGATGACGAGTCCGCCCACCACCCCGGCCATCAGCCATGGTGCGGCGGTGATCCCGACCAGCGGCGGAAAGACGGTGGTGAGTGCGGCGCTCGGTGCCGTGTAGGCCAGCCCCCAGCCCCAGTAGGCGACCCCGAACGCGACGCCGATGAAGGCGCAGGTCAGCAGGTCGATGGTGCGCCAGTGCGCGAGTGGGCGGGTGGCGAGGATGGTGCGAGGTGAAACGGTGCTCATGTGGTGCTCCCGAGGTCGTGTGGATCCTGTCCTCGGGGAGGTGCTTCCCGGCCTACCGAGATCGTCGGTATGCCGAGAGCGCACCTGAGATTTCCCGACTCCCTTCGCCGGTGCTAGCCGGAGCAGGTTCGAGGGTCTGCGGCGGACCGCACTCTCAGCGCTGTGGGGCGCTCCCCTGTCGTTCGTGGAGATGACATTACCCCGACGAAGTGCAAGAGTCGCCTTCGGTGCACGAGCGAGTTCGCAGGCAGACGTGAGGAAGGGCCATACATGGGCAGCATCGGATGGAAGCTGATGGCGACGGGGGCTGCGCTCGCGGCGGGCACGGTGGCCACCAAGCTGGTCGAGCTCGGGTGGCGCGCCATCTCAGGTCGCGACGCTCCGAACGACCCCACCCAGGTCGAGGACTCCAGCTGGAAGGAGGCTCTCCTGTTCGCAGCCATCATGGGCCTGGCGGTGGGAGCGGCGCGCGTCGCTGCCGAGCGCAAGGCCACCGAGTACTACATCAAGTCGACGGGTCACGCTCCCGGCGAGGCACCGGCAACCGACTGATCCTCACCAGGAGAATGCGCGCCAGGCGCGGAAGTTCTCCATCCTCACGACCGCGACCACGCCACTTCCGGCAAGGATCCGCACCCGCGGGCGCGGTGCCAGCGCGTCGAGCGGCCCCAGCTCGGCGCTCGCCCCGCCGGCGGCATGGGCAACCGACCGCCCGGACAGCTGGACCAGGGCGGTCGCCCCGGCGATGCTGAGCGGACGCCCGGATGAGAGGTCGACGATCCGCACCTGGGCACTCATCCGGCTCTGCACCGTCATCACGTTGAGGATGCTCACCGGACCACCGGTCAGGCGTGCGTGGGTCTCGGCCGACCCGTCGAACGCGAACGGTTCCAACGGGACGAGCTCCGTGTCGACTCCGGCGACGTCGAGGACGACCCCGTCGCCAGGGGACGTCGTGAGCAGTGTGGCCCAGCGTTGGACGCCCGGGAACGTCGAGAAGTCTGCGTCCTTGGCGATGTCCGCGACGCTCAGCCGCCAGACGAAGTGCGGCCCTCGCACGCCGAGCAGACGGCGGGTGATCTCGCGGGTGGAGCCCTGCCCGTTCTTCCACGCGGTGGCGGGCCGTTCGTCGAACCGGATCAGACCCAGCGAATGGGGCGCCGACACCATCAGGGCATCAGCGCGAGACGCCGGGCGATCGGCACGCCTGCACGATACGAGAGGTGCAGGTGCGACGGTGCGTCCAGCACGGTGAGTCCTCCTCGTGAGCCTGCGACGATACGTCCGATGTCGGACCGCCGCAGTGATTGTGCCCCACCGGCCGTCGCGGCCCACAGCGCCTCGTCCGGGGTGAGGTGCATCTCCCGCACGGCGAGGGCGATCGCGAAGGGCATCGAGGAGCTGTAGCAGGTGCCCGGGTTGCAGTCGCTCGCGAGTGCGACCGTCACGCCGGCGTCGACCAGCGCTCGTGCGTCGGGGTAGGCCGAGCGGGTCGAGAACTCAACCCCGGGAAGGAGTGTCGCGACAGTCGTGCTGCCGGCCAGTGCCGCGATGTCGGCTGCCGTCAGGTGCGTGCAGTGGTCGACGCTGGCCGCTCCCAGCTCGACGGCCAGCCGGACGCCGGGTCCGGGGCCGAGCTGGTTGCCGTGCACACGCAGGCCGAGGCCGGCGTCCCGTCCGGCGTGGAGGATCGTTCGCGACTCGTCCGCGTCGAACGCGTGAGGGCTGTGGGGCTCGCAGAAGACATCGACCCAGGTGGCGTACTGACGGGCACCGTCGAGCATGGGGCCCGTGACAAGATCGACGTACTCGCCTCTGCGGTCACGGAACTCGGGTGGGATGACATGTGCTCCGAGGAAGGTCACCTCGTCGGTCACCTCGCGGGCCAGCCGCATCAGGCGGGTCTCGTTGTCGACGTCCAGCCCATATCCGGACTTGATCTCGACGACCCCCGTGCCCTGGGCGCGCATCTCGTCGAGACGAGCCCTCAGCCGCTGGCGCAGGTCGTCGTCATCCGCGGCCCGGGTGGCGGCGACCGTGCTCGCGATGCCACCGCCGTCGTATGTCGCGCCGCTCATCCGGGCGGCGAACTCGGCGCTGCGGTCGCCAGCAAAGACGAGATGGGTGTGGCTGTCGACGAAGGCGGGGACGACGGCCTGCCCGTCGAGGACAACACGGCGGTCGGCGGAGGGCACGTCGTCACCGGTGGTGGTTCGTCCGACCCAGAGGACCTCCTCGTCGTCGCCGACGACGAGAGCGGCGCCCCGGATGGTCCCCATGGCGTCCTCGGCGTCCGGGTGTGTGGGGTCGAGGGTCGTCAGCTCGGCGATCCCGGTGACGAGGGTCGTCACCGATCCTCCCGCAGGGCGTCGAACGCGTCGCGCAGGAGAGGGGCGATCGAGCCCAGCCGGACGTGTTCGCCTCGTTCGACGATGACATCGCCGCCGACGACGACCATCACCACGTCGGAAGCCGTTGCGGCATAGAGGATCTGGCCGGCCCTGCTACCCACCGTGCGGACGGTGTCGTCGCGGACCACGACGAAGTCGGCTAGCGCGCCAGGAGCGAGGACGCCACCACCGAACCAGCCGAGACTGCGGTAGCCGTTGGCGGAGGCCGCCCGCATCAGCTCCTCAGGTCGGAACCGGCCTCGCTCGTTGGTGACCAGCCGCTCGTGCATCTCGAGCCCCCGGACCTCCTCGAACGGGTCGATGACGGCGTGCTGGTCCGACCCGAGGCTCAGGCTGACGCCGGCGTCGGCGAGCTCGCGGCCCGGCCCGATCCCGTCCGCGAGGTCGCGTTCGGTCGTGGGGCAGAAGGCCGCCTGGCCGTCGACGGAGCCCAGCAGCTTCACATCGTCGGCGCTCAGGTGCGTCGCGTGGACAGCCGTCAGATCGGGCCGCAGCACACCGGTGTCGGCGAGCAGCCGAGTCGGGGAGCACCCGTGGACGATCTCGCAGGCGATGTTCTCGGCGGGCTGCTCGGACAGGTGCACGTGCAGCGGCATGTCCGCGACCAGCGAACCGAGCGTCTCCAGCGCCGGTTTGGGCACGGCCCGCACCGAGTGGATCGCGGCCCCGAACCGCACCTTCGCCCCGCCGGCCGAGTAGGCCGAGTAGGCCGAGCCGGAGGAGGCAGTCCGTGCAGACATCCGGTCCCACCAGGCGTCCACGGTTCCGTCGCTGAAACGCTGCTGGACCCGGTCCGGCGGTAGGTAGCCGTCGCCGTTCAGTCCGCCGGCCAGGTAGCACGTGTCGAGCAGGGTCAGCCGCAGGCCGGCCTCTGCCGCTGCCGCGACGAGAGCACCGCTCATCGCGTTCGGGTCGGAGTAGCGGCGCCCGTCGACATCGTGGTGGAGGTAGTGGAACTCACCCACGACGGTCGTACCGGCTAGAGCCATCTCGGCGTAGGTCGCCCGCGCCAGCGCGAGGTAGGTGTCGGGGTCGAGCCGTCGTGTCACCGCATACATCTGCTCGCGCCACGACCAGAAGTCGCCGGAACCCCCGTGCGTGCGCCCTCTCAGAGCGCGATGAAAGGCGT
Source organism: Lapillicoccus sp. (assembly GCA_965277795.1). Lineage (GTDB taxonomy): Bacteria > Actinomycetota > Actinomycetes > Actinomycetales > Dermatophilaceae > Lapillicoccus. The sequence goes on from OZ255840.1 coordinate 3,715,520, forward strand.
GGCTGTGGCTGTTGGCGAGTCCGGGCAGGACGACTCCGGCCAGTCGTATGTCGTCGGCGTGCGCGTGCGCCCGCGGCTCGACTCGGACAAAGCTGCCGTTCTCGACGCAAAGTCGCACTCCCGCAACCGGTCCCGTGGGGAGCCAGGCATGCTCGGCCCAATAGGTCTTCTGGGCCGCGGCGGGCGTCGACGCTGTCATGACCGTGCGCCGGTGAGATCTGCGACGACCGCGGTGAGTGCCGCCACGCCGAGATGACAGTCGGAGACCTCGGCGTGCTCGGCCGGGGAGTGCGAGACGCCGGTGGGGTTGCGGACGAACACCATCGCGGAGGGTATCCCTGCAGTGGCCAGGATCCCCGCATCGTGTCCGGCGCCGGTCCCGAGCACCGGCGTACCCGGTCCGAGCAGCGCGTCCAGGCGGATGCCGAGGGCCGGGTCGAAGGTCGTCATGGGCGTCCACGACTCCTCGGTGAGCGTCCCCCGGTGGACTCCCGCAGCGTCCCGCACCTCGTCGACGAGCCGGCGGAGTGCTTTCTCGTCCTCGCCCCGGCCGTCGAGCCAGGCGGTGACGTGGCTCGCGATCGCGTTCACCCCACCGGGTTCGACCCGGACCTTGCCGACGGTGGCGACGCAGCCCTGTCGCACCGCCGCCTCCCGAGCTGCGACGACGAGCCGGGCCAACGCGAGCATGGCATCGTCACGGTCCTCGAGGCGGGTCGTGCCCGCGTGGTTTGCCGTGCCCGGAAGGTCCACGCGCCACCGCCCGTGCGGCCAGATGTCCGATCCCACACCGACCGCCGCGACAGCCTGGTCATAACGGTCGGGGTCGGCGAGTGCCCGTCCCTGCTCGACGTGCAGCTCGACGAACTCGATGACTCGCGACGTCGCCTCGGGGTCCGGTCCGACCTGGCCCGGGTCGTGTCCGGATGCCGAGAGCGCCTCGGCCATCGTCACCCCGTCGGCGTCGCGCAACGCCAGGGCCCGGTCGGGTTCGAGTGCGCCGGTGACCAGCCGTGACCCGGCACAGGCGATCCCGAACCGGGCGCCTTCCTCGTCGCGGAACCGCACCACGGCGAGCGGGATGCCGGGGGTGCGACCCGTGGCCTTCAGGGCATCCACCACCGCGAGGGCGGAGACGACGCCGAGCGGACCGTCGTAGGCGCCCCCGTCCGGGACCGAGTCGAGATGGGAGCCGATCGCGACGCCGCCACGTCGACCGTCGGCCCGCACCACGTCTGGGCTGCCCCACCACGCCCACTGGTTGCCGGCACGGTCCGCCACGACGTCGAGACCCCGGCGAGCCGCCTGTTCGTCGAACCAGGTGGCGAGCTCGGCGTCCTCACGCGTCCAGGCATACCTGCGATAGCCGCCGGTCTGCCCGTCACGGCCGACCGGGGCCAGCTCGCCCCACATCCGGTCGAAGGAACGCCGCGTCGACGCATCCAGGGTCCAGGCGTCGACGGCGGCGCTCATGGTCCCAACCTAGGCTGTCGAGCGTGAACTCGCCCGCGCAGCAGCCCACCGAACAGGACGGCGAGGCCCGGGCGGTCGCCGCGGTCGGCGCATACGGGATCCCGTTCCAGGTCACCAGGCATGGCCCGGTGGGCAGTCTCGCGCAGGCGGCGGCGGCCCGCGGGGTCAGTCCCGCCGACATCGTCAAGTCGCTGGTGGTCCGGCGGGCCGACGGCCACTACGTGTTCGTCCTCGTGCCTGGCGACCGCCGGTTCTCGTGGCCCAAGCTGCGGACCCTGCTCGGCACGAACCGGCTGTCGATGCCGGATGCCGCCGTCGCTTTGGAAGTGACCGGATATGAGCGCGGCACCATCACCCCCTTCGGGTCGACCCACGCCTGGCCTGTCGTGGCTGACGCCACCGTTGCCGGACGGACCGTGTCCATGGGCGGCGGCGGTCATGGCGTGGGCCTGACGCTGAGCGGCGACGACGTCATCCGCGTGCTGGACGCCTCCGTCGCCGACATCAGCGACTGACGGCGCCCTCGCGCACATCGCCACCGGCACCCTCCTGCATCGGCACCCGGACGCCGCGGTCCCGAGCGACGTCGTCGGCCAGGTCGTAGCCGGCGTCGACGTGCCGGATGACGCCCATTCCCGGGTCGTTGGTGAGGACCCGCCGCAGCTTCTCGGCGGCAAGCGGGGTGCCGTCCGCCACCGAGACCTGTCCCGCGTGGATCGAGCGCCCGATCCCGACTCCCCCGCCGTGGTGGATCGACACCCACGAGGCGCCGGAGGCGGTGTTGACCAAGGCGTTGAGCAGCGGCCAGTCGGCGATCGCGTCCGACCCGTCGAGCATCGACTCGGTCTCGCGGTAGGGGCTGGCGACGGACCCGCAGTCGAGGTGGTCACGGCCGATGACGATGGGCGCGCTGACCTGTCCGCTCGCGACCAGGTCGTTGAACGCGAGCCCGGCCTTGTCCCGTTCGCCGTAACCCAGCCAGCAGATCCGGGCCGGCAGGCCTTGGAAGGCGATCTTCTCGCGTGCGCCACGCATCCACTTCTGCAGTCGGTCGTTGTCCGGGAACAGGTCCATTACCGCGCGGTCCGTGGCGTCGATGTCCTTCGGGTCACCCGAGAGGGCAACCCAGCGGAACGGGCCCTTGCCTTGGCAGAACAGTGGCCTGATGTATGCCGGGACGAACCCCGGGAAGTCGAAAGCCCTCTCGTACCCGCCCTGGCGGGCCTCGTCACGGATGGAGTTGCCGTAGTCGAACACCTCGGCGCCCTGGTCCTGGAACCCGACCATCGCCTCGACCTGCTTTGCCATCGACGCGCGAGCCCGGTCGGTGAACTCCTCGGGCTTACGCTCGGCGTAGTGGTGCCAGTCCTCAAGGGAGATGCCCTCGGGCAGGTACGCCAGCGGGTCATGCGCGGAGGTCTGGTCGGTGACGATGTCGATCTCGACGCCCCGTCGGAGCAGCTCGGGGAAGACCTGCGCACAGTTCCCCACGACACCGACGCTGTATGCGCGCCGAGCAGCCTTGGCCTGCAACGCCTTCGCGACGGCGTCATCGAGGTCGGTCGCAACCGCGTCAAGATATCGGTGCTCGACCCGACGTTGCAGTCGTGTCCCGTCGACGTCCACCACGAGGCATACACCGTCATTGAGCGTGACCGCCAGCGGCTGCGCTCCTCCCATCCCGCCGCAGCCGCCGGTGAGGGTGAGGGTGCCGGCCAAGGTGCCGCCGAACCGTTTCTCCGCCACCGCGGCGAACGTCTCGTAGGTGCCCTGGACGATGCCCTGGGTCCCGATATAGATCCACGAGCCGGCGGTCATCTGGCCGTACATCGTGAGGCCGAGGTGCTCCAGTCGGCGGAACTCGGGCCAGTTCGCCCAGTCGGGAACGAGGTTGGAGTTGGCGATGAGTACCCGTGGGGCCCACTCATGGGTCTGCATGACGCCGACGGGACGCCCTGACTGCACGAGCATCGTCTCGTCGGGGGCGAGTGTGGTCAGGGTGCGAACCATGGCGTCGAAGGAGCGCCAGTCGCGAGCGGCCCGGCCGGTCCCTCCGTAGACGACGAGGTCGTCCGGACGCTCCGCCACGTCCGGGTCGAGGTTGTTCATCAGCATCCGCAGCGGCGCCTCGGTGGTCCACGACCGGGTGGTCAGCGTGGTCCCCCGCGGGGCGCGAACGGGGCGGGCACCATCCATGTGAGCTCTCCTTGGTCTCGATCTGCGTTCTCGGTCGGTTCTCGGGTTTGGGTTCTCGGTTGTGCGTTCTCGGGTGGGCGTTCTCGGTCAGGTCTCGGTGTCAGCTCAGGGGGCCGGTGACGCTCTCGGCGGCCGTGACCACGCCACCGGCGGCCACCAGGGCGACCGCGGCCGCGATCTCCGGGGCGAGGAACCGATCGGGCCCCGGCCCCGGGGCAGTGGCACGCAGCGCATCGACGACGGCGCGGGTGGCGGGCGCCGCGCGCAACGGTGCTCGCAGGTCGAGTCCGCGTGCCGCGGTGAGCAGCTCGACGGCGAGGACCCGGGTCAGCCCGTCGACGGCCCGCCGGAGCTTGCGCGCCGCCGACCAGCCCATCGAGACGTGGTCCTCCTGCATCGCGCTGCTCGGGATGGAGTCCACGCTGGCCGGGTTCGCCAGACGCTTCAGCTCCGAGACGATCGCCGCCTGGGTGTACTGAGCGATCATGTGCCCCGAGTCGACACCCGGACTGTCGGCGAGGAACGGCGGCAGCCCGTTGCTCCGTGCGACGTCGAGGAACCGGTCCGTTCGGCGCTCGGCGATGCTCGCCATATCGGCGGCCACGATCGCGAGGAAGTCGAGCACGTAAGCAACCGGGGCCCCGTGGAAGTTGCCGTTCGACTCGACGCGTCCGTCGAGGGTGACGACCGGGTTGTCGACCGCCGCCGCGAGCTCCCAGCCAGCCACCCGACGGGCGTGGTCGAGGGTGTCGCGGGCGGCTCCGGCCACCTGAGGAGCACAGCGCAGCGAGTACGCGTCCTGCACCCGCGTGCAGTCGGCAGTCCGGTGTGACTCACGGATCGCGCTGTCGGCCATGACCGCTCGCATGTTGGCGGCTGAGGCCGCCTGTCCCGGATGGGGTCGCAACGCATGCAGGTCGGCGGCGAAGACGTCGTCCGTGCCCAGCAGCCCCTCGACGCTCATCGCGGCGGTGACGTCGGCCGTGGTGATCAAGCGTTGGAGGTCCGCGATGGCCAGGACGAGCATGCCGAGCATCCCGTCGGTGCCGTTGATGAGCGCCAGGCCTTCTTTCTCCCGCAGTACGATGGGCTCGATCCCGTTGTCGTGCAATGCGATTCCCGCGTCGACAAGCGAACCGTCCCGCAGTCGTACCGGCCCCTCACCCATGGCGGCCAGGGCGCAGTGCGCGAGCGGAGCCAGGTCCCCAGAGCAGCCAAGCGACCCGTACTCGTGGACCACCGGCGTGATCCCCGCGTCGAGCATGCGAGCGTAGGCGAGCGCCGTCTCCTCGCGCACGCCTGTGCGACCGGTGGCGAGGGTGGACAGGCGCAGCAGCATGGTTGCGCGCACGACCTCGCGCTCGACCTCGGGGCCGGATCCGGCGGCGTGCGAGCGCACCAGGCTCCGCTGCAGCTGTGCTCGCAGGTGCGCGGGAATGTGCTTTGTCGCCAACGCACCGAACCCGGTTGAGACGCCGTAGTGGGCTTCGACGTCGTCGGCGAGCGCCTCGATGACCAACCGGCTGGCACTGATCCCGGCCAACGCCTCGTCGGTCAGCCGGACCGGCGCTTCGTGACGGGCCACCGCGACCACCTCGTCGACGGTCAGGGGGCCGACCCCGACAGGCACCTGCGCGGTGCCTGGGAGGGCACCCATGATCAACGTCTGCGTCATGCCACCCATTGCACCGCCAACCCGCCGAGCTCGGGCCGCCAAGGTCAGCAAAGTGTCTCGGATCAGAGACAGGAGGATGATCTCCCCGTGACCAACGCGCCCGCAGCCGGCCAGGCGCTGGCCGTGCTCAGGCTGCTGTCGAGGCATACCCTTCCCCTCCCGGCGACCGCCATCGCGCGACAGCTGGGGTTGGCCCGGTCCTCGACCTACCATCTGTTGGCCGTCCTGCAGGAGCACGGGTTCGTGGTGCATCTGCCGGAGGAGCGCCGCTACGGGCTGGGGGTCGCGGCCTTCGAGCTGGGTTCCGCCTACTCCCGGCAGGCGCCGCTCCAGCGACTCGCCCGCCCCATCCTGACTCGTCTCATGGACGAGACGCGGCACAACGCGCACTTCACGGTGCTGCACGGCAGCGACGTCCTCTATCTCGTCGAGGAGCGCGCGCCGCGTCGCCCCTCGCTCGTGACAGACGTCGGTGTCCGTCTCCCGGCCCACCTTGCTGCCAGCGGGTTGGCCATGCTGGCTGCTCTGCCCACGGTGCAGGTACGTGCGCTGTACCCGTCGAGGGATGCGTTCGTCCAACGGCACGGCGTCGGGCCGGCGACCCCTGGTGAGCTGCGTTCGACCCTCGTGGCGACGCGAACGCGTGGGTATGCCGTCGAGCACGGCACCGTCACCCCCGATCTCGCGTCGGTGGCCTCCGCGGTCCTCGACCATGGGGGGCACCCCGTCGCCGCCTTTGCGCTCACCTATGAGGACGCGCGCGTCGACCCATCCATGGAGGTCGAGCTCGCCCGCGCGACCAAGGCGAGCGCCCTCGCGTTGAGCCGCCGGATCGGCGGAGGGGTCGGCGGCGTCACCCTGTCCCGGCCCGCTCACCCAGGCATGCAGGGCCTCGACCGGACGCGCAGCAAGACGCTGGCAAAGTAGGACCATGCCGTGTTCCGCCATCGTGCTGTCGGGCGGGACGTCTCGCCGGTTCGGAGCCGACAAGACCAGCCAGGCGTTCGGGACCAGCACGGTCCTCGGGCACCTCGTGGAGTCGGTCCCACGTGGTTGGCCCGTTGTCGTGGTGGGCGTTCCGACGGCGCTCCCACGGGAGGTGACCTGGACCCGTGAGGCGCCCCCAAGCGGCGGCCCGCTCGCCGCTGTCGCGGCCGGCTTGTCACTGGTGGCGACGGATCTGGTCGTCGTCGTCGCCGGTGACATGCCGTTCGCGGGAGGCGTATGCCGGTTGCTCGCGGACGAGCTGCACTCCCGACCCGATCTCGACGCCGTGGCCGCCCGGCGTGCTGACGGGCGCAGTAACCCCTTGTTGGCGGCATACCGGGTCGCTGCGGTCCGTCTCGCACTGCCCGTCGACTGCACCGACCTCCCCGCTCGGCTGCTGCTCACCGAGCTTCGACACCTCGAGCTGGCTGTCGACGACGACGAGGCGTTCGGGGTCGACACCCCTGAGGCGCTCACTCAGGCCCGCCGTAGGTTGACACCATGAAGGCCATCACGATCCCCACGCCAGGCGATGCCGACTCTCTCGTCCTCGACGAGGTGGCTGCACCCGATCTGCGTGCGGGTGAGGTGCTGGTCGACGTGGTCGCAGCGGGTGTCAACCGAGCCGACGTGATGCAACGACAAGGCCACTACAACCCGCCTGCCGGTGCCTCCCCCTACCCAGGTCTCGAGGTCAGTGGACGCATCGCCCGGTTGGGTGAGGGCGTCTCGGGCTGGTCTGTCGGCGACGAGGTCTGCGCACTGCTGACCGGTGGCGGATACGCCGAGCAGGTGGCGGTGCCGGCCGGGCAGCTGCTTCCCGTGCCGCGTGGCGTCGGGTTGGTCGACGCTGCTGCGCTGCCCGAGGTGACCTCCACGGTCTGGTCCAACATGTTCATGACCGCCAACCTGCAGCCCGGGGAGGTCCTGCTCGTCCACGGCGGGTCCTCAGGCATCGGGACGATGGCGATCCAGCTCGCGCGGGAGGTCGGGGCGCTCGTCGCTGTGACGGCGGGGAGCGCTGACAAGCTCGAGGTATGCCGACAGCTCGGGGCCGAGATCCTGGTGAACTACCGGGACGAGGACTTCGTGGCCGGGGTCCGCGCGGCGACCGGGGGGCACGGCGCCGACGTCATCCTCGACAGCATCGGCGCGGCGTACCTCGCACGCAATGTTGAGCTGCTCGCACCGAACGGCCGGCTCGTCGTCATCGGGTTGATGGGTGGCCGCAAGGGCGAGATCGACCTCGGAGCGATGCTTGCGAAGCGGTGCGCACTCATCGCGACGACCCTGCGAGCGCGGCCCGTCGCCGAGAAGGCCGCCATCGTTGCGGCGGTCCGAGAGCACGTCTGGCCGCTGGTCGAGTCAGGACGGGTGCGGCCCGTGATCCACGGCCGGTACCCTCTCTCGGACGTCGCCGACGCGCACCGCGAGATGGAGGCGTCCGCGCACATCGGCAAGCTGCTGCTGACCACCTCTGACTCGTCGTGACGAGCCTCTGACGACTCCTGAGCAACCCCCGACGACTCCTGGGCAGCCCAGGGGAGACGTCACCTGCCTGAGATGCGCGGTACCTCCCGAAGTGTCCTGCCAATCCCCTCCCTCTGTGCACGGGAACTATCCGATCGGGCTATCCCCTCGATGACCACGGCCCGATGCAATGGACGTGGTCACCCGTGTGGTGCCGACTTCGTCGGCGCCGCCCTGCCCCTGTGGTGACCACCCGGACGGCAGGGGTCGCCTCGTGTGGCCCCTGCCGTTCCTCCGCCAGCCAAGCGGTGGGGCAGGATGGATGGCATGAGCGACGCGGGCGGACAGCGCCAGGGACCGGCCGGCGGATCGATGTCCGAGGAGGCGACGGAGGACCAGCAGAGAGTGGTCGTCGTCACCCAGGACGGGATGGGCGTCTCCTCACCGCGCGGGTCGCGCGCGAACGGCGGTGATGCGGATGACGCTGCCGAGGACGGTCCGACCAACCCGGCCGACCTCATCGAGCAGCCGGCCAAGGTGATGCGCATCGGTTCGATGATCAAGAACCTGCTGGAGGAGGTCCGGGGCGCCCCGCTGGACGAGGCCGGGCGCGCTCGGCTCGCCGAGATCCACCGTCGCTCGATCCAGGAGCTCAAGGCCGGGCTCGCGCCAGAGCTGGTCGACGAGCTCGACCGGATCGCACTCCCGTTCAGCGACGCGGCGCCCTCTGACGCCGAGCTGCGCATCGCCCAGGCCCAGCTCGTTGGATGGCTGGAAGGGCTCTTCCACGGCATCCAGACCGCTCTTTTTGCCCAGCAGATGGCGGCCCAGCAGCAGCTGCAGGGAATGCGCCGGGCGCTTCCTCCAGGCCACCCGGCGGCCGACGACCCTCGGCTGACCCCGCCTGGGGGACCAACCTTGGCCGGGGGCCAGGCTGGTGCCGGGCCGACGGGTCAGTACCTCTGAAGAGACACCTGGTGATCGGTCCGTCCGAAGCGCCGGGCGCTCCCAGCAGCCGGTCCTACGACCAGGAGGCCCGCTCGCGTGCTGTGGGCACATAGTCCTGGTCCCACTGGACGAAGGGTTCGAGCAGCTTGTAACGGTGGTCGTCCTGCCGGGCCAGGACGATGACACCGCCGTTGACGGGGTTCTGCAACGACTCGAAGTACTCGACGCTCCAGTGGAACCACCGCATGCAGAACAGCCGCATGGTCAGGCCGTGCGTCACCATGACGATGTTCTGCATGGCCATGGGGGGGCCGACCCGCCCGCTGACCGTTGTGGGCTTGGCGTCCATGCTGCGGAACATCGACTCGAGGAACGTGCTGACCCGGTCATAGACGTCTGAGCCGGATTCCCCGTGCGTGAACCGGTAGTAGAAGTGGCCGTACTCGTCACGCAGCTTCTTCTGTGCGGCGACGTCGGCCGGGTCCTGGAAGTTGGCCCAGTCCTGTTCCCGCAGCCGGGGCTCGAACCGGATGTCGTCCATCCCGATGCCGAGCGCTAGTGCTTCCGCGGTCTGCCTCGCCCGCACGTACGGCGAGGCATACATCGTCACCGGCTCGTCACCGATGTGTGCACGGATGGCGACTCCCGCCGCGGTCGCCTCGCCAATTCCCTTGTCTGTCAGGGTGAGTGCGTGGTCGGGAACGGTCTCGTAGATCGCGTCCTCGACGTTGCCCTGGGACTCACCGTGACGCACGAGGATGATCCGGACCGGCCGGTTCTGCAGTCCCACTAGAGCGCCGCCGCCACCGCGCGCCCGGCCGTGCGGCCGGAGAAGATGCAGCCGCCCAGGAAGGTGCCTTCGAGTGAGCGGTACCCGTGGACGCCACCGCCACCAAACCCCGCGACCTCACCGGCCGCATACAGACCGGGCACGGGCTCTCCAGCACTATCCAGGACTCTGGCAGAAAGGTCGGTCTGTAACCCTCCCAACGTCTTTCGAGTCAGGACAGAGAGCCGGACCGCGATCAGGGGTCCGTGCTTCGGGTCGAGGATCTTGTGCGGCGCGGCCGTGCGGATCAGCCTGTCACCGCGGTAGCGGCGTGCCCCGTGGATGGCAACGACCTGGGCGTCCTTGGCGAAGTCGTTGTCGAGCTGACGGTCCCGTTCGATGATCTGCCGCTCGAGGCGGGCGGCGTCTATCGGCGCGTAGGGCGTTAGCGTGTTCATGCCGGCCACCAGATCACCCACCGTGCGTGCCGTGACGAAATCCTCGCCGTGGTCCACGAAGTCCTGCACAGGTTTGGCCGGACCCGGTCGAACCCGGCTGAGCACCAACGGGATCGACCGTCCGGTGAGATCTGGGTTCTGTTCCGACCCCGAGAGCGCGAACTCCTTCTCGACGATGGACGAGGTGAGCACGAACCAGGAGTGGTCGTGGCCGGTGCGGCGCAGGTGGGCGAGGGTTCCGAGAGTGTCGAACCCGGGGAACAGCGGGACTGGCAACCGGTCGCCGTTGCCGTCGAACCACATCGACGAGGGACCCGGGAGGATTCGAATGCCGTGGCCCGGCCAGATCGGCGACCAGTTGTGCAGACCCTCGACGTAGTGCCACATCCGGTCGCGGTTGGTGACGGTGCCGCCGGCGGCCTCAGCGATGCCGATCATCCTTCCGTCGACATATGCGGGTACGCCGGTGACCATGTGCTCAGGCGGGGATCCCAAACGGCTGGGCCACGCCTGACGGACGAGGTCGTGGTTGCCCCCTATCCCCCCGGAGGTGACCAGGACGGCCTGCGCCGACAGCTCGAAGTCGCCAACCGGGTCGCGGCTGGTCGAGACACCCCGCGCAGCGGACGACGGGGCGAGGACGCTGCCGCGGACTCCTGTCACCACACCCCCATCGACGACGATCTCGTCGACGCGGTGCCGGAACGCGAATGTCAGCCGGCCGAGAGCCTCGGCCTCGACGGCCTTGCGTACGAACGGTTCCAGGACACCGGGGCCAGTGCCCCACGTGACGTGGAACCGGGGCACCGAGTTGCCGTGGCCGCCGGCCCGGCCGTCACCACGCTCGGCCCAGCCAACGACGGGGAACCAGCGCATCCCCTGCCCATGCAGCCAGTCGCGCTTCTCGCCCGCCGCGAAGTCGACGTAGGCGCGTGCCCAGAGCCCCGGCCAATGGTCCTCCGGGCGGTCGAAGCCGGCCGTGCCCAGCCAGTCCTGCCAGGCCAGCTCGACCGAGTCGTGCACCCCCATCCGTCGCTGCTCGGGCGAATCGACGAGGAAAAGCCCGCCGAACGACCAGAAGGCCTGACCGCCAAGGTTCACCCGTGGCTCTTGGTCCACAACGACTACCGAAGCGCCTGCCTGGGTCAGCTCCGTCGCGGCGACCAGGCCTGCCAACCCGGCGCCGACGACGATGGCGTCGCAGTCCACTGCAGCCCGTCGCTACCGGTCAGCTCGAGGGGTTGAGCTGCGCCAACAGCCCGGGGACCCGGTCAAGGTAACCGGGTTTCTCGAACCCGACGATCCCGGCGTTGCCCATGATCACGTGGTCGGTGCCGATCTCGCCAAGAGCACCGAACCGCTCGACGAGCTGGTCGTCGCTCTCCTTTGCGAAGTCTGCCCGGCTGAGCACCGTCTTCTCGATCTCGTCGTAGTCACGGCCGACATCGGCGCAGTGCCCCCGGATGACGTCGTACTTGGCCTTCACCTTTTCCGGACCCATGTCGAAGATGTTGCACGCGTCCGCGTACTGGGCGACCAGCCGCAGCGTCTTCTTCTCTCCGCCGCCGCCGATGAGGATCTTCGGATGCGGGGTCGAGATGGCCTGCGGGTGGTTGAGCGGGCGCTGCAGCTGATAGTGGGCGCCCTCGAACGCGCTGTCGTCGTCTGCCCACATCTGATGGGCCAGCCGCAGAGCCTCTTCGAGCCGCTCGAAGCGCTCGGAGATGCCGGGATAGGGGACGCCGAGGCCACGGTGCTCCTCCTCGTTCCAGGCGGCGCCGATGCCGAGCCAGGCTCGACCGCTGGACAGCACGTCGAGCGTGGTCACGGTCTTCACCAGCAGCCCTGGGTGCCGGTAGGTCACACCGGTCACCAGGGTGCCCAGGGTGATCCGCGACGTGACGCCAGCCGCATACGCGAGGGCCGTGTAGCCCTCGAGCATCGCGTTCTCCGGCGGCCCCACCATGGAGATCTGGAAGAAGTGGTCCATCACCCACAAGCTCGCCATGCCGGCGTCGTCGGCGTCCTTGGCGATGCGGGCGAACGTGGGGCCGATACCCTCCGTCGCGTCTGGCCACGTGAAGTTCGATACCTGAAGACCAAGTTTCATGTGTTAAAGGTATGCCGGTGACCTTCCCTCCCCTCGAGCGCGTCCCCCCCTGGGCTCTCGTGTCCGCCATCGCAGCCCCGGTGGCCCTGGTCGGAGGGTGGATGTGGGCTCAGTCCATGGTTCCGGGGTTCGACCCCGTGCGCTCCACGATCAGCGACCTGGCCGCATCGGACCAACCGAACCGTTGGGTGATGACGACTGCGCTGATCCTCACGGGGCTTGCCTACATCGTCACCGCCCTCGGGTTACGACCGGCGGACCCCACGGGTCGGTGGCTGCTTGCGTTCGGGGGCGTCGCGACCCTTCTCGTGGCCTGGATCCCCAACAACCTCAGTGGCCGCAACGCCGTCGGACACATGATCGTCACCTATCTGGCGTTCGCGGGTCTCAGCTTCTGGCCCGCGGTGATCGCCCGCAACCGTCCGGACTCACCGCCGGTGCTGCGCCGACGGTTCGGCCAGCTACTCGCGATCGGGATGGGAGTGCTCGTCCTGGTCGTCGTTGCCGACCTCGTCACGGGCGGAGCGACGTTGGGACTGCGCGAGCGGGTGCTCACGACCGTTCAAGCGCTCGCCCCGCTCGTCGTGGTGCTGGGTTGCCTCTACGGGGAGCGGGTGCACGCTTCGGAACCAGTCGAGGTCGTCTGAGCGCCGCCACGTCCAGACCGGCCACTCGCTGAGGGGCGCGGTCACGTGCCGCACGAACCACCAGGTATGAGGTATCTGCCGGGGGTACGTCTGCGAGTGCGCCGGGAACCGGCGGCCCGCCACATCGCGCTGGTCCGACGGGAACGGGCTCCACCCCGGCCATTCCTCAGGGACGCTCACGTCGCTGACCTGGAGCGCGAACCCCAACCGGCTCATGAGCCGCTCGACATCCCGCACCCCGGCGGGGAGCTCGCCAAGCTCGACGCGTGACACGAGGGACTTGCTGACGCCGGTCAGCTCGGCCGTGGCGCGCTGGCTCAGCCGCTCACGGTGCCTGCCGAGCCGCAGTGCCCACGCGAGGTCGGCGGCCAGATCATCGGACATGCCACCACCGTCGGGGCCCACGGGAGGTGGGTCAACAGAGCGGGACGGGGCTGTGGACGGTGGGATGTCGGTGTCAGGGGGTGTGGACAACCGGATTCGTTGCGACCCCCGGCGCTGCGCACCCACTCCTTTCTGCCTCCTATGCACTGCCCCACAGATGGGGCAGTGCATAGCGTCGTGACCAGCGTGTGCCTGCCCCGGGTCGGTCGAGCATGCGGTCCTCGTCAGGGCACTTCGCCGTGCTGGCTGACTCCGCACCACCGACGTGCCGTACCCAACCCGACATTGCTCCCAGGCGACCGCGGGTGAGGTCAGCCGCCATGACGCAGCTGCGGGAACTGGTCGTCGCGCCACTCGGCCTCGGGGGGCGCCGACTCGGAGGCCGCCACGCCGTCCTCACGCTGCCTCAGCTCGACGCGCCGGATCTTGCCTGAGATGGTTTTGGGCAACTCGGCGAACTCGATGCGTCGGATCCGCTGCCACGGCGCGAGGTGCTCGCGAGCATACGAAAGGATTGCCAGGGCTGTCTCTCGCGTGGGTTCGTGTCCAGGCGCGAGGACGATGTACGCCTTGGGGACGGCCCCTCGCACGGCGTCCGGGGCGGGCACGACGGCGGCCTCGGCGACGGCGGCATGCTCGATCAACACCGACTCGAGCTCGAACGGGCTGATCTTGTAGTCGCTGGCCTTGAACACGTCGTCGGTGCGCCCGACATAGGTGATGTAGCCATCGGAATCCACCGACGCGATGTCGCCAGTGCGATAGTATCCGCCCGACATCGCGTCGGCGTTGCGATCGGGGTCACCCTGGTAACCCGTCATCAGCGGCAGCGGACCACCCGAGAGATCCAGGCAGATCTCGCCCTCGCGCGGCCCGTCCGCCCCGGCGTCGACCCGCTCCCCCGACACGGGGTCGACCAGCACGACGGGGACGCCGGGCAGCGGCCGGCCCATGGAACCAGCCTTCACGAGCGACCCGGGTGTGTTGCCGACCTGGGCAGTGGTCTCGGTCTGCCCGTAGCCGTCGCGGATCGTCAGTCCCCATGTGCGACGTACCTGTTCGATCACCTCGGGGTTGAGCGGCTCACCGGCCGAGATCACCTCGCGCAACCGTCCCGGGCCGCCGGACAGGTCGGCGTTGATGAGCATCCGCCAGACGGTCGGCGGTGCGCACATCGAGGTGACGCCGTTGTCGCGCAGCACCCTCAACAGCGCATCGGGGTCGAACCGGCTGTAGTTGTAGAGGAAGACGGTGGCCTCGGCATTCCACGGTGCGAAGAAGCACGACCACGCGTGCTTGGCCCACCCGGGCGATGAGATGTTGAGGTGCACGTCGCCGGGTTCGAGACCCAGCCAGTACATCGTCGTGAGGTGCCCCACCGGGTAGGAGACCTGCGTGTGCTCGACGAGCTTGGGCCGGCTCGTGGTCCCCGAGGTGAAGTAGAGCAGCAACGGGTCACCGGGGGCCGTGCCTGGGTGCGTCCCGGGTGCAGCGTCGATCTGGTATGCCGTCGAGAACGGCTCCCAGCCCGACGGCACCTCCTCGTCAGGGGGGACCACCACCACCTTGCGGTACTCGCCGGGAACATCGTCGAACTTGCCGCTGTCCGAGGAGTTGGCGATCACGAGGGTGGCGCCGCCGCGGGTGATCCGGTCGCGCAGGTCCGCAGGCCCGATAGCGGTGGTGGTGGGCATGATGACCGCGCCGACCTTGATGATGGCGAGCATTGCCTCCCACAGCTCGACCTGGTTGCCAAGCATGACGATGACCGCGTCGCCTCTGAGCAGGCCCTGGCCGACCAGCATGGCGGCAACCTGGTCCGACCGACGAGCGAGCGTGTCGAACGACCAGGACGACGCTGGTGTGCCCTGCCGTTCGTCGGCCTCCTCCAGGATCACGAGGGCGGGCCTGTCATTGCCCCTCGCGATCGCGTCGAACCAGTCGACGCCCCAGTTGAACCGGTCTCCGACGTCCGGCCAACGGAAGCCCGAGACGGCGGCACGGTAGTCGCCTCGCCAGGCCAACAGCTCATTGCGAGCGGCGCGGAACGCCTGCGTGGCAGGCGTACCAGCTTCGGCTTGCAAGCTCATTGCCGAAACCTACCCCTGGGAAGGTGCATGGGCGTCAGCCGCGAGCACCGCCCGTTCCAGCGCCACCGCCGGCTCCGGCTCCGGCTCCAGCTCCAGCTCCACCGCCCGCGCCGGTCCCGGTGCGGGTCCCTCCGGGCGCACCGCCCTGACCGCCGCCCGTGAGACCACGAACCGAGGTCGTGCTGTTGGTCGGCAGTGCGGCGTCAACGTTGGCGATAACGACCTGGTCACCTTCGACAAGACCACTCTGGATCTCGGCCAGCCCAACGCCGACCGCTCCGACCTTGACGTTGATCTCGGTCGTGGTCGACCCCTTGAGGACGGCCACTTGCGCTACCCCTGACGTCACACCCGGCAGCGCCGACACGGGCAGGGTCAGGACGTTCTTGACGGTGGCGGTGGCGATGCTGGTCCGGACGTAGCTCCCCGTGGCGAGGGTTGTCGGGGTGTCGGGAAGCATGACGGTGATGTCGTAGGAGACGGTGCTTGACGCGTTCGCACCGGTGCCGGTGGCGACTGGAAGCAGGGCGATCTGCGACACCGCGCCCATGATGGGCGCGAGACCCGGGGCCGTCACCGTGGCGACCTGGCCGACCTTGATCGAGGGCAGCTTGGCCAGCGGGACGGGCAGCGTCACGGTGGCGGCACCGGTGCCGACAATGGTGATGCCGGCCGATGATGACTCGGACTGACCGGGAGTCAGCGCGACCGCTCCGACGACGCCGGCGATCGGAGCCGTCAGTGTGGACGCGGCGAGGTTGGTCTGGGCGGTCGTGACGGCCTGCTCGGCCGCGGTGATGGCTGCCTGGTCAGTCAACTCCTTCGCCTGCGTGGCGGCCGCCACGGCCGCGGCGGACAGGGTGCTCGCCGACCCTCCGCCAGAGCCCGACCCGCCCGTCGAGTGCGACGCGCTCGTGGAGGTCGGCGTCGCTGGCTTGCTGGTCGCTGTGCCCGATGCACCCGATGTACTCGATGCCGTCCCCGACCTGCTGGACGACCCGCCCGACGACGGTGGCGCCGTGGCCGCTGGTGCGGTGGGGGTTGTCGCAGTGGGTCGCGCGGAGGGCGCGGGTGTGCTGGGTGGTGTGGCGGCAGGCGGCGTGTGAACGGTCTGCGCCAGCTCCTGCTGGGCCTTGGCGAGCTGGGTGCCGTATAGCGAGACCGCCTTCTGCGCAAGGGTCAACGTGGAGGCCCACGTCTGCAGCTTCGGGACGCACGAGTCGATCTGGGGCGCTGTCACGTTGTACGTCGATCCGGTGCCACTGGGTGATCCTGTCGATGGGGTGGTGCCCGTTCCCGTCGGTGAGGTGGTGCCCGTTCCCGTCGGTGAGGTGGTGCCCGTTCCCGTCGGTGAGGTGGTGCCCGTTCCCGTCGGTGGCGGCCCGGATTTCCCCTTCGGTGCGGTCGTTAAGGACCCGGAGGGGGGGTTGAGGGCGGAGGAAGACGGGGGCGCCGGTGTCGCGCTCAGCACCGGCAAGCAGACCTGGGCCTCGATGGCCGCAGCCTTGTCCATCGCGGTGACAGCCAGATTCATCGGGCCCGGGTCCGGCAGGCTGATCGGGGGAGTAGGCGGCGTCGTGGGTCTCGTCGCCGGCGTGGTCGGTGTGGTCGGGCTGGGTGCCGGTGTCGTCGGTCTCGAGCCGGAGGTGCTCGGCGCCGTAGCCGAGCCGGACGGTGTCGACCCCGTGTGCGTCGTGGATCCCGCTGAGCTCGACCCGGCCGCTGCGGAGCTGGCCGACCCGCTCGCGGAGCGCGCGGCGCTCGACCCGGAGGTCGGCCCGGAGGACGACCCGGAGGACGACCCGGTATTGGACCCACTACCCGACCCGCTCGTCGTCGTGGCCGTCTGGTCCGTGGTCAGCTGCGCCTGAGCCGTCAGCAGCTGGGCCTGGGCATCGGTTATCGCGGCCTGCAACGGGGTCTGGTCGATGGTCGCGAGCTGCTGGCCGGCGGTGACGGTGTCGCCGACGCCGACGCTGACGGCGGTCACGGTCCCGCTGACCGGGAAGGCAGCGACGACCTGAGAGACGCGTTGGACCGTGCCGGTCAGCATGAGGGACTGCGACACCGAGCCGGTGCCGACCGTCGCCAGCCGATAGGTGGAGTCGGGCGAGGGAGTGCTCACCTGGGCGTACGCCGCATACCCGCCGGCCCCGAGGACGACGACCGTCCCCGCGGCGACTGCCGCTCGCCGACGCCACCGGCTCTTCCGCCGGCGAGGGACGCGATCAGCCATGGGTGGTGCCCGTCGTCGCGGAGCCGTTGGCCCCACCCGCGCCACCGGCGCCACCGCGTCCCGCGGTGCACGACCCGTTCGTCGCGGGGCGCAGGGTGACGGCGGTGGCCGCGACGGACCCGGTGTCGTCGGTCTTGCCCAGCGCGGTTGCACACTCCCCGACCTTGACGTCTGCCGAAGTGGCGGCAACCTGCTTGAGGTAGGTGGTCGACGGCGTGGTCGTGACGGCCACGCTCGTCGCCGTGGGTGACGCGTTCGCTGAGCCGGAGGTCGCCGTCGACCCCGTCCCCCGACCCTGCCGCAGGGTCTCCTGCACGGTCACGACGTTGCCGTTGACCGCACTGACGAGCCCGTTGACCCCTCGCCGGGCAAACCCGCCGGCTCCGGGTGACCCGTTTTGACCGCCCGTCCGCGTCGGCTGGCCGGTAGGCGACCCGCCGGCACCGAACCCGCCAGCACCGAACCCGCCGGCACCGACGCACGCCCCGTTCGTCGCGGGTCGGACCTGCACGGACGCAGCCGTGGCGGCTGTGGCCGACGTCGCTGCCTGGCCGTCACTCGCGCCGGTCGCGCCGGTCGATGGTTCGGTGACGGTCACGCAGGAGCCGACAGTGACGTCCGCGAGTGCGGCTGTGGCGTACGACAAGAACGTCGTGGAACCTGTCCAAGAGACCGCGGTCTGGTCAGTTCGCGTCTGCACCTGCATCGTCGAACCGGTCACCGAGGCGACGAGACCGGTAACGCCGGGTATGCCCTGACCACCGGCCTGGCCGGTCCCCGGACCACCGGTCTGCCCGCCACCGGTCTGCCCGCCACCTTGGGTGGCGCTGGTCGAAGCCGGAGCCGGGCTCGCCGACGTCCCCGACCCACCGCAGGCGCTGAGGGTGAGCGCGCCGGCGAGGGACAAGGCGGCATACGGGACTACCCGGGTCAGGAGGGGGCGAACCGAACGGGGTTTGAACACGGTGGTCATGACGGTCACTTTCATTCGCTTCTGAGGGCGTCGATAGGGGCGAGACGGGCGGCTCGGTTGGCGGGGTAGACCCCAGCCGCGAGGCCGATGGCGAGCGAGACCACCAAGGCACCGACCGCGGAGAGGGCGGAGATGGTCACGGGTTGGGACAACACGCGCGGGAGGAACGCGGCACCGGCGTAGCCGACCGCGAGACCGAGGACCCCCCCGGTCAACCCGAGCAGGCTCGCCTCGACCAGGAACTGGCGCAAGATCACCGTGGGCGTGGCCCCGAGGGCCTTGCGCAGGCCGATCTCACGGATCCGCTCCGCGACCGAGACGAGCATGATGTTCATGACTCCGATGCCGCCGACCAGCAGCGAGATCGCGGCGATCCCGCCGAGCAGCACGGTGAGGATGTGCTCGGTGCTGGTCGCGGTCTGGACGAGGGACTGCTGGCTGCTGAGGGTGAAGTCGGCGGTAGACGCGGTGACGCCGTGGCTGGTGAGCAGTGCGGCGTTGATCTCCTGGTAGGCCGCGGACAGCGTGTCCTGGCTTTTCGCCTGAAGGTAGATCGTCGACACTGCCTGGGGGTTGGTGCTCGTCGAGACGCGGGTCGCATAGGTCGTCATCGGGACCAACACCTGGTCGTCCAGGTTCGTCGACGAGCTCGTGCCCTCGCTGTCGAGGATTCCGATCACGGTGAACTGGGCGTTGTTGACTGTCACCGTCTGCCCGACCGGATCACCGGTGAACAGCTCGCCCGCGGTCGTCGACCCGAGGACCGCGACCGAGCTGCCTGACGTCACGTCGGCGTCCGTGAAGAACCGGCCGTCGGTCACGGTCCGGGCGCGGACGGTCAGCCACGCGGGACTGGTGCCGACGACCGAGGAGGTCCAGGTGTTGGAGCCGGCAGCCAGGGACTGCGAGCTCGTGGAGGCAGCTGCGACCTCCGCGACGTCGGGAACGACGGTGGGGTCGGCGAGCATCTGGGCGTCGGCCGTGGTCAGGGTCGTGGCCGACCCCTGCCCACCCCGGAAGCCGGTGGTGGACGTCGTGCTCCCGGGAGTGACCACGAGAAGGTTCGACCCGAGCGCGTTGATGGCGCTGGCGACCTGCTGCTGCGCGCCTTGGCCGAGGCCGACGGTGAGCATGACCGCGGCGATGCCGATGAGGATGCCGAGCATCGTCAGGACCGAGCGCATCCGCCGGGCGAGGATCGCCTCGTATGCCGTCCGGAAGGTGTCAGCCCAGGTCACCGCTCCTCCCCCCTTGAGTCGGGCTCGGGTGTGGGCTCGGGTGTGGGCTCGGGTGTGGGGTCGAGGTGCGCCCACAGGGAGGTATGCCTGCTCTCCGAACCGGGCTGGCTCGCCTGCGCCGTCGGCGCCGTCGGCACGGTTTGGGCAGTGGCGGCCATCTGCACGGTCTGCGCAGTGGCGGTCATCTCCTCCTCGTGGGAGTGGAAGAGGTGGCCGTCGCGGATGAACACGACCCGGGCCGCCTCGTCGGCGACCTCGCGCTCGTGGGTGATCAGGACGACGGTGCGACCCTGGCCGTGCAGCTCCTGGAAGAGCGAGAGCACGTCGCGGGTCGAGGTGCTGTCGAGGTTGCCGGTGGGTTCGTCGGCGAGGATGAGGTCGGGATCGGTCACGAGGGCGCGGGCCACCGAGACTCGTTGCTGCTGACCGCCGGACAGCTCGGTCGGCTTGTGGTCCACCCGGTCACCGAGCCCGACCCGTTCGAGCGCCTCGATGGCCCGGCGGCGGCGCTCTTTGCGCGGCACCCCGGCATACACCAGGGGCAGCTCGACGTTGCGCCATGCGGTCAGCGTCGTCAGCAGGTTGAACTGCTGGAAGACGAACCCGATCCGCCGGTTGCGGACGTCGGCCAGATCCTCCTCATCCATGCTGCCGACGTCGACCCCGGCCAACCGGTAGGTGCCCGAGGTCGGGATGTCGAGAGCGCCGAGGATGTGCATGAGCGTGGACTTCCCAGACCCGGACGGACCCATGATCGCGACGTAGTCACCCTCGGGCACCACGAGATCGACGCCACGCAGGGCCTCCACCTCGATCGAGCCGATGGCATAGGTCTTGCGCACCTGGCTCAAGTCGAGGATCGGGGTCGGCTCGAGGGTGGACTCGCCCGCGGCGGACTCATCTGCGGTGGCGTCCACGTCGGGTTCCTCGAGCACGGGCTCGTCGATCAGAGACGTCATCAGTTGCCGCCCGGCCTGGCTTGACCGCCGCCAGCCCCGAAGCCGCCGCCGCCACTGAAACCGGTGCCGCCACCTCCTCCGCCGCCGAACCCGGTGCCACCGCCGCCATAGCCAGTGCCAGTTCCGCCGCCAGTTCCGCCACGGGTGCCGGTGCCGCCGGTGCCTGTTCCGAGGCGTCCAGGACGGAGCGTGACGACGACCTGGTCACCGGCGGCGATGCCCTTGGTGATCTGCGTGGTGGCGCCGTAGACGGTTCCGACCGTGACGGCGGTGCTCACCTGGGCACCGTCCTTCATCTGATAGACGACGGTCTGCCCGTTCTCCTGATGGATTGCCGAGGTGGGTACGGTCAGGACGTTCGGCACCTGCTTGACGGTCACCACCACGGCGGCCGTGGTCCCGGCATACAGGCCGGTGGGTGTGCCGGTCACAGCAATGGTGACCGGGAACGTCGACGTCCCACCGGTGGTCGTTCCGATCACCCCGACGGTCGAGATGGTGCCGAAGATCGGCTGGCTCGCATCCGTGGGGGTGATCGTGGCTTGCAGACCCGTCTTGAGCTGGGCCAGGTCGGAGGCGCCGACGATCGCGTTGACCAACCACGCGTTCGTCGAGATGACGGTGAACTGGGCAGTCGAGGTGCTGCTGGCGGCGCTCGAGCCACCCGACCCGCTCGCGCCAGCCCCGCCACCACCGCTGCTACCGCCACCGCCGCCACCGCTACCGGTCCCGCCGCTACCGGTACTGCCGGTACTGCCGGTACTGCCGGTACTGCCGGTACTGCCGGTACTGCCGGTACTGCTCGAGCTGGACGTGCCCCCGCTCACCGTGTCACCGACCGCGACACCGACTGTGGCGACCGTCCCCGCGATAGTCGAGGTCAGGTTGGCCTGGGTCAGTGCCGTCTGCGCCGCGGTGACCTTGGACTGGGCCGAGGTGATCTGGGCGTTCGCCGAGGCGATCTGCCCACTGTTCGCTGCAGCCGTGGCCGCCGTGAGCTGAGCCTGGGCGGCGGTGAGCTGCTGCTGGGCCAGCGTGACGGCCGCCTGCAGGGTGGTGGGGTCGATGGTCGCGAGCGTCTGGCCCACCGTCACCGTGTCGCCGACCTTGACGGGGACCGCGGTCACCGATCCACTTTGGGCGAACTTGAGGTTGGCCTGCGTCGCCGGTTCGATCGTGCCGGTCGCCGAGACCGTCTGCTTGACCGTCGTCGCCGATGCAGCGACCAGCTGAGTCGTGGCCGCCGCGGTGGTCGCGGACCCTCGATGCGTCAAGGCCCAGGCGCCACCGGCCCCCCCGACCACGAGAACCGCCGCGACGACGGCAATCACGACCTTGCGCCGGCTGCGGCGGCGCGCCTCGACTCGTGTATGCACTCGGTCCACCCGTCGGCCTCGATGTTGCGGTTCGGCGATGCTGTCTGATGCGTAGGCCGTGGCGCCCAGCGGCGCTGTGCTCATGACCCAATCGGAAGGTAGGAGCGCGGTCTGGGTCGGACATGGCGCGACCCTGTGCCCGACCTGTGAGTAGACGTCGCCCGGTGGCTGTCGCATCGGCGAGAGCTGGTGATGCTCGGCGGGAGATGAGCACAGGGTGAGCGCGGCGGTGCCGGGGCAGTGGCACCGCCGCGCTCTGTGGTCGTGTCGATCGGGGGATGACACGTCCACGACGTCACCGGGGACGGGGGGGTCCACCGGCAGCATGCACAGCATAAGGACATCGAAGGCGTCGGCGGAGCGCGCACGCGAGTGTCGTGCCGTTCACGTCATCGTTCCCGTCATCGTTCCCCTCACCGTCGACCGGACGGACGCCCGGTGTGTCCCCGTTAGGGTCGGTTTCGTGACCTCCGTCCCCGCCGCGCCATCCATCCGCGGCCTGGTCGTCGACTTCCACCACACCCTCGTCCACGGTGGAGACACCGCCCGATGGATGCGGGACGCATGGCGCGACCTCGGGAGGGACGGCGACCCCCAAAAGGTGTTCGGGCCGGAGACGTTCGATGCTGCCGTGACCTTCCTGGACCGGATCTGGGAGCACGCCCGTGTCGTCGACCCCGACAATGACCGCGACCTGGACGCGCGCCGACATAGAGGTCTACGACCGGACCGTCGTCGGCGCCCCCGGAGTCGACACACAGCTCGCCGACGCGATGTATGCCGTCACTCACCTCCAGTGGGAGGTCTATGCGGACACTATCCCCGTGCTGCAAGCTTTGCGCGACAATGGAACTCGCGTCGTCGTGCTCTCCAACGTCGGATACGACCTGCGTCCTGTCTTACGGCGGACCGGCATCGACGAGCTCGTCGACGGCCTCGTGATGTCCTACGAGCTCGGCGTGGTCAAACCTCACCCCGGGATCTTTCAGCGGGCACTGGACCTTCTCGGGCTGCCGGCCGGGGAGGTTCTCATGGTCGGCGACGCGTGGCGCGACGACGCGGCTGCCGCGGGCCTCGGCGTTCGGACGCTGATCCTGCCGCGCACCGACACTGAGGCGCACGGTCTCGAGCTCGTGCTCCGCCTCGTAGGCGCCAGCCCAGTCAGCCCAGTCAGCCCAGTCAGCCCAGCCTGAGGGTCGGCCCGCCCCAACGTTCCTGGGGGAGATTCCCGATCCGGCGCGCCGTCACCTGCCTCGACGCTGAGCCGTTCGACGCGCACGCGGTCACGCACGCGGAGATCGCAGACATCAACGCGGCACGGCCAGCCCGGACCACCCAGGGTTGTCCCGATGCGTGCCAGGGCTGAAGAAATGTGAGGATGGAACGGTGCTCGACCTCACGCTCGCCCAACAGCTCAAGTCTTCCGGCCTGGAGTGGAAGCCCACCGCGGGCGACCGGTTCGTCTTACCCGTCGCGGACATGGAGGAGGAGGTCTTCATCCTCAGCAACGTCATCGCCGACGTCCACGAGTTCCGCGACGGCGCGGTGATCGGTTTCAACGGCACGACGGAGTGGGCCCTCGACAGCGTCGAACAGGCCGACGTGGTGTGGTTCCCGCGCGAAGACCAGCTGCGCGAGCTGCTCGGTGCGGCTTTCGTGCGGCTCGACCAGGTGACGGGCGGTTATGCAGTGACGGCCACCGCGGACGGACGGGAGCAGCGCTTCGTCGACATCGAGGCTGAGCGCGCCTATGCCCGCGCCGTATTGGCGCGTCTCGGCGCAACGAGAGTCTGACGCCAGCCCGGCCCTAGACGAGCCCTGGACAGGCCGTGGTCCGGCCGTCGGGTCGGGTGCTCACTCAGCGATCGGGATGCAGGAGGCGCAGGGCGTCGGCGAGCGAGCCGTTGGCCGTCACCGAAGGGACCGCACTGGTTGAGTCACCCGACACCGCCTGCTGCGCCAGCGCCCGATCCATGGTGTCGATGCTCTGCTGCGACAGCACCCATCCCAACGGCGCGGTCACTGCAGGGAACGTCGACTGGTGCACGGCCACAACAGGTTTGGGCCGCCACTGCTCGATCTGCGTCGCCAGCGCGGACGGCGGTTCATCGTCCGCGTCGAACAGGCTCGGCACAGCGATCAGACGGGCGGACTCCCGCAGCAGGGCAGGAGTGTCGACGAGCGCGGCTTTGGCCCGGCCTGTCGTCGTCGTCGGGACGAGCAGCTCTGGAGTCAGCGACGGCGGGTCGACAACGAGGTCGCCGCCGGTCCCGTTGTCGAAGTACATGACGACCGGGACGACGAGGTCGACGATCGCCGCCTCGGAGCGGAGCGCAGCGGTGTTGCGCTTCTGGACCTCCTGCAGCCAGCTCGGTGCGAGGTCGACGATCGTGGCCAGCCCCGAGTTCTCGACATAGCCTCCGTCGACGAGCTGCTGCTCCAGCTGCCCGGCGCACGAACCGACGACGCCGGACGGGGTGACGATCGGGAACCTCGCCGAGAGCATCGCCCCGGTCGCTGCGGTCACCGCGCCGAGGCAGTGATCCGTGGGTGCCGGGAGACCCGCCGCACCGGAGCCGAGCGCGGCGAAGAGGTCGAGCGTGTGCCCGGCTGGTGTCGACGAGAAGTCGCACGTCTGGCCGGGGGTGGCGTCCGCCAGCCGGATCTGGCTGACCCACATGCGGCAGCCGTCGGCCACCCGGGTCGAGTTGAGGATGAGGGCACCCGAGACCGCCGAGGCGGCCGAATGGGAGTCCGTCGGCAGGAACGGTACGTCGAGTCCGGAGGTCCCCTCCCACGAGTTCTCGATGAGGGCACCGCGGTCCAGCCACGTCGGGCTGTCCGGGGCGGCTTCGCGGTCGTGCCCAGGCGTGCCGAAGAAGGGCAGACCCGTCGCTGCATATGCCGTGTCGCGGACGAAGAGCCCACTGGTGGCGGCTCCCAGCGCGTCCGGTCCGGCCATGGCGGCGACGGCGTCGCGAGCCAGCCCCCTTCCGGCGAACCGAGCCACGGTCATACCGACGGATCCTCCGCTGGCGCCTGCGCCAAAAAGCCCTCGCGCACATCGGTTCTCGGGCTGAGGCGCAGTCCAGTCGACCGCCTCTCCTCTCGGCACGGCCGCGCCGCGCAGGAGGTCAAGGCCGGCGGCCGTCCAGTACGCCGCCCTGATCCCGCCGCCCTCGGCAGCGAAGAGGAACATCGGTCGCAACCGGTAGGTCGTCCCCCCGACTGCGACGGCGTGTCCGCAGCCGTTCGTCGCGGTGCTCCAGTCGTCGATTGCCTGGGTCAGGGTCGGTCGGCTGGACACCGGCAACGGTTCCCCCGGGCCGGTCTCGAGCCCACGGACACCGTGGATGTCGACGTCGCTGCCGAGACCAGTGGTCGCCACGACGGTGAGGATGAGGATCGTGGTGACCGGCAATGACCGCAGGCGTATTCCTTTTAACCAGAACACTTCTGGAGGCTTTCGGTCCTGGACGACGACGACGCTGCCACCGATGACGAGGGTGGCGGCGAGCAGCGCGAGCAGGGACGTGCCGATCACGCCGACGACGGAGCCGAACCACTCGGGGAAGTACCCGACGACGAAAAAGAGGAGGACGCCGACCACCAGCACCCCCAGCCGCAGGGAGAGCCGCGCAGGAACCTGGACCGACGGCGTGAGGGTCGCCCTCAGCTTCGCCCACGGTGAGCGGTCGCGGTGGACGCCGCCGACGAGTGCCTCGTCGGTCAGCCGAGCTGCGATCCACCTGGTCAAGGGCCAGCCGGCCACCGTCATCCCGAAACCCACGAGGAGAGCCGGCACAGCCCAGCCGGACCCACCCTCGAGCCCGACCGCGCCCAACGCCGCGACCGCCGTGAAGGAGCGCACCAGTCCGAGGGCCGCGACCACCACCGAGACGGCGGTCAGAATGTCACCGGCCAGTACCGTGGCGACCTTCTGCTGGTCGGTCGGGACGCGGTGGGGACGGGCCTGCAGATGCTCGCTCCACCAAGTGGATTCGTGCATGCTACGCGCTCCCTGCAACCGCCATCGGATCAGTGCAGATATCGCGATGATGGCGACCGGGACGGCAACGAACACGATCAGGCGGGACCCTTCCAGGCCGGGCATACTCCAGGGCAACCCCCCTCCACGCAATGCAACGACGGCACATCCGATGACGATCACGGCGGGTGCGACGAGGCCGAGGCGCAGCACCGCAAGACCCTCGTGCCTCACTGTGGCGTCGGTGCGCCGCCACATCTCCCCGGACCGCAGTCGACCGAGCAGCAGCACACCGAGAGTGACCACGGCGACAACAAGCACCGCGAGCGCAGCGTGACGCGCGCCTTGGGCGTCGGCCAACCAACGGCGCTGGACATCGGGGAGCTGGTCGAGCAGGTCCGAACCGGCCGGGATGCTGAGCAGCGCGACCGGCAGCACGGCAAGGATGGAGAACCGCTGCGTGTAGAACCCGCCCAGCCAAGCGCCGACCACGCCCCGGACCTCGGGCTTCGCCAGGGCCCGAAGCACGAGCACGACGACCACGAAGAGCAGGACCAGCTTGGCGACCGCCGCCCCTCCGGTCACCCGTCCGACCAGTCCCGCGGCGCTGCCCGACAGGTGGTCCGCGACGAACGCACTCACGTCCTCGAGGACGTGGACCCCGGCCAGAACCCAGACAATCACGGCCATGGTCCGTTGGTCGCGTCGCCACAGCCACGGTGCCACGACAACCCCGTAGACACCGATGATGACGAGGTCCAGCAGGAGGTATGCCGCCAGCCACGAACCGCGCTCGGCGGCATACGCGGGGAACGTCGCCGTCCATCCCTCGGTCGAGACCAGCGAACCGGGACCGATCAACGTCGTGAAGGACCAGGCGCGGCCGCCCGCATCGAGCACCTGCGCCGAGAGGCGGTTCAGCTCCCCCATGGCGACCAGCAGCGCGATCATCGCGCTGACCACCATGCCCTTGCCGACGCCCATCACGGGCAGCGCAGCGGCTTGCCGCGACGCGGGAACCTGCTCGGTCTGGTCGGTCTGGTCGGTCTGGTCGGTCTGGTCGGACACAGGGCATCTCCTCGACGGTACGGCGTACGCACACTGGAGCAGCGAACCCATCGAACCAGGAGGCGGGCCGCGACGGGGCGGATCAGGCGAACGTCAGCCGAGCGCCTCCACCGGGTCGTCCACGACCGGCGTGAGGTGGCCCTCCAGACGTTCCAGGTCGCAGAGGTAGAACCCCGCCCAGAGCAACCGTACGGCGTGATCGATGTCATGCGACTGCCCGTGGCGCAGCATGCAGGCCGTGCGAAGCTCGTCGTGCAGTGCGTCGTACACCTGGTCCGACGCCGCAGAGGGTGCCGCCGCTGGTCGTGCCGTCGTGGTGCCAGACGCAAGCGACTCGCCCAGTTCGCTGTACCAGGCCAGCAGTGCGGCAACCCGGCCGGAAAGCAGGTTGTTGGCCTCTGCGAACCCGGCCGAGTCGATCTGCGGGTCGCCGCTTCGCAGTCGTTCGATGGCCTGGCCGGTCAATCGCAGCCGGTTGGCACCCCCCAGGAGCCTCGTGAGTGTGGCAACCTCCGTCGGCTTCGGACCGCGTTCGGTGAAGTACTGTCGAAGGGTGTCGTCGAGCCGTCGGGCGACGGCCTGCACCTCCTGCTCGTCGTGAGCCGTCAGTGGTCCGCGGTAGGTGACCTGGCCCACCGACCGCGCGACGAAGTCCGCACTGACGCGGTAGGCGTCGGCCAGCGCACGGTCGACCGTCCCAGCGGCGCCGCGCGGCCAGAACAGCAGACCGACGACGAGGCTGCAAGCGCAACCCAGCAGGACATCCCTCAGCCGCGTGATCCCCAGCTCCCAGCCGGCGGGCTGGAGGATGTTGAACATGATGAGGACGAGCAGCGTGAACGCCGCCTGCCCGACGAGGAACGAGATCGCGGCCGGTGAATACGCCGCCACGAAGACGGCGACTGGCAGCAGCAACCACAAGACCACGAGGTTCGTCCCCACGAGATAGACCAGCAGGCCGCCGACCACAAAGCCCAGGGCCGTCCCGACCACGGCGCGCAGGGCGTTGGCTCCGGTCGCAAGTGCGTTGGACCGCAACACCGACAGCGTCCCGAGCACCACCCAGAACGAGAACGGCACGTCCCCGAGATGTGCGACCAGCACGGCCAAGCCCAGCCCCACCGCTCCTCGAATGCTGTTGCGAAGCCACACCGACGGCAGCGCGACATGGTCCTCCAAGACCCGCCTGGTCGGGGTCAGCGGAGCGATCAGGTCGCCTGCCGGCCGCCGCCCCATCAGGCGGGCGAGGTAGGGACGGGCGTCGGCCTCCGTCGCCCACAGCACCGTCGTGCCGACCTGGTATGTCGTATAGCCCACCTCGTGCAGCTCGTAGGGGACCCGGTTGCCCCCGTCCGCGGTCAGCTCCGCCTTGATCACCGTCTCCAGGTCGGTGCGGGCCCGCTCTAGCTCGACCAACCGCGCGCGGAGTGCGTCGACCTGGGTTGAGGTCGGTGGCGCCGCCACAAGAGCCACTGCACACTGCTCGAGCAGACGCTGGCAGCACGCGATGGGCTCCCGCGCCGCCGCGGGCCAGCCAGCCAGCTCGTGCCGGCCGATCGTTCGGGTGATTCCGAACAGCCACTCCAGCTCGTCGACCAGGCGCCCGATGGCCCGATCACCAGTAGTCAGCCCAACGGGTCGGAACGACGTGCTGCGGAACTGCTGCCGCAAAGCGGTCATCGCGGCGCGTTCGTCACCCTGGTCCGGGCGTCCCGCCAGCGCCCGCTCGACCTGCACCGCAAGCACCGTGCAGATGTCGGCGGCCCGCCTGCGCAACGCGTTGTGGTACGACGGTGGCCACAGCAACAGTGCCGCTGCCGTCGCCCCGACGGCGGCCATCGTCCAGCCGAGCAGTCGGCCCCCGATCTCGGCCGGACCTGCCGAAAGGCTCACGGCGAGGATGAAGGACAGCAATGCGGCGGAGCTGCCACCCGCTGCTGCTGCGCTGAGCACCCCGGCGAAGAGCACAAGGAATGCCACCACCGTCATACCGACCGTCGCCACCACCAGACTCCCGGAAGCGAGCGTCCCCAGCGGGATCAGGACGAGACCCACGACCCACAGCAACGTGAAGCTGCTCAGGCGGGTGCTGCGCGATCCTGGGAACTGGGCGAACAACAAGAAGGCGAAGACGCCGAACGCGCCGAAGGTCGCCACCTGGGTGTTCCCGATCAGCAGGTGCCCGATCGCGAACACGAGGGGTTGCGTGATGGCGACCCGGCCCGCCCGTCGCAGCGCGTCGCCGTGAGGGTCGTGCGAGTGATGCAGGCGGGCAAGCGCGCGGATCGGACCCTCGGGCACGAGTGCAGCGTACGGCGCGAGTCCGTCTGCCACCGTTCGACCCCAGCACCACGCGCCACGCGCCACGCGCCACACCAGACCGATCACCCCGGCTAGTCCCCGCACACCATCCGCGAGGTGACGGGGTCAGCTCGCTCGCACGCTCCGCTTCGGTGGCCGCGGGATGAAGTAGCTCGTCCGGTGCTGGTACTCGGCATAACCCGGGCGCTCGGACATCTGCGACTCGAGCAGTCGGGCGCCGGTCGCAAACACGAGGAAGTACGTCATCACCACGGGTGACAGCACCGTGAGCACACCGGGCCAGGCACTGGCCG
This sequence comes from Lapillicoccus sp., assembly GCA_965277795.1. Taxonomy (GTDB): domain Bacteria; phylum Actinomycetota; class Actinomycetes; order Actinomycetales; family Dermatophilaceae; genus Lapillicoccus. The sequence continues at coordinate 3,745,180 of OZ255840.1, forward strand.
CGACCAGCCACAGCCCCCACCAGACCGACGAGTCGCCGAAGTAGTTGGGATGCCGGGTCCACGACCACAGACCCCGATCCATGATGGCGCCCTTGCTGGACAGATCCGCCTTGAAGGCCGCGAGCTGGGCGTCCCCAACGGCCTCGAAGGTCACACCGAGGGTCCAGACCACGACTCCGATCACCGCGACCCACCAGACGCCGCCGCTCGAGGCGGCGCTGACCTGTAGCGGCAGAGAGACGAACCAGACGGCCGCACCCTGCACGAGGTAGACCTTGCGGATCGCCGCGACGAAGGGATCGCCCGGGACGTCCTTGAGCATCTTCTCGTAGCGCGGGTCCTCCCCTTTGCCCTTGTTGCGTGTATGCATGTGCCGGGCCAGGCGGCCGGCCCAGACTGCGACCAGCACCAGGACAACCAACCGGCGCCAGAGCACGCCGGTGCCGACCGCCGCAGCGAGAGCGGCAACGACGATGAAGCCGATCCCCCACGCCGTGTCGACCACGCTCACCCGAGACTGGCGACGACCGACCAGTGCGGTCACCGTCATGAGGGTCAGCACCCCCAGCAGTGAAAAACCGCTGACGAGAAGGAAGTTGGATAGCGAGAAGCCGACGTCGGTCATCTCAGGACTGTTCCGCGAACGGGTTCATGGTCCGGTCAGGACCACTCGGCGGGACGCACCCACGGCAGACCCGACTCGCCGCCCTCAGCACCTGGCCGGACTGCGAGGATCTGGTCGACGCCCATCCGCCCGTCGCGGAACGCCATCGCGCCACCGACGAGGTAGAGCCGCCAGACCCGCGCGACCTCCTCGCCCACGAGGGAGACGGCCGTGTCCCAGTTGGCTTCGAACGTGTCATGCCAGGCCTGCACGGTACGAACATAATGCTCGCGCATCGCGTGGACGTCGCGCACCTCGAGACCGCCGGCCTCGATGAAGGCCACCGTCTGTGCGACGGGGCGCATGTGCATGTCGGGGGCGATGAACGACTCGATGAACGGACCGCCACCGGGGAAGCGGCCACGCCGCGACATCTGCTGAACGAGCACCCGCCCACCGGGAACCACGTTGTCGCGCAATGCTCCTACATAGGTCGAATAGTTCTTCTGGCCGACGTGCTCGCCCATCTCGAGGGAGGCGACGGCATCGAACGGACCGCCGACGATCTCGCGATAGTCCTGCAGCCTGATCTCGACCCGGTCCTGCAGCCCCCGCTCGCGGACACGCGCGTCGATGAACCGCTTCTGTTCGGCGGCGATGGTCACACCGGTGACCTGAGCCCCGAAGTGCTCGGCGGCATACAGGCTGAGCGAACCCCAGCCACAGCCGATGTCGAGGAACCGCAGCCCCTCCCGGCCCAGGCCGATCTTGCGACAGACCAGGTCGAGCTTGTCCCGCTGGGCCTCCTCGACGGTGTACGACGGGTCCTCGGACCGCCAGTAGCCGCACGAGTAGGCCATGTGCGGGTCGAGGATCAGCGAGTAGAACTCGTTGGACAGGTCGTAGTGGTGGTGGATCGCGTCGCGGTCACGGCGGCGACTGTGCAGCCGGCCGCGCAGCACCGCCTGGCTGTCCGGCGCCCCGGGCGGGGTGCCCAAGGAACCGACCTCGCGGGCCACCCGCAGGAGACGGGCGAGCGCGGCCGGTCTCGGCCGGACACCGGTCAGGCCGCGCTGCGCCGCAACCTGCCACACATGGGTGAGAGCGGCGTCCAGGTCCCCTTCGACGTCGAGCTCACCGGTGACATAGGCCTGTGCCGCCCCGAGCTCACCCGGGTGCCAGAGGATTCGACGCAGTGCGTCGGGCGTGCGGATGGTGACAGACGGCGCGTCAGGGTCGTCGAGGGGCGCCGCGACGCTGCCGTCCCAGGCGGTCAGACGAACCGGCAGGTCGCCGCCGACCACCGGACGCAGGGCGGCGGCGAGCCTGGTCGCCACTCCCTCGACCTGTCCCGTCGTCAGAGGCTGCCGAGCCTGCTGGTCCTGCTGGTCCTGCTGGACCTGCTGGGCGTAGGGCTGAGGCTGGGTCTGGTCCACCAGGGTCATCGGTTGTCCTCACGTTGAAGTACGTACTGCTGGACGTCGAGGTAGCCCGAGGTGAAACCGGCCCGGGAGTACTCGAGGTAGAAGTGCCACATCCGGCGGAAGATCGCGTCGAAGCCGAGCCGGCCGACCTCTGCGGCGTGGCTGGTGAAGCGCTCGTCCCACAGGCGCAGCGTCTGGGCATAGCTCTGGCCCATCGACAGACGGTCGGCGACCCGCAGTGTCGTGTGAGCGCGTGTCACGTGGTCGATCGCCTCGGTGGACGGCAGAAGGCCGCCCGGGAAGATGTACTTGTGCACCCAGGTGTAGGTGTTGCGCGTGGCGAGCATCCGGTCGTGCGGCATGGTGATGGCCTGGATCGCGACCTTCCCGCCAGGCGCGAGGTGCTGGTCGATGGTCTCGAAGTAGGTCGGCCAGTACTCGTACCCGACGGCCTCGATCATCTCGACGGACACGATCGCGTCGTACTCACCTTCGACGGCGCGGTAGTCGAGCAGGTCGACGGTGACCAGGTGCTCCAAGCCGGCCGCCCGGACCCGCTGCTGGGCCAGCACGCGCTGCTCCTGCGAGAGCGTGATACTCCGGACCGTCGCACCGCGGCGCGCGGCCCGGATCGCGAGCTCGCCCCAGCCGGTGCCGATCTCGAGGACGCGGCTTCCGGCAACGACCCCGGCACCGTCGAGCAGCCGGTCGATCTTGCGGTCCTGCGCGGGCGCGAGCTCGTCCCACGAGGGGCGGACCGAGACGGCGTTGTCGAACAGCGCCGAGGAGTAGCTCATCGTCGGATCGAGAAACTGCTCGAACATCCCATTGGACAGGTCGTAGTGACGGGAGATGTTGGAGCGGGTGTTCTTCGTGGTGTTCCGCTCCGAGACGGGGTGCCGGGCGACATAGAGCGCGCGCAGTTTCTGCAGGGGCTCTGGCACCAGTTTCGCCATCCGCTCGGCGAAGACCGTGAGCACCCGGCCGAGGTCCGGAGAGTCCCAGTCGCCGGCCATGTACGACTCGCCGAACCCGATCAGGCCGGCCGCACCGAGGCGTGAGATGAACAGCTCAGGGTGATGAAGCACCATGACGGGAGCGTTGGGCACGTGGGCGGCGCGGCCGACCGCGGTGCCGTCGGGCAGCTCGACACGCACGTCGAGCCGGGCCACGATGCTGTCGAACAGGTGACGCGCCACGCGGGCGTGCACGTTGCGCTTGAGCGCACCGGGCATCCGGGCCAGGTCCGGCCAGTGACTGGTGTCGAGTCCGGCGTGGAAATCGGGTGAGATCAGGGTCGTCATCGGACTGCCTCCTGGTGTCGGTGGGTCGGTCGGGGTTGGATCGGGAGCCGGCGCATCCACAGCCGGATGCCGTGCCAGCGGATCTTGGCCGTGACGGCCAGGGGTTCGAAGGGATGCCGCAACGCCGTCCGTAGGACGACCCCGTGGGTCACCGGTCGGGCCTGCCCGTTGAGGGTTGCGACGAACGGCGCGGTGCCGGGGCGGGTGAGCGTGACAGAAACCCGTACGCGGTCGCGCGGTTCGGGCAGCAGCAGCTCGTAGGAACCGGAGGCGTCGTTGAACGGGCTGACGTAGAGCGCCTTGTCGGTCCTGGCCCGTGCGCGGTGGTCGGTGCGGACGAGGTAGGCGTGTCGCTCGCCGTAGGTGTTGTGCACCTCGACGACGACGCACTCGAGGGCGCCCTCACCGTCGACATCGCTGCCGTAGCACCAGAAGACGGAGATGGGGTTGAAGGTGTAGCCGAGCACTCGAGCGCTGGCCAACATCGTGATCCGGCCTCCCCGCAGGTCCACGCCCTGGGCCACCAGGAAGGCGTCGAGGTTCTCGCGCAGCGACGCGTCAGCCGAACCTAGGTGGTCTCGCGCCTCGAACCGGGCCAACGGTGACAGCCATCCCAGACGGGGCAGGTCATCGAGGTCGACGAACCACGAGTAGCTGCGATGGACGAAGTCATGCTTCAGCGGCGACGTCCGGACGTGTCGGACCGTCGTGTCGTACAGGCGCGCCGTCGAAGAAAGGGCGGTGGCCGGGCTCATGACCCGACCGCGATCGGCTCGGCATCGGGGTCCGGTGCGCTTTCGAGCACGTGGGCGACACCGTCGGGAGCCCCGACGGCGGGGTCGCTGGACGTCGCGTCCACCCAGTCCACGCCGAGATGCTGAGCCGCGACGAGTCCGGACCTGGCACCGTCCTCGTGGAACCCCCACCCGTGGTAGGCGCCCGCGAAGGCGATCCGCGCCGTGTTGATCTGGGGCAGCTTGGCCTGGGCGGCAACGGATTCGGGGGTGTACAGCGGGTGCTCGTAGTGCATCGTGTCGATCACCGTCGCGGGGTCCACACGGTCCTCGCCACCGAGGGTGACGATGAATCGGCGGTCGGTGACGTCGAGCCTCATCAGGCGGCTGATGTCGTAGGAGACCAGGACGCTCGCGTGCTCGTCTGCGGCAGAACGGCGCCAGTAGTTCCACGACGCCCGAGCGCCGTTGCTGCGCGGGAGGACCGACTCGTCGGTATGCAGCTGGGCGACGTTGGGCGAGTAGTGGATGGCGCCCAGCACGTCGGTCTGCAGCTCGGTGGGGTGGGTGAGCATGGCCAGGCTCTGGTGCGGGTGCGCCGCGAGGACGACGGCGTCGAACGTCTCCGTCGCGCCATCCGCATCCGTGAGCGCGACACCCTCCCCGGTCTCGGTCACCGAGATCACGCGACGGCCGAGACGAATGTCCGGGAGCCCGGCGGCCACCCGCTCGACATAGCGCGCGGACCCCGACGTGACCGTGCGCCAGGTCGGCGAACCGAAGACGCTGAGCATGCCGTGGTGGTCGAGGAAGGTGAAGAGGTAGCGGGCGGGGTAGTCGAGCGCGACGGTCGGGTCGCACGACCAGACTGCAGCGACCAAGGGCGCAAGGAAGTAGGTCTGGAAGTAGTCGCTGAAACCACCGCGGGCGACGAAGGCGCGGACCGTCTCGAGCGCGTCCGGCGTGCTCGACGGCTCGGTTGACGACGTGCTGGATGCCCTGCCGGCCGGCTCGGTCGAGAGCAGCTGCTGAGCCTGGCGGTGGAACGAGCGGACCTCGGCGAGCATACGGAGGTAGTCGCGGTTGTGCAGGTTGCGGGCGACCGGGAAAAGGCCCCGCAGACCACGCGCACCGGCATACTCCAGCCCGGCGTCGTCGTCGCGGATGGACATGCTCATGTCCGAGTCCTGGGTCGGCACGCCGAGCTCCTCGAACAGGCGCAGCAGGGTCGGGTAGGTCCGGTCGTTGTGCACGATGAAGCCGGTGTCCACACGAACGACGCGGTCACCGACGGTGACGTCGTGGGTGTCGGCGTGGCCACCGAGGCGGGAGGCTGCCTCGTACAAGGTGACGTGGCACTGCTTGGCCAACACGTGCGCGGCGGTGAGCCCAGCCACGCCGGACCCGACGACGGCGACCCGCCGTGGGAGGGACTGGCTGGTGTGACGAGACATGAGAGAGGGTCCTTGAGGGAAGTCCGGAAGGCCGGATATCGCGCGTGGTCTGATGGTGGGTATTCGTCCCGGCTCGGCCCCCGGATTGTGCCGGGCCGCGGACAAGCAGCGAACTCACAGGTGGTGAGTCCGGACTCACGAAACCCCCGGTTTCACCGCCACGCATGGCGTGAGAACCGGGGGTTGTGTGAGTTCGGTCAGCGGTGGGCGAGACCGGACGGAGTACTCAGTTTGGCGAGGGTCAGGCGAAGGCGTAGAGCGCGATCGGCTTGGTGGTCGGTTGCAGGGACCCGCCGGTCGGCTCGACCGAGATGCCTGCACCCGCAGCGTTGACGGCATCGCCTTGGAGCACGACCGTCTCGCTGCTGCTGCCCGTGCCGGGCGGCACGAACCCCGCGGCGGCGAAACCGCCCTGCGGGTTCTGCAGCCAGAGCTGGTAGACCTTGCCGTCCGGTGCGGCGGGCAGGTTGTCGGCCACGAGGACCGCCTTGCCCACCGACTTGGAACGCACCACCGAGGTGGTCGCCCCGTCGGGGAGGGTCTGGTTGACCCGCTGGGCGTCGGGTGCCTGGATGACGCTCTCCGCGACGGTCAGCTGGCTCTGCGTCTGCCGGTCCCACGGGTGCAACGCCACGCTCGCCCCGCCACCGATGGCGATCACCGCCGCCGCGGCGGCGAGCCAACGCGCGGCCGGCCTCCGGCGGGGAGCCGGGTGCCGTTGCGCGCGACGCTGCTCCAGTTGTGAGGCGGGCGCGGCCGGGACCGGGTCGGACGGCATACCCGACCGGTCTCGGCTGGTTGCCTCGATCCGCTCGCCGGCTTCCTGGCTGACCCGAGGGGGCAGTGGACGGACCGCTGCGATGCCCTGCAGCACCTGCTCCCGCATCCGCTCCGGTGGTGTCATCTGGAACAGCAGCGAGAGCTGGGTGGCCGCGCCGCGAAGGCTGTCGACCTCCTTGCGGCACTCCTCGCACGCCTCGAGGTGGCGCTCGAACTGCGCGCGCTCGATGTCGTCGACGGCGTCGATCGCGTACGCGCCGGACAGGGTGTGGATGTCGTCGTTCATGTATTCATCCCCAACGTGTCGCGCAGCCGAATCAATCCATCACGAATGCGCGTCTTTGCGGTCCCGAGTGGGAGTCCGAGCATCGATGCCACCTCCGTATGTGTGTATCCGCCGAAGAACGCGAGCTCGACGGCGCTGCGTTGCGCTGGGGTCAGCGTCTGCAAGGCCCGTCGCACCCGTTCTGCCTCGAGGGAGGCGGTGGCGGCCTCGGCTGTGGTGTCGTAGTCCACGTCCTGGTTCGCCTCGTGATAGGTGTTGTCGCGACGGCCGGCGGCCTCCGCGGACCGCACCCGGTCAACCGCTTTTCGGTGGGCGATGGTCATCATCCAGCCGAGTGCGCTGCCGAGTGCGGGGTCGAACCTGGTCGAGGTCTTCCAGATCTCGAGGAAGGCCTCTTGCGTGACCTCCTCGGACTGGGCCGGGTCGCGGACGACTCGAAGGACCAGACCGTAGAGCCGTGGGGCGACGGCGTCGTAGAGCTGCGCGAACGCGCCCTCGTCGCCCCACGACGACTGTCGGAGCAGGTTCGAGAACCGAGTGTTGGGGTCCCGCTCATCCGGCGAATCATCGCCGGAGGGGACTACCCGAAGCTCAGCCATGTCGAACATTCTGCTGCCTCATGGATGGGATGCCTATTTGTTGTCGTGGGTACCGGTGGGGATACTCGCCGGTACTGGTGTTCGGCACCGCGTCCGATCCGGATTGGATCCGGATCGGACGGGGTGGTCGAACTCGTCGTGCCGGTGTGAGACCGGTCAACGACACTCTCAGGGCATCAGCACGCCGTCGACGATGTAGACCGTCGCGTTGGCGGTCTGGACGTTGCCGCAGATGACGTTGGCGTTGTCCTTGCCGACCGTGAAGGACTCACCCGAACCCTTGACGGTCAAGGTGGTGCCGGCGAGCGTCTTGTGGTCACCCGCGAGCTGGTCCGGAGACAGCTTGCCGGCGATGACGTGGTTGGTGAGGATCTTGGTCAGCGTGGGCTTGTCCGCGAGGACCGACTTCAACGTGTCCGCCGGGATCTTGGCGAACGCGTCGTTGGTCGGCGCGAAGACCGTGATGGCCGGAGCGGAGTTCAACGTGTCGCCCAGACCGGCAGCGCCGACCGCGGTGACCAGCGTGGACAGAAGCGGGTTGTGGCTGGCAGCGGTGGCGACCGGGTCGGTGGCCATGCCGTTGAAGGAACCCTTGCCGTCGGCGGGCACAGCGGCGCAACCGGGGCCGAAGGGCTTGGTCATCGCGTCTGCGGCCGTGGTGGGCGCGGCGGACGAGGTGCTCGGAGCGGCCGAGGACGAGCTCGGTGCCGCAGCACCTGCCGGCGAAGCGCTCGTCGAAGTCGAGCTGCAGGCCGCGAGGCTGATCGGCAGTGCGGCAGCGAGGGCCACGAGAGCGTAGGTGCGCTTGGCGTTCATGATGGTGGTTCTCCCCTGCATAGTGGTGGTCGTGCTGTAGTGGTGGTGGTGCTGTGGTGGTGCTGTGGTGGTGGAACTGGCAGGCGGTGGTTTTCTTGTCAGCGCCTCTTGTAATGGGTATTCGTTGCTGCCAAATGCCCGGATTGCCTTGATCAGCAGGCATTTTGGTCACGAGACGAGAACGACGATCTGCTGTACGCCGCTGGAGCCGTTCGGGAACGGCGTCACGCGCTGGTCAACCTGGACCTTTCCTTCGAGGTCGGTGGCGCGCACCGCGACGGTGTGCTGCCCGGAGGTGGCGTCCCAGGGCAGGTACCACTGACGCCAGTAGTCGATGCCGGCGTCCGGACCCAGCTGGGTGGGTTGCCAGGCCCCGCCGTCGATCTGGATCTCGACCTTGCCGACCCCTCGGTGCTGGGCCCAGGCCACGCCGCCGATGACGGACTTTCCCGCCGGGATCGTCGACAGCGGCGCCGGGGTGTCGATCCGCGCGGAGGTCTTGATCGGGGCGTCGGTCGCCCATTGTCGTTTGGTCCAGTAGGACTGCTGCGCGGCATATGTCGTCAGGGTCAGCTTGGTGAGCCACTTCGTGGCCCCGACGAACCCGTAGAGCCCGGGCGTGATCAGCCGGGCCGGGAAGCCGTGAACGTCGGTCAGCGGTTTGCCGTTGAGGGCGATGGCGACCATCGCGTCCCGTCCGTCGCGGACCACGGCCAGCGGCGTGCTGATGGTGAAGCCGTCGACCGCGGTGCTGAGCAGCTGGTCGGAGGAGGTGCCCACCCCGGCGCGCTCGAGGATGTCGGTCACCCGGACGCCGAGCCACCGACCGGCGCCGACGTAGCCGCCGCCGACCTCGTTGGAGACACAGGTCATGGTGATGTCGCGTTCGATCATCGGCATCTTCAGCAGGTCGTCGTAGCTGATGGAGAGCGTGTTGGCCACGTCCCCGTCGACCTCGAGCGTCCACGTGTCCCTGGGCACCTTAGGCACCGTGAGGTTGGTGTCGACGCGGTAGAAGCTGTCGACCGGGGTCTGGAACGGCGAGATGCCCTGCGTGGTCGACTCGACCCCCTTCGGGAGCGGGGCGGCGGGGCTGGCGGGGGTGGGCAGCGCGATGCCGGAGGAGTCAACCGAGGCGTCGGCGAGCCGTTGCCCGAGAGCGCCGCTCACGACGGCGCCGGCGGTCACACCAGCAGCGCCGATGAGGAACCCGCGTCGGGAGCTGCCCGAGGCGGGCGGCGCCGACGCGGAGGCAGAGCCGAGGGACCGGGTCAGCCCGAGCAGGACTGCGACACCGACCAACCCGGTCGCGATCGCGGGGACGAGGTCTCGAAGTGAGGCCGTTGGACGGGTCATCGCCGCCGCCCCGGAGGCGAGGACGAGAAGCAGGACCATGCCGATCCCGACGGCCTTGCGTCGCCGGGTCAGCAGTCCTGCGAGCGCGGCGAGCGCGAGGGTCACGAGTGAGACGCTGGCCAGCAGGATCGTCTTGTCGGCGGTGCCGACCTTGGCGATGACGAGCTCCTTGACCGGCGTCGGCGTCAGGTCGATGACGACCGAGCCGACGGACAGGACTGGGGAGGCGGCCGGGTTGACGACTCCGGCCACCAGGTGGCCGACGGCGATGCCGGCGACGGCGGCCAGGACTCCGCACGCGGCATACGCCACCTTGCGTGTCGCGGGAACGTGCGCCGCGGCAGAGGCGGGACGGGTGCGTAGGTCGGTCATGAACAGTGTTCGTCGCGGATCGACCCATGGATGCGCGAGCGGTGGCACGATGCCGGGTATGCCTGTGCCAACGGCCGTGACCGGCTTCAACAAGCGGGTGGTCAACCCCGTGCTCCGACGGCTTGCCGGACATGGCTGGATCGTCGAGATCGAGCACGTCGGCAGGAAGTCGGGCCGGACGTTCCGCACCCCGATCATGGCGTTCCGCAGCTCCGACGGCGAGGCCGTCACGATCGCCTTGACCTACGGCCCCGACGTCGACTGGCTGCGCAACATCCGGGCGGCCGGCGGGTGCCGGATGCACCTCGGCCCGCACCTGCTGACGCTCGGCGCGCCGGTATCCCTGACCGAGGCGCAGGGGCTACGGCGGATGCCCACCCCACCGCGGCAGATGTTGCCGTCCATGGGCTGCCACGACTTCGTCGAGCTCCCGGTCCTGGACGAGCAGCCCTGGGGAGCTGTGACCCGATCCTGAGAGGATCAGCGCATGAGTGACGCCCCGGCCAGATCGCCGCTCCTGACCTGGACGACCGTCGCACCGGCCCTCGCCATGGTCGCGCTCGTCCTGACCTGGGGGCGTGACGTGGGGGCCGTGGTACTCGTCATCGTCGCGATCCTGCTCGGAGCCGCGGTCCTCGCGGCGGTGCAGCATGCCGAGATCGTCGCCCACCACGTGGGAGAGCCCTATGGGTCGCTGATTCTCGCGGTCGCGGTCACGGTCATCGAGGTCGGCCTCATCGTCACTCTCATGATCTCCAGCACCAGTGACACCAGCTCGCTGGCACGGGACACCGTCTTCGCGGCGGTGATGATCACCTGCAACGGGATCCTCGGACTCTGCCTGCTGGTCGGGTCGCTGGAGCACGGCCTGGTCGTCTTCAACAAGGAAGGCACGGGTGGTGCACTCGCAACAGTGGCAACTCTGGCGGTGCTGTGCCTGGTCCTGCCGACATTCACGACCGGCCGCCCGGGGCCCCAGTTCTCGACCTCACAGCTGACCTTCGCGGCGATCGCCTCGTTGGCGCTCTACGTCCTGTTCGTCCTCACCCAGACCCGGCGGCACCGTGACTTCTTCCTGCCGGTCGACAAGCACGGGGGCCTGATCGAGGAGGACGACAGCCACGAGCCTCCACCGGGCAGCTCGTGGAAACTGAGCATCGCCCTGCTGCTCGTCTCGCTCGTCGCTGTGGTCGGCCTCGCCAAGGTGCTCTCGCCGTCGATCACCTCGGCGGTCGCAGCGGTCGGGCTGCCCCCCTCTTTCGTGGGCGTGGTCATCGCGCTGCTGGTCCTCGCGCCCGAGACGCTCGCCGCCGTCAACGCCGCGCGGCGCAACCGGATGCAGATCAGCATCAACCTGGCGTTCGGCTCCGCGATGGCGAGCATCGGCCTGACCATCCCGTCGCTGGCGCTGGCGACGATCTGGCTCGAAGGCCCGCTCCTGCTGGGACTCGGCTCGACCCAGATGGTGCTGCTCGCGCTGACGGTGGTCGTGGGCACGTTGACCGTCGTGCCGGGACGGGCCACCCGGCTCCAGGGCGGCGTCCACCTGGTGCTGCTGGCGGCATACATCTTCCTGGCCGCGAACCCCTGAGGCCCCGGTGTACGTCCCCCGCCACTTTGCGATGTCCGACGGCGACCAGCTGGCCGAAGTCCGGGCGCTCGTCGATGCCGTCCACGTCGCGCAGCTGGTGACGGTCGGACAGGGCGGCGTCCCCGACGCGACCCTGTTGCCCATCCTGTGGGAGGGCGACGAGGTCATCGCGCACCTCGCTCGGGCCAACCCGCACTGGCAGCGGGTCGTCGACGGCGCTCCAGGCCTCGTCGTGGTCACCGGCCCCGACGCATACGTCTCGCCGCGCTGGTATGCCTCGAAGCGCGAGCACGGGCGGGTGGTGCCGACCTGGAACTACTCGCAGGTGCATCTCAGCGGTCCCGTACGCATCCACGACGACGTGCAGTGGCTGCGCACGGCCGTCACTCGGCTGACGGACCACCACGAGGGACGGTCGTCAGGAGACGAGATGCCCTGGGCCGTTGGTGACGCGCCGGCTCGCTATCTCGACGGGCAGCTGCGCGCCATCGTCGGGATCTCGATGCAGGTGGCCGACGTCCAGGCCAAGGCGAAGCTGAGCCAGAACCGGTCCGAGGACGACCAAGCCGGCGTGGTGACCGGGTTGCGGGCAAGCCACGACCACGGTGCGGACGCGGTTGCCGACGCGATGGAGGCCCTTCAGTAGAAGCCCGCCTGGGCCAGGGGATGCAGCAGCTCGCGCTCCTCGTAGGACAGGTGTGACAGCAGGGCGTCGGTGACGAGGTCGAGGACCTCCTGCAGCTGCCGGATGCCCCGTCCGTCGGCGGACCCGTCGCCGGACTCGGCGACCAGGGTGACCAACGCCCGGTCCAGGGCGTCCAGCAGCTCGTGGATGACCTCGTGCTCCTGCGACAGCCGGTCGAGCACCGGGCCTGCGCCGGCGACCCGCCGCAGGTGCGGGAAGACGCTGGCATCCTCGAGGGAGTGATGTCCGGTGACGACCCGGCAGTACTGCTCGCAGTAGGCGCCGAGCGTCCAGTTGTTCTGGCGCAACGTCATCTGGTTGATCGCGGAGCGGGCGGACCCGATCGACACCTGACCTTCGGCGACCTGCCGCACGATGTCGCGCAGCCGTTCGAGCTCGGAGCGCAGACCGTCGTGGACGTCGACCAGATGTTGGGGCGCCGCCTGCTGCTGGGCCGTGTAGGCGAACTGCGCGGGCGCCGGGAACCGAGGTCGGGTCGACTCGTCCCACGCGGCCTGGTCCGACAAACGCATACCATCGTCGGATGTGACGCGAACATCGAGGGGCGAGCTCGGTTGCGTGGCAACGGTTTCCGGCGGCCGGATGAGGACCCCCTCGCGTTCTTCATCGGCCGGGGCGACGCCCACCCGTGCCGCGGTGCGGGCGATCTCGACGAGGTCGCGGACCCGGGGGGCGACCTCCTCGGCGAACAGGCGTACTGCCTCGACGTCGTCCGTGCCGAGGATGAACGTGCTCATCCCCAGGGTCACGGCCAGCTCGGCGAGCTGTTCGGCCCACTCCTCGGGCGTCCCAGACAGCCCACTGCCGCCTCGAGCCCGGCTGAACCGGCCGTTGACGTTGTAGAGCCGGCGCACCGAGGCCGGGTCGCGGTCGGCGCCCCGAGCCGCCGCGTCGATGACCTCGTTCATGCCGGGCAGCACCTCCGGGTCGGCGTACCCCATGCTCGGGAGCCAGCCGTCGGCATACCGGCCCGTGAGGCGCAGCATGCGCGGCTTGTATGCGCCGAGCCAGATCTCCACCGGGTGCGCCGGCGCTGGGCCTGGATGGAGTCCGACGACGTGGTAGTGCGATCCGTCGACCCGCACCGCGGGTGAGCCGGCGGGCTGCCAGACGCCGCGGATCACCTCGATGCCTTCACGCAACGCGTCCACGCTCTGCGCGGGGGTCAGTCGCTGCCCACCGGCGGCCACGATCGCGTCCCAGAACGCCCCAGCGCCGAGGCCGAGCTCGATGCGTCCACCGCTCAGCAGGTCGAGGGTCGCGATGCTGTGCGCGAGGACGACAGGCGGGCGCAGCGGCAGGTTCGCGACGTTGAGCGCGACCCGGAGCGAGGAGCTGCGCGCGGCGATGACCGACAGCAGCGTCCAGGCGTCGAGGTGGCGCGCCTGGTAGGGATGGTCCTGCACCGTCACGAGGTCGAGGCCACTCACCTCGGCGAGCTGGGCCAGCAGCAGGACGTGTTCCGGGTCCGCGGCATCCGGCGAGGGAAACAGCCCGAACCTCAGCTCCTGGCCGTAGTCCACCTCCCCAGACTAGGCAGTCACACCCGGTGAGCAACGTGCGGGGCTGCCGCTGCACGCCCGCGTCTGCAAGGCGGGACGCATCCCCGATCCACCGACGTCTCGCGGCGACACCAGTGAGGTCAGCACCGGGCGGACGAGCCCGCGCCGGTGCTGCTGCGCTTCGCTCCGGAGGCACCCGACTGGCACCCGACTGGCACCCGACTGGCACCGGGCAGCCACCGGGTCAGTAGCCGCGTCAGTAGCCGAGGGCCGCCAGCTGGAGGCGTAGCACCATCCGGGCGGCGGGGTCGTGCAGTGGCAGGTCGGCCACCTCGCTCATCCTGACCATCCGATGCCGCAAGGTGTTCACGTGCACACCCAACGCCTGCGCCGCCGCGCTCGGCTCGCCCGGGTGGTCGAGCCAGGCCGCGAGCGACGGCAGGTATGCCGACCGGCGACGGCGGTCGTGCTCCCCCAGGGCCGGAACCGGCCCACCGAACCGGTCCGGCGCTCCGAGTGCCGAAATCGCCCGCGCCGCAGAGATACTCACCCAGTACTTCTCGACCGCGGGCGTGACGTCGTCGACGCCGGTCAGTGACCGGAGCTCGGCCGCCGCTGCCCGGGAGTCAGCCAGCTCGCCCGGATCGCCGACCTCAGACCCGGCGCAGGCCCGGGCGCCCCACTCCGCGCCCGACTCCGAGCCCGACTCCGAGCCCGACTCTGAGCCCGACTCCGAGCCCGACTCCGAGCCCGACTCCGCCCCCGAGCCCTGATCCGCGCCCTGCTGGGGCGAGCGCACCTGGGACGCGAGCCAACGCCAGGAGCCTGGGCGGTCGCCGTCGGCCTGCACCACCGCATAGACATCGCCGTCCAGCTCGGCGACGAGCGGCTGCCGCCACCCCGACCGGCGCAGAACCGACTCCCACAGGTCGAGATCTGACCCGATGTCGTCGTCGTCCGTGACGGTCCGGCGACTGAGCGCGACAACTCGCCAGGGCCCCCTCGGCAACCACGACGTGGGCGCCGTGGTGGGGGTCCCCCCCACGAGGAGACTGCGGACCCGGTCCGCGGTGATCCTCTGGCCGAGGTCCGTCAGGGCACGCAGTCGGATGAGGTGCAGCGCCACCACGGTTGCCGCCTGCCGCAGCTCGAGAACGGTGGCGGCCGAAGGTTGCTGCGCGACCACCGCCCAGATCGAGCCCAACCACTCGCCACCGGCCCGCACCGGCACGACGAAGCGGGGCATCTCCTGTCCCGGGCCGGAAGCGACCATGAAGGGCTCGGCGGACCGTGCCATCCTCCGGAACACCCCGCGGGACCTCATGCCCGTGACCAGGGGGGCGGGGACGCGCCGGCCGACGATGGTCGAGACCCGGGCCGCGTCGGTCACGTCCTGCCGGGCGCTGTAGGCCAGGACCCGCGAATGCGCGTCCTCGATCGTGACCGGCGCGTCGACCAGGGCCGCGGCAGCGTCGGCGAGCGCCGACAAGTCGCTGTGCCCCCCGACGTCCGGGCGTTCCAGGCCGGGCATCGCCGACCGGTCGAGGATGCCGCGGACCAGACCGATGACGTGGACGAGCGAGGCGGTGTCGTCGAGCTCGAGCAGGGCGACCGCGTGTCGGCGCGCGGTCGTGCGCACCCCTCGTGCGCGGGCCGGCCCGCGACGCAGAACAACGCCCGCCGCCCCGCCCCGGCCGGCGCGCACGACGAGCTCGACCGCGGCCGCGGCGTCGGTCACGCCGGCGCCGAAGACGAGGTCACCGGTCAGGTCGCGCACGGCATCTCCCGGCTCGGCGATGACGACCTCGTCGACGCGGGCACCCGGCGCGGCGACAAGCAACCGCAGCAGACCACCGCCGAGAGCACCGACCAGCGTGTCCAGGTCGAGCACGTGACCTCCTGCGTCGTTCCGCCGATATCTCGTACGTGGTTGATGGCATCTCGCACGGCGCCGGGGCCAGTCTGGGCGACAGTGTGCTTCGCGCACAATCTGGTGCAGCGAAAGAGTGCGCTACCGACAATGCCGGCGGTCCACATCGGCGCCATGCTGGGACCAGCCCGCCAACCGAAAGAGTCGTGATGTCGCACCCCACCGCCCACCCCGTCCCCGAGCGTGTCGCCGTCGTCGGCGCAGGGATGGTGGGTCTGGCCACCGCCTGGTTTCTTCAGGAGCGCGGCGTCGAGGTCACCGTCCTGGACCGTGAAGGCGTCGCGGCAGGAGCCTCGTGGGGCAACGCAGGATGGCTGACACCCGGTATCGCCACGCCCCTTCCCGAGCCGGCCGTCCTCACCTACGGCCTCCGCGCCGTCCTCAGCCCGAGCTCGCCGGTCTACGTGCCACCCAGCGCGAACCCGAGCTTCCTCAAGTTCGTCGCCGGCTTCACCCGGCACAGCACGATGGCGCACTGGAAGCGTTCGATGAACAGCCTCGTGCCGATCAACCGGCTGGCGCTGGAGAGTTTCGACCTGTTGCGCGACGGAGGCGTACAGGCCGAGACCGTCGCCGCGAAGTCCTTCCTGGCGGCATACCGGACTCCCGACGAACGCCGCACGCTGCTCGAGGAGATCGAGCACATCCACGGCGCCGGGCAGGACATCGAGTACGACGTCCTGACCGGTGAGGAGGCGCGCTCCGTCCAGCCGCTCCTGTCCCGAGAGGTCGGCGCAGCCATCAGACTGCGGGGTCAGCGGTTCGTCGACCCCGGGACGTTCGTGCACGCCCTCGCCGACGCCGTGCTCGCCCGTGGGGGCAAGATCGCGTCTGGACCGATGAGCACGGTGGTCAATGTCGTCGACTCCGGGACTGGCGTGCGCGTGGTCACCCGCGGTGGGGTCGAGGAGTTCGACGCGGCCGTGCTCGCGACCGGCGCCTGGCTCGGGTCGTTGGCCCGCCGGTTCGGTGTCCGCTCGGTCGTCCAGGCGGGGCGCGGCTACAGCTTCAGCGTCGAGGTAGACGCACTCCCGGACGGTCCCGTCTACCTCCCGGCCCAGCGCGTCGCGTGTACGCCGGTCGGCGACCGGCTGCGAGTGGCCGGGATGATGGAGTTTCGGGCGCCCGAGGCCGCCCTCGACCCGCGCCGCATCACGGCCATCGCCGAGGCCGCCCGCCCACTCCTGCAGGGCGCCGACCTCGACCACCTCCAGGACGAGTGGGTCGGTTCGCGTCCGTGCACCGCCGACGGACTGCCGCTCATCGGCGCGACCCGGTCGCCGCGGGTCTACGCCGCCGGCGGTCACGGCATGTGGGGCATCACCCTGGGACCGGCCACCGGACGGCTGCTCGCCGAGACCATGGTCACCGGTCGGCGCAGCCCCGTGCTCGCTCCGTTCGACCCGACCCGCTGACCTGAGCCACCTCAGCTCATCGTGCTGGGCTCAGCTCATGGTGCTGCGCTCAGCACACGGTATGCGGTGTGCTGAGCGCACGACCGTGTGCTGAGCGCACGACCGTGTGCTGAGGTCGTGAGTGAGGGCGTCCTGGCCAGTCGGCATACTGGCCACATGGACGTGACCGAAGTGATCCTGCACCAGCACGCCGAGCAGCGGCGGATGTTCGCGATGCTCGAGGAGTGGCCGCGCGACGATCAGGCGGGTCTCGACGCGCTCTGGAAGCGGCTCGAGATCCTGCTCGAGGTGCACGCCGACGCGGAGGAACGCTTCTTCTACCCCGAGCTGGTCCGGCTCGGCACGGGCGGCGGCGATGCTCCCTCCGCGCAGGAGGAGGTCGAGGACGCCATCAAGGACCACAACGAGATCCGCGACGGGATCCGGGCCGTGCGCCGGTGCGATGCGGGCAGTGACAAGTGGTACGCGGCAGTGCTCGAAACCAACGTTGCGAACAGTGACCACATGGCCGAGGAGGAGCGCCAGGACCTCACCGACTTCCGGCACCACGCCTCGCTGACGCTGCGCCACGACCTGGCGGTGCAGTTCCTGCGCTACGAGTCCCAGCACTGGGCGCGTGGGGTCAAGCCGGTCGACAAGGACCCCGAGGCGTTCGTCGACAAAAACGAGGCGTGATCACCCGATGACTGGTCGATCTGCCGCCAGTCTCACCTGAGGACAGTTGAACAGGACGATCCCGGAAGGACTCCCACCATGACCATGACCGCTTGCCTGTGGTTCGACACCAATGGCGAGAACGCCGCACGGTTCTACTGCTCCGTCTTCCCCAACTCCCGGATCGTCAGCGTGACCAACTGGGGACCGGAGAACCCGGACCGCGAGGGAACGGCGCTGACCGTGGACTTCGAGCTCGACGGCCAGAAGTTCATGGCGCTCAACGGCGGTCCGCAGTGGCCGTTCACCGAGGCCATCTCGTTCTCGATCCCCTGCGCGGACCAGGACGAGGTCGACTACTACTGGACCGGCCTGCAGGCCGGCGGCGGCCGGGAGAGCGAGTGCGGCTGGCTGAAGGACCGCTACGGGATGAACTGGCAGGTCGTGCCGACCCGGCTGCCCGAGCTGCTGGCAGACCCGGACCAGGGACGCGCGAGCCGGACCATGCAGGCGATGATGGGGATGCGCAAGCTCGTCATCGCCGACCTCGAGAAGGCCGCCGCCGGCTGAGCCGACGGGACCGTCGGCAGAGCGGGTGGGCCGTCGGCAGAGCCGGTGGGCCGTCGGCAGGCAGCGCTGGCAGGATCGGTAGGTGCCCTACGACGTCGCCGCAGTCCGCGCCCACTTCCCTGCGCTCCTCGAGGGGGCGGCGCACTTCGACGGACCAGGCGGTTCGCAGACCCCTGACGTGGTGGCGACGGCGGTCGCCGACACGATGACGGCCGCCGTGTCGAACCGCGGTGCCGTCAGCGTGGCCGAGCGTCGGGCCGAGCAGGTCGTTCAGGACGCGCGGGCTGCGATGGCCGACCTGGTGGGCCTCGAACCCTCAGGCATCGTGTTCGGGAGGTCGGCGACCGACCTGACGTTCATGCTGGCCCGGACGTTGTCGGCCGGCTGGGGCCCGGGTGACGAGGTCGTCGTCACCCGGCTGGACCACGACGCGAACGTCCGACCCTGGGTCCTGGCCGCCGAACGCTGCGGCGCGAGCGTGCGCTGGGCCGACTTCGACCCCGCGAGCGGTGAGCTCGACACCGAGGAGGTGCGCACCGTGGTCACCGAACGGACCCGGCTCGTCGCGGTCACGGCCGCATCCAACCTCATCGGCACTCGGCCCGACATCCCCGCGCTGGCCGAGATCGCCCACGCCGTCGGCGCGCTCCTGCACGTCGACGGCGTGCACGCGACCGCCCACGTCGGCACCGACGTACCCGCCTCCGGAGCCGACTTCTGGGTGTGCTCGCCCTACAAGTTCCTCGGCCCCCACCTCGGTGTCCTCGGCGCCCTGCCCGAGACCCTCGAGCCCCTGCGACCGGCCAAGCTGCTCCCCTCGAGCGATGCGGTGCCGGAGCGGTTCGAGCTGGGCACGCTCCCCTACGAGGTGCTGGCCGGGACCACCGCAGCCGTCGATTTCCTCGCGGACCTCGGCGAACTGGGAGGGAGCCTCGACGCCGGCGGGTCACGGACCCGGCGGGAGCGGATCGTCGGCTCGTATGCTGCGCTTGAAGCCCACGAGGACGGGCTCCTCGCGCGGCTCGAGCCGCGGCTACGGTCGCTGCCCGGGGTGACGGTGTTCAGCAACGCGGCGAGGCGCACACCGACCCTGCTCTTCACCTCAGAAACCATTGCTCCCCAAGACATTCGGGTCGCGCTGGCCGAGCGCGGGATCAACGCTCCTGCCGGCCACTTCTATGCGTGGGAAGCGAGCCACCACCTGGGTCTGGGATCCGTCGGCGGAGTCCGGGTCGGCCTGGCTCCCTACACCGACCAGACGGACGTCGAACGTCTCCTCGACGCGCTCGAGACCCTCCTCAGGACAGCCGGCGCCCGTCCCGCATGACCACGTGGGACACGAGCTCGTTCTGCCGCACGACGGCGATCCTCTGGGGCCCGGCCGGGGGCAGGTCGGAAGGTTCGGGGCCACGGTTCACGGGGTCGGCGGTCATCGGCCCGGTCTGGTGTTCTGGCTGCGGTAGCGTCATCCACCTGGACCCAGCCGGGACGATCGGAGCGTCATGACCGACTTGTCCGTCGCCGCCCCAGCGGTGTGGACGGCGGCCGACACCGAGCAGCTCGAACAGACCCGCGGCCGTGTCAGCGGCTGACCAGGT
This sequence comes from Lapillicoccus sp., assembly GCA_965277795.1. Taxonomy (GTDB): domain Bacteria; phylum Actinomycetota; class Actinomycetes; order Actinomycetales; family Dermatophilaceae; genus Lapillicoccus. The sequence goes on from OZ255840.1 coordinate 3,764,875, forward strand.
CCCCGGGCATCCCTCGGCTAGTCAGCACGGTCACCGCGACGTCGCCGCGCTGGTCGTGGTCGTCGCCCTGCTGGCGGCCTACAACGTATCGCGGACGTTGTGGATACCGCCGTCCTGGCATCTGTCCACCAACCTGCTGGTCGCCTCAGTCCTCGGAGTCGTCGCCGTCTGGGCGGGACTCAACCGGACTGAGCTCGGGCTGCACAACGACCACCACCCTTCCGGATTTCGTTGGGGCACGGCGGCGTTGGCCCTGGTGATCGCGGTCGTCGCGGCATTCGGCATCATCACGTCGCGACTCGGGACCTCTGCTGGTGCGTTGGACGACCCACGGCTGAAGGTCCCGCTGCCGAACCTGCTTTACGAGGTCTTCGTCAACACTCCGCTCGGGACGGTCGCGGTCGAGGAGTTCGCATTCCGCGGAGTTCTGCTCGCGTTGTTGATGCGCCTGACGACAACGACCAAGGCGATCGCGGTCTCGGCACTGCTGTTCGGGTGCTGGCACATCATGCCGACCCTCACCACGGCAGCCGGGAACGGGGCCATGGACGGTCTGTTGGCCCTGCCAGGGGGTCTCGCACTGGTGGTGGCCGGCAACGTGCTGGTGACCGGGTTCGCCGGCGCGATCTTCTGCGCCCTGCGGCTGCGTTCCGGCAGCCTGCTCGCCCCGGCACTCGCCCACCTCGCGACCAACGACGCGAGCTACGTCGTGGGGTGGCTGACCAACCACTGACGTGACAAACCCGGGTGGTGTCCGAGAATGCCGAGGGCAACACATACGGTTGCGCCATGGCGACCGATCAGCGTGTGCGAACCGACGTCCCCACCGACGTCCCCACCGAGGTGCCGCACGGCGAGGTCCCGGAGGCGTTCGACGAGGTCGCGGACCGCTACGACCTGATGGTCGCCCTCAACCCTGGGTATCACGCCCACCTGCGCCGAAGTGCGCGTGTCCTGGCTCGCAACGTCGCCCGACACGGCGGCAACACTCCCACGGTCGTCGACCTCGGGTGCGGTTCGGGTGCGTCGACGCGGGCTGTCGTCGACGAGCTGACGCGGGTCGGGGTCTCGGGTGTGGTCCTGGGCGTCGACGGCTCGGCGGGAATGCTGCGCGAAGCGAGTGGCAAGGACTGGCCGCCGCGAGTGCGCTTCTCCCACGGTCGGGCCGAGAACCTCGAGACCGTATGCGCCACGGCCGGTGTCGCGTCGCCCGTGGACGGGATCTTCGCGGCCTACCTCGTGCGCAATGTGCCCGACCGCGACGCGCTGCTGCAGTCGCTGCACGGCCTGCTCGCCCCCGGAGGGACGCTGGTCGTCCATGAGTACTCCGTCGCAGGGAACCCGGCTGCGGCCGCGGTGTGGACCGCCGTGTGTCGCGGTCTGGTGGTTCCCCTCGGATGGGTCACCTCGCGCCGGACCCGGCTCTACCAGTACCTCTGGCGCAGCGTGATGGACATGGACTCGACCCAGGTCCTCATGCAGCGGATGCTCGACGCGGGGTTCGAGGATGTCCGGACCCGGTCGGTCGGCGGCTGGCAGCGGGGGATCATCCACACCTTCCACGGCAGGCGCCCCGAGGCCAGCACGTGAGGCTCGGCCGTAGCCAACGCTGGCAGCCCGGGCGCGACGCTCGGGCGGTACGCCACGCGGCGGCTCCGGTTCGACCCGCACCGTGGACAGGGGCGGCGCCGACGGCACCCGCTCAGGTCCACGACAACCGGGACGACACCCGCAGCGCGGTGGTCGTCGGGGGCGGGATTGCGGGGCTCACGGCCGCGACGGCGCTCGCCGAACGCGGTGTGGCGGTCACGCTCGTCGAAGCGACATCGACTCTCGGCGGACGGGTTCGCGCCTGGCCGGTGGAGGTCGATGGTTCGCCGACAATGATGAGCCGCGGCTTCCATGCGTTCTTCCGGCAGTACTACAACCTGCGAGCACTGTTGCGGCGCACCGATCCGACGCTGTCCAGGCTGCGACCGATCGACGACTACCCCCTCGTTCTCGCCGGTGGGCACCGGGACTCCTTCGCCGGGCTGCCCACGACCCCGCCGCTCAACCTGCTCGCCTTCGTGGTGCGCAGCCCGAGCTTCTCGGCGCGCAGCCTGGCCGCCGTGGATGCCAAAGCGGCGCTCGGGCTGCTCGACGTCAGCTTCCCACAGACCTATGTCGAGTACGAGGGACAGAGCGCGGCCGACGTGCTGGACAACCTCCGATTTCCCTCAGCAGCAAGGCATCTCGCTTTGGAAGTCTTCGCTCGTAGTTTCTTCGCTGATCCGCGGGAGTTCTCCGGAGGAGAGCTGGTGGCGATGTTCCACACCTACTTCCTCGGATCCGCCGAGGGGCTGCTGTTCGACGTGCCCAACGACGACTACGACAGCACGCTCTGGGCACCGCTGGGCCGATATCTGCACGGGCTCGGCGTCGAGGTGCGCACGAGTGTGCGGGCCGTGGGCATCGAGGACGCCGGTGGACAGGTCGTCGTCTCGCTCGATGACGGGACGTCTCTAGGGTGTGACGGCGTCGTCCTCGCGACGGACCAGGCGCCGCTGCAGGACATCGTGGCTCGGTCCGGGTGGCTCGGTGACCCCGGGTGGCGGGCGCGGGTGGCGGACCGGCGGGTCGCGCCCCGGTTCGCGGTCTGGCGCATGTGGTTCGACCGCCAGACCCTCCCGCAGACTCCGCCCTTCCTGGGGACCAGCGGGTTCGGACCGCTCGACAACGTCTCCGCAGTTCACCTGTTCGAGGACGGTGCAGCCCGGTGGGCGAGCGAGCACGGCGGCTCGGTGGTCGAGGTGCACGCCTACGCCGTCCCGGACAACATCAACGAACCCGAGCTGCGCGACGAGCTGCGGGCGCAGCTGTTCGTCATCCATCCCGAGCTGCGCGACGCGGGGGTGGTGCACGAGGAGTGGCTGGTCCGGCAGGACTGCCCCCTGGTGTCCACCGAGCCGTGGAGGGACCGACCCGAGGTGACGACGCCCGACCCGCGAGTCACGTTGGCCGGTGACGGGATTCGCTGCGACTATCCGGTTGCGCTGATGGAGCGCGCGGCCACGACGGGATGGTTGGCGGCCAACGCCCATCTCGCCCGATGGGGCCTCCCAGGGCACGACGTGTGGACCGTGCCCATGCAGAGCCGACACGGCCTGGTCGGGCCGCTGCGACGGGTCACTCCCGGGCGCGCCGGTCAGGCCCCGTAGGTCTCCCCACGGGAGCGGAGCAGGTAACGGCGCTCGGCATACGCCATGTCGTCGACCCACAGCCGGGCCTGCGTGCGCTTCATCGCCGGTCGCATCAGCGCGGCGACATGCCGGGCAACCCCGAACCCCGTGCGCGGAGAGTAGGCGATGGTCGCCTCCGTCATCATCGTGACCGGCCGCCCGAGGGCGTCCGGCCCGAGCGGTGTGGCGTGCGTCTCCACGACGCTGCCTGCGCCTTCGCCGTCGACGATGGTCATGACGATCGTGCGCGCGTCCGGGCAGGCGAACTCGGCTCGCACCGGCACGCCCCAGCGCGGACTCAGCCGGAACGTCACGTCGACCACGAGCTTCTTGTCGTCGCTCGCCTCGTCGTCGACGACGAGATGTGAGAAGGCATACGGGTGGTACCAGGCGCCGTGCCACGGGTCCAGCCGGTTCGCGATGATGTCCTGCGGCTCGCACGTGCCGGGGATCGTGATGACCGCCCTCAGTGAGCCCTCGAGCGGCGGACGGTCGGTGAGAGTCGGCCGATCGGAGGGCGTCTCACCGGGTGTCGGCAGGCGCACCCAGGCCAGAACCCCGTCGTCGTATGCCGTCATCGGCTTCCAGCCCGCGGCTCCGCTCGGGCCGAGCGCCATGCCATGCCAGCGGCAGACAACCTCGCCCGAGATCACCTCGCAGGCCTCGAGCAGCGCTCCAAGGTGCGGGCACGCGCCCGGTCCGGCGCACAGAGCCCCGGACTCGTCGCGCCACAGGACGATCTCCCGACCCGCCACGGTGCGGGTCACCGTGCGCGTCAGGCCCACGTCCTCGCTGGTGCCCACGACGTACCAGCCTCCGGGGTCCTGCGACTGGGCGACGTCGAACGAGGCGCGGATCCGGCCCGGCCGGGCCTGCTTCCAGGTGCTGCGCAGATGGTCGAGCGGGACGGTGGGGACGTTCTGGATCGGGACCCGCTTGCGGATCTCGTCCCTGATCCGGGAACCGGTCACGATGCCATTCTCCTTCGTCGGGCCGGCCCGAACGTGAGAACTCGCGCCGACGTCGTTGCCTTCTTCCACGATGCCACGCGAACGCGGTCTGAGAAAACGTCGTAGTCCCGTTCCTCGACCAGCGCAAGGATGCGGGCGTAGAGCTCCCGGGCGGTCGAGACGCACCTGGCGGACGACCTGGGGAGCATCGGTATGCCCGCGTCCGCCTGCGCATACAGCTCCCGGTTGCGGCCGATCTCGAACCGCATCAGCTCTCGCCACTGCGGCGTCACCCGTCGCTCCCACGGGTCGGCACCGAACCGTCGCAGGTCCTCCTGCGGCATGTAGACGCGCCCCCGGTCCAGGTCCTCCCCGATGTCACGCAGGAAGTTCGTCAGCTGGAAGGCGAATCCGAGCGCGCGGGCCGGCTCGAACGCCTCACGGCTGAGCGGTCGAAGGACGGGCAGCATCATCTCGCCGATGACCGCCGCCGACCCCTCCATGTAACCGACCAGGTCGTCCCAGGTCTGGTAGGTCGTCGTCGTGAGGTCCTGCGCCATCGCCCCGATGAACCGGTCGTAGTTCTCCCGCGGGATGTCGCAGCGACGGAAGCTGTCCCCGATCGCCGCGAGGACCGCATTGTCGGTCGGGGCCCCGTCGAGAACCTCGCCGACCTCGACGCGAAACGCACTCAGCTCCTCGGCGGTCTCGTCGGCGTGGCCCGCCTTGGTCGCGTCCGGGGCGTCCACGATGTCGTCGGCGAGGCGGCAGAGCGCGTAGACCGCGTAGACGTGCCGACGACGTTCCGGCGGCAGCAGCAACGTGCCCCAGTAGTAGGTCGTGCCGTTGTCGCGGGTGATCCGGGCGCAGCGGCGGTACCCCTCGCTCAGCAGGTCGGCGGGCGCGCGCACGGCGGCGGTCACGCCGGCCGTGACACGGGCGACACGGGCGACACGGGCAGGTAGTCGCCGACCCGTTCTGCTGCGAGGCGTCCGCTGATGAGCACCATGGGGACACCGACGCCGGGGACGGTGCCGGACCCGGCGAACACGAGCCCGGGCAGGCGCCGTTCGATGTTCGGCGGGCGGAACGGGCCGGTCTGCATGAACGTGTGCGCCAACGCGAACGGGGTGCCCTCCTTCATGCCCATGGCCTGCCAGTCGAGCGGGGTGACCAGCTCTTCGGCCACGATGTCGGTCGGGTAGCCGTTGTCGCCGAGGAACCTCATCAGACGCTCCCTCATCGGCTCTCGCTCGGTCACCCAGTCGGTGTCGCCACCCAGGTGGGGGACGGGCTCGAGGACGTAGAGGGTCGACCCACCTGGGGCTGCGAGGCCGGGGTCCGTCAGGGACGGGACGGTGACGAGCCGCGAAGGGTCCGGCATGAGCCGCAGGTCGCCGATCAGGGCGTCGAACGAGGAGTCCCACTCGCTGGCGAAGTGGATGTTGTGGTGTTCGGTGCCGACGACGGGTGTGCCGCGGGTCCCGACGTGCCAGACGACCGCCGACGGCGAGTAGCGGCCTGAACGGAGGGCTCGTGGCTTGGGCAGGTCCGGCAGCAGGCGCTCGTAGGCCACGGGGAGGTCGAGCGTGCAGACCACCGCATCGGCGCGCAGCTGCTCGCCACCCTCCAGCTCGACGGCGGCAACACGTCCGTTCGGTCCGCGACGGAACCCCTGAGCCGAGGTGCCCCAACGGAACTCGACGCCGCCCAGCTCGGCCGCCCGGGCCATGGCGACCGGGATCGCCCCCATCCCGCCCTCGGGGAAGTAGACGCCTTCGACGGAGTCCATGTAGGTGATGACTGCATAGATGGCGAGCGCTCGGCTCGGCGGCAGTCCGGCATACATCGCCTGGAAGCTGAACAGACGGCGCAGCCGTTCGTCCTTGAACCGCCCTGAGACCACCGGTCCGAGCCGGCGGAACCCGCCCATTCTCAAGAGCCGGGCGGCCGTCTTGGGGGATGCGAGCAGATCGAGCGGGCTGTCGAAGTTGCGGTCGATGAAGTTGGGCATCTCCAGGTCGTAGAGCTCACGCAGCCAGCGCACGAAGTCGTCGAAAGCGGCCGCATCCGCGGGGCTGCACGTCTGTTCGATCTCGGCGCGCATCGCCTCGTGACCCGCCCGGACGTGGATCTCGCTCCCGTCGGCGAAGCAGGCCCGGTATGCCGGGTCGAGCCGCTGCATCGGCAGCAGGTCCTCGAGCCGCTGGCCTACGGCGCCCATGACATCCGCCAGCAGGGCCGGCATCGTCATCACCGTCGGCCCGGTGTCGAAGGTGTAGCCGTCGCGCAGGATGCGTCCCGCCCGCCCGCCCGGGCCGGACTCGCGCTCGACTACGGTCACCTCGTAGCCCGCGCCCGCGAGATGGCAGGCGGCGCTCAGCCCCGCCAACCCGGCTCCGACAACGACGACACTGCTCATTAGTCCAACGTACGCTGAGCCGTCGGAGCGCGCAGAACCAGCCAGCTCACCGGGAGGTCACGTGGCAGAGGAGATCCACCGGACCTACGCCCTACCCCTGGCTCCATTGCCGTTCTTCGAGTCGCTCCACTCGAGAGAGACGATCGAGAGCCGCTGCGCCGTCGAGGAGCTCGGCCCGACCACCCTCGTCACCTACGAGGCCACCGAAGACCAGGTGCGCATCGTGGTGTCGTCCGATGTCCCCACCTCGTGGCTCCCCTCGATCGTCACCTCTCGCCTGTCGGGCACGCCGCATGTCATCCGTCAGGAACGCTGGCAGCACGACGGAGCAGCAGGGCTGTGCTCGCCGTTCACCTTCGCGTTCGCCGGACTGCCGGTGCGGTGCGAGGGCTCGGCGACCGTCCAGGCGGAGGGAGCTGGGTCACGACTGACCGTCGACCTCGTGTTGCACGTCGACGTCCCGTTCCTCGGCGGCGCCATCGAGCATGCGGTGGCTCCCCAGGTCGCGACGGCACTCGACGCAGAGGCTGGGTTCTACCAGCAGACCTGACACCGCCTCAGGACTACCTGGACCGAGCCGGGACATACGGGGGGTTCGGACGTCCAGCCGCTAGCGTCGGACCATGGCGCCTTGGCGACGATGGCGATGACGGCACAGACCGCCCAGCAGCTGATGCTGATCGCCGCCGCGGCGGTGCTTGCTCCGCTGATCGCCTCCTCGTTGCGACGCTTTGCGATCCCCGCCGTCGTTCTCGAGATCAGCTTCGGCATCGTCCTCGGACCTCAGTTCCTCGACCTCGTCGCGCCGGACACCACCGTCGCCGGCCTGGCGTCGTTGGGACTGTCCATGCTGATGTTCCTCGCCGGGTACGAGCTCCGGCTCCGGACGGTCCGGGGTAGACCGCTCAGGCTCGCCGGCATCAGCTGGGGGATCTCGGTGCTGCTGGCCGGGGTCGTCGGGCTGGTCTTCCACGTGGTCGGCGGTCACAGCGGCGAGATCGTCATCCCGCTCGCCCTCACCACCACCGCCTTGGGGACGCTGCTGCCGGTGCTCCGCGACGCGGGGGTCCTGAGCACGCCCGTCGGACGGTATGCCCTCGCTCTCGGAAGTGTCGGCGAGTTCGGGCCCATCGTGCTCGTGGCACTACTGCTCAGCGGGTCCAACCCCGTCCAGTCGCTGTCCGTCCTCGGCGGTTTCGGGCTGCTCATCCTCGGCTCTGCGTTGCTCGCGTCTCGGCCGTGGGGTGAGCGCGTGGTCGGGGCGGTGACCAAAGGCCTCAAGACCAGCTCGCAGCTGCCCATCCGGATGACCTTGCTGTTCATGCTCGCGCTGGCGGCCGTCGCGAACGTCCTGGGCATCGACGTCCTGCTCGGCGCCTTCGCCGCCGGAGTCGTCGTCCGGATCGCCGCCGGCAGTCACGAGGACGCCGACGAGACGGCGTCGACATCCATCTTCGGCACCAAGCTCGAGGCCATCGCGTTCGGCATGCTCGTCCCGGTCTTCTTCGTGGTGAGCGGCACCCGGATCGACCTGAAGTCCATCTTCCAGACGCCCGCGACCGTCCTGATCGTGCCCGGCTTCCTGCTCCTCATGATCGTCGTGCGGGCGATCCCCACGTTCCTCGTCTACCGAGACGGGCTGGAGCGACGCCAGCGGCGCGCCCTTGCCGTGATGTCGGCGACGGGGCTCCCCCTCATCGTCGTCATCACCACGATCGCACTCGCGAACGGATATCTCACGTCGGCGGACGCCGCCGCGATGGTCGCCGCCGGCATGCTCTCGGTCGTCATCCTGCCGGCCACCGCGATCGCCCTGCTCGGACGCGAGCGCACCACCTCCACCGAGCCCGGCGCCGGCCTCTGACGGCCCAGGCGTTCTGCGCCACCCGGCATACTGGGCGTCGTGGAATACCACACGACCCTGTTCCAGACCGGCAACAACACCGGCGTCCCGGTCCCCGCCGACGTTCTCGAGTCTCTCGGTGGCGGCAGACGTCCGGCCGTCGTCGTGCGGGTAAACGGCTACGAGTACCGCAGCACCGTGGCGCCGATGGGAGGCCAGTTCCTCATCTCGTTCAGCTCCGACAGACGCAGGGAGACCGGGCTGGTCGGCGGTGACCCGATCAGCGTCGAGCTGACGCTGGACACGGCGCCGCGCGTCGTCGACGTCCCGCAGGACCTCGCCGCCGCACTCGGTTCGGCTGGGGCTCGCGCCGCCTTCGACGCTCTCTCCCCCAGCCTCCGCAAGGCCCACGTTGCCTCGGTCAGGGACGCCAAGACGGACGCGACCCGCGAACGCCGCGTCCACGCGGTCGTCACCAAGGTCACCGGAGCCTGAGAGCCCTCATCACGTGCGGCCAGGCCGCGGTTCCCAGGGCCGCGTCGGACTCGTCGGAGCCCCCGCGAGCCATCGCCTGTCCGCGCCGGACGCGAGCCTCCCCTGGCAGGACGACCCGGTGGCCGGCCTCGGGGTGCACCACCAGCGTCGTGTCCAGACCATGCTGTGCGCGGCGACGCGCGAGCGCACGGGCGAAGTCGGCGCTGGGCCAGACCCGGTCGTCCTCACCGGCCACCAGGACGACGTCGCCCACGATCCGCTCCGCAGGGATGGCCGCGCGCCGGGCCTCGTCGGGGTGTGCTGCCAAACTCCGCTCGTAGTGGGACCGGTAGGCCGGTGGGCCGTGGTCCGGCTCCCCGTCACCCACGGACGGCACGTAAGGCACGAACGGGACGAACGGGACGAACGGGACGAGGGTCCCGGAAACGGTCCAGTGCGACGTCATCCGGCCCGCACCACCCGCAGAGGAGTCGACACCGGCCCAGACGACCGACGAGGGAGCACACGCCACCACTGCCTCGACCCGGACGTCGTGAGAGGCCGTCAGCAGAGCAGCCTCGGCGCCGAACGACGCACCGAGGATGGCCAGTCGGTCACACTCCAGGCTCAGCCGGTCCAGCGCAGCGATGAAGGTCTCGATCGGCACCTCGAACGGTTCCGGCTGTTGCCCTGGACCTCCGAACCACTGGATCGACAGGGCCAACGCGCCGCGGGAAGCGAGTACCGTGACCCGTTGGCGCTCGACAGCGCCGCTGGACCCTGCCAGGACGAGTACGCCTGTCCCGCAAGGCGCGTCGGGCCGCGCTAGCACCTCGTCGGGAGCCGGATCGCGAACCGAAGGGGTCATGGGCCAGTGTCACCCATCCCACGACAAGGAGGTAGAGGCACATGACCGGAGGCTCGACGCAGGACACGATCGCGACCCTCGCGGCTGCCGCAACTGCGTTGGTTCCCCCGGGTGGGCGAGCGATCCTCGGCATCGCTGGATCACCTGGCGCCGGCAAGTCCACCTTGGCCGAGCTGCTCGTCGCGGAGCTTGCGCACATCCATGAACCCGCCTGGGTCGCCCACGTCCCTATGGACGGGTTCCATCTCGCCGACGTCCAGCTCGCACGGCTCGACGCGTCGGGACATAAAGGCGCTCCTGACACGTTCGACGCCCTGGGCTACGCGCACCTGGTGCAGCGGCTCAGCGCCGAGACCACCTCCGACGTCTACGCCCCAGGTTTTGACCGCGCGCTCGACCAACCAGTGGCAGCCGCCGTCGTCGTCCCGGCAACTGCCCGACTTGTCGTCACCGAGGGCAACTACCTCCTGCTCGAGACCGGCGCCTGGCCGAGGGCGCGGGCGGCGATGACCGAGGTCTGGTTCGTGATGACCGACGATGCGCTACGCGTAAAGCGGCTCGTCGATCGACATGTCGAGTTCGGTAAGCCTCGTGAGGCCGCACGCGCCTGGGTCGAGAAGTCCGACGAGCACAATGCACATCTGGTCGAGCGGACGTCGCGACGGGCTGACCGGATCGTCGTCAACGCCGACACGGGGTGGCGTTTTGCGGACGCGTCGGGTGAGGGCAGCGAATGAGCCGGGCGTTGGTGCCGACCAGCCTGGTCGTGACGTCTGCAGGTACCAGGCGCCCGACCGTCCACGCATCCGGGCACACCCGCGTGAGCACCAGGTGCTCTCGGGACCGTCGGCCAGCAGCCTCAGCAGGGGATCGGCGGCGAGCTGCATTGTCAACGTCACCACGGCTGAGTTCAGTCCTTCGACACCCTGAGCGAGCTGGGCGTCGTCGGGTGGCTACGCGCGGTGAGAGTGGCCCATTGTCTCTGCACGGGGTCACGTTCTTCCGTTGCGAGACAGTGAAATCGGCCCGTATGCATGAGACGGTCAACCGTGCGGCAGCGCCTCCAGACCGACCGACGGGACGTGGATCCAACCCTCCTCCAACGCCTCCTCGACGTCGCCCCGATCCGGCGGCGTCGTGCCGCCGATGACCACGGCCCGGGCCACCAGGGCGCACACGACGGCGTCGAAGGCGTCGTCCGAGGCGAGGCAGGTGTCCGCAAAACCCCCGAGACGCAGCCACGGCGCAGCCCGCGCCAGATCCTCGACCAACATCGCCCGCGCCTCGACGTGGAGGGACCGCTTGTATCGCCGGTGCCTCAGACCCCAGACCTTGAGCGCTGCCGACGGGTAGACCTCGGCGACCAGCCCGGCCCCGTCCCGCCGGACATCGGTCCCGCCGAGGGCAAGACGCGCGCTGATCGCCGCCCACCGCAGCGCTGTGTGTCCGATCAGGTCCGCCGACACGCTGAGCGGGGTCAGGCCGGTGTGGGCGTGCACCCAGGTGTCCGTGCGTCGCGAGGTCAGGCTTCGGCGCCACTCACGACCGGACGACTCGGGCGGCTCCGCGCGGTGCGCCGCGTGAGCGCCGACGAACTCGACGAAGGCGACAGGCCAGCCGACGGGACAGTCCAGCCCGACCTTGGTCGCCACCACAGTCGCGTCCAGGATGAGGCCGTCGTCGGCTCCGACCACCAGCGCGACGACCTCAGCCAGTCCGGACCGCCACTCGATCGTCGCTACCGCCGTGCCCGCGGCCTCGGCGGCGAGATCGACGCCGACGGTAATCATCGTCGGATCATCGACGGATCGGTGTGCCGGCAGCCGCAGGCCTCATCGCAGTCCCGGTGGTGGCCAGATCGATGCTCGCCGTCATGAGGCCGAGACAACTCGACGAGTCTCATTGTGCGGCACGGGTGATCGGGCCTCACCTCTGCTGTGACCGTGATTGTGACGGCGGCCAGAGGCGCCGTCACTGGCGCTGCCGTATCGGCCTCGACCTAGCGCGGCGGGTCGGAAGGGATGACGACGACCGCGGTGCCGTAGGCGAAGACTTCCTGATAACCGTCGCCGACCTCGCTGCCGTCATAGCGCATCGCCAGGACGGCGTTCGCTCCCACGGCCTCCGCGTTCTCGATGAGCCGCTGCATTGCCTCGTCACGGCTCTGCTGGAGCTACTTCGTCAGGCCTTTGAGCTCGCCACCGAAGACGGACTTGAAGCCAGCCCCGAGCTGCGCACCGATGTTGCGCGCCCGCACGGTCAGGCCGGAAACTTCGCCGAGGATGCGGTCGACGCGATAGCCGGGTAGGTCGTTCATCGTCGAGACGATGATGGGCATGGAGGTCTCCTGAGATCGGGTGGCGGCAGCTCTCTTGGTCTCACGACCATCCTAGGAGATGCCCTGGGGGGAAGAGCGGGCAGAGCGGGCTGGTCTGAGGACTGGGTGGGCCGACGCGGCATACGGTGGTCCGGTGGTGTCGACCGACAACCGAACGGACGCGGACGCTCGAGCTCAAGAGGCGGAACGATCGGTGGTCGCGCTCTTCGGGCACCGACTCGCAGGGCTGCCCGGCACCCACATCGGGCGGGTCAGTCACTCGACACGTCGAGCCGGGTGGCACGTGTCCCCCGTCGGTCAACCGTGGCACTACTGGTGGCAGGCGCACTACCTCGATGCCATCGTGGATGCCGGCCAACGGCGTCTGCGTGAGTGCGATTTCGGCGGTGCGGACCGCCGCGCCCGCCTAGCCGACCGGCTGGTCCGCACGATCTGGGCCCGCAACCTCGGCCGGTTCCGCAACGCCTATTTCGACGACATGGCGTGGGTGGCGCTGGCGCTCGACCGACTCGAGCGCTTCCACCATGACCTCGGCGCGAGTCCTCAGGTGCAGCGGCCGCCGCCGCTCAGGCTTGTGCGCCGCGGGACGCAAGAGCTGACAGCGCAGCTGCGCTCGGGGGTGGGGGATGACCTCGGTGGCGGCGTCTGGTGGAACACCACCAGAGACTTCAAGAACGTGCCCGCCACCGGCCCGGTTGCGTTGCACCTGGCGCGGACGGGCGACTCCGCCGCCGCGTCCGAACTGGTCGACTGGATGTACGACCGGCTGTTCGACACAGATACCGGGCTGTTCATCGACGGCGTACGCGTGGAGGCGGGTCAGGAGCAGTTCGTCCGCGACGTCTACGCCTACAACCAAGGCACCGTGCTCGGGACGTTGGTGACCCTCGCTGATCAGCGCAGCATCGACCGCGCGGCCCACCTCATCGGTGCCGTCGCGGGCCGGCTCACGGCGGAGGTCGAGCTGCGCCATCCGCTCGTCACCCACGGGGGCGGTGACGGCGGCCTGTTCACCGGGATCCTGGTCCGTTATCTCGCCCTGGCGAGCGCCTCTGATGACCTGAACCGCGAAACCCGAGACACCGCAATGACTCTCGTGCGGGATACCGCAGACGAACTATGGTCGGGGCGCTCCGAACGCTCGACCGACGATGGGACCCCTGCCGTGGTGTTCCCAGCTGATCCGAGCCAGCCGGCGAGCACACCGGACGACCATGTGACTTCCGTCGAACTGTCGACGCAGCTGCAGGCCTGGATGACGTTCGAGGCCGCCGCGCGCCTGCCTCCGACTCAGCCCCAGCCCCAGCCCCAGCCTCCGACTCAGCGCTGACGGTGTGAGCGGTAGTAGCGGACCAGCGACTGGGTGGACGCGTCCTGCTTCTCGAGCGCCGCCTCATCTCCCGCGACAGCGGGGGTCACCTGCTGCGCCAGCTGCTTGCCGAGCTCGACACCCCACTGGTCGAAGCTGTCGATGCCCCACACGACACCCTGGGTGAAGGTCACGTGCTCATAGAGTGCGATCAGCTGGCCCAGGACCGACGGCGTCAGGGCCGGGGCCATGATCGAGGTCGTGGGCCGGTTGCCCGGGAACACCCGTGCCGGCACGATCGCCTCGGCCGTCCCCTCGGCGCGCACCTCGTCGGCCGTCTTGCCGAAGGCAAGCGCCGCCGTCTGAGCGAAGAAGTTGGCCAGGAACAGCTCGTGGACGTCCTTTTCACCGTCGACGAGCGGGTTCGCCGGTGTGGCGACGGCGATGAAGTCGGCCGGAATGAGCCGGGTCCCTTGATGGATGAGCTGGTAGAACGCGTGCTGGCCGTTGGTGCCGGGCTCCCCCCAGAACACCTCACCGGTTGCCGTGGTGACAGGGCTGCCGTCCCAGCGCACGCTCTTGCCGTTGGACTCCATCGTCAGCTGCTGCAGGTACGCCGCGAACCGGTGCAGGTACTGCGCATACGGCAGAACCGCGTGGCTCCCCGCGTCGAAGAAGTTGACGTACCAGACATTGAGCAACCCCATCAGGGCCGGGACGTTCGAGGCGAGGTCGGTCTGCGCGAAGTGCCGGTCGATCGCGTGCATCCCGGCCAGGAAGTCAGAGAAGCTGTCTGGGCCGATCGTCACGACGAGCGAGGTACCGATGGCCGAGTCGACGGAGTAGCGCCCCCCGACCCAGTCCCAGAACCCGAACGCGTTGACCGGGTCGATCCCGAACGCCTCGACCTTGTCCAGCGCCGTTGACACCGCGACGAAGTGCTTGCTCACGGTCCCGGACCGCGCACTGTCCGAGTCGTCGATGGCTCCCATGGATGTCAGGGAGTCGAGCAGCCAGGAGCGGCAGAGGCGGGCGTTGGTCAGGGTCTCCAGGGTCGTGAAGGTCTTGGAAGCGACGATGAACAAGGTGGTCTCGGGGTCGAGGTCCCTGGTGTTCTCGGCGACGTCCGTCGGGTCGATGTTGGAGATGAAACGCGCCGACAGACCTTGCTGCACATAGGGTTTCAATGCCTCGTAGACCATCACCGGACCGAGATCCGACCCTCCGATCCCGATGTTCACCACCGTCTCGATGCGCTTGCCGGTGACCCCGACCCACTCGCCGGAACGCACCTTCTCGGCGAAGGCATAGACCTTGGCCAACGTCTCGTGGACGAGCGGGACGACGTCCTCGCCGTCGACGTCGACGTGGACGTCGGACGGGTCGCGGAGGGCGGTATGCAGGACGGCCCGGTTCTCGGTGACGTTGATGTGCTCACCGGCGAACATCGCGTCACGGCGCTCGGTCAGACCGACCTCGCCCGCGAGGTCGACGAGAGCCGCCAGGATGTCGGCGTCGACGAGGTTCTTCGACAGGTCGACGAACAGGTCGGCAGCGTCGAAGGTCAGCCGGTCGACTCGCCCAGGATCCTCGGCGAACGCGCTGCGCAAGTCGATGTCCCGGTCCTGCCGCAGCTGCGTCAGTCGGGCCCAGGACCTCGTGCTCGTCGCATCGATCGGTGTGCTCATGGGGTCGTCACCTCGGGGTCGGGAGGGTCGGCCAGCGGTCGTCGGCGCCCGACTCGCAGCCTACCGAGCGGGGCCTGTCGAGCGCACGGCCCGGCTCCCCTTCGGGGTGAGCGACGGGTCAGAGCCACGATGCCGGAGCCGGCGTGTTGAACCGGGTGTTGCCCGCGCACGGCGGGGGGCGGGTTCGGTGCGGTCAGCCGTGACCGACTGGTATGCGCCGGCACCGGGGGACTGAGCAGCAGCTTCGGGTTGTCTCCAGTCGCAGCCAACGGCTGCGTGCGGGAAGCCTGGGGAACGGCGATACCGCACGACCCGCACTCGCGGAGATCAACCCTCCGGGCGGCCCTTCCACCGGACGAGCCGGCGCACGTTCTGTCGACGAGCCGGCGCTGACGTCCGCCGCTACGCTCGAATGGCAGCGCCGCAGACCAGGACATCCAGGACACCCACGACACCCACGACACCCACGACCACACGACCGCCCAGAACCACCGACAACACCGCGGGAGAGGCGGAGCGCATGCCCCGATCATCGGCCCGATCATCGGCCCGTTCGTCCGCGAGCGAGCATCCGCCGAGCCCTGAACGACGCATCGTCGTCGTCGGCGGAGGTTTCGGTGGCTACTACGCTGCGCGACGGCTCGGACGGCGCCTGCGGGCGGGCGAAGCGCAGCTGTCGCTCGTCAGCGACACCGATGCGATGCTCTACCAGCCGTTGCTCCCCGACGTGGCCTCCGGAAGCGTCGACTCACGAACCGTCGCCGTCCCTCTCGCGACGACCCTGCCCCACGTACGCCTGCACCGCGGGCTCGCCACCGAGGTCGATGTCGCAGCGCGGACCATCACGGTTCGTTCGGCCGCAGGTCACGACGAGACCATCGGCTACGACACCCTGGTCCTCGCGCCAGGGGGTGTCACCCGGCTGCTCGACATCCCTGGGCTCAAAGAACGCGCCATCGGGTTCAAGACCGTGGCTGAGGCACTGTTCATGCGGGACCACGTCCTCGGCCGGCTCGAGGCTGCCAGCGAGGAGCACGAGCGCCGGGCCCGTCAGTCCCTGCTGACCTTCGTGGTCGTCGGCGCCGGCTATGCGGGCACCGAGCTCACCGCCCAGATGGTCCGGTTGACCGACCGCTTACGTCCGTTGTTTCCCGCCATCGGTCCAGACGAGATCCACTGGCTCCTGCTCGACATGGCTCCCGCCGTCATGCCCGAGCTCGGCGGCCGGCTGGGTGAGGACGCCCTCAGGATCCTCAGGCATCGGGGCGTCGACGTCCGCCTCAAAACCAGCCTCTCGTCGATCGAGGACGACTCCGTCACCCTCACAGACGGCACGAGCCTGCCGTGCAGCACCGTCGTCTGGTGCGCCGGCGTCACCGGGAACCCCCTCATCGACAGCCTCGGCCTTCCGACGACCAAGGGCCGCCTCGATGTCGGTACGGACCTGAGCGTCGACGGCCACCCGGAGATCTACGCTCTCGGAGACGCGGCAGCAGTGCCCGACCTCACCGGAACTCCGGGTCCGGACGGCACGCTGCCGCTCTGCGCGCCGACCGCCCAGCACGCGATGCGTCAGGGCACCGCTTTGGCCACAAATGTGCTGGCCGACCTGCGCGGGGAGCCTCGACGGGCCTACCGACACAGCGACCTCGGCCTGGTCGTCGACCTCGGCGGTCTCGACGCGGTCGCCCGGCCACTCGGCCGGTCGCTGGACGGGCCGCTCGCCAAGCTCGTCACGGTGGGGTACCACTGGTATGCGCTGCCGACCGCCAAGCGACGCGCCCGCCTGCTCAGCGACTGGGTGCTGGCCGGCCGGCACCCCGACGACGTCTCCCTGGGACTGGTGGCGCGCGATCAGGCCCAAGCGGCGCGGGCGGAGCACGAGTGAGCGCCCACTAACGCGCCGACACCTTCCCGGTCGCGTAGTCCCAGGTGCCCCCGTCGATGAGCTCCCGCGCGGCGTCGAGATGGCCTGCGTGGCAAGCCGTCTCGACGAGCAGGTGGAGCAGCACCTCGTGCAGGTCGTCGAGACGCCAGCCACCCCACAACCCCTCGGGCCACCAGGCCGGGACCGTGTCGAGGGTGAGGGCCTCGATCGCGGTCGTCGTCGCCGCGCAGGTGTCCACGTATGCCTGCACGACCTCCCCCGGCGGCGTCGCCGGGTCGACGTCGAAATCGTCGTCGACGCGCTCGTGCGGGCCGTCGTCGAGCATCACCTCGCGCAGCCAGAAACGGGTGCCCGAGGTCAAGTGCGCCACCATGCCCACGACGGTCCAACCCGAAGGCAGCACGGCGCGCAGCAGCTGCGTGTCATCGAGGCCGGCCACGATTCCGAGGACCCGTCGTTGCTGGGCCGCAAGCGCGGCCATCTCGGTCTTCGTGTCCCCGGTGTGTGCGCTGCCTCCGGTGCTGTCGGAGAGCTGCGGGGTCCGGTCGCTGGTCGAGGTGGTCGTCATGACGGGGACGTCGGAGCAGGTGGTGCCGGCTCGACATACTGGGTGGGGTTGTCTTTTCCGCGTCGAGAACGCGCACCCCGCAACGACGTCCCGAGTGCAAGGGCCAACCGGCCATCGCGAGAAAGGGCGCATCGTCATGAAGTTCGTCATCATGATCCACTCCAACCCCCAGCCGTGGGGACACCCGACCGGCAACTACGTCACCGAGCACCAGGCCCTACCCCAGGAGCAGCGGGACCAGATGAGCCACGAGTTCGAGGCGCTGCTCAACGATATGCACGCTCGCGGCGAGCTGCTCGGCGGCGAGGCGTTGGCCGACCCGTCCACCTCCTCGTTGTACCGGTGGGAAGCCGGTACGCCGGTGGTCACGGACGGGCCTTACGCCGAGACCAAGGAGCATCTGGCGGGGTTCTTCCTCATCGACGTCGAGAGCCTCGAGCGCGCTCAGGAGCTCGCCGCACAGTTCTCCGGCCCGGGTGAGACGATCGAGCTGAGGTCGGCCATGTGGCCGGGCGGCGACGAGTCATGACCAAAGGGGCGGGCCGGCTCGATCGGATGGGAGAGGGCCGACGTGGTAGGCCGTAGCTCCTTCGCTGACGTCTGGCGCCGCGAGACCCCGCACGTGGTCGCCGCGCTCACCCGCCGCTACGGCGATTTCGACGGCGCCGAGGAGGCCACCCAGGAGGCCCTTCTGGCCGCCTCTCGGCAGTGGCCCCGGCAGGGGGCTCCGGACAACCCGCGCGGCTGGCTCATCCGGGTGGCTTCACGCCGGCTGGTCGACCAGTGGCGCAGCGACACCGCGCGGGCGAAGCGCGAGCTCGTGGTCGCAACTCAGGAGGCGGCTCGTCCTTTCGTGGCTCCTGCGGCCGACGTCGAACCTGAGCAAGACGGCGACGACACCTTGCTGCTGCTCCTGCTCTGCTGCCACCCGGTGCTGACCCCGCCCTCGCAGGTAGCGCTGACGCTGCGGGCCGTGACGGGTCTCTCGACAGCGCAGATCGCGACGGCGTTTCTCGTCCCGGAGCCGACGATGGCGCAGCGGATCAGCCGGGCCAAGGCGACCCTGCGCGACTCCGGTGCGCGGTTCGCGACACGTGACGGTGAAAACCCTGCCGACCTGCGGGACCGGCTCTCGGCGGTCATGCATGTCCTCTACCTCGTCTTCAACGAGGGGTACGCGACCAGCCGCGGCGCCGACCTGGTCGACGTCTGTCTCACCGACGAGGCCATCCGGCTCGCACGACGGCTGCACGCGGCGGTTTCCGACCCTGCGCAGGATGCCCAGAATGCGCCAAACGGCCGAAAGTGCCGAGGCCGCCGGGCTGCTGGCGCTGATGCTGCTCACGGATGCGCGCCGGCCCGCCCGCACCGATGAGGCAGGTGACCTGGTCCCGCTGGAACACCAGAACCGACGTCGCTGGGACCGCTCCGCGATCGCCGAAGGTGTCGCGCTCGTGGAGCAGGTGCTCCCGCATGGCCGGGTCGGTGCCTACCAGCTCCAGGCCGCGATCGCAGCCGTGCACGACGAGTCACCGACCTGGGGTGACACAGACTGGCTGCAGATCGCGATGCTCTACCGGATGCTCGACGGGATCACGCCCAACCCCGCCACGACACTGGGCCTGGCGGTGGCCGTCGGCATGGCGCACGGTCCGCAAGCCGGTCTGAATGTGCTGCGCCCGCTGCAGACTCGTCGGGACCTCGAGAACCATCACCGGTTGCCTGCGGTTCGGGCGCACCTGCTCGACATGGCGGGTCGACACGAGGAGGCGGTCGAGGCATACCGGCTGGCCGCTCGGTTGACGGCGAGCATCCCCGAACAGCGCTACCTGAACGCGCGGGCCGTGGCCCACCCCAGGTGAGCGGGCGTCCGCGGTAACGTCTCAGCGAACTCTCAGCATGGAGTCGGTGCTGTTCGGCTCTTTTCCGATGGGAGCCTGACAGGCTCATCGGTATCCGCGGGGTGGTCGCGGAACGCAGTTGAAGGGAAGCCGGTGGGTTTGCAAGGCGGTGCTCAGCTCACCCCGATAGCCAGGCGACGACGGCGACGGCTGCGCCGCCTGAGGTTCACCGCGTTGCTGGCGCTCGCGGTCGTGGCGCTCGCCGTGTTGGTGGTCCGGGACGTCGGCAGCGGGCGGGAGACCTTGCCGCCGAGCGCCACCAGCGACTCGGGTGACCCGGGGTCGGCCGGCGCCCTCGCGAACCCCGTGTCTGACGAGACCCGAACTCCCGGGACTGCCGGCGTCCAGTCGTCGGCCGTGATCGCGGAGAACGCGCGGCCCGGATCGGCGGGCTGGCAGATCGGCGCCGCGCCGACCGGCAGCACCGGCTCGATCGCGGGCTGGGCCGACCATACCGATGCTCGGGTGGGCGACTCGGTCCGTCTCTTCGTCTCGGCCACCGCGCCGTCGTTCACAGTGACCGCATACCGGATGGGTTACTACGGCGGAGCAGGGGCCCGCCGGGTGTGGTCGTCCCCGCCGACCCCCGGGGTCGCGCAGCCCAGCTGCCCGGTCACCCCTGGTGTCAACATGGTCAGCTGCGCCAACTGGGCGCCGTCGCTGACGATGCCGGTGACGTCGTCCTTCGTCCAGGGCGACTACCTGCTCAAGCTGGTGGGCACCGACGGGGCGCAGTCCTACGTGATCCTCACGGTCTGGGACCCCTCCAGCCAGGCGACCTACCTGTTCGAGACGCACAGCCTGACGGAACAGGGCTGGAACACCTACGGCGGCTTCGACTTCTACGCGGGCCACGGTCCGTGTGGTGCCGGTGTGCCGTCTTACCCCCAGTGCAACCGCGCTCGGGTCGTCTCGTTCGACCGTCCCTATGTCGACGGGTTCGGCTCGGCGGACTTCCTCTACAACGAGTACCCGTTGCTGCGGTTCATGGAGCAGCACGGACTCGATGTCAGCTACGTCTCCGACATCGCCCTCGACCACGACCCGGCATTCATGTTGCAGCACAAGGCGTTTCTGTCCCTGGGACATGACGAGACGTGGACCTACGCAGAACGCCAGGGGATCGAGACCGCGGCGGCACACGGCGTCAACGTGGCGTTCATGTCTGCCGCAGCGATCGTCCGCCATGCTCGGCTGCAGGCGTCCTCGATCGGCCCCGACCGCCAGGAGGTCAACTACCGCAGCTCCACCGAGGACCCGCTCGGGGCAACAGGCGACCCGCATCTGGTGACCGGCAACACCTGGGACTCACCGCCAACCAGCTGGTCGACCCTGCCCCTGATCGGCGAGGCATACTCCGGATATCTGTTCCCCACCGCCGCGCCAGCGGACTTCGTCGTCAACGACGCGTCAGCGTGGATCTTTCAGGGGACCGGCCTTCATGACGGGTCTGTTCTCGCGTCACTCATCGGGTCCGACTTCGACCACCTCAGAGCGCGGGGTACCCCGCCCAACCTGCAGGTGCTCGGCCATTCGCCCATCCCGCTCAGCAAGGCCTTCACCGGTGGCACCACCTGGTCCGGTGTCACCTACTCGGACATGACGTACTACACGCAACCGGACAGCGGTGCCGGCATCTTCGACGCCGGCGCCGTCAGCTGGATCGATGCCCTCCTGCCCTGCCCCGGTTCCACACCCGGGTGCGCCGCGCCTCAGGTCCAGCACATGACAGCGAACCTCCTCCGGTTGTTCGGAGAGGGCCCTGCAGGACAACACCTGCCGTCGGTGTCGAACCAGGCGGCGTTGGTGCCTCCGAGGTCCTAGCGGAGCCGGTCACCCTTCGATGATCCGGTCCAGCCACTCCTCCAGCAGGGCGCGCTCGGGCGCGGTGAGCGCCCCGGTGTGCGGAAGCGCGGCTCGCAAGTGGATCGCCGCAGTGACCGGCACCGGAGGATCGGCCGCGGTGGACGACTCCGTCGTGACAGCCGCGAGCACCGCCTCCCTTGCGAGGTCCGAGATCCTGCTGTCCCGCCCGTCCTTCTGGGATCCGAGCAAGGTCAGCACGGTGCCGTACGCCCCGGCCTGGATGAGCTGCACCGCACGTTCCTCTGGCACCCGCAGCTGGCCCGCCTCGGCGACCCGGCGCACGCGCGCGGCGAGCATCTCGCTTGCGGTCACCGCGGCAGGGTGAGGAGACCCGGGGCGGGGTCGGGCATAGATCAGGGCATACAGGTGCGGGTGCGCCAGACCGAAGGCCACGTGGGCATCCCAGCCGCGACGCAGCCCGTTGACGGAGTGGACCGACCGGTGCGGGTGCGTGACGGCATGGGACTTCACGTATGCGTCGAAGCCCTCAGTGGCGACGACGTCCAGCAGGCCCTGCTTGTGACCGAAGATCCGATAGATCGTCGGGGCCTGCACCCCGGCCGCGGCGCTGACGGCCCTGGTCGAGACGGCCTCGGGTCCGCCTTCGGACAGCAGGGCAGCAGCGGCGGCAACCACGCGCTGGTGGGTCACGGCGGCGGCATCTGAGCGGTCGACATGCACGTCCAGCACGCTATCCGCTCGAGTTGCCGTTCGCGATACCGGTGTTAGCGTTCTTGGGTTACCGCCGCTAACGAGGCGAGTTCAGCCTGTTCCCCCATCCCCACGGGGCCGGGCACGAGGAGTGGAGAGCCGCATGGACATCAGCAGACGTCAGCTTCTCGGTGCCGCCGGCGCCCTGGGCGCAGCCGGGGCGCTGGCTGGGTGTAGCGGCTTCTCGACCGCGTCGACCAGCGACCCCACGGCGAACACCGACACCTTGACCTTCACCACCTGGGGCACGGATGCGGAGCTGGCGGGGTTCCGCGCGGGGATCACCCGGTTCCAGGCGGCCAACGCCGGCGCGACGGTGTCGCTCAACGCGGTTCCCTATGCGCAGATGTTCACCAACATCGATGCCCAGCTTCAGGCAGGCAACCCACCGGACGTCTTCCGGGTGCCCTACTACACGTTCGGCAGCTACGCCGGGCGCGGCCAGCTGCTCGACCTGAGCTCGCACGTGGACAAGGCGTTCTCCGACCGGTTCACCCCAGCTGCGTGGGCGGCCGTCCAGAACAAGGCCAAACCCTTCGGCGTCCCACACCACACCGACACCTCCGTGATCCTCTACAACAAGGCCGCCCTCACGAGCGCCGGCATCACGTCCGTACCGACCTCGATCGACCAGGCGTGGACCTGGGACGAGTTCGCCAAGGTTGCGCAGACCCTGCGGGCATCCCTGCCGGACACGAAGTTCCCCTTCGTCTACAACTGGCAGGGCAACGGCGTGACTCGGTGGCTCAGCTGGTTGTTCGAGGCAGACGGACGGTTCCTCGCCGAGGATCTTGTCACGCCGGCGATCGCCTCTGACGCCGGGAAGGCGGCGGTGGACTTCACCGCGAGCTTCTTCCCCAAGAAGTTCGTGCCGCCCAACAGCTCCGTGAAGTCCACGACGCTGGCCGCCGACATCTGGTACGCCCAGACCGCGGCGATGACCTGGGGCGGGGCATTCCTCGTCCCGGACGCAGCCAAGAGCCTCGACTTCGAGTGGGGTGCGACGTTCTCACCGCGCAAGGTGCGCTCGGCCAGCGACTTCGGGGGCAACGCACTGGTTGCGACGGCGGCGACCAAGAAGCCGGCACTGGCCGCGTCGTTCCTCGACTTCATGACCCAGGAGGATCCCATGCGCAGCTTCTGCCAGGGCGCCTCGCTTCTGCCGACTCGCCAAGACCTCAGAGCCGCCGGCGTCAAGTTCGCGGTCCGCCCCGAGCTGTCGCCGGTGTTCATCGCTCAGGCGGGCAGCGTCCAGCCGGCCGACTCCGGCCAGGTCGCCTCCCCGTCGATGTCCAAGATCATCACGGTGCTCAAGGACCAGCTCGAGCAGGCGTTTGTCGGCGGCCAGAGCACTGACGCCACGGTGAACGGCATCACGACCGGTATCGCCGCCGCGACGAAATGACAACTACACCGACGACACCGACGACGTCGGGCGCGGCTTTGGACGTGCCGACGCCCCAGGACGCGGTCCCGGCACCGCGCCGACCTGCTACTCGACGCACCACTCGCATACGGGGCGAGTCGCTCGCTGGGTATGCGTTCCTGTCGCCGAACCTGTTGCTGCTCAGCGTCTTCGTGTTCCTGCCCCTGGTGGGCGCGGTGACCATCAGCCTGCAACAGACCAACGGCTTCGGCGCCGGGACGTTCATCGGGTTGGACAACTACACACGGCTGGTCAAGGACCCACAGTTCTGGCGAGCGACACTCAACACCGGGTTGTTCACGGTGATCGTCACCCCGCTGTCCATGGCGTTGGGGCTCGGTGTCGCAGTGCTGCTCAACTCGGTGCTCCCGGCGCGCGGTCTGTTCCGGTCGATCCTCATCGTGCCGATGGCGATCTCAGGTGTGGCGACCGCGCTCATCGGGGTGCTGATCTTCGACCAGAACAGCGGCATCCTCGACAAGCTGCTGCGGTTTGTCGGGCTGCCGGCGGTGCAGTGGCAGTCCGGCGGCGCCGCCGCGTTCGCATCGGTCGTCCTCGTCACGCTGTGGTGGCGGGTCGGGTTCAACATGCTGATCTACCTGGCCGGGCTGCAAGGGCTCAACCCTGAGGTCTACGAGGCCGCCCGGCTGGACGGCGCCGGTGGGTGGCAGCAGTTCCGCTACCTCACCGTCCCGATGCTCGGTCCGTCGACGTTCTTCCTGCTCATCATGAACGTCATCTACTCCTTCCAGGTCTTCGACATCGTCTTCGTCCTGACCGGCGGAGGACCGCAGAACGCGACCTCCGTGCTCGTGACCTACGCCTACGACAACGGGTTCGTCACCCGCGACCAGGGCTATGCGGCTGCCATCGGCGTCTTCCTACTTGTCGTGACCCTCGCCTTCACCGCTGTGCAGTGGCGGGCGAGCCGCAGCCGGGACGGTGCCGAGTGACGACCCAGATCCAAACCCAGGTGCACCGCACCCGCCGGGCCGGCAAGGCGCTGCGGCTGGCACTGGCCGTTGTCGTCTCGGCGGTCGTGCTGTTCCCCCTCTACTGGATGCTGGTCGTCGCCTTCTCCTCGCGTGCCGAGCTGCTCGGCGGCGACCTGCGGCTGTGGCCCCGCAGCTTCACGCTGGACAACTTCCAGCGCACCCTCTCGTCGGTGCCGGTCATCACGTGGTTCGGCAACTCGGTCGCGATTGCGGTGGTGGTCTCGGTGATCACCGTCACGGTCAGCCTGCTCGGCGGGTATGCGTTCGCGCACCTAAGGTTCCGCGGTTCGAGCATCCTGTTCCTCGTGACGCTCTCGACGTTGATGATCCCGGTCCAGGTGATCATGGTGCCGTTGTTCAAGGTCGTCACCACGCTCGGGATCTACGGCAGCTACTGGGCGGTGATCCTGCCGACGGCAGCCGGGGCGTTCGGGGTGTTCCTCGCCCGGCAGTTCATCCTCGCCATCCCACGGGACCTGCTCGAGGCGGCCCGGATCGACGGGGCCGGCAACCTGCGGATCTTCATGCAGATCATCCTTCCGCTGTGCAAACCGCTCGTCGCGGTCCTGTTCTTCATGAGCCTCCTGCAGACCTGGAACGACTTTGCCTGGCCGCTGATCGCTCTGAAGGCCAACCAGCTGTTCACGCTGCCCATCGGGTTGCTCTATCTGCAAGGACAGTTCGGCTCGGACTACGGCGGCACGATGGCGTTCGCCCTGCTCAACGTGACGCCGATGGTGATCCTGTTCCTGGTCTTCCAGCGTTACTTCGTGCAGGGGTTCGCCCGCAGCGGGATCCGCTGACCTGTGTCGAGATGCAGCGCCGCCTTCTCGGGGCCGACGTGACACCTGCTGCCGAGCCAGGGCGTTGTTCGAGGCGAGACAGGCTGGTTCTCGGGCCGCGCGATCTGGTTGGCGAGGCCCAGCCCAGGCCGACCGGACTCACGTTCTGCCTGGTTATCGGCCCGTGAGACCGACGAGAACCGCGGAAGGCGTGAGTCCAGTCGGAGAAGCGCCGCCTCTCGTCCGTCCTATTCGCTACTGGCAGTACTGGTCGTGAGGCCGCAGGGCAGAGCTTCTGCCTCGTCGACGCCCCCGACGCAGAGGCCGCGGCACGGGTCGACGGAAGGCGCACGGCCTCGTCGCCGACGAGATCTACCCGGTCGCCGAGGGGCAGTGAGCTGTCGGCGGCGGGCTGGGGTGTCCGCGCCTCAGGATCGGTAGCGCTCACCCTCTCGCGTGCTGAGTCAACCGGTGCTCGCAGGCGGGGATTGGGCCGACTTGGCCCAGGTGGTCGCTTCTCCGCTGGAGATGTCCTCAGTGCGCAGGGCTAGGAGGGCCGTAGGTTCGCCATCGGAGTACTCGGCGATCCGGGCCTTGTAGAGGTTGATCTCCCGCCGCGGTGACTCGGTAACGGATCCAGTTGCTGTGAAACTGGAAGAGCTGCTGGATCCCCTCGAGGACCACGATGAGAGCCCCGAGGGACCCGGTGAGACCGACCGGAGCCGCGACCCCTGCGGCCACGGGGACCGAGGCCGCCAGCACCAGCTGGACGACTTTGATCCCCCAGTACATGACTCGCGCCCTGATGGCGTGTTGGTCGTACCAGTCGTACTGTCCCCGGGCCCTGGCCAGGACCTCTCCTTCGAGCGCGGCGTCCGCGCTCGAGGCGGTGACCGTGGGGGGTAGTTCCGCCGTCCTGGACGCTGCTCCCGCTGCGGGTGGGGACGCCTCAGCCGGGCCGGGGGGCGGTCCTCCGGTCAGTGGGCGCAGGCTCGGATCCGTGGTCGCCGGCGAGGACGGTGGGATGTCGGTCATGGCGTATGCGTCGCCGAGACCGGCGTCCCGCAGGCGATGGATATCAGCGGGGGTTGTCGCGTTGGGTCCTTCATGACCGTGCGCGCCCACGACGCCATGGCCGCCTCCTGTTCGGTCAGCCCTTCCTCAGTGCCAGTGAGCACCGCGGCCGCAAGCTCGCCGTCCGAGGACTCTGCCAGTTTGCCGCCACAACCAAACGAGCAGTATGAGTCCGCGAGGGTCGATGCCATCGCTGCGACCGAGACCCCGCGCTGCCGAAAGCCCAAACCACTCGGCTCGAAGGTCTCCGACATGAGGTCTAAAAAGCGTTCCTCGGTCTCGGGTTGACACGCCCACCGGCGCGAGCCATTCGAGAGATTTCCACCGTCGGCCACGTCCTCGTCATCCTGCTTCTGCGCGAGGGGTGTCAATGCGGACTCGGGTAGCAAGTTCCTGGCCATCTCGTTCCCTTCCCCGTGGCTCGTCACTCAAGTATTCCCCCCAAGCTGACCGTCTGTGAGGTATCGCGCGGCTGCTTTTTGCAACCGTGCACCCTGCCGGCTGATGAGACTCCGAGGCGTCTGCGGATCCCGTGTCGGGTGACCTCTGGGACGCCCGGATCGTCGCGGGCACAGAGGTAGTCCGCGGCTGACAGCGGCACCGGCGATGCAGCACCCCCTGGGAACGCCCGGCGCCGCAGGTGCTCGCAGAACGCGTCGCACAGCGCGACGAGCTGACCAACTCCCCCGGGGGGCGCCCAGTGCTGGCGACGACCTCTTCTTGAAAAGTTCGCTCGGCCTCCTCGACCGTCGCCAGCAGGAATGTCCCTGGAGCCGAAGTGGGCGTACACACCGCTCCTGCTCATGCCGGTAGTGCCGCGAGACGCCGATGTTCCTGATCGAGCATGCCGTCCGGCCAGCCCTCCCTGGGGTGGGATGTCCTCCCCCGGCCGCCCTCCTGCCTCGACTCCCCGAAGTCGGCGGTCGTAGATCAGTTGAGGAAGCTCGAAACGAGTTCTGACGGGAGCGGGTGGGACCTGATGGCCAGGTGCCGCATCGAACTCGGCGACGCTCGGCGCCGGCAACGACGTGTGTCTGAGCTGGTGCACTCGCGGCCAATGTCCACCTATGGTGGATCTCGAGAAGCGCCTCGCGGGTTGAGCGGGTTTTCCAGGGTCGACAATCGGGAGCGAGGCAGTGTGACTCCGACCAGTCAGTCCACGTCGGTCTCGCTCGTCCTCGACGACGATGATCCCGATCTCCAGGCGCGAGTGGCGCGTGCGGTCAGTGGCTTCGCCGCCAGTGAAATCGTCCGCATCGACGTGGAGCGTGCCCGAGTACGACGACTCGGCCTGAAGGAACTGGTCTTCGGCCTCGCGTTCCTGGCATTGTGCCTCCTCGTCAGCAGTACTGTCACGGCGCTGCAGATGGGCCCAGAATGGCTCCGCCAGTTCCTCGTCGAGGGGCTGGTGATCATCGGCGCGATTGCCCTCTGGCATCCGGTTGACATGCTGTTCTTCGCCCGTCTGCCCCTGGTGCGAGACCAACGGGTGCTGCGCCGGCTCCAGAACGCCGCCTTCACCGTTCGACGGCACCGTCGCGACAACACCGAACCGGCGCCCCCCACCACCTGAAGCGAACGGTCTACGTCTCGAGCTGGCGTCCGGGGGCATCGTGCCCGCACGTGACGTCATCCTCGACCTTGACCCTTCTCGTGGTCTTGGACGCAAGCTCGGACCAGGTCTCGGGAGGACCAACGGTTGGACTCAGCCGAGGCGTTGCCGTGGACACCGTTGTGATGGCGGCGAGTCCGCCCGGCGACGGTCCCTCCCGCCGCGCCCGCAGGCCGAGCAATGGTGTCCCGGCCCAGCATGACGCACAGTGGGGACATGCTGGAGCAGCCCGTGACCGCGACCGCCCCCGGCCTCAGCGGAGTGCAGATCATGAGTCAGGCCTGGAGGGACCTGACGTTCCTGCACTGGCGGGTCGCGCCCGGGTCCGTCGCGGCGCTGTTGCCACCGCATACTCGGCCGGACGTCCACGACGGGTCCAGCTGGGTGGGCCTGATCCCGTTCCGGATGGTAGGCGCCGGCGTCGGCCGCGGGCCGGCGGTCCCGTGGCTCGGGACGTTCGCCGAGACGAACGTCCGCCTGTACTCGGTCGAC
The DNA here is from genome assembly GCA_965277795.1 of Lapillicoccus sp. Classification (GTDB taxonomy): domain Bacteria; phylum Actinomycetota; class Actinomycetes; order Actinomycetales; family Dermatophilaceae; genus Lapillicoccus. The sequence continues at coordinate 3,793,303 of OZ255840.1, forward strand.
GAGCAGGGCCGGCGAGGCATTGTCTTCCGCACGTTGGAGGCATCTCGGCTCGCCGTGGTGCTGGGCGCCCGGGCCGTCTTCGCGTTGCCCTACGCATGGGCACAGATGCAGGTCGTCGAGGCGGACGGCGTCCTGACGTACTCCTCGCGCAGACGCTGGCCCGGCCCACGGACCGCCACCACCCGGATCGTCGTCCGCCCCGGAGGACCGCTGCCCGCCGCCGACGTGTTGGGCGACTTCCTCACCGCGCGTTGGGGACTGCACACGCGGGCCTTCGGCCGCACGCTCTACGTCCCCAACCGACATGAGATGTGGCCCCTGCAGCACGCCGACCTGCTCGACCTCGACGACGCGCTGGTCGACGTCTACGGGCCGCCGGGGGTCAGTGCTCGGCCGCCCGACTCGGTGCTGTTCTCGCGGGGGGTCCGGACCGTGTTCGCTGTCCCTTTCGACGCCCGGCGGCCGCTGCCGGCCGACGGCACCGTTGTCGGCGACCGCATCTATGCTCGTCGCGTTCGCAGGACCAGCCCGGGAGTGCCCTTGCCCACCACAACGCCGTGACAGCCGCGCCCCCAGGCGATGCCGCCATCTCATGGGTGACCTGGCTCGACGCAGACCACCTTCGCCTGGCCCTGGGCGAAGACCCGGTTCGACGCGGCAGCGCCTACCATCGCTCCGGAGCCATCCAGTCGCTGGCCGTCTCGCGCAACGGCCTGACGGTTCTCGCCAGCGTCCGCGGAAGCCACGGCCGCACCTACCAGACGATCGTGACCGCCGAGGACGGCCCCACGTCGGTGCAGGGTGTGCCTCCCGACTGGAGCAGCCGATGCTCCTGCCCGATGCAGGTCGACTGCAAGCACGTCGTCGCGGTCATCCTCGCGGCCCGTGAGCGGCAGGAGCGGCAGGAGCGGTCCAGCCACCCCCCAGTCGGGCCGGCCCCGGCCTGGGAGAGCGCGCTTCGCCGGATCCTCCAACCGTCGGCCGACTCCGCCGAATACGCCCCGATCGCCCTTCAGCTCGAGGTGGTCACCGGCACACCCAGCCGGTATGCCGGTAGCCCCCCGCCCAGCCGCCGGTTGCGGATCCGTCCGGTCACCCGAGGCAAGAACGGCGGGTGGATCCGCACCGGCATGAGCTGGCGAGACCTGGAGTACTCCTACCGCACGCCCCGCCCAGCGCCGGCCCAGCGCGAGGCCGCGCTGGCCCTCTTCCTCACCGCGCGTTCTCGCCGTGGCTACTACGGCTCCGACCAGTACGTGCACCTCGACGATCTGGGCACGGGCGCGTGGCGGCTCCTGCACGACGTCCAGCACGCCGGCATACCCCTCGTGCTCGCCGTCGGCCAAGTACATCTCCCCCCCGAACCGGCCGTCCTCGTGCTCGACGCTCGTCAACCGGGCGGGTGCGACCAGCTGACCCTGTCGGCCAGGCTGCGGGTCCCGAGTGCGGACGGACTGGTCGGGTTCGACGCCACCGGGCCTGAGGTCGGGCTGATCGGCGAACCACCGCACGGGATCGTCGTCGACCACGAGGGCGACCTCGTGCTCGCCCGACTGGACCGGGAGCTCGAGCCCGGACTGATCGGGTTGCTGCGAGAGGGGCAGCCGCTCGTGGTGCCCGCTGCCGAGGTGCCGCAGTTCTTCGTGCGGTACTACCCGTCACTGCGCCAGCTGGCAACGGTCGAGTCCAGCGACGAGAGCGTGAGCTTCCCCGAGATCGAGGCGCCGAAGCTCGCGCTCGCCGTGGGCTTCGAGCCAGGACATGTCACCAGCGTGCGCTGGACGTTCGCGTACGCGGTGGCCGGACAGGTCGTGCACCTGTCGGTCGGTGAGCATACCGATGTCGAGCGTGCCGCTGCGCGTGGCGACGGCCGGGTCCAGGCTGACGAACCGGCCGCCCGAGACAGGTCGGCAGAGCGCGCCCTACTCGACACTCTCGATGTCCTCGATGCGGTGCCGGGTCTGCGGGTCCCTGTCGGTGGCCACCTGCGCCTGGTGCCGGACCACCGGATCCGCGGTCTCGACACCGCCGTCTTCGCGGCTCAGGTGCTGCCGGCCTTGCAGGAACGCGAGGACATGCTCGTGTCGGTGGAGGGCACTGCCCTGGACTATGTCGAGGTCGATCAGGCGCCGTTGATCGCGGTGTCGGCCAGTGACTCACCCAGGGACTCACCCAGGGACTCGACCAGGGACTCGACCAGGGACTCGACCAGGGACTCGACCAGGGACTCCGGTGACGGCGTCGGCACGGACTGGTTCGACCTCGGCATCATCGTGTCGATCGGCGACGAAGAGGTGCCCTTCGCTCCCCTGTTCGCCGCGCTGGCCAGCGGCGATGCGCACCTCATCCTCGACAGCGGCACGTTCTTCAGCCTCGACCGACCCGAGCTGCGGGCGCTCGCGCGGCTCATCGAGGAGGCCCGTTCGCTGCAGGACCGTGCGTCACCGGGTCTGCGGCTGACCCGCTGGCATGCCGGCCTGTGGGAGGAGCTCGTCGAGCTGGGGGTCGTTGCCCACCAGAGCGAGCGGTGGACACAGACCGCCGGGGCGCTTCTCGACCTGACCTCGATCCCGACACCGGACGCCCCGGCCGGCCTCGACGCGCAGCTGCGCGACTACCAGCGCGAGGGTTATCACTGGCTCTCGCTGCTGTGGGACCACCAGATGGGCGGCGTTCTCGCCGACGACATGGGCCTGGGGAAGACCCTGCAGACGCTTGCGATGGCGACCAGGGCGGTGGAGCTCGGCACCCTCACCCCGCAAGCACCGCTGCTCATCGTCGCGCCGACGAGCGTGCTCTCCACGTGGCAGCGGGAAGCCGCCCGGTTCTGTCCCGGGCTGCAGGTGACGACGGTGACCGAGACGTCGAAACGACGGGGCCGCACACTGTCCGAGACCGTTGAGGGCGCCCACCTCGTGGTCACGTCGTTCGCCATCTTGCGCCTCGACGAGGACCGATGGCGCGAGCTGCCGTGGGGCGGGCTGGTCCTCGACGAGGCGCAGTTCGTGAAGAACCACCAGGCCAAGACATACCAGGTGGCGCGCCGGCTGCCGGCGCCGTTCAAGCTGGCCATCACCGGCACGCCCCTGGAGAACTCGCTGATGGACCTGTGGGCTCTGCTGTCGATCGTGGCGCCGGGTCTGTTCCCCAACCCTCAGCGGTTCACCGAGCTCTATCGCCGTCCGATCGAAAGCGGTCAGTCGCCCGAGCTTCTCGCGACGCTGCGCCGTCGGATCCGTCCGCTCATGCTGCGCCGCACCAAGGAGGAGGTCGCACAGGACCTGCCGCCCAAGGTCGAGCAGATCCTCAGCGTCACCCTCAACCCGCAGCATCAGCGGATCTACCAGACCCGACTGCAACGCGAGCGCCAGCGGGTGCTGGGCATGCTCGACGACGTGAACGGCAACCGCATCGCGATCCTCAGCTCGCTGACCGTGCTGCGCCAGCTCAGTCTCGACGTCTCGCTCGTCGACGAGTCGTTGGCCGGCACGGTGCGCTCGAGCAAGATCGACGCGCTCCTGGAGAACCTCGTGGAGGTGGTAGCCGAGGGTCACCGGGTGTTGGTCTTCAGTCAGTTCACCCGATTCCTACGGTTGGTCCGCGACCGACTCAGTGACGAGGGCATCGCTCACGTCTACCTCGACGGGCGCACGCGGAACCGGGACGCACGCATTGCCGAGTTCACCCGAGGGGACGCACCGGTGTTCCTCATCAGCCTCAAGGCGGGGGGCTCTGGGCTGACCCTGACCGAGGCCGACTACGTCTTTGTCCTCGACCCGTGGTGGAACCCCGCCACCGAGGCCCAGGCCGTCGACCGCACCCACCGGATCGGACAGGACAAGACCGTCATGGTCTACCGAATGGTCGCCGAGGGCACCATCGAGGAGAAGGTCGTCGCCCTGCAGGAACGCAAGAGAGACCTGTTCGCGCGGGTGGTCGAGGCCGACGGGCTGATGGGCGCCCCGCTCAGCGCGGACGACATCCGGGGCCTGCTCGATCCCTGACCGGTGTCTACGATGCTGTCGTGGCTCTTCACCGCGGTTCCGCCAGCCCGTCCAGTGCTGGGCGTTCGTCGAATGCGATGGTCACCGAAGCCAATCCGGCGTTCGGGCAGCGGTTGGAACCGCCGAAGAGCCGACTGGCCGACGATTCCGTGCCGGCGGACGTGGCGTATCAGCTGATCCACGACGAGCTGGTTCTCGACGGCAGCTCCCGTCTCAACCTGGCGACGTTCGTGACCACCTGGATGGAGCCTCAGGCAGGCCGCCTGATGGCCGAGTCCGTCGACAAGAACATGATCGACAAGGACGAGTACCCGCAGACGGCCGAGCTCGAACGTCGTTGTGTCGCAATCCTCGCCGACCTCTGGCACGCGCCGCATCCAGATGACGCGACGGGTTGCTCGACCACGGGGTCGAGCGAGGCATGCATGCTCGCCGGGATGGCCCTGAAGCGTCGCTGGGCTTCCCGGGTCGACGACCCCACCAGGAAGCCGAACCTGGTGATGGGCGCCAACGTGCAGGTGTGCTGGGAGAAGTTCTGCCGATACTGGGACGTCGAGCCACGGATCGTGCCGATGCGCGGCGACCGGTTCCACCTCGACGCGGCCTCGGCAGTGGAGCGGTGCGATGAGGACACGATCGGTGTCGTCGCCATTCTCGGGTCGACGTTCGACGGCAGCTACGAGCCGGTCGCGCAGATCGCTGCCGCGCTCGACGACCTCGCCGCTGGCGGCGGACCCGATGTGCCGATCCACGTCGACGGCGCCTCCGGAGGGATGGTCGCGCCGTTCCTCGACTCCGAGTTGCAGTGGGACTTCGCCGTGCCCCGGGTGGCGTCGATCAACACGTCGGGACACAAGTACGGCCTGGTGTATCCGGGGGTCGGCTGGGTGCTGTGGCGTGACCCCGACTGTCTGCCGAAGGAGCTGGTGTTCACCGTCAACTACCTCGGAGGGGCAATGCCGACCTTCGCGCTGAACTTCTCGCGCCCCGGAGCGGAGGTCATCGCCCAGTACTACACGTTCTTCCGGTTGGGACGATCCGGTTACACCGCCGTCCAACAGGCCGCCCGAGACGTGGCCACCTACCTCAGCGGGCAGATCGACCAGATGGACCAGTTCCGGCTCATCACCCGTGGAGACGAGCTCCCCGTCTTCGCGTTCACCACCACGGAGGCAGTCGCCGGCTGGGACGTCTTCGCGGTCTCGAGGACACTTCGCGAACGAGGCTGGCAGGTCCCGGCCTACACCTTCCCCGCCGACCGTGAAGATCTCGCCGTGCTTCGGGTGGTCTGTCGCAACGGGTTCAGCCACGATCTGGCCGAGAGTTTCCTGGGTGACCTGCGAGCCGCCGTCGACCAGCTCGACGCCAGCAGCAGCGCCTCGACAACCAGCGGCCCCTCCGGCTTCCACCACTGACCGGACCCCTGCAGTCGCCTGCCTGGGTGTCCTGCTCATCCTGCTTGGACCCGGCGTACGTCGCTGGGGCGTCGCCCTGCCCACCTGACCCGTATGCGGGTCAGGTGGGCTGAGGTCACGACACGTCGTAGCGGTCGCCCATCATCACCGTGTCCCAGGCGGCGACGAAGTCGTGGACGAACTTCTCCTGTGCGTCGTCGCTGGCATAGACCTCGGCGAGCGCCCGCAGCTCCGAGTTCGACCCGAACACCAGGTCGGACCGAGTCCCGGTCCAGCGCACCTGGCCGGAGGTGAGGTCACGAGCCTCGAACGAGTCCGAGTCGTCCGCGATCGACGACCACACCGTGTCCATGCCCAGCAGGTTGGTGAAGTAGTCGTTGGACAAGGTGCCCACCCGGTCGGTGAGGACCCCGGCGCTCGAGCCGCCGGCGTTGGCGCCGAGGACCCGAAGACCACCGACGAGGACGGTCATCTGCGGGGCGCTCAGACCGAGCAGGTTGGCTCTGTCGACGAGCAGGTACTCGCCAGGAAGCCGGTTGCCCTTGCCGGGGTAGTTGCGGAACCCGTCGGACTTCGGCTCCAGGTGTCCGAACGACTCGACGTCGGTCTGCTCCTGCGAGGCGTCGGTCCGGCCAGGCGTGAACGGCACCGTGACATCGAACCCGGCGTTGTGAGCGGCCTTCTCGACCGCTGCACAGCCTGCGAGGACGATCAGGTCGGCGAGTGAGATCCGGATGCTGCGAGCGGCGAGGTCTGCCTGCACTCCCTCGAGGGACCGCAGGACCTGAGCCAGCTGCGCCGGGTCGTTGACGTCCCAGCCACTCTGCGGCTCGAGGCGGACACGGGCGCCGTTGGCGCCACCACGCTTGTCGCTGGACCGGAACGTCGAGGCCGAGGCCCATGCGGTCGCGACGAGCTGCGGCACGGTGAGGTCGGTGTCGAGAACCGCCTGCTTGGCCGCGGCGATCCCCTCGGAGTCCACGAGGTCGTGCTCAGCTGCCGGGAGGCGGTCCTGCCACAGCAGCTCCTCCTGCGGCACCCACGGACCGAGGTAGCGCTGCACCGGACCCATGTCGCGGTGGGTCAGCTTGAACCAGGCCCGGGCGAACGCGTCCGCGAACTGGTCGGGGTTCTGGTGGAACCGGCGCGAGATCTGCTCGTAGACCGGGTCGACGCGCAGCGACAGGTCGGTGGTCAGCATCGTCGGTGGGCGGGTCAGCTCGCCGGTCGCCGGGTCGGGCACGGTGTTGGCGCCGCCGCCGTCCTTGGGCTGCCACTGGCTGGCGCCGGCGGGGCTCGTGGTCAGCTCCCACTCGTAGCCGAACAGGTTGTCGAAGTAGCTGTTGCTCCACTGCGTCGGCGTTGACGTCCAGGTGACCTCCAGCCCGCTGGTGATGGCGTCGCGACCCTTGCCCGACGCATACGAGCTCTGCCAGCCGAGGCCCTGCTCGACCAGGCCGGCACCCTCTGGTTCCGGGCCGACATGGGGCTCGGGGTCGGCGGCGCCGTGGGTCTTGCCGAACGTGTGCCCACCGGCGATGAGGGCAACGGTCTCCTCGTCGTTCATCGCCATCCGCGCGAAGGTCTGCCGGATCTCCGACGCTGCCGCCAGCGGGTCCGGGTGCCCGTCGGGACCCTCGGGGTTGACGTAGATCAGCCCCATCTGCGACGCGCCGAGCGGGGAGTCCAGCCGCCGCTGCGTGTCATGCCGGTCGTCGCCGAGCCAGGTGAGCTCGGGACCCCAGTAGACGTCCTCGTCCGGCTCCCACACGTCGGGGCGACCGCCGGCATACCCGAAGGTGGTGAACCCCATCGTCTCCAGCGCCCGGTTGCCGGCGAGGATCAGCAGGTCGGCCCAGGACAACGACCGGCCGTACTTCTTCTTCACCGGCCAGAGCAGCCGGCGCGCCTTGTCGAGGTTGGCGTTGTCCGGCCAGCTGTTGAGCGGGGCGAACCGCTGCATCCCCGCGCCCGCGCCACCACGGCCGTCGGTGACCCGGTAGGTCCCCGCGCTGTGCCACGCCATCCGGATCATCAGCCCCCCGTAGTGACCGAAGTCGGCGGGCCACCAGTCCTGCGAGGTCGTCAGCAGTCCGTCGACGTCGGCGACGACCGCGTCGAGGTCGAGGCTCGCGAAGGCGGCGGCGTAGTCGAAGTCGCCCCCCATCGGGTTGGCCTCGGCGGGGTGCTTGCGCAGGACTCTGAGGTTCAGCTGGTTCGGCCACCAGTCCGCGTTGCCGCCGTTCTCGGTGGGGTGCTTGAACTGGCCACCGGCAACCGGACAGCCGCCCGCGGCCTCCTCGTTCATGTCCCGTTCGGTGGTGATGTCGTCGGTTCCTTGGGTCACCGTGCTGTCGCTCATCGCTGTCCTTTCGCGATCCGTTCGTGCTCGAGGCTGATCTGAGGCCTCCCGCGAGTGTGTCGCGGATTCTGGAACGAGTCAAGAAACGGCGCCTCTCGGAGGTACGCCGGGTTGCCTGTGCGACGGCCGTGGTGGAGGCTCGGGAGACACCGATCGTCAGGAAGCGAGCGACACCATGACGCAGCAGGACTCAGACAACGCTGACCCGCAGGGTGCCGACGCCGTGCCGGACGAGTCCGAGGGCGGCGAGGGGGTGGGGCTGACGATGGGCGACGAGCCCAACTCGTTCGAACCCGAGGAGGACCCCGAGGAGGACCCCCCAACGTCGAGCTAGGCACGGGCCGACGGACATGCACGAGGCCTCCAGCGCACCGGTCAAGGCCGCATTTGCCCGTTCGTGCATGTCGGTCGGACCAGGCGGCTCAGAAGTCGAACACGGACCAGCAGATGTCGTTCCGCAACGCCTGATCGTCGAGGACGAGCTCGCGAACCTCGGCGGGAAGCTGGTCTCGCTGCCAGTGGCACTCGAGTCGCCCGACCGCCTCGCCGTCACCACCGGGTGCAGCAGCACGCGTGGCCTTGATCGCGTATGCGGCCGCACCGAGATCGTGTGCGGCGACGTGTGCGACGCATGCAGCCTGCCCCGCGGCATGCGCCGCGTGCCGGGGAGCGCCGCGCAGGTCTCGGGCCGCGCCCATGGCATGGCCGCCGGCCGCGCGGGCCTGCATCATCCTCACCTCCCCCCGCACCCAGGCGCGGGCCTGCTCGATCGCTTCACGCGGTCGGGGGTCCTGGGGTTGTGCCGACTCGAAGAGGTCGAGGACGTGCTCCGCGCATGTTGCCGCCCACAACGCCAGGAGGTGGTGATCACCGTCCGTGAGGGTCCCACCGCGGCGGATCGTCACCAAGCGAGGATCCCGCTGCTGCGGAAGGATCACCCTGACCCCTTCTTGTGTTGAGTTGGCCCTCTGCCGATCGTCTGACAAGCACAAGGTATCCAGACACAGGAAAGCCGTCCGACCGCAGGTCATCGCTCATCATCGAGTCGGCGGCATCGTCGCGCCGGCGGACGTGCCCGGGGGTCACCACGCGAGCAACCCCTTGACGACGGTGAAAACCGAGCCGGCCAGTGCGAGTCCGATCGCGAGTCGGCGTGCCAGGTCATGGTCGACGTGTCGAGAGAGCACCTCTCCGCCGGCGAGCCCGGTCAGCAAGCCGGCGCCCGAGACGATGAGGGTGGCCGGGGCGACCTGAGGGAGACCACCCTTGCTGAGCAGTGAGGCGAGGTTGACGAAGATCGAGTAGAACTGGAACGTCGCCACGAACTTGCGGTGCTCCCATTCGGTGCTGACGGCATACAGGACGATGGCCGGGCCCCCCACCCCCGCCGTGACATTCATGAAGCCACTAGCAGCGCCGGCGGCTACCGCCCCGCCACGGCCGTGCAGGACTCGGGCTCGAGAGCTGAGGATGACCGCTCCCAGGGCGAGGATGACGAGCAGCCCGATGACGACCATCAGGGGTGCCGGCGGCATCGTACGGGCCACGTAGGCGCCGACCGGGATGGTCAACAGAGCTGGGACGGCGAGGAGCAGGCCCTTGACCCATTCGGTGTCCCGCCAGCTGACAGCGAAGACCAGGAGGTTGACCGTGAGGCTGAGCAGGTTGGCCAGGACGACACCGTGGAAGGGTCCGGCGATCAGGACGAGCACCGGTGCGCACACGAGCGCGAACCCGATGCCGGTGATGCGTTGGGTCAGGGCAGCGACCAGGACGCCCAGGGGCAGCAGAACAAGCTCGGCGGTCATCGCTGGCTCAACCGGCCGGTCACAACCCCCATGACAGGTAGCGCACGTCCTGGAACTCCTCCAGACCCATGGCCGCTCCTTCCCGCCCGAGCCCGGACTGCTTCACCCCGCCCATCGGGGCGAACGCGACGGACGGCAGGGCGTTGTTGACCCCGACGATGCCAGCCTCGAGCCGCTCGGCCACCGTCCAGCACCGTCCCACGTCGCGGGACCACAGGTATCCGGCCAGACCCATCTCGGTGCCGTTCGCTCGGGCCAGCGCCTCGTGCGTGTCCCGGAACGCAAAGATGGCCGCCGCCGGCCCGAATACCTCTTGGGTAGCAATATCCGCGGTGTCTGGGACATCGGTGAGCAGGGTGGGCGCGAGGTAGGTACCGACCGGTGGCAGCTCGTGGGAGGCGGTGACGCGGGTGGCTCCTTGAGACAGGGCCTGAGCGACGAGCGTGTTCACCGCGTCGACCCTGGAGGCGTCGATCACGGGTCCGAGATCGGGCAGGGGTAGTGCCATCCCGTCACCGATCGTCATGGCGTCCACTCTGGCGGTGAGCTTCCCCACGAACTCGTCGTGCACGGACTGGTGGACGACGAACCGGTTCGCCGCGATGCAGGACTGCCCGGTGTTGCGGAACTTGGCGAGCATCGCCCCCTCGACGGCCGCGTCGATGTCGGCGTCCTCGAACACGATGAACGCGGCGTCGCCGCCGAGCTCGAGCAGCGGCCGCACCACACGCTGGGCGGCGCGGGCCATGATCTCCCGCCCGACCGGGGTCGAGCCGGTGAACGTCACAACGCGGACGGCCTCGTGGTCGAGCAGCGCCGCGGTCAGGTCTCTGGCGGGCCCGTGGACGAGGTTGATGACGCCCCGCGGAATCCCCCCGTCGACCAGCGCCTCGATCATCAGCGTCGCAGCGATGGGAGCCTTCTCCGACACACGCGCCACCACTGTGCATCCGGCGGCGAGTGCGGGGGCGAGCTTGCGAGCCTGGATCGAGCAGGGGAAGTTCCACGGGGTCAGCGAGGCGACGACGCCGGTCGCCCGGCGCAGGCTCAGGTGTCGGCGGTCGGCGGCCTCGTGGGGAATCACGTCGCCGGTGGGTCGGCGACACTGCTCGGCGAACCATCTGAAGTACTCGGCGCTGAACGCGATCTCGCCCACCGCCTCGGGGAGCCGCTTGCCGGCCTCCCGCGCAAGCACCTCGCCCAGGCTGTCGGACCGTTCTCGCAGCAGCTCGCTGGCGGCGAGCAGGATGTCGGCGCGCTGCCGTGCTGGCCGGCTGGACCATTCGTCGAACGCGCGGCCGGCGGCGTCAGCGGCACGCCGGGCATCCGTGGCGTCACCCCAGGCCATGGTGCCGACCTGGGTTCCGTTCGCGGGATTGCTCACCTCGACCTGCCGGTCGCCGTCCTCCCAGGTGCCGTCGATGAGGGTGCGGGCGTGGGACATCGAGATGGTCAAGGGATTCTCCTGTCGCAGGAACGGCATATTCGGTCAGCACGGTCAGGGGCGGTCGGGGGCGGTCGGGGGCGGTCGGGGGCGGTCAGGGGGTGAGTACATCCGGCCGAAGCCGCGTTCCGACCGTGGTCGTTGGCCAGGTGTCGTCGTGAACGAGGGGCTGCGCCCCGGTCGACACGACGAGACAGGTGTCCTCGACCTTCCAACCGTCTGCGCTGGGGTTCCAGGCGACGACGGCGCCCTCGGGCAGCAGCGCAGAGGACGCAGAGGACGCTAGGAGCTCCCTCGGTTGGAAGCCGGAGAGACCACCTTGATGGTGGCGGTGCCACTCCGCCGGGTCGAACCCCTGCGCGGCGTAGGCGGCGATCCCAGCGCTGAAGGCGGCGCCGATGGAGGCACCGACAACGCTCGCGTCGAGGAACGCCTCCTCCACGTGCAGCAACCGCCGGTATGCCTCCTCCTCGACCGAGGTGAGGGGGTCGAAGGACACGATCCTGGTGATGCTGGACACCAACCCGTGGCGGCGTCCACAGGCGACCATCATCGCTTTGCGCCCCAATGGCTTCGAGGTGGGCAGCGGATGGCGGTGAACCTGCAACCGTGCTTGCCCGCCGACCATGAGCACGATGGGGTCGAGCTCGCGTGTCAGCAGCTCCATTGCCAGCACGGCGGCAGCCTCGTACTCGGTCATCACCGGGCTGAGTCTCTGGGCGGCGGCGGACGCAGCGGCGGCTGAGTCGTGGCACACCGCCCGCAGGAGATGACGTTGGCTCCCGGTCAGTGACCGGCGTAGCACGCTGAGGTCGTTGGCGAGCGGCACCGAGCCTGGCAGTGGTCGGTCGCTGCCGACGCCGCCTCCGCGCGGGAGCTGGTCGTCCCGGCTGGCCCACCAGGGAACGACTCCCCACTGCGCGTCGAGTCCTGCGAGCTCGGTGTCGCGCAGGCGGGGGGCCTCGATCGCGTTGGTCACGATGTCGACCCGGGGTGGAGTGGTGCTCAGGTCGACGACGACGTCGAGGCAGGCGGTGTCCAGGGTCTGCGGCACGTTGACCCGGCATCCCAGCAGCCACCCGAGGTTTGTGGGGTCCCGGAGGACAACCGTATGCAGGTCGTGGCGGCTCGCCAGAGCCAGCAGACGGTCCACCTTCTCGGGGAGGTCGGCCCATCGGTCAGATACCATGTCGGACCAGTTCCGTTGCTACCGGCTGAGACCCGACGGTCGAGACAACGGCAGCACCGGTCGTGGCGATGGTCCCCCTCGTGCCGAGAGTGACGATGACGGGCGCGTCGTCGAAGCCGACCAGTCGATGTTCGCCTGACGGGACGTTGCCGTAGGCGTGCAGATGCCAGGGCCGGGTCAGCAGGTCGGAGACGGCGCGGACCTCGTCGTCGACGGTGACGCGGGGGATCAACGCGCCGTCGCGGACCAGCACCGGCATCCGCTCGAGTGTCACATCACGGTAGTGGAACCCGGGGCCGGCGAAGGTCTGCCCGTCCGCGAGGTCGACCCACCGTCCGGCCGGGACGTAGAACCGGCGTCGGACGCGGTCGGGTGAGTCGTCGAACACCGGGATGACCAGCAGGTCCTCACCGAGCAGGAACTGGTCGTCGATGCCAGCCGCGACGGGATCGTCGGGGTAGTGCAGTCCGAGCGGCCGCATCAGCGGCCAGCCGTGCGTAGCGGCTTGGTGGGCGACCTGCCACAGATAGGGGATCAGGCTGTAACGCAAGCGGATCCAGTCACGGCAGATCTCCAGGGCTTGGTCACCGAACGCCCAGGGCTCCCGTGGGCGCAGCCCATGGGCACGCATGAGTGGAGAGAGGGCGCCGAGCTGGGTCCAGCGCACATACAGCGCCGGGGTCAGCTCCGGGCCGAAGAACCCGCCGATGTCGTGGCTCCAGAACCCGGGCGCACTCATGGCGTAGGACAGACCGCCGCGGACCGTCGCCTGCATACCGGCGACCGTCGACTCGGCGTCGCCGCCCCATTGCCCGGGGTAGCGCTGCGACCCCGCCCACCCGCTACGGCCCCATACCAAGGGTGTTCGTCCGGTGAACTCACGGATCGCGTCGGACACGGCCGCGTTGTACCGCAGAGGGTAGAGGTTGTGGGCCAGGTGCGCCGGTGTGCCGTCGTGCAGGGCGACATCGTCCGGCAGCGCCTCCCCGAAGTCGGTCTTGAACACGGCGACACCGTCGTCGAGGAACGGGCGGTGCATCTCCTGCCACCACCGGCGCGCCTGCGGGTTGGTGAAGTCGACGAGGGCCCGCATCCGCCCGTCCGGGGTTGGCGTCTTCTGGATCCCCGCGAGGCTTCCGTCGCGTCGGCGCACAAGGTACCCCTGCTGCTCGGCGTGCTCGAAGACCGGTGACGCCGGGTCGAGGTAGGGCAGTTCCCAGACCGAGAGCCTGAGGTCCAGGTCGGCGAGGTCCTCGATGAACTTCCTGCGGTCGCCGAACCGTGCGGTGTTCCAGATGAAGTCGGTGTTGAGCCGGTCGACGACGAGCCAGTCGGGGTCGAGGTGCAGGACGTCTGCGGGTATGTGGTGGGCGCGCATGGTGCGACCGACCTCCAGCATCTCCTCGCTGGAGTGGTAGCGGCAGCGGCCCATCCAGTAGCCGAAGGCCCACGGCTGCGGCACGTCCGGGCGACCGGTCAGTGCTGTGTATGCGGTGAGCCTGGCGGCGGGCCGGGGCTCGGCGATGACATAGAGGTCGAGGCCCGCGTCCTGGACAGTGAGGGAGAGCACGGCCGGTCGAGAGTGGCCGACATCGGCGGTGAGAACGGCACCGGTGTTGACGAACCCGGTGTACCCACGAGAGGAGTGCCACACCGGTACCGGCTTGTAGGCCAGACCGGTGCCCGTCCCACAGGCGTCCTCGCAGCGCAACCGCAAGAGCTGGCCGTTCTTGACCAGCCGGCCGAACTGCTCGCCGAACCCGAGGATGTCCTCGTCTGGTCCGAGCTCGAGGTTGAGCGTCATCTCCCCGGGCATTGCGAGTACGGACGGTGCCATGAGGAGACCGGCGACCTGCCTGAGCCGGTGCGCGGTACGGAGCAGCACAGTCGGCACGTCATCGTCGTCGATCAGGGTCAGGGTGAACGGGACTCTGCCGACCACCAGGCGCAGCCGGCCGCAGCGGATGACGATCTCGGTGTCGGTGGAGTGCACGTCGAGAGCGGCCGGGTCGGGCGCCGGGTTGACCACGATCCCGAGCGCTGTCCCGTCGTCGTCGAGGCAGGCTGACCCGTGTTCGGCGAGCTGGAGACGCAGTGTCCCGGGCTGCGGTGCGCTGACCCTGAGCGTGTACGGGGTGGGGTTCGTCGGCGGCAGCTGGATGGAGGGCAGGTTGGGCATCGTCGTCTCGACGCCCTGGGCCTCCAGCGGCTCCCCGGTCAGCCAGCCGGGCATCATCCCCAGCTGGACCCCGGGCAGCGCGTCGATGACGAGGGAGACACTCGCCTGGTCGCGCGTGTGGTGGGTGACGTGCCGCAGCAGGAGGGTGTCGGGCATCCGGGCTTCAGCCCTTGACGGCGCCGGCGGTGATGCCTGCGACGAAGTAGCGCTGCAGGAACACGTAGGCGATGACGATGGGGGCGGAGGCGACGACGACACCCGTGAACAGCAGGGGGAAGTTGGTGAGGAACTCGCCCTGGAACGACAGCAGGGCTACGGGGATGGTGCGCTTGTTCGGGTCCTGGATGAACAGCAGGGGATACAGCAGGTCGTTCCAGTGGATGACGAACAGGAAGATCGCGGTGGCCGCCAGGGAGGGGACCGAGACGGGTACGACGATGGAACGGTAGGTTCGCCACGGGCCGGACCCGTCGACCGCGGTGGCCTCGAACAGCTCCTTCGGAAGGGTCTTGAGGAAGCCGGTCAGGATGAACACGGCGATCGGCATCGTCACGACGATGTTGATCAGGATCAGCCCGAGCAGGGAGTCGGTGAGCCCGAAGGTCTCGAACTGCACGTACTGAGGGATCATGTTGGCCTGGGCGGGGACGGCCATCCCGAGGACGAAGAATCCGAGGAGCAGGTTGCTCTTCCAACCGGGAATGCGGGCGAGAGCGTACGAGGCGAGGCTGGCGATGAACAGGGTCAGCGGGACAGAGCATCCGGTGACGATGACGCTGTTGCGGAAGGCCACGCCGAGCCCAGACCCACCGAGGACGGTGCTGTAGTTGTCGAACTGCCAGGCGGTCGGCGGCAGGAACGGTGAGTTGAACAGGTCCTGGGTGGTCTTGAAGCTGCCGAAGATGACGACCAGGAGCGGGACGATGACGAGGACTGCATAGACGCCTAGGACGAGGCGGCGGGTCAGTTGGTAGCGCACGGTGTGCTCCTCAGTCGTCCGGTTGCAGGGTCTTGACTGCACGTCGCTGCAGCCACGTGATGGCGGCGATCAGGGCCATGAAGACGAGCGACTCCGCAGCGGAGTAGCCGAACTGGGAGTTGGCGAACCCGGAGTAGATCCGGGTCGACAAGATATCCAGGGACGCCTTGGGTGGGTTCCCCCCGAGTCCGAGGATGAGGTCGAACGCCTTGAAGGACTGAACGGTGGTGTAGGCCATGACGATCGCGGTTGCCGGCGCCGTCATCGGCCAGGTCACATGTCGGAACTGCTGCCAACGGCCGGCTCCGTCGATCTCGGCGGACTCGTACAGCTCTTGGGGGATCTGCTGGAGGCCGGCGACGTAGATGATCATCATCTGCCCGACGTGGAACCAGACCTGGGTCATCGCGACCCAGTAGATGGCTTGGTTGTCGTTGCCGAGGAATGCGCCCTGGAACCGGCCGAGACCGACGGCGCCGAGGATGCTGTTGATCAACCCGAAGTTGGGGTCGTAGACGAACTTCCACACGAACGCGACGGAGACGCTGGACAAGATGGTGGGGAAGAAGTACAGCGACCGTAGGGCGATCGAGCTCTTGGAGTTCTTGGTGAGGAAGACGGCCAGGGCCAAGGAGAAGGCGGTCTGGAGGATGACGACGACGAGCATGAACTTGATGTTGTTGGCCAGGGCGTTGCGGAACAGATCGTCACCGGTGAAGACGGTCACGAAGTTGTCGAGTCCGACGAACTGGGCGGTGGGGCTGAAGCCGTCCCAGTCGGTGACGGCGTAGATGACGCCCTGGATCGTGGGGATGACGAAGAACGCGACATACAGCAGGAGAGCGGGGATGGGGAACAGCCATAGCCCGGGGTGGGCGGCCATGGGGCTGCGGCCGCGTGGCTTCCGGGTGACGGCGGCCAGCTGCGGGGATCCTTGTTCCTTGCCGGCGGGGGTGAGCGTGGTGGCCATGGCTACTTCCGCTTCTGGTCGACGATCGACTGGGCCTTCTCGGCTGCCTGTCCCGGGTCGGCGCCTCCGACGACCGAGGTGCAGGCGCCCTCGACGGCGTTGCGGATGTCGAGGTTGTTGAACTGGAACCGTGGTGCGAGAAGGGTTTTCTTGGCCAGCCACGGTGCGGTGTGCCTGAGGTCGGCGTTGGTGTAGTCGACGTTCTTGACCGTCACGTGCTGGGAGGTGCCGTTGGCGTAGGTGGCCGCGTTCTCCGGCTGGGAGAGGAACTGCACCCACTTAAGGGCGGCATCCTGTTTGCTGCCAGTCGTGTTGACGCCGAGGATGAAGGTGGCGTTGTAGATGCCCTCGTACTTGGCCTTGTCCTGGGTCACAGTGATGGGGGCGATGAGGTTGATCGGGAACGTCGCCCCCAGCTTGCGGACGGCGCTGATATGGAAGGAGCCGGTGGCCAGCATGGCAGCCTTGCCGCTCGCGAACAGCTGCTGCAGCGGCTCGGAGCTGGTGCCCGTCGAGTTGGGCTCGAAGTATGGTGTGAGCTGTTGGTAGTGCTTGAGGATCCGCAGGAACCAGTCGTCGGTCACCTTGTAGGTGCCTGCCTCGATTCCGGCGAACGCGTTGTCCGTGGGCATCTCGTTCATGGCCATCGAGTTCAGCAGCTGTCCGGCGTTGGCCGGTTCACCGCCGGGCCAGGCGATCGGCACCATCCCCTTGGACTTGAGCGCGTCGCAGAGGGCGAGGAAACCGTCCCAGTCCTGAGGCAGGGCGGAGATGCCGGCGGCGCTGAAGGCGGCCTCGCTGTAGATCGGCATGTTGAAGACGAGCTGGTAGGGCAGGCCCATCTGCGCGCGTGAGTCGCTCTGGCCGGCTTTGACCAGCTCGGCGAAGTAGTTGTCGACGAACGGCTGTCGGCCGAGTCCGGCGAACAACCCCGCCTTGGTCATGTCGACGAACTGGGCTCCCCGGAAGGCGACGAACGCGTTGCCGATCGTGCCGCCGCGGACCTTCTGCAAAGCGGTGCTCTGGTAGTCGTTCGAGGGGGCGATGTCCTGGGTCACCCCGGCCCCGGGGTTGGCCTTGACGAACGAGGCAATCAGGGTGTCGAAGACGGCCTTGTCCTCGGCGCGCCAATGGGCGAAGGAGATGGTGCCCGTCGCCGGGGTTGCCGTGGCGGGTGCGAGCAGCTGGGCGTTGGTCTGACCACTCGTCGAGCCGGCAGCTCCGCGCGCGGTGATCGTCGGCCCGACGCAGCCGGCGAGCGCTGCGCCCGTACCCGCTGCGCCGAGGACCTGCAGGAAGCGTCGGCGTTCGATCGTGAACTTCTCAGACATCGTTGTCTCCTCGTGCGGTTGCGGGGTCTACCAGTCGACGACAGGAATGCCGAGCCGGTCGGCGGCCGTGCGCAGCTGGGGGCGCACGTCCGTCCAGGCCAGCACGGTGTGATGCGGGAACCCGCCGGTCACCAGGGCTGTCACGAAGTCGACGGCCTTGCCGTCCAGATGGACGGCAGCAGTGTTGCCTTGGAACCGGTTCGGTTCGGGAAGCGACTCCCCGGCCGCCAGGAGCAGACGAAGCCCCCCCGGTCGGGCGGGGTCCTCGGTCAGGCGGGCCATGACGACGGGGCCGGTGCGCAGCGGGAAGTTCCCAGCGACCCCGAGCTTGCGGTTGCAGTGGGTGTACTGGGTCGCTGCGTGCGGGTCGGCAGCCAAGACGGTGGCCGCCGCACCGCAGTGCCATACCCGCACGACGTTGCGGTCCGCGTCGAGGTCGACGGTGTCGACAAGATAGGTGGTGCCCGAGCCCAGCGCCTCCATCAACAGCATCGTCACGGCCCCATAGACGTCCCGTTCGCAGGCGGTGGGGGTGCCTTCGTCGGCGATTCTGGACAGCGACGAGCAGGGGCAGGCTCCGAGCTGGGTGGGGAACTCCGGCCAGCAGCGCATCGCCAGACCGGCGAGGTTGTCCCGCCGGTGCCAGTCGCGCATCGCGGTGGTGATCCTGGCCGAGGTGAGGGCCTCGCCGTGGTCGACCGCCGCGAGGCTCGGCTGGGAGACGAGAGAGGCTGCATACTCCGACTCGGCCACGACGTTGTCGACGTCACCGACTCGTGTGAGGAACGCATCGACGTCCAGCTGCTCCACCTCGAGCCCGAAGACGCGGCGCAGCAGTGGTCCGTCGAAGCGGCTGGGGGTGAAGCCGGGTGGGGCGTCACCCACCAGCCCCAACCGACGTCCGCGCAAGGATGCGAGTGCGGTGTCGACCTGAGCGCCGCCGGATCTGTTGCCGGTTGACGTCGGCGGGAGGACCGCGGCGGGCAGCTGGCCGCGTAACGCAGCCGTGAGGATCTGCCGGACGGCGGGTTCGTCGGGGTTGCCGTACACCAGTCGCGGGGTGCGTCCGGCGTGGACGACGAGTGCATGCCCGAACAGGTTGGCGCCGCAGAGGGAGTTCAGCCACAGCCGGTCTCCTACCGGGCCGGGTTCGCGGAACGACCAGAGCAGGATCGGAGCCTCGAGCTCGGCATACAGCTCCAGGGCCGGTGTCGCGTCGCAGAAGGAGGCGCAGACGTTGACGACGAGGTCATGTGGTTGGGAGAGGTAGGCCTGAGCCGCGTTCACGTCTTCGGAGGTCATGACCAGATCAGTGGGTCCACTGACGTGGGCACCGAGGGACGAGATGAGCGCCCGCGCCTCATCGGCAAGCCGTTGGGCCACGTCGACGGCGAAGGTCGGACGTGCGGTCGCGATGACGACGACCCGAGGCGTGTGGTTCTGCGTGTCGCTGAACGACACGGGCGACCCGGGCGTGTGGGTCGTGTCGGCCTCTGTGTCGGCCTCTGTGTCGGTCATCGGGCCACGAGCTCGTCGACCAGTGCCCCGAGCCGCTGCAGGCGGGGGATCGAGATCTCGCTCAGGTCGCGCTCGAGGTCCGGGCCGCCGATGACGGCCGCCCAGACGGCCCGTCCGGCCAGGAAGCCGGAGGCACCCTCGCGGCAGGCGAGCTCGACGGCGCGGGGGAAGTCCTCGGCTGGGACTCCCGAGGACAGCACCACCCAGGGTGAGGAGACGGCTTCGGTGATGGTGGCGCACCCGCGGCGGATCTCGTCGGCGTCACCTTGGCCCTTCATGGGTACCTCGGCCTTGTAGAGGTCGGCCCCGAGTGACCCGAGCTCACGGGCCGCCTCGATGACGCAGCCATCCCAGTCCCAGGCCAGACCCGCCGAATTATCGCGAGGCGCCTTGGCCACGGGTTCGATGATGCTGACCAGTCCGGCAGAACGGCACCGATCGACGAATGACTCGACCATCGCGATCCGAACCGCCGCGGGTTCGTCGGGCCGGTGGATCACCAACAGCTTCATCGCGACGGCGCCTTGGGCGCGCACCGCCGCTGGTTCGACCTGGGAGTCGATCTCGACGGCCGTGACGAACTCGCCGTTGCCGGCGATGAAGTGGTCGGCTGCCGCGATCAGCCCGCAGGACGGGTCGACCGCACCGGCGGAGACGACCTGGTCGAAGGCGAACTGCTTGTCGACCAGCACCGCGGACGCATACGGGGTCAGGACCCGCGTCGCCGCCACTTTGAACTCCGTGAGCTGCTCGTCGGTCACCGGCTCGGTCTGGTGCGCGGCGAACATCGCCCGCATCGCCTCACGCTGGTCGACGGCCAGCATCGCGAACGCGCCGCTCGGTCGGGCGATGGCGTCGAGGCCGTATGCGGCGGTGGTCACATCGGAGGCGGTGTCAGTCATGAAGGGGCTCCTCAGTCGGGTCTGGCCTGAGCGCGGGAGTCACGCTCACGACCTCGGATAGGCGCGGGATGGCGGACCGGCCGTCCAAGCCCCGGCACGCCAGTGCGGCCGCGGTGTTGGCGAAGACGAGGCGTTGCTCGAGGGGCAGGCCGTGGATCTCGGCGGCGATGAGCGCGCCGTGGAAGACGTCCCCCGCCCCCAGCGTGCTGACGATGTCGACTCGATGGGCTGGGGCGGACGCCGTCTGACCGGTGCTCGTCCGGGCATACGAGCCGTTGGCGCCGGCCGTGGCGACGACGATGTCGCAGCCGCCTGCAATAGCCCGTAGGAGAAGGTCGTCGACCTCCATCGACCCGAAGTCCGACCGGAGCGCCCCCACGGTCGGGGCGAACAGCCGGACGCCGGATGGAGTGAACCCGGGGATGGGGTTGCCCCCGTCGACCGACAGGCGTGGCCCGACCTGCGGGCATGCCTCGGTGACGGGGCCCCAGCCAACGTGGTCCACGTGAACAACAGGAGTGGCGGCGAGCAGGGCCAGACCCGCCGTGAGCTCGATGTCCGGGCCGGGGCGGTTGCAGATCGCCCGGGTGCCCCGGACGGCGTCAACCACGACGACGCTGGCTGCGGAGGCGTGACCTCGTCGAACGCTGACCCCGCTGACGTCGACCCCTTCGGCCGTCAAACCCGCCAGGATGCTCTGACCGTCGAGGTCGTCCCCGACGGTCCCCACGAACGCCACGTGCACTCCCAGCCGGGCCGCGGCGACCGCAGCCGTGGCGGCGGGGCCGCCCCCGGCGTAGGCGATGGCGTCGGCGACCATCCGCTGGTCCGGCCTGGGGAACCCGCTCACCAGGGCAAGAGCGTCCTGGGTCGCGGCTCCTACGAACACCGCGTCGAATGTGGTCGTCACCGCGCCACCGAGACCCCTCGTGAGCTGTCGGACTCGTTCTTCTGGGAGAAGATTACCAATGGATGATGGAAAGTCAACATGCTGAGCGGACAGGATCGCGTATTCTGGCTGGCATTGTCATCTGATGGTTTGCGAGGGAGGCTGGCCAGTGTCCGATCGGCGCGTGGATCGGCACGGGCCCGCGCAGACGTTGCGCTATGACAGCGCCCCGGCGCGGCGGCACCGCATCCTGACCGCGGTCGCTGAAATCGGCTTCATCTCGGTGATCGACCTGGCCCGGCAGCTAGGCGTCTCCGATATGACGGTGCGGCGCGACCTGCGCAAGCTGGAGCAGCAGTCCAAGGTGCGGGTCGTGCATGGTGGGGTGAGCGCGCTCTCGGCCTCGTTGCACTCGCCGGCCTTCGCCGGCCGGGCGGGGCTGCAGTCCGAGGGCAAACGGATGATCGCCGAGCGGGCTGCCGGCAACATTCCCTGGGCTGCAACCATCGCAGTCGACGCCGGCACGACGACCTACGCCGCAGCACAAGCGCTCCCAGACACCTTCACCGGCACCGTGGTGACGCATTCTGTCCCTGTGATGCAGCTCCTCCTGACCCGTGGCGTGGGGCACGTCGTCGGTCTGGGCGGTGATCTCCTACGCGAGAGCCAAGCCTTCATCGGTCCGCGAACCGTCGAGGCGACGCAGGGACTACGGGTCCAGACGTTGTTCCTCGGCGCGGCCGCGGTGGACGACAAGGGGCTCTATGTCTCGACCGACAGCGAACGGCCCACCAAGCTCGCCCTGATGGACATCGCCGATCGCGTCGTCCTCCTGGTCGACAACGCGAAGTTCTCGTCGCCCGCTGCTGTACTGCTGTGCGGCTGGGATCGCGTATCCGAGGTGGTCACCGACATTCCGCCTGCTGATCCGATCAGCGAGCGGTTGACGCAGATGGGGGTGTCACTCGAGGTCGCGCACTCCGGGGAACCCGCACGCGCCGAGACGCCCTAGCGCAGCGGAATGAGCCACCGGTCAACGGGGTCCTCGTGGTACGGGATCGTGACCGTCAACCCCGACACGCCCAGTGACATGGGGTGTGTACTGGTCTCCGCGCTGGTGCGAGGACCTCGTCGGGCTCGCTTCTGGGGTGGCAACGTCACACGGCGTGAGCTCGAGGCCCTGGCCGACTACGTGGAGCGCGAGGACGGTGGGACGGTCGGACGCCATCGCGCACCGAGCGAAAGGAATAGCCAGCATGGAGGATGCCTCGGTCAACGACCGGGCCGCGGACCTGCACATCGTTCGTGACCGGGTTCAGGCGGGCGGCCCGTCGGACTCGGTCGAGGACGGCGCAGAGGCCGGACCGGCGGTTTCTCACCCCGACGTCGAGCGCCTGACCCGATGGACCGCCGCGGGAGGCCGGTGGCGTGTGGTCGTCCGCACTCCTGCGAGCCTCACGGTGGCGCTCCTGACGTGCGACGGGGGCGAGGAGATGGAGCGCATCGTCTCTTCCGACTCGGCGTTCGTCGAGCACGTCAACGCGTCGCCAGACAATGAGCCCTGACGGATGAGGCCGACGCGACCACCAAGCGACGCCGACCGGGGTGAACATCACGCTCGGCGAGCGCTGAGGATCACCCACCCGGCCAGCCTCCCGGTGCCCCTACCGGGAGGAGTGGTCGCCGTGCGGCCAGCGTTCGGGGTTGTTGCGGGTGGTGTCCTCCGGTGATCAGGAGGGCGAGCTGGAGTCGTCCAGCTCAGAGGCGAGCTCTTTCTCGTCGGCGTCGGACAGTGACGTCTGCAGGACAGTTCCGCCGAACTCCTTCATCGCGGCGGCGAACTTGTCCTCGGTGACCTTGGTGGCCATGATGACCACGGCAGCCTTGCCCGGCTCGAGCATGGTGTTGACCCGCGCCTTGAAGTGGTCGTTGATCCCCGTCTTGCTCAGCTTCCCGAAAAGCGCGCCCAGCGCTCCGCCCAGGATGATCCCCGCACCGGGGACGAGAAACAGAATGCCCATCAGCGCCCCCCAGAGCGCTCCCGACGCCGCTCCTGCCGACACCAGACGCCCCGGGGTGTCGACGTGCTTCTTTCCCTCCGCGTCCACCGTGACCAAGGCCAGGCCGCTGAGGTTGAGCACCATGTCACGCTGGAGGTCCAACGCCTTGTCGTAGGCGCCCTTCGCCCGGTCATGATCGTCGTAGCCAAGAACGATGAGCTCAGACACGCTAACTCTCCTCAGGTGGAAGTACGGCGGCAGTGCTGCCGACCGCGATGAACACTAGCCGCCCCCCGTCAGAGCGGGATTCGATTGCCCAGGGGCGGCCCGCCCAAGGGTGGCGAGTGTGGCGACGGCCCAGCACTTGCGTGGCTCGAGACCGAGCAGGATTCAAGAAGCCAAGGATGGGGCGCCGCTCCTACGCTTCTCGCACACCCGTCCGTGTCAGCGGACATCGACAGGGGACTCGCCGCAGCGAGAGCGACGTCCCACGAGAGGAACGACACCCGATGAAAACGATGACGTGTGCCCAGCTGGGTGGGCCTTGCGATTTTCAGCTCCGCGGTAACACCGGAGACGAGGTCATCAAGGCCCAGGACGCCCATCTCAAGGAGGCTGTCGAGAACGGGGACACCGCGCACGAGGGGCCGTTGGGAGACATGAAGAACCGGTGGCGACATCCGATTTCAGGAATGGGCTGGTACCGCGCGGCCAAGCGCGACTTTGCGGACCTCCCCGAAGACTGACTGACTCGGTCCTCCGTCGCAGACGCCCTTCTTGGTGCAGAGATTGCGGGGAGCATGCCGCTCAGAGCGCACGCCGAGTGCGAGGCTTTCCGCGGTGACCTTCTGACCTGGTGGTTCAGCGAGCTGTGTCGCAAAGGGGTCCTCAACCGAGCAGGAATCGAGAAGCGACGCGGGTGTGGCTGGGCCTAGCCTGGCGAGCAGGGCGGCGCCGACCTCCAGCCCCGAACGTTCGAGAAGGAGAGCACAGAATGCCGACAAAGAAGGCCGGGTCCGTACCCGCTGGGTTCACCCCCGAGGAGCGCGCCGCGATGAAGGGCCGCGCTGCCGAGATACGCGCCGAGGGCAAGAAGGGCGCCAAGCAGGCGGATGGGGTGGCGGCGGTCCTGGACAGCATCGCGAAGATGGCGCCGGAAGATCGGGCCCTGGCCGAGCGCGTGCATGTCGTGCTGACCACCAAGGCCCCGGGGCTTTCGCCGAAGACGTGGTACGGGATGCCCGCGTACGCAAACGCTGACGGGAAGGTCGTGGTGTGCTTCAAGAACGCCGGCAAGTTCAACACCCGCTACTCCACCTTGGAGTTCCAAGACGCTGCACACCTCGACGAGGGCGAGATCTGGCCGGTGTCTTACGCGCTCACGGTGTGGAGCCCCGCGGTAGAGATTCGCGTTGCAGCGCTAGTGGCGAACGCCATCTCCTGACCAACGGCCCGGATCGATGAGCGGCATGCATCCCCGATGACCGGCGACTGACGCACTGCGGGATCCGACGAACCGGCACCGGTTGACAACAGCCGCTGGCTGGCCTGAAACACTGGCCCGCGTGGGGCGCGAATCGGCGATCAAAGCGGCAGAGATCGAGCTCATGACGTCGTCCACGAGGCGAAACGGTCCCCGAGTGCAGGCATTGCTGCACGAGAGCTTCGTGGAGATCGGCAGATCCGGTCGCCGCTGGACCCGCGGGGAGATCGTGGGCCTGCTCGCCGAGGAAGACGACCAGGTGGTGCCCGAGGTGAGCGAGTGGGCCTTCGTGGACCTGTCGCCGGAGCTTGTACTCGTCACCTATCTCGTGCGCGGCGCACGCTTCGAGAGCAGACACTCATCAGTTTGGGACGTCGGCGGCCAGGCGCTGCAGATGCGTTTTCATCAAGGCACCGTCGTTCCCGACGGTGGGTCATCCCACGGTTGATCCGCGAAGGGCAGCAGGCTTGGAGGGTCCACCTATCGCGGGCAGTGCTGCGGCATACGGGCGGTGCTGCGGCACCAGAAGCATCGTCCCGTCGCGGATCAGCGACTGGCTGCTGCCGTCTCGGTTTCGCCGACCTTCGATGGTCGTCCTCAGTCAGACTCTGGAGACCGCGAGCTCGTCGGCCAGGAAGCGGCAGAAGGCCTGGGTGAGAGGCATGTCTGACATGCCCTCCACGAACAGGAACTGGCCTTGAGGGTTGACCTCCAGGAACACGGGGTGCCCGTCGGGACGGACCTTGAGGTCGAAGACGCCCATCCTCAGTCCGAGGGCGGCGGTGACGGCACGCAGCCGCGCCGCGAGGTCGGCGTCGGTGGGCACGGGCTCGATATCCTGGTCGTTGGCCAGTCGCCAGTCGAGTTCGTGGCTGCGGATCCGGGCGGTGTGCACCTCGTCGCCGAAGACCATGACCCGTAGATGGTCGGTTCCAGGGACCTCCTCTTGATAGATGGTCGCGGCGAGGGCGACTTCGTCGTCCTGGACCAGAGAGTCGAGGCTGACCCGGCCGGCCTCGAGCGAGGTGCCCAGGAGGCCGGTCAAGGTCTTGGCGATCACCGTCCCCCCGTGGTCGTCGACGAACGCCCGCACCGCCTCCGGGTCGGAGCTGACCAGGGTGTTCGGCACCGTCAGGCCCTGCGCACGAGCGACGGTCAGTTGCAGCAGCTTGTTCTGGGCGCGTTCGGTGGCAGACGGGTCACTGATCCACGTCCCACCGAACCCGGCGAGGAGGGTGCCGCGCAACGCCGCCCGATTGTCCTTGACGACGAGCTTGCGCATCGCCGGGTCGGCAACGCTGTCGGGAACAGCGGGTCGACCGTGGCAGCGACGCCACCACACGAGGTCGAGGTCGGCGACGTCCAGGCGGTCACCTTCCTCGGTGGGCAGCGTCGACGGGCGGCTCGCCTCGGTGGACCATGAGGTGCCACCCGCCCCGGCGAACCGGTCGGAGGCAACGATGGCGACGTGGGTGCCGTGGTCGCGGAGCATCCGCTCGCGGATCACGTATGCGTGCAGATCGCCGGCCAGGCTGACGATGGCCACACGGGCTCTCGGCTGGTGCCGCACGATGTCTGTCGAGGTCATTGAGGGATCTCCTTGGCTGGTTCTCGTGAGGCTGGGGAGGGTCGTTTCCGGATGAGGACCGATGACAACGCCGGCGCGCACCCGGCCGCCGGCGCCGTCGCGGTGTCACTCGTCGCAGTCGTCCCAGCCGTCATCGCAACCGGAGATCGAGCCGCCGGGCCAGATCGGCCGCATCGACTCAGGACCGAGGTTCAGAGCGGCCTGCTCCCAGGCATCGAGACGCGCGGGGTGGTGGTAGCCCACGTGGCTGCGGGTGAACCGGCCCGCCACCGGTGAGAGTTGCTTCATGGTGTTCTCCTCTGTCGACCAGCCGGATCCGGACGACCCGGCATGCTCAATGGGGAGCAGACCGTCGACGAACTGATACCCCGATCCAGCGGGACCGTCCAGTCCGCGACCGGCGCGTCGCGGACCTGCCACGTCGGCGGCTGTGCGTGTTGCAACGGAACTTCGGCGCGCTTCCCGTGCACGATGCTGGTCTCGACGACAACGTCACCGTCATCGAGGTCTGAGTTCTCCCCTCCGGTAGTACCCTGCCCGACGCTGCGTCGCGGCCACGGGGTTCACCATCGCGACCTCACCCGAGCTGCTCGAAGAGCGACACGATGATCCCCTCGGGCCCACGCACGTAAGCCATCCGCACGCTGTTCTGGTACTCACCAATACCGCCGACGAGCCGGTACCCGTCCGCAGCCACCGCATCGACGGCGGCCTGAAGGTCAGCGACCTCGAACGACACGTTGCGCAGGCCAAGCTCGTGCGCCGTCGCTGCGGGCGGCCCGGGGACGTGGTCGGGCGTCACGAACCTCGAAAGCTCCAGCCGGGACCCTCCGTCGGGCGGCCGCAGCACCGCAATCTCACAGTGCGCGCCCGGGATGCCGCAGACCGTCTCCACGAACTCGCCCTCCACGGATCCGGTGCCCTCGACCTCGAGACCCAGGCCGACGAAGAACGCCGTCACCAACTCGAGGTCCGCGACGGTGATGCCGACGTGGTCGAAGCGTTGTACGTGTGCCATGTGATCGACCCTTCTCATGGTTGGCTTCATACAGGTCCACCCGTAGACCCGCATTCGGGACCGCATGTGGATCCCCACCGGGTGGACCGGTCAGTCGTCGATGACGGAGAGGCCACGGCGCTTCAGATCGATCAGCGCGTCTCGCATGGATTGCAACCCCTCGGATGAATGGCCGACCCAGTCCACGAGTTCACCGACAACCTTCACCGGTTCCCGAGTGCGGAAGGACCGAGTCGGGTTGCCTGGGAACTTCTTGTCGGTGACGTTCGGGTCGTCCTCGAGGCTACCGAGTGGCTCCACGATGTAGATCCGACCACGCCCCGGGCCTGACGCAAGTTCGGCACCCCAGGTCGCGGCGTCGAGGGTGGCCGTGACGTAGACGTGGTTCGCCGTCCTCCCCTCCTCGAAATTCGAGCTGTGTCCAGGCACCAACAGATCGCCCTCCGCAAGGTCCACTTTGGTCCCGTGCAAGAGGATCCCTGACTTGTAGATGTCGAACGGTTTGAGCTCGCTCATGCGCTTTCCTGACAGGATCGAACCCGACATCTCTTCAACATGCCTCCGTGGTGGCGGACTTCCAGGCCGCGTGCCTGACTCTTTCCCACGGCGGAGTCGGCCAACTCAGGCATCGAACGCCGCTCCACACCTGCGACCACGACTCTCACCGAGACCAACTTCACGCCCCCTATCAGACCCGGTAGACCGCGGCCGAAAACGACTACTTCGTGCATCTCGCCCTCATCACTCCAGGCCCCCGTGAACCGTCGAGCAGTCTGATGCCTGACCGGGGGCTTGCCGCAAGACCCCACGGGCGCGGTACCTTCGAAGTGGCAAGGGACGCGAGACGAGCAGAACCGCGGTATGACGCACCTGGCCGCCCGCACTGATCGCGGTAGCAAGACGCCGCAAGTCAACGCGGTGTCGTGGACGATCCGATCCTCGCCCACTCCGCTCTGAAGCACGGCCTTGATGAGGACACGGTCCGAAGTTCGCTCAGGGGGTCGCAACCCTCCACCCGACACGGCAGTCCTACGACCACCAGTGGAGGCCGCCGCCATGCTGCTGGGTGTGGCCGACCGCCTGGCCGTCCATCGCCAGGACGTAGCGTCCCGGCGGTGGCTCGGGCCCGGTCGCGGTTACCGCGGGGAGTGCGCCGGGGCGCTCGTTGCTCACCCAGTGGACGCGCGGATCGGTCATCAGGTCGCGCATCAGGGCGGTGAAGCGCTCGCGCCGGGGATGGTCGAGGTAGGCGATCACTGCGGAGTGAAACACCATGAGGACGCTGTCCTCCGGGAGCTTCGCCAGCGCCTCGGCAACCAGACCGGGCAGCTCCTCGACGAGGTCACCGCGGCAGATCACCGGTGGATCACGGCGGGCGATCGCGAGGGCTTGGTCAAGCCTCTCCCGGCGGTCGTCGTGCTCGGGCCACACCAGCGTCAGGAGCCATCGGCGGGTGTCGGGATCCGTCACGTCCAGCGGGTTGAGGTCGATGCCACCGCGCCAGGCAACCTCGGGGAGGCGATCTGGCAGCGGCGCCGGACCGGACACGTCAGCGGCCAGCGTTGGTCCCGGTGCGGTGAGGGCGACTGGCCCTGCATCGGTGTCCCAGACATATGACCAGCGGTCCGGGAACAGGCACAACCCCGCGCTCGCGCCGGCCTCGAGCAGGCCGATCGGGTGGCCGGCCGCCAGGCTCGCGAGCGCCGGGAGGAGCGTGGCCAGCCGGCCTACCTCGTTGGTCTGCGTCGCGCGCTCCAGGATCGTCTCGCGGATCCCGCCGTCGTCCCGCAACAGAGCCGAGCGCAGGGCGTCGTAGGGCGCCGGGGCGATGAGTCCGTGCCAGCGCGCGGCGGCGAAGACCAGGTTCGGCTGCCGCTTCGGCTTCGGCAGCTCGGCAAGCCAGTGCTGCAGCTCGGGGTCTTCGGCGACGCCAAGCGCCCACTCCTCGAAGCAGGTCGAGCTGCCCGCCGCATAGACCGCGAACGTGCGGTAGGTCGCCTGCACGTCACCGAGCACCTGCATGCGCGCAAGTCAAGCAAACATGCTCGGGACGTCGCGTCGACTCGCCTGCGTCAAGACGTGCGGGTTGCGCCGGCAACCCGGGCGCCTGTTCAGCACATCAACCTCGGTCCGCGACAGCGACGCTTGCTCGGCACCAGATCAGGGACGGTGGCCGATGAGTTGTGGTTCGACCTGGAGTCACAAGACGAGTCGAGGGCGCGCACTGGACGTGCCCGTGTCGAGGAGGACGGTGCCGTGAGCACGAATACCAAGCACGATCAGCCCAAGGTCACCCCGAAGGTCGCTGACCGAGCCGCGTTCGACGCGGCGCTGGCCCAGCAGGTGGCCCGTGAGAAGGAGGTGACCCGCCACAACGACCGCGTGTCGGCGACTCGCCGACGGATGCCCATGGTCGAGGTGGACAACTACTCGTTCACGAGCCGGAGCGGTCCGGTGAGCCTCGTCGACCTGTTCAGTGGCCGTTACCTGCTGCTCGTCCAGAACGTCATGTTCGACCCCGGCTGGGATGAGGGCTGTCCGAGCTGCACCTGGGCGGTCGACAACCTCCCCGCCAACATGGGTCGACTGGACGACGAGGCCATCGCCTTTGCGATGGTCTCGCAGGCGCCCATCGAGAAGCTCGAGTCGTGGCGGTCCGAGCGCGGCTGGGACCATACCTGGGTCTCCTCGTTCGGCACCAGCTACCACTACGACTGGGGTTGGACCCAGACCGACGACGAAGGTGACGAGGGACCGCTGCCTGGGTACTCCTACTACCTCCTCGACGGGGGCAGGCCCTACCTCACCTACATGACGACAGCGCGCGGCACCGAGGCGACCCTGCCGGTGGCCCACATCATGGACCGCACCATCTACGGCCGTCAGCAGGAATGGGAGGACAGCCCGGAAGGATGGCCGCAGTACCCGACATACGGCTAGCGGCTTATCAAGGACACTGAGGTCGTAGCATCTGTTCGGCCACCCCAGCAGGTAAGCCTCGATCCACCGATGAACTGGTGGAGGACGGCCTGATCGGGTTCGCGGGCTGACGCTTGTGTGGGGGCGTGGGTGATCGCCCGGCCTCGCTGCCGGGGTATTCCACGGTGGGTGTCGTTCGTGCCGTCGCCGGCGGGGGTGGTCAGGTCCGTGCGGTCGCGGCTGGTGGCCCGCAGCCGAGCGTGAACAGCTGGCTCCATGCGGTCTCCCAGGGCCAGGCCTGGGGCAGGTGCACGGTGATCCGGCGGGCGGAGGACGCGACGCGGGCAGGGACCGCGACCAGCTTGCGACGGATCGTCGCGGTGGTGACTTGGCCAGGGCGGGTTGCCCGGTCAGCGTGGCGCGGCGCGGGTGAGGTTGAACGCGATCACGGCGAGCACGAGCCACGCGGCGTTAGCGGTGAACCGGAAGGTAGGTGCGCGAGGGCGGAGCTCTTGAGGTCGCGTGGACCTGTTCGATGATCGCGTGGTGCCGGTGCGTCTTGTCGGCGGCCACGGTGTCCAGGGTGTCGGCGGGGACGGTGGTGAAGAACGCAGCGCCACAGGTCGAACAGGGTGCCTTGCCCGGCGGCCTGGTTCCGTTCCGCGTTCGCGTCCGGGATCCGGCGCACGACGAGCAGGCCCGGGACCTGGTGCGCCGTCTTCTGCGCGGCGAACGCGGTGAAGGGGATCTCGGCGACCTCGGCCCGGGAGATCCACTCCCCGGTGGCCTCGTCGCGGATCGCGTCGGTGTACTCGATCGTGGTCCACGCGCCCTCGTCGATGCTCGCGATCGTGGCCTTGATCGTGGCGG
The DNA here is from genome assembly GCA_965277795.1 of Lapillicoccus sp. Classification (GTDB taxonomy): domain Bacteria; phylum Actinomycetota; class Actinomycetes; order Actinomycetales; family Dermatophilaceae; genus Lapillicoccus. Next base: position 3,824,171 of record OZ255840.1, read on the forward strand.
TGAGCCGGCGTGACGGACACGTCCGCGCCACCGGCCAGCACCGCCCGGACGGCGGGGCCACCGAAGAACGCGGAGTCCATCCGGACCAGAATCGGCTGGTCCTTGCCGAGCAGGCGCCGGGCTTGTTTGACGGCGTCGCCGATCAGGCGGGCCGCGCCGCGCGGGGACCCGCACGAGCCCTTGCGGAGCCGCTGAGCGACGATGACGGGGGCGTGTCCGGCGGTGGTGAGGGTGGCCAGGACCGCGTTGAGCCCGCGGACCTTCGAGTAGCCGAACCCGGCGCCCTGTTTCTGGTGGCCGTGGACCTCGATGATCGTGTCGTCGACATCAACCAACGCGTACCCGCCCGCCGTGGCCGTGGCCGGGTTGCAGGTGCCGGGGAGCTGAACAGCCGGGTGCGTGCGGCCAAGCCGAGCAGGACACCGAGACGCGACCGCGTCGAGTTGCCGCACGTGTCCGAAGGTGAAAGCGCGCAGGAACGACCCGAGCGTGGAGGGTGCGTACGCGAGCTGAAGACCTTGCCCATCCCGCCGTGGCGCAGCACCGCCATGTCATCGATGCTGTCCGCGCCGGCGAGCATCCCACCGATCAGGGAGGCGACCTTCAGGCCGGCGTTGGCGCCTTTGTCCGTGGCCACGGTGAGCCGCTCGTCGGTCAGCGTGCGTAGGCCGGCGGCGTCGGCCAGTGCCATCACCGGGACCAGGCCAGCGCAGGACCGAGGTTCGGGTCGTCGAAGACCGCGGAGGTCCGGGTCAGGGTGTGAGAGAGTTTCACCTACGAGATGCCCCTTGTGTGCGACATGGATTGAAGCGTGAAGAACTCCAATTCTGTTGCAGCACAGGGGCATTCTCACGTTCCGACGCGCTGAATCACCTCAGCTCTCGACCATCGGTGGATCGAGGGTAAGAGACAGAGACGGGTTCCGCCGAAGCGTGGGGAGAAGTGCTGGGAAGTAGACCCCGCCTGTCCGCCGGACCTCCCCACTGGGGGACAATGTCGCGCCGTCATAGCGGAGCACGCTGCCTGTTGTCCATCTCTGCGGTGCCCTCCTAGTCAGGGCGCCGGAAGTGCCGGATGACCAACGCCAACCCCGCGACTACGGCGATGCAGATGGTGACGACGAAGCCGGCCGGCGGCACCATGTTCGCTGGTCGCCTCGTGTTGGCGTAGAGCGTCGCCAGGTTGGCCGCACCGATCAGCAACGCCATGGATGCACCGATTCCCATCGTCAGGGCGGTGAAGTTGCGTCGAAACCCGACCTGGTTCTCCGGCCGCAGCCAGTATCGACGGTTCGGGACGCTGAGGTACCGCCCCGGGTGGCGTGCCGTCAGCACCCCCAGACCCGGGACGACCACCAGAGCCAGCCCGCCCATACCGGCAATGAACACCAGGAACGAGTTGTGGTCCATCCATCCGTTGACGTTGCCGCTGGAGTCGAAATGGGAGGCGACGACGGGCGGCAGAGCCACCCACGACCAGACAAACGAAGCAATAAACAAGCCCAGTCCCACCACATAGAGCGCCCTGACCCGTCGCACCGAACGATGCTATTCCTATTCCAATCCGCGGATGAACCCTGGAGAGCGTCGCAAACGGTATGCGCGAGAGCCAGATCCGCGATCCATCACCGCCGATGGGCCGAAGAACCGGACGAACCCGCCAGCCCTCCGCGTACTGCAGCCGCTTGGCTGCCGACATAGGTTGGGGGGCAATCAGTTCAGTGCGGCTGGGTCTGCCGTTCGCGCTCGACCTGGCGGGTGCTGCAGAGCGGGTCAGTCACCGGCTCACCACGTCTCAGCCCGATCGACCCAAAGAGGCGCTGACGTCGAGGGAACTCGTCATGGAGGTATCGTGTTCGAGCGGTTCACCGAGGAAGCACGCCGGGTCGTGGTCTACGCGCAGGAGGAGTGCCGTCTGCGGAACGATCCGCACTGCTCCTAGGTCTAGCGCACGACCAAGGTGGCCCTGAGGCACTTCTCGCACCCCAGGCGTTGGTTGTGCCAGCCTACGAGGCATGAAGACCCGGGCGGCCAGACGTGACGAAGCAGACGTGGTGCGGCAGGTGATCACAAGAGCGTTCGCGGACGGCGGGCACGTCGCCGCCGTCTGGGCTGACGTCGTCGCTCGAGGTCTCGACCGCACAAGTCTCGTTGCGGTCGACTCCGACCGGGTGGTCGGCCATGTGGGCCTGAGCCACGGTTGGCTTGACGCACGACAACAGTTGGTCGACGTGCTCGTGCTGAGCCCGTTGAGCGTCGAACCGGACCGACAGGGTGAAAGGGTCGGGACCATGCTGGTCGCTGCCGCGATCGAGGCGGCCGAGCGGCTGGGAGCCCCGGCAGTGTTCCTGGAAGGCAGCCCGGGGTACTACGGAAGACGTGGTTTCGAGCGAGGAAGCGAGAGAGGGTTTGAGGCGCCCTCCCGGCGAACCCCTGAGCCCGCGTTCCACGTGGCGCTGCTGTCCAGGTACGCGGACTGGATGACTGGCAGGGTGATCTACCGCGATGTCTGGTGGGAGCACGATTCGGCTGGCCTGCGTGAACCTGAGCTGTCCGAGATCGAACGAGCCCTTGGGGTCGGCCTCTGACAGCGCCGCGTGCCGCCGGCGGTCAGCGGTGAGCACCGGTCTCGGTCACCGGACAGCGGCGAGCAGTCTGGTGAGCAGTGCACTCCGCGGATGGATCTCCGACCCGAGCAAGCAGGTGACGTGCCAGTCGACACGTGAGCCGAACCGTTCTCGGAGGTCGTCGCCCCCCGCGCGGCCTTCGAGTTTGACCAGGCCCGAAGCGAGTGGTGTCCGAGGGCCCGCTGAACATCGGAGGCGTTCGTATGCACCCCTCGTCGGCTTGCGTGGATGGTCCAGCGCTTCGACGGAGACTGGGCCATTCGGTTTGGGTCGCCCTCCAGGGCGCGATCTGGGTGTGCAGGTGCGGGATGCCGTTGCCAAGCTTCACGTAGCTCATCTTCGCTGGCGCGAAGTAGGTCTCGACCTACTTACGACCAACCTGGGTGATCTCCACCCTGTAGGTGGTGCTCTTCACGAGGGTGAGCTGCGATTTCTGCGCCGGCTTCTTGCACGAGAACAGCTACATCCACCGAAACCCCGGGATCGCCGGGCATACACCTGCCGCTGATGCCAACCCCGTCCTCGATCGACGAACCCCAGACCGAACCCCAGATCAACTGACCGTAACTCTCAGTAGATTCCGCCACCGCGGGTCGGTGTTGACGACGAAAGCATGGGCATCGGTGCCGAGGACGCTGCAGCCGGCAGTCGGATCCCGGCCATCTGCGGGCCGGCATCCACGCACGCCCGGGCCGCGTCCTCCAACGGAACACCGTCGCTGGGATCGGTGGGCACCCGGTGAACGCGGCGAAGGGACAGTGCGGACGGCAGATACAGAGTCGTTGGAACGCGGGAGAGCGCACCTGCGCGAAGAGACGTTGTCCATCCGCGGATAACAGATTTGGCAGTATCGCGTCAAGCCGTGCCGCGGCACGGGCGTCGACTGACAGCACCGACCGCCGGGGCGTTGGGCCGTGCCGTAGACGCAGCACAGGCTAGGTCGATCCACTGATGTGAGATCACTGGTCGGTGAGGTGGGGTTCGGGAGTGAACGACAGTTTGATCTGCCTCAGTCGGCGAGACGCACGCGAAGGGAACCTGCAGGACTACACCCAGGGCGGCCCGTTGGGTCAAGGCCCCTAGGGGGCGAGACGTTGGGGTTGTAGGCGGGCCGTCAGTATGGCGGCGGACAGGCCTTGAACCGGTAGGGCGAACCGGTCCGCGTCATCGAGAAGGACCCTGGCGTGCAGCTTGGCCAGCCATCCGCGTACTCGGACGTTGTCGGGGGCCACGGAGACGACCATGGTGCGCACGCCGGCCCGGCAGGCCTGCCCCGCCGCGAAGGCCGCGAGCGCTCGTCCGAGGCCGCGGGCCTGTTCGGCGTCCACGACTTCAAGGGCCAGCTCGGCGGTATGGGGCAGGTCCGGCGTGCGGACCCACCGGACGATCCCGATCGGGCGCCCACCGCGCCACGCCGCATACGCCTCGTGGTGCCCCGGGCGCAGGTCGGTCAGCAGGCTCACCGTGCGCGGGCTGAGTCGTGGTGTCGGGGTCGAGTAACGCAGCCAGCGGGAGGCCGGAGATAGGCCCTCGTGCACCGTGCTCACCGGCCACGCCTGCCCGGGACGCAGCGCGTCGATGACGGTGCCGCCGACGCCGGTGGGCAGGTCGGTCCCCCGGTCGGCTCTGCCGTGAGGCTTGCACACAGTCAGGGACAGGTCGCTCGCGTTGGCGGCCACGACGTCCCACCCGCCCTCGGTGTGGGACGTCGTGGTCGTGGGTGTGCCGTTCATACCGTCGTGCTCCGTGACCTCAACCTCAAACAGGCACGGGCGCGGCCGCGAGGGCCTTCACGTCGGCCGTGGTGAGCGGCTTGCCGCCGATGCCCCAGTCGCCGCTGTTGACCTCCTCGACGACTACCCAGGTGACCGGGCGCATGTTCTCGCCCTCGATCGAGACCATGGCGTCGGTGAGTCGCTCGACCATCTGCTGCTTCTGCTGCGGTGTGAAGACGTCTTGGATGACCTTGACGTTGATCAGTGGCATGGTGCTCTCGCTTTCGTGAATCCCGGCGAGGGTCGCCGATGTCCACGAAGGATGAGTGAACGACACACCAGTTGCAATACTGATAGGTACAGGACTATAAGTGTCCCTAATGATGGACGTACGACGCCTTCGAGTGCTGCACCACGTCGCGGACCAAGGAAGCTTCTCCGCAGCCGCCGACGCGCTGATGCTGACGCAGTCGGCGGTCAGCCAGCACATTGCTGCGCTCGAACGGGAGGTGGGCCTGCCGCTGGTGGAGCGTGGCACCCGCCCGATCCAGCTGACGCCAGCCGGATTCGCGCTGACCCGGCACGCCACAGGCATCCTCAACCGCCTGGACGCCGCCGAGCAGGAGATGGCCGAACTGGCCGACCGGCGTCGGACCCGGCTGCGGTTTGGCTGTTTCCCGTCTGTGCTGGGCACGCTGATGCCGGCCGCGTTCGCGCGGTTTCGGCGTTCCCATCCCCAGGTGCGCCTCACTATCGTCGACGATCACCTTCATCGACTCCTGCCGCGACTAGAAGCGGGCGAGCTGGATATCGCGGTGATCTACGGGCACGAAGCGCTGCCCGACCTCGCCGGTCGCGGGCTGGAACGCACTCCGCTGCTCGACGACCCGTTCAAGGCCGTGCTACCAGCCGGCCATCGGCTGGCCCAGCGGCGCACGCTGCGGCTGCAGGACCTCACCACCGAGTCCTGGATCGGCGGAGCACCGGCCAGTGCGTGGTACCGAATTGTGCGCCAGGCCTGCGCGCAGGTCGGATACAGCCCGCAAGTCGGGTTCGCCTCCGACGACTACATCGCCGTTCAGGCCCTCGTGGCGGCCGGCCTCGGCGTATCGGTCATACCCGGGTTGGCGGTGATGCACCCCCTGCCAGGGGTCGCTGTACGTCCGCTCACGTCTGGCGCTCCGGCACGACACATCTTCGCCGCGTACGCTTTGGACGGCTTCCGAAGTCCGGCGTTCACAGCGATGCTTGAGACTCTTCAACTGGCAGCGAAGGATCTGCGATGAGCGTCGAGTTCGGGGTCCACCTGCCGCTCATCGATCTCGACGGCAGGCCGTCGACCTTGGCGCGGCTGACGGCCTACACGCGTGAGGCTGCCGGGCTGGGCTTCCGGTATCTATGTGCCAACGACCACCTGGTATACCGGCGACCCTGGCTTGACGGTCCCACCGCCCTGGCCGCCGTGCTCGAGGCCAGCGGTGACATGACGATCGCCACCACAGTCACCGTGCCCGTCCTGCGCGGCCCCGCGCCGACCGCCAGGCTCTTGACCGCACTCAGCGTGCTTTCCGGCGGCCGGCTCGTCGCTGGTGTCGGGCCAGGATCCTCCCCCGACGACTTCATCGCCATTGGCCTCGACTTCGCCGAACGGTGGCCCCGGTTCGACGAGACCGTTCGCGTTCTGCGCATCCTCCTCGGAAAGGACGCTGGGCCCTTCCACGGTCGCTACTACTCAGCCGAGGATCTCGACTCCTGGAGGCAGCATCCACGCCCAGACCCCCCGCCACTGTGGATTGCGAGCTGGGGATCACCGACCGGGGTCCGGCGGGTCGCCGAACTCGGGGACGGCTGGCTCGCGTCTGCATACAACACGACACCGGCCAGGTTCCGGCACAGCCTCGACCAGCTGGAAGCCGCAGGCCGGCCGGCCGCCACATTCCCGAATGCCATCAGCACGATGTGGCTCCACGTCACCGACCAGCCCGCCGCCGCCGACCACGTCATCGACCACGTACTGGCGCCGCTACTCAACCGAGACCCCGACACCCTCAGAACCCAACCCCTCCTCATCGGCTCCCCCGAGCACTGTGCCGAAGTCGTCAGCGCCTACGCAACAGCAGGTGCTCAACGAATACTCCTGTGGCCCATCGGAAATGAAATCCCCCAGCTCGAAGCGTTCTGCGCCCGGGTCCAGCCGATCATCTCAACCACCCAGCCCTGAGCGCGGTTATAACGACGACGGTTCTACCGAGAAACCGTCGACGTTTAGCCCGACCTGAAACTCCCGCCGGACGCCACACGCTCAGACGCGAAGATGGGATCCGGGAGCGCCCTTGGCTGAGCCCGGGGTCAGGAACCACTTGACGGCCAGGAAACGGCCGAGTGCACCAAGGCCATAGCACGTCATAGGGCTGAGGATGACTCCTGCTTGAGTGGCCTCGAGCGGGCTTGCCGTGCAGTTGATGAGCATGTCCCAGCGCTGCAGCAGCTTTGTGAGCTTGTTGCGGCACTTGGCCAACCCTCCCGCAACGGGTCGACGACCGTCGACGACCGCATCGAGATCGGTGCGCCCTTCCGCGGGCTCCGGCGCAAGCTCATGGCTCCGCAGATCCAGGTCGTACAAGTCGCCGACTCGATTGAACCTCCCCGACGTCGGCGCATACCGGCCGCTACGCGCAGCGTCGGTCTCCGACCACGTCGGTTCGCGCACCAGGTCGGCAAACGTCGGGCGCTGAACGGCTTTCGCCGCCACTCATGCTGACCGGCGCTGCCGTCAGGGTGACGGCGGTCATCCACTGACGCGGAAATTTTGCCGCTCCCGCGTTACCGCTCGGCGTCCTGGCCGATGTTGAGCTTTCCCTTGATCCGCTCGATTCCCTCAGACGCGACCGCTTTGGCCGAATCCCGGATGACGTCCAGGTCATCGGGGTCACGGTGCAGCAGCGCCTTGGCGGTGTTCATGGCGAACTCCCTCGTGATCTTCGGCGGCAACGGCGGCACGTTCTTGCTGGTGTAGGCGTCGATGAGCGTCACTCCTTGATGCGCGAACGCCGCATCCCAAGCCGCCGCGACATCGTCGTCGCTCCTGACTCGAATCCCTTTGAAACCCAGCAGCTCCGCCCAGCCGGCGTAGTCCACCGACTCCACGTCCTGGGAGACGGACCACACGGGGTTGGCGTCTTCGGTGCGCATCTCCCAGGACACCTGGGTGAGGTCGTTGTTGTGCAGCACCATGACGATGAACTGCGGGTTGTCCCACCTGCTCAGGTACTTCTTGACGGTGATGAGCTCGTTCATGCCGAGCATCTGGAAGGCGCCGTCACCGATGGTGCAGACGACGCACCGGTCGGAGTGGGCGAACTTGGCCGCCGTCGCGTAGGGCATCGCGGCCGCCATGCTCGCCAACCGGCCCGACAGGTCACCCATCATGCCGTTGCGCAGGCGGATATGGTGCCCGTACCAGTCCGCGGTGGACCCGGCATCACAGGTGACGACCGCCTTGTCCGGCAGCCGCTGGTTCAGCTCGTGGTAGACGCGCCGTGGGTTGACGCCGTCGGAGTAGTGGAGCATCGCCTGGGCGTGCATCTCGTTCTCCCACTCGACCATGTCCTTGGCGATCCCTTCCTGCCACGACAAGTCGGTCCTCTGTTGCAGATGAGGGATCAGCGCGAGCAACGTCTGCTTGACGTCGCCCCAGATGTTCAGCTCGGTGGGGTAGCGCAGGCCCATCTGCTCCGGTTTGAGATCGACCTGGATCGCGCGCGCCTGGCCGCTCTCGGGCAAGAACTGGGAGTAGGGATAGTTGGTGCCGAGCAGCACCAGGGTGTCGCAGTCCTCCATCTGATGCTGGCTGGGGCGGGTGCCGAGCAACCCGAGCTGCTGGGTGTGGAACGGCACATCAGAGGGAACGACCTGCTTGGCCCGCAACGCGGTGATGATGCCGGCGCCGCAAAGCTTCGCCGCCGCCAGCACCTCGTCGGTGGCGCCGTTCGACCCGTGTCCGACCAAGAAGGTGACCTTGGCCCCCGCGTTGATGATCTCGGCGGCCTTCTCGATCTCAGCTTGCGGTGGAACGATTGAGATCGACGGCGCTACGGAACTCGAGCGCGATACTCCGTTCGCCGGTTCGAGTTCGGGCATGTCCATGCCCTGCACGTCGTGCGGCAGCACGATTACGGCGGGGCCCAGGCGTACCAACGCCGTTCGGAACGCGGTGTCAATAACGGCCTGAGCCTGCTTCGGCGTCACGATCGTCTGTACGTAGACCGCGACGTCTTCCATCGTTCGCTCAAGGTTGTCCTCCTGCTGCTCGAACGTCCCCAGCGAGCTGATGGCCTGTTGGCCCACGATCGCGACGACGGGCTGGTTGTCGCTCTTCGCGTCATACAGCCCGTTGAGCATGTGGAAGGCGCCCGGCGAGGAGGTGGCGATACAGACGCCGACCTCACCGGTGAACTTGGCGTGCGCCGTTGCCATCAGCGCGCAGATCTCTTCGTGCGTCGGGCGGATGTACTCGAGGCCGTCGCCTTCTCGCTGCGCAGCGCCCAAGGCGCCGTCGAACTCTCCGATGCCATCGCCGGGGAATGCGAAGACCCGACTCACACCCCACTCACGGATCCGTTGAATGACGAAATCGCTGACACTGGCCATGACGCTGCTCCTTCTGGCGCACTCTCACGCGCACCACTGACGACACTGTTGTCGATCCGTAATTCTCGTTGACATTTGCTCTAGAGCACATATGCCGAAGCGCAAGTAATCGGTCGTTGACCAGAAACGCTAGTCGCGGGTCAGGTGACGCGGTAGGGCTCGGCGTCAGCGACACGGAGGGTGAGGCCGTTTCCTGGTGCGTCGGCGTCCGGGGTGATGGTTCCTCCCGCCGGGTCGAGGGTGCCGTCGAAGAACATCGACTCGATACGGACGTGATCGTGGAACCATTCGAGGTGGCGCAGGTTGGGGGTGGCGGCCGCGACGTGCGCGTGCAGGTGCGGCCCGCAGTGGCCGGAGACCTGCAGGCCGAAGGATGCCGCGACGGCCGCCGTGCGCATGAACTCCGTGATCCCCCCGCAGCGGGAGACGTCGGCCTGCAGGCAGTCAACCGCACCGGCTGCGCACATTCGGCGGAAGTAGTAGAGGTCGTAGCCGTACTCACCGGCCGTGACGTCGGCGGAGACGGCGTCGCGAACCTCGCGCAGGCCGTCGAGGTCGTCGGAGGAGACGGGTTCCTCGAACCAGCGCACGTCCAGGTCGGCGGCAGCCGCCATGACCCGGATGGCTTGTTTGCGTGTGTAGCCGCCGTTGGCGTCGACGAACAGCTCGGTGTTGTCGCCGATGACGGCCCGGGCTTGGCGCATCCGTTCGAGGTCGCGGCCGGGGTCGGCGCCCCAAGACTCTCCGACCTTGATCTTCACCCGGGGGATGCCCTGTTCGAGTGCCCAGTGGCCGAGCTGGTGGCGTAGCTGGCGCTCGTCGTAGGTGGTGAAGCCGCCGCTGCCGTAGACGGGGACCCGCGTGGTGACAGCGCCGAGAAGGTGGTGCAAGGGGAGATCGAGTAACCGGGCCTTGAGGTCCCACAGGGCGACGTCGACGGCGGAGATGGCATAGCCGGCGATGCCGGGGCGGCCGGCGTTGCGCACCGCTTTGATCATGGCCTGGGAGGATCCTGCGACGTCCATCGCGTTGCGACGCCTCACCAGGCCGGCGAGCCTCTCCTTGATGAAAGTGGCGCACGCGGTCGGGCCGTAGGTCCACCCGATGCCCTCGACGTCGCCGGAGCGGGCCCGGACCAGCACCATCGTCGTGGAGTCCCAGGAGATCGTGCCGTCGGCCTCGGGGGCGTCGGTGGGAACGGTGTAGGCGCTGACCTCGACGCTGTCGATATTGGCGTCGGTCACGGCGTTGATGGTGGTGTCGGTCATACGGGCTCCTTGGTCGGTTTGTCGCCGATGTTCAGGTCGTCCTGCATCTGTCCCAGGGTGCGGTCCTTGGTCTCGGGGACCTTGGCGAGGAAGAGGACGATCGCCCCAAGGCCGATGGCGGCGAACAGCAGACCCCCCCATGGCGGCGATGACGCATACGCTCAGCAGCAGCCCGTCGCCGCGACGGCGAACGTCAGACACGAGCCCACTCATGTCCACCAGCTCCTTCTGGGTTCAGCTGCCTCGACGCGAGGCCGAGATGAGCCGCTCGGCGGCGCGGACGGCCACCGCCATGATGGTCAGTGCCGGGTTGGCGCTGCCTTGGGTCGGCAGCACGCTGCCGTCGGTGATGTAGAGGTTCGGGACAGCGAAAGTTCGGCACGTGGAGTCGACGACACCGTGGTGCTCGTCGGCGGCCATCCGCGCCCCCCCGACGAGATGGGCGAAACGCTGGATGGTGATCACCTCGTCGGCGCCTGCTGCGTGCAGGATGTCCTCCATCACCGACTGAGCGGCCTTCATCAGCGCGGTGTCGTTGTCGCACTGAGAGTAGGAGAAGTTCGCGACGGGTAGCCCGTGCCGGTCCTTCTCCTCCGACAGGGTGACTCGGTTGTCGGGTTGCGCGAGGAACTCGCACAGGGCCCCCAGACACGACCAGTGCACGTAGTCGCTCATGTAGCTGCGCAGGTCGGTCCCCCAGTGCCCTTGGGCCGCAACGTGCTCGGCCCAGGTGATCGGCAGGGGCGAGACCGTCTGGATGGAGAACCCGCGCTTGTACGTCTTGGACGGGTCGGTCTCGTAGAACGCCTCGGTGCTCACCTCGGGCGGGGGAGCCTTGAACATGCGCACCTCGGCGTCGAAGCGGCCTGCCGTCTGGGGCGCTCCCTGCACCATGAGGTAGCGGCCGACCTGGTCGAAGTCGTTACACAGGCCGTCGGGGAACCGGTCAGAGGCCGAGTTGAGCAGCAGCCGGGGGGTCTCTATGGAGTAGCCCGCGATGGCGACCCGGTCGGCTCGTTGGAACCGGGACACCCCGTCGAGCACGTAGTGGACCCCGGTGGCGCGACCGGTGCGTTCGTCGGTCTCGACCCTGGTGACCATGGCGTTGGCGCGCACCTCGGCGCCGTGGGCCAGGGCGTCGGGGATGTGCGTGATCAGCGGTGAGGCCTTCGCGTTGACCTTGCAGCCCTGCAGGCAGAAGCCGCGGTAGATGCAGTGGGCCCGGTTGCCGAACCGGCCGTTGACGATGGCTACCGGGCCGACCTTGGCGGTCAGGCCGATGGCCTCGGCACCGCGCAGGAAGATCTCGCCGTTGCCACCAACCGGGTGTGGGCGGTAGGGGTAGGAGTGCGGGTCGCCCCAGGGCCACTTCTCGCCGGCGACGGGCAGCTCCTCCTCGATCGCCTCGTAGTAGGGCTTGAGGTCGGAGTAGGCGATCGGCCAGTCAGCGCCGACCCCGTCGAGGGTGCGGGTCTGGAAGTCGCTCGGGTGGAAGCGCGGGGTGTAGCCGGCGTAGTGCACCATCGACCCACCGACGCCGCGCCCGGAGTTGTTCGAGCCCAGGGGCACAGGATCGGACCCGGAGATCACTCGCGGTTCGGTCCAGTAGAGGTGGTGTGAGCCGGCCTCGTCGCTGACCCAGTCGGTGTCGGGGTCCCAGAACGGGCCTGCATCGATAGCCACCACCTTCCAGCCCGCCCGGGCCAGCCGCTGGATCAAGGTGGAGCCGCCCGCGCCGCATCCGACGACGACCAGATCGACCTCGTCGGTATCGTGGAAGCGGCGCATGTCGTGGCGCAGCTGGTGGTTGACGCGCCTGCCGTCGGCGGGCAGCAACCAGGCCGACTCGTTGCGGTCCCGCACGCTACTCATGACCTCCTCCGTAGGGGGTCATCGGCAGGTCTCGCGTCGTGCACCTCGAAGGGCTCGAGCTTGTCGACGCCGGCGTTCTTGTAACCCCGCGGGTAGGCCGGCCCCGAGAACCCGATCTCGTTCCACGCCGACGGGTGAGAGTAGAAGGCAGTGCACGCGTAACGCGTCCACAGGCTCCAGACATGCTTGGCGTTGAGGTCGTGCCACTGGTCAGGCCCGCGGTCCTGGACGGTCTGAATCATGCTCGCCTGCTGGTTTGCAGAGCAGGCCGCGAAGCCGGTACCGAAACGCTCGTGCGCCTCGGCATCGAGGGCTGCCATAGTGTCACGCCAGGCTTGTCCGTCGGCGGGCATGTCGTGGTAGTGCCAGCCGTCGGTCTGCTGTTCCGCCAGCCGGGCATCGATCAGGTTCACGATCGGCACCCGAGATTCCGGGCGCGTATCGTGCTGTCCGAGTAGAGCATCACACAGAACAGTGGCGATGCCCTGCTCACCGGGGGTGAAGAACCGGATGTCGGGAGCCATCCCGACCCGCTCGAGCACCACCCCCGTCGTCACCGGGTCCCAGTGACCGCTCTGGTCGAGCACGTCGAAACCGGGGAACCGGCCCGACCACGGCTGGCTGGGTGAGGGAGTCGACGATCCCGCGTCGCGGCTCACTTCTCGCGGCGCAGCACAGCGGCCAGCAGGCCCATACCGCCCACCATCGTGACCAGCAACGGCGCCAGCAGCGGCGGACCCATCTCTATGTTGTAGCGGGCGTTGCGCCAGCCGCCCGGCTTCTGGGCGATCCCGCGCGCGTGCAGGTAGAAGCCTTGGAGACCGTTGGCGCAGATGGCCACCGACGCGATGGGCAGTGCGGTCTTAGCCATCCGGTGGCTGCAGAACCCAGCCACACCAGCGACCGCACCGATCGGGCCCATCGCGACCGGGAGCCACATCATCTTGTTGCCGAAGCTCGCCGAATCGTGCTCGAAGAAGATCTCCGCGGCGGTCACCAGCGCTCCCGCGGCGGTCAGAGCCGACAGGCTGCGCTCGAAGCGACCCGTCTCGATGTTACGAACCATCCGGTCGATGCCGTGCACGACCGGCTCGGTCACCGCCGCGGTACCTGGTGCTGCCATTTCTGATCCTCTCGGTATCTCGCTACCGGGTGCTTCTCAAGCACTTCAAGCACGAGTGGCCAAACGAGCAATGATTGCGTGATTGCAACTATACACTAACGCTTGCGCTAGCGCAAACACTCGCCATACTGACCTCATGAGAACAGGCAAAGACGAGGCAGCAGGTTCACCGGTCACCGCCGATCAGATGTACGCCGTCATGGTCGCCGCCCAGGCCCTGGTCGGCGTCGCCGCCCAGGGAGTCGCCGAGGTCGAAGACCGGGTGACCCTGCCGCAGCTACGCGTGCTCATGCTGGTAGCGACCCGGGGCGGGCTGAACCTGGGGGCCCTGGCCCAGGCCATGGGGGTACATCCCTCCAACGCCAGCCGGGCTTGTGACCGGCTCGTCGAGGCCGGCCTACTGGGCCGAGCCGAGTCCACCCTCGATCGTCGCAACCTGAAACTCGAGCTGACCGATAAGGGGCACGCGCTCATTGACGAGCTCATCGACCATCGTCGCGCCGCCATCGCCGCCATCCTCGGGCGGGTGCCGGAGTCACGTCGCCGCACCCTGGCCAGTGCCATGCTCTCCTTCGCCCAGGCGGCCGGCGAGACTCAGGCCGAGTCGGCGTGGAAGCTGGGTTGGCCCAGGGCCATCTCCGAGGGATCGGCGGGACAGGTTTAGATCTGGCCTAGAGCCCAGCAGTGTTGACGTAGAACTGCTGGCCTTGGCGCCACCCGCCCATGCCTTGGCCGAATGTCACTCACGTCGGCGACGAACGTTGCACAACTCGGGCGTTACTAGGTTCACCGTGCAAGGTGATTCGCATGGCGAGCGCGACCACAGGTGCCAGGGCTGCGACGCGATTGAATTCGCAGCGCGCGTCGCGCGTGGGCTGAAGTCGTACTGCCGGCACGAGCTCGCCGTGGTAGTCCCGGGAGACCCTTCGCGGCACGTCGGCTACCGCGGCGAGGAGGGGGAAGCAGGACATGGCCGGCAGACGAAGTCCGGTCTCTCGGGGCGACCGGAGCGGGCTGGTCAGTTGGCAGGTCCGTCGGAGTCCGGCCGTGCTTGCTCGGCGAACCATGAAACCAGGTCGCGCAGTACGAGTCGGCACCCTCGGAATCGACGAGCTCGAAGACGCGCATCGGGGCCTTCGCCCATCTCGCGCGCGGTCGGTCCGATCCAGTAGCCCCGTCTCTGCGCTCTGGTCGATGTAGTCCGCCAACCCGCCGAAGTCGTACAAGGCGAGGTGGTCGCCGGCGGCCAGCGCGGTGCCGAGGACTTCGAACTCGACCTCGTCGTCGAGCACCTGGGTCAGGGACTCCGGATAGAGCGAGGCTCTCGCGTATCGCACCCCGTGAGTACGCCCACGTCCATGCGTGGTCCTCGATCACCAGCAGTGCGCCAGATCGAGCGGTATGCGAGGTCGGCGCACCAGCGTGAGTACGCCCATGCCGGCGCGCTGTCCCCGTGATCGATGAGGTCCCTCAGGGCGAATCGGTGGAGCGTCTCGATGATGGACCGAGCCGGCCAGCTCGTGCGCCTGGATGGACCCGGGCGTCGCGGACCCCTGCTCCCGCGTCGAGAGCGCAGCACGGAGACAGTTCGGATGTCGTGTGGATCCAAGAAGAAGGAACTGGCGGGTTCTCGACCACGTGCACGACTTCCGCAGGGTACACGACCGACCCACCGCTCCCTTCTCTGGTGGGAGACGATCGGGCGGGAACGCTACCCGGAAGCGAAGCGGCTGCTGATCTGCGCTGACAGCGGCGGATCCAACGGCTCCCGGATCCGGGCCTGGAAGATCGAGCTCGCCCAGTTCGCCACCGACACAGGCCTATCCGTCACCGTCGCCCATCTCCCACCGGGCACCAGCAAGTGGAACAAGATCGAACACCGGCTATTCTCCCAGATCACCCTGAACTGGCGCGGCAGGCCGCTGCGCACCCACCAGGTCATCGTCGACCTGATCGGCAACACCACCACCTCCACCGGCCTGACCGTCCGCTGCGTCCTCGACACCGGCCAATACCCCACCGGCATGCGATACACCAAGAAGGACATCGACGCCCTACCGATCACCCGCCACGACTTCCACGGAGACTGGAACTACACGTTCAGACCACAGCCCGACACGCCGTAGCGCCCTGACGTTGTTTCTCCGCGGGCCCTTAGCCGGTTTTGGACGGCCTCCGATCGGGTGACGGGGACGGCGTCTGTGAGAGGTCGGCACCAGCCAAGGCTGCCCCAGGGGCTCCGAAACCGCTGCATCCGACTGTGCATACGACCTCAAGGCGGACTGCGACCTCAAGGCGGACTGCGAAGACGGGGGACCCGCGCGGGGAGATGTCCCAGGACATGGTCAGATCTCGATCAGGTCGATCAAGCCTAGAGCCGCCAACACGGCGAAGTCACCGTCCTGCGTCACCACCTGCAGTCGGTTGGCGCGTGCGGTGGCTGCGATCCACAGGTCATTCTCGTTGACCCGCCTTCCATCTCGGGCGACCTCGACCCGTAGCAGCGCCCATTCTTGGGCGACGGCGGCGTCGACAGGAAGTGGCTCACTCTCCTGGCCCAACTGAAGGGTCCGAAGCCGCGCCGAGACGGTCGCGGGATCGGACGCGGCCAGAACACCGGCCCGCAGTTCGGCCAAGGTGATCACGCTGACAAGGAGCACATCGGGAAGACCTGTCCGATCAAGTCGTCGGCCCAACTCCGCGGAGATCCAGACGCTGGTGTCGGCCACCCCTTCCGTCACCGAACGGGACCCAGTTCGTCAGATGAACCCTCGGAGATCCAGGCGATGTCTTC
Organism: Lapillicoccus sp.; assembly: GCA_965277795.1. Lineage (GTDB taxonomy): Bacteria > Actinomycetota > Actinomycetes > Actinomycetales > Dermatophilaceae > Lapillicoccus. Next base: position 3,840,219 of record OZ255840.1, read on the forward strand.
AGAGAGCCTCGGATCCGGCTCCCGACGGTCCAGGAATGCGAGGAGCTCGGCTTTGGGCAGCCCAGCACGTCGTTGTCCAGGTGCAGCGAAGAGTGCACGACCTCCCGCCTGACACTGGAATCCGCCCTGTGCACGATTATCGTGGTGGGCGTCGCCGTGCGACGTGCGGCTGGCGCCCGTGGGTCGGGGACAGGCGGAGACGGACATCTGCGGTCGCGACGAGCGACTCGTGGTCGGGCAGCCGAGGGTGTCGTATGACGTCCCCGTCCAGTGACGGCCACCGAACGGCCCATCCGGTGGCCAGCCCTTTGGAGCACGGTGCGCCGGCCTTCATACCGGGCGCGCTTCGTAGTGGTTCGGCCACCGGGAGGATGTCCAAGGTCCGCGAACGTTGAGGCATCCGACGTTCTGCATCGACCTCGCGCTGGCCGAGGCGCTCACGGGCTCAGTTGTGTCGCAGGCCCCGTAGAAGGATCTGAATCATCTTCGCGTTGAAGGAGATGTCGTGGCCAGGCACGGGCTGGCACATGAGGGCGATGACGAGTATGAGGTCGCGCGCCGTGACCGTCGCGCGAAGCGTTCCGTCGGCCCTGGCTGCGCCGAGCAGGCCCTCGAGGGCGGGCTCGAGGCGCCTGAGGATGTAGCCGGGGAGTTCGTCGAAGGCAGGGTCGCCTGAGTGTAGGGCGGCGGCCAGCCCTTGCTTGGTGCCCACGAGCTCGACGAGACGGTCGACCCAGTGAGCAAGTGCGTCCCACGGACTGTGCTGGGCGGCGGGCGATGATGCCGCGGCGGCGCAGTCGTCGATCTCGCGTTGCATGACTGCGACGACGAGGTCGGAGCGCTTCGGGAAGTGGCGGTACAGCGTGCCGACGCCGAGCCCGGCGAGGTCGGTGATCTGCTTCGCCGGTGCGTCAACCCCAGTGCTCATGAAGACCGTCTTTGCGGCCTGCAGCAGCGCGGTCACGTTGCGCTGTGCGTCTGCTCGGCGTCGAGGGACGGCGTGTGGCGCGTCGGATGCAGCTGGCACGGCGACCGTCGACATCCCACCCCCTTGCTATCCGGAAAGCAATTCCGTATCGTGGTAGGCGGAAGAGCTTTCCGCTTGAAGACACTATGACACGGAAGATCCCTATGCACTTTCGGACGCTCGGCGGGACCGGCATCAAGGTCAGCCCCTACGCCCTCGGCACACTTGGCTTCGCCACTCAAATGGGCAACACGCACGCGGAATCGGTCCAGATCATCCATAGGGCGCTCGATGCCGGCATCAACCTCGTCGACACTGCGGACGGCTATGGAGACTCCGAGGAGACCGTCGGCCAGGCACTCAAGGGACGCCGTGACAACATGGTCCTCGCGACAAAGTTCAGCCGCCCCATGGGGACCGACCCGAACCAGCAGGGCGCTTCTCGGCGGTGGATCATGACGGCGGTCGAGGGGTCGCTCCGCCGCTTGCAGACCGACCACATCGACCTCTACCAGGTCCACCGCCCCGACCCCGACACCGACATCGAAGAGACGCTCTCGGCACTAACCGACCTCGTCCACAGCGGTAAGATCCGCGCCTTCGGGACCTCGACAATGCCAGCATCGAACCTCGTTCAGGCGCAGTGGGTCGCCGAACGCCACGGCCTGGAACGGTTCCGAACCGAGCAGCCGACCTACTCGATCCTGAACCGAGGCATCGAGCGGGAGGTCCTTCCGGTCGCACAGCAGTACGGCATGGGCATCCTTGTATGGGGTCCACTCGGTCAGGGCATGCTCACCGGTCGGGTCCGTCAGGGGCAGGACAACAACGTTGTTCGCGGGAGATCCCTCGCTTCGTTCAGTGACGAGCGGCGTCTGGACGTAGTGGAACGGCTGATCCCGCTGGCCGAGGAAGCGGGGCTGTCGATGCCCCACCTGGCCATGGCATTCGCGGTCTCACACCCAGGCGTCACCAGCGCGCTGCTCGGCGCCCGCACCATGGCCCAGCTCGACGACCTCCTCGCCGGCGTCGACACCGTCCTCTCCGACGACGTCCTCGACCGGATCGACGAGATCGTCCCGCCCGGAACCGATATCGGCACCCTCGACCAGGCCTACGTGCCGCCAGCGATCCAGGACACGCAGCTGCGTCGCCGCCCACTCGACGAACGCGCCGCCGCATAGAACATGTCTGTCCCACACGGATCGACACGGGCTCACTGCAGAGCGTGATGACCGACCGGCCGATTCTGGGCGGTCATCACGCGACAGCAGGTCGCCGAAGAGGTCGATCAGCTCTGTGAACGCTAGCTATTCGATGAGCGCTTGGGTGCCGAGGACGGTGACGAGGGCGAGGCGTTCGGCGTCTGTACTGTCGGTTTCGGCGGTGTAGATCATGATGCGGAGGTCGTCGCCGGCGACGACGAGGGTGTCGCAGTCGAGCTCCATCGGGCCGACGGCTGGGTGGTCGATGACCTTGTGCCGTGACTGCCCCGCGGGTGCGAGGTCGGGCGCGGACTGCCAGAGCTCGACGAAGTGGGGACTGGCGGCGCGCAGTTCGGTGACGAGCCGGCGGAGCCGGGTGTCCTGCGGGTAGCGGGCCGCGGTGAGCCGCAGGTCGGCGACGAGGCGGGCGAGCTGCTCTTCGTGTTCTTCGGCGGTCTGGACGGCGCGTGAGCCGGCGCCGACAACGTTGCGCCACAGGCCGTTGCGGTCGTTGCCGCGCAGTGCGGTGGTCTCACCCATCAGGGCGTTATAGGGGGCGTTGGCGACGACGAGCCACCATGCGGCGTCGTAGACGGCGACGGGGATGCCGATGAAGCGGTCCAGAAGTCGCTGCACGCTGGGCGTGACCCGGGTCGGGACGACGCCGATGCCCGGGGCGGCGAGGCCGGCGAGCCGGAACAGCAGCTCGCGCTCGGCGTCTGACAGCCGCAGGCTGCGGGCCAGCGCCTCGACGACCTGCGCCGACGGGGACGTGGCACGGCCCTGCTCCAGACGGGTCAAGTAGTCCACCGAGATACCGGCGAGGCCGGCGACCTCCTCGCGGCGCAGGCCTGCGGCCCGACGGCGACCGCCGGCCGGAACGCCGACGGCCTCCGGCCGGACACGTTCACGCCGGCGGCGCACCGCTCCGCCGAACTCCGAATCCTGCACGGGGACGATCCTGCCCTCTCCGCCAGGTCAGGTCCTGGCCCTGTCAGTCCTACGACAAGCGGGGACCTGTCTCGCGGCCCGCCGTGCGGCGATACTCAACACATGACTACAACACTGATCACCGGGGCCAACAAGGGCCTGGGCAAGGAGACGGCACGGCTGCTCGTCCAGGCCGGCCACACCGTCTGGGTCGCCGCACGCAACGAGCCCCTCGGCCGGGCCGCAGCCGACGAGGTCGGCGCCCGCTTCGTCCAGCTCGACGTCACCGACGACACTTCGGTCGAGGCGGCCTTGGCCACGATCGCCGACGCCGGCACCGGACTTGACGTCCTGGTCAACAACGCCGGCATCGCCAAGCGTGGCGCGGGCGGTTCCGAGGCGCTCGACGGCCCCAGCGTCCTGGAGGTCTTCGACACCAATGCCGTCGGGATAGTCCGGATGACCGAGGCCGCGGTCCCGCTGCTGCAGCAGTCACCGAACCCGGTTATCGTCAACGTCTCCAGCGCGCTGGGTTCCTTCTGGGCCACCCACGAACCCTCCCGCCCGGCCTCGCGCTTCGTCGCGATCGTCTACGGCTCCAGCAAAGCCGCAGTGTCGATGCTGACTGTTCAGTACGCGCGCGCCTACCCCGGCATGAGGATCAACGCCGTGGAGCCTGGCATCACTGCCACCGAGCTCGGCGGAGGCGACCCGGGCAGTCACCCCGGCCGCCCGGCCGCGGAAAGCGCGGCCGTCGTGGCCCGTCTAGCCACCCTTGGCCCCGACGGGCCGACGGGAACATTTCAGGAAGACGCCGGCGACCTCGGCTGGTGACGATCCGTGCGGAACTATGCACCGTCATTGCCCGCGCACAGCGAGTCGATCATGCCCTGCAGGATCCGCAACACGTCTGACTGCTCGGTCTCGGTCGTGCCAGCCAGCATCCTGACCTCGACAGAGCGGACGGCGGCGGACGCCTTCGCCAGGCTCCGTCGGCCGCGGGGTGTGAGCCGCGTGGGGAGAATCTTCCCGACGGGTGCCTGCGCGGGCCTGGTCACATAACCCTCTCGTTCCAAGGCTTGCAGCAGCACGTTCATCGACTGCCGGGTCACGAACGCGCCCCGCGCAAGGTCGGAGTTCGACAAGCCCGGTCGCTGTGCCAGCAGCTCGAGGCAGGAGTACTGCGTCACACCCATTCCGAGAGGCCGCAGCGCCTGCTCCATCGCTCCCCGCAGAGCGCTCGACGCCTGTTTCAGCAGGTAGCCCGTTGACGTCTGCAGTTCGACACCAGCATCGCCTTGACCCATGTCAGTATTCTGACATAACTTGGCCTGGTGTCAGATGAACTGACACGCAAGGAAGGAGCTCCCATCATGCCAGTCACTGGCCCCGATTTCATCTCGATCCAAGCGCGCGACCTCGACGCGTCCCGGGCGTTCTACGAGCAGTACCTGGGCCTCGTCCGCTCGCAGGCCGGGCCCCCACACGCCGTCGTCTTCGAGACAAGCCCGATCGCGTTCGCACTGCGCGAGGTCGTCCCCGGCACCGACCTTGCAGCCGTCTCCCAGCCCGGCATCGGCACCGCGGTCTGGCTGCACGCCACCGACGTCCAAACCATTCACGACGCCCTCGTCACCGGCGGCCACACCATCGTCTCCGCGCCGACCGATGGGCCCTTCGGTCGGACCTTCACCTTCGCCGACCCCGACGGCTACCACATCACCCTTCACGACCGCGCCTGATCGACCATCTACCAAAGGACCACCGCTTACCGGTGCCACGCTGCGCGAAGCCGGCTGAGGGATCCCAAATGGGTCTCGCCTCATCCACCGTCGCGGTGTCCTTGCCTGCTCGGGCAACGGGCAAGGACACGGCGGAGCCATGGCGCCGACCCGAGTCGCGCGATCACCGCCGAATGCCGCAGGCATAACATCCCGAGCGGTGCGCCCTGGTCCCCGCCCACATCCCGTTCCTGTCCGTGATGGGGTATGCGGCCGCCGTTGGGGTGGCGACATCTTGCGCGCCGCGGCTTTCACCGCTCGGGCCTTCGAGCTTGACTCGGGCGGCGACCAAGATGCGGCTACACGGATCACTAACCGGGCACGACGCCGCGCAAGTCCTGTTTTCATCGATGTGCTTCAGCGCGACCCAGCCGCCCCTCTCGGCAAGAACCGCGTCAACGAGCTATGGCGGCTGGTAGACACTCTGCTCCGCGGCGAATGAGCCGACAGGGCTATGTCGGCGCCACGCCCTCCGCGCGGCATGGTCGGCGCCGCGAGAGTGGTGACGAGGGAATTGAGACCAGAGTCAACAGGAGATTCGTCTGACGGGCGAGACCAGCGTCGAATCGTCATGGACAGTTGAACCGCCCCGGGATGTCCGGAGACTCCGATTGTTGGGAAGGTTGGAGTCATGCCAGGAGATTCGAGGAAGCGGTATCCGGCGGAGTTGCGGGAGCGGGCGGTGCGGATGGTCGCCGAGGTCCGAGCCGATCACGACTCGGAGTGGGCGGCGATGGCGAAGGTGTCGGAGTTGCTTGGGGTCGGGACGCCGGAGACGGTCCGCAAGTGGGTGCGCCGGGCGGAGGTCGATGATGGTTCCCGGCCGGGAGTCACCAGCGAGGAGTCAGCGGAGACGCGCCGGCTCAAGCGTGAGGTGGCGGAGCTGAAGCGGGCGAACGGCATCTTGAAGGCTGCCGCGGCTTTCTTCGGAGCCGAGCTCGACCGGCCCTCCCGTTGATCGTGGACTTCGTCCGCGTGCACGCGGGCCACCGGGATGCCGGTGGCCTGCGGTGGGGTGTCGAGCCGATCTGTAGGGTGCTGACCGAGCACGGCCTGCCGATTGCCCCGTCGACGTACTACGAGCTGGTGAACAAGCCCGCCACGGCCCGTGACTGGGCGGATGCGGTGTTGGTCAACGAGATCCGTCGGGTCCACGCCGAGAACTACGGCGTGTACGGGGCGCGGAAGGTGTGGCTCCAGCTGAACCGGGAGGGTTTCGCGGTGGCTCGTTGCACGGTGGAGCGGCTGATGCGCGGGCAGGGCCTGGTGGGCGCAGTCCGGGGCAAGGTCAAGCGCACCACGATCGCTGGGCAGGGCGTGGATCGGGCCGCGGATCTGGTGTGCCGGGACTTTGGCTCAGTCGCGCCGAACGTGCTGTGGGTGGCCGACATCACTTATGTCTCGAGCTGGTCGGGTTGGGTGTACGTCGCGTTCGTCATCGACGCCTACGCGCGCCGGATTCTGGGTTGGCGCTCCGGCGCCTCGATGAGTAGCCAACTCGTTCTGGACGCGCTCGAGCAGGCGGTTTGGACCAGAAGCCGTTGTGGGGCAACGGATCTGACCGGGCTGATCCATCATACCGACAGGGGCAGCCAGTACACGTCGATTAAGTTCAGCGAACGCCTCGCCGAGGTCGGGGTCACTGCTTCCGTTGGCAGCGTGGGCGATTCGTACGACAACGCCCTCGCCGAGACGATCAACGGCCTCTACAAGACCGAGCTGATCAAGAAGCAGGGTCCCTGGCGGACCGTGGAACAGGTCGAGCTCGCGACCGCGGAATGGGTCGACTGGTATAACCACAGGCGCCTCTACGAGTACTGCGGCGACATCCCACCCGCCGAGCTCGAGGCCGCCTACTACGCTCAAGACGGAGCCCAGCAGACCGCTGAGCTCTCACACCCCTGAGTCCCCGGACTCACCGGGGCGGTTCAAGTTCCACGCCTCCTGGGGTGGAGGCGTTACGTCAGCGTCCCGTTGCCAGGTGGCGTGCGGGGTAGCGCGGGTAGTTCGACAGTCACGCAGATCCCGCCTGAGGAACGCGGGTTGAGGGTGAGTTTCCCCTCGTGCGCTTCGGTGATGGTTTTGACGATTGCCAAGCCGAGGCCGACGCCTGCGTGGTCGGTATGTACGCGTTCGGTGCCACGCTGGAACGGCTCGGTCAGTGTTGAGACGAGCTGTGGGGAGATCTTTGCGCCGGTGTTCTCGACGGTGAGCACGACAGTCGTGGAGCGGCGGGCGGTACTCACGCGCACGATGCCCCGCCCCGGCAGGTTGTGAACGATCGCGTTGTGCACGAGGTTCGTGGTCATCTGCAGCAGAAGCGCGGGCGATCCGATCGTGGGGGTGATGTCGCCTGAGGTCTCGAGGGTGACGCCACGCTTCGCGGCGAGGGGGAGCAGGGTTTCAGTGGCTTCTTCCGCCACGAGCGAGAGGTCGACGGGTTCTCGGGTGAACGACCGCTGGCTGGCGCGGCTGAGGAGGAGCAGCGCTTCGGTGAGGTCGATCGCTCGGCTGTTGACGGCGTGGAGGCGGTCGATGACTTGTCCGGCGTCCCGGTCCGGATCCATGCGGGCGACATCGAGCAGGGTCTGAGTGATCGCCAGCGGCGTGCGCAGCTCGTGAGAGGCGTTGGCCGCGAACCGTTGTTGTTCGGCGAGGTGCGCTTCGAGCTGTGCGAGCATGGTGTCGAAGGCGTCGGCGAGCTGGCGGAACTCATCCGCGCGGCCCTCGAGCTCGATCCTATGGGAGAGTGAACCCCTTGCGGCGATCCGTGTGGCGTTGGTGATGCGAGCCAAGGGTGCGAGCATGCGGCCGGCGATGAGCCAGCCCCCTACAAGACCGAACAGCAGCAGGAACCCCAACACGAGGAAGGCCGCCGGAACGAAGGCGGCTGGCCCGAAGTTGCTGGGATCAAGGGCGATCCAGAAACGCGAAAGCTGTGGAGCGAGCAGGCTGGCGGGCATGTCTCGCAGCAGGAACCACCACACGGCAGTCAGCAGCAGGAGACCCGCGATCATGATGAACCCGGCGTAGCTCAGGGTGAGCTTGAGGCGAATGCTCAACCCTGGAGGCCTATCCACGTTCTGCATCCCGGTGGCTGGCGGCCAGTCCCGTGTCGATGCGGTAGCCGACCCCGGACACCGTGGCGATCAGCCAGGGTTGGCCCAGTCTTTTGCGTAGGGCTGAAACTGTGATGCGCACAGCGTTGGTGAAGGGGTTGGCGTTCTCGTCCCAGGCTCGCTCCAGGAGCTCTTCGGCGCTGATGACGCCGCCGTCGGCGGTGACGAGAACATCGAGCACCGCGAACTGCTTTCGGGTCAGCGCGATGTAGCGCCCATCGCGGTAGACCTCGCGGCGGAACGGGTCCAGACGCAGGCCAGCGATCTCTCGCATCGGCGGCCTGAGGTGAGCGCGCCTTCGGTCGAGGGCTCTGAGCCTGAGCACCAGTTCCTGCAGCTCGAAGGGCTTGGTGAGGTAGTCGTCGGCGCCGAGCTCGAACCCGGACGTCTTGTCGTCCAACCGGTCGGCAGCGGTGAGCATCAGGATCGGCATCCCGCTACCGGTGGCGACGATGCTTCCGGCGATCTCGTCACCGGAGGGGCCGGGGATGTCCCGGTCGAGGACGGCGATGTCATAGACGTTGATGCTCAGCAGCTCCAGGGCCGTGTCACCGTCACCGGCGACATCGGCAGCGATCGCATTCAGACGTAGGCCATCGCGGATTGCCTCGGCCAGGTAAGGCTCGTCCTCGACCACCAGCACACGCATACGCTCGATACTCTCAGCCTGCACATATCGTTGGCATATCGAAAACCAGATACGTGCTGGGAACACCCTGCTGCCTTGACTGGCGGTATGACTCAAAACGCTGCATCAGCAAACTCACCGAGCCGGATTCGCTGGCTCCCTCTTATCGCCCTGATAGTCGCCCTCTCAGCAGCGCTCCCCGCAGTCCTGCTCAACCAGACGCAAAGCTCCTTCTCCTCCTCACCTGCGCCACCATCGTCTCCCGTGGCTGCACCACCGTCGGAGGCTCCACGCACTGGACCGCGGGGGTCTCTGGGCGAGGCTGATGGCGCCGTCCCCGACGGCGTGACGGTCTTCGACAGCGGGGTCCCCGCTGTGGCCAGACTCGACCCTGATCTGCTCAAGGCGCTTCGCCAAGCCGCAGCAGCTGCCGCGAACGACGGGGTGACGTTCTATGTCAACAGCGGCTGGCGCTCGGCGGCGTACCAGGATCAGCTTCTTCGCGAGGCGGTCTCGAAGTATGGGTCTGAGGCCGAGGCCGCCCAGTGGGTGGCCACCGCGGCGACGTCTGCCCACGTGTCCGGGCATGCCGTCGACATGGGGGACCCCGACGCGACCGCTTGGCTGTCCAGTCATGGCTCGAGGTACGGGCTGTGCCAGATCTACCGGAACGAACCGTGGCACTACGAGCTGCGCGCCGACGCGATCACCAGGGGCTGCCCGGGCATGTTCGCCAACCCCACCCAGCACCCGAGGATGCAGCAACGATGAAAGGCCAGGACCGAGCCCCGAGGGCAACGCACGTCCACTCCCTGGAGACCGCCCACCGCGAACCCGGTCGCCCGGAGACTGCCCCTAGCACTCGACGCACGAGTACTTGCCGTTCAATCCGTGGCGGCTCCCAGCCGGGGCTGTGGAAGCGTGGCCTCGTGCTCGCAGCGCTGGCCCTGCTCCTGAGTTTGTTCTTCCTTCTACATTCCCGGGTCCCGAACCGGGTCGGAAACCTTGGCAGCCTGGTGGAGACCTTCCTGCCGTGGTTTGGCCTGCTCGTCCCGGTGCTGCTGGTCGCGGGGGTGTGGCGCCGCTCCGCCTCCGCGGTGGCTGCGCTGCTGGTCCCGGTCCTGGTGTGGCTGAGTCTGTTCGGCGGGCAACTCATTGAGAAGCCTCGCTGGGGCGGGGATCTCATCGTCGCCAGCCACAATGTCGACGCCGACAATCGGGACCCGACCGGCACCGCCCACGCGCTGGTCGCCTCCGGGGCGGACGTGCTGGCGCTGGAAGAGCTGACCCCACGAGCCCAGAGAACGTACGAGAAGGAGTTGGCGAAGGCATACCCCTACGACACCGCGCAGGGCACGGTCGGGCTGTGGAGCAAGCTGCCGCTGTCGGACATCCGGCCCGTCGATGTGGAGATGGACTACGGGCCGCTGGCGGACACCATCCCCATCAACGTCAAGATGGCCTCGAACCGGGCGCTGCGCGCCACCGTCACCACCGGCAAGGGGCCGTTAACGGTCCTTGTGGCCCACCTGGGATCCGCGCGGGTCAATCCCCAAGGGGGCTTCGTGACCACCCAACGAGACAGAGGGGCACAGGCGCTCAGCAAGGCCATCACCGCCGAGCAGAGTACGCGGGTGGTGCTCCTCGGCGACCTGAACGGCACCATCAACGACCGTGCGTTCGGTGACATCACTGCACAGCTGCGATCGGCCCAGGACGCGGCCGGGGATGGCTTCGGCTTCAGCTGGCCAGCAGGCTTCCCCGTGGTGCGCATCGACCAAATTCTTGTCAGGGGCGTGGATCCGAAGCGCGCTTGGGTGCTGCCGGCTACGGGTAGTGACCACCGGCCGGTGGCGGCCGCAATCAGCTGGTGAGCACCGACTCAGCTCGTGGCCGCTGAATGTGGCCTCGCTGGTGGCACCGAGCCGCGCCGGAACGCACTCAGCTCGTGGAATTCAGAACACCTTCAACGAAGGGCCCTGAATGTGGCCCGGCTCCGCTTGGACTCGCGCTCCCCCAGGCGTGACACCGACACTCTCTTTACACGTCGGGAATCAAGCGCATCCTCGTGAGTGCGGCTCAGCGAGACCGGTTTACCGGGCCGCCGGGGCGAGCCTAGAGCTGAAGGAACAAGGCGGCTGGACCTCAACGTCATGGCCAGGCTCCTCGAACGAGGATCCCAACCCATTCGCGGACGATCTGGACCCATGAATACGTGTCAACATTAGGGCATGGGTTTGCGAGTCGGCTGACGTCCGCTCATCGCCACGTGCGGAACTCGGCGCGGTCCCCGAGCGCATCAGGCAAGACTTGGGTGCGTCCGCCACGGGGCCGGCAGCAGTTCTGGCCGGGTCCGCGCTACTGTCGATGGTCAACACCTTGCTTGACGGCCTAGTCACCATCAACACCTCCGGGCAGGACGGGGAGTTTGAGGTACGACGCGTGCGAACCGCCGGTGTGCACGGTGACCTGCCCGGCGGTTTGGCCGTCGTAGAACGGGTTGCCGGGAAAGATCCCGCCCGACATGTTGCGGGCGCTAATGATGAGGCGTAGTTGCTGGCCGGGACGGAATACGAGTCCGATGGGAACAGGTCGACGTCGACGTCGACAATTTCGCCGGCGGGCAGCTTCTCGAGGAGGTCGAAGGTGTGTATCGGTACGGTGTCGGTGGACAACGTGTCGTCGAGGTGTCGCGCGGAGACCCGCAGCCGGCCGGGTGAGCCCTTGTAGCGCAGCACCGAACCGCTGCGCTCGGTCACGTCTTGGATCGCCGCGCCCTGGTTGAGGGTGTTGAACTGTTGCAGGGGTGTGCCGTTCGCGGTCACCTTCTGGACGAGGAGGAATAGGTCCGCGTCGTCGGTGCCTGCGGTCTCCACCCAGAGGTGCGCCTTCACGAAGCCGACCAGCATCGTCTCTTCGGTGAAGCGCACCGTGAACGACACCTGCCCGGGAAGTGTCGCGGCGTCGTAGGTTGCCTTCGCCTCAGCCGCCGGCACTTCGGGGATCAGGCTTCTGGTGCGCCCGGCGAGGTAGTAGTTCGTGTCGGTGACGCCTTCTGGGGGGAATTGGCCGGCGGGGAGGTCCGTGCGGTCGCCGCCCTCGAGGTCAAGCACCGCGTAGCGGACCCGCGGGGTCTCATCCCAGCCGTTTGCCTTGTCCTTGAGGTAGTGGTCGAAGAATCGGCGCAGATCCTCGGTGTTCGTGTGGTCGTAGTAGTCGGCCACTCCAGGCTGTTGTGGATGCGCAGCCACTTTTCCTCGGAGGCGATCTGCCGCCAGGCGCGGAACGTCCCCTGGGTGTGCAGGGTGTGGGAGTAGCTGGACACGACATAGGCCGGCACGGTGATCTTGTCCAGCTGCGGGATCTTGTCCTCCCATACGTCGTTCATTAGCGGGTACCGCTGCGCCTCGGCGACGAGGTCCTCGCGCTGATTCTTGAGGACAGATTTCTCCAGCAGCATCTCGGCAAAACCGAGGTCGGGCATGCCGCCGCGCATGACCAGATCGCGGTACACGTCACTCACGCCTTCCCACGGGTTGATCGTCGTCAGGTGCGGCGGCTGTTCGGCTGCGGTGAACCACTGCGACACCGCGAGATAGGAGGTGCCGCTCATCGCGACCTTGCCAGTGCACCAATCCTGAACGGCCAGCCACTCGATCAGGTCATAGCAGTCACGGCCCGCCTGACGGTCCCACACCACGCTGTCGCCACCGGAGTCGGCGATGCCGCGGGCGTCGGGATTGCACACCGCGTAGCCGTGCGCGCACCAGTAGGCCGGGTCAGGACCCTCCCACTTCTCCAGACCGGAGAAGATGCCGTTGTCCAAGCCGACCAGACCGAAGATGCCCGCGACACTGGGGGCGGTGCCCTCACTCTTGCCGTACGGGCTCCACGCGACGATGACGGGCACCTTTGCGGCACGGGGCTCAACCGGATCGGTCACCCAGTTGCGCAGTTGGCCTGTCGGTTATGCCGTCGCTTCGGGTGGGGCCGTGTGCTGGGCGCGGTTGTTGCGTCGATCCGCGAGGATGTCCAGGGCGTGACGATTCCGAGGCTGACGACGATCCAGATGGCAAGCAGGATGAGGCCGCTGACGTATCCGTCGTTGTTGAAGTAGGACGCCCCGATCAAGGCGCGTAATCCCAGCCCGGCTGGCAAAATGTCCGAGAATGGGTGCAGCCAATCGGGCAGGAAGGCGGCGGGCGGCACGCCACCACTGGTGGCGTTGCAGAGCATCAGCATGACCAGGGAGGCCACGAGCGTCCCGGCGGCCAGGAAGACGCAGCAACAGCAGCGTTCCTGCAATGACGGCGCCGGCCAGCAGGGCAATGACGACGTGTTCACCGCAAGGGTGCCCGGCAGCACATTGAAGCCCCGCGCCGGCGATGAGTGCGACCGCTGCTCCTCCGATGACCGAGAACCGTGCGAGGCTGAGGATGCGCCAGCGTAGATGCAGATTGGGGCTATCTGTGCCGAGATCAGGCCGAACAGGAAGCCGCCCAGCACAATGCGAAGCCGGCCTAGAAGATCCCCAGCCCGCGGGTGTCCCCGCTGGCAGCGGCCACGACATCCTGGGCTTTCAACGCGGTGTGGGAGTGCGGGGTGACCCCACCGAAGATGCCTTCAACCGTGTTGGTGACACCTTGGCCGTTGGCTCCGGCGTAGAACAGTTGAGCTGTCGTGCCGTCGTCGGCCATGACGTAGGCACCGAAGATCGCACGGTGCTCAAGCGCATCCTGGGCGTCGACAGCGGAGCCGTACCTGGTGAACTGGACCTTTCCCGGCGCGTTCTCGGCCACGGCCTGCGCGACCGCCTTCACTTGCTGCGCAGCACCCACGGTCCCGACCGGCAGGCTGTGCGGTTGGGGAGCCGCGAAGGTTTGAAGTCGGGAATGCTTGTCGCGGCGGATGTCGTTCGCGGCGTCGAGGAGGTACTCGTGCCAAGCGGAAAACCGCCTGCTGTGGGCTTTGCGGTGAAGCGGTGACGCGATAGAGCAGTGAAGACGTGGGCGCGCCTTGAGGCGGCTGGTGTGCGGTGTAACCCGATCGCTGACGGCTTCACGCTCCGACAGCAGATGCCGCAACCGTGCCACCCTGCCCCTGATGGTCGCGGGCTGGCCATCCCCGGGCTCGTGGGAGGCGACTCTCGGTGTCGGAGTTGGCGCTGCCGGTGGGCCGGTGCGCAGCGACCCGCGATGACGTCAGGCAGCCAAGAATGCCTCCAGTTGGTGCAGCGCGTCGCGACGGGTGTCGGGCTCGGCCCCCCGGGCAGCGACATACCCGTCGGGGCGTACGAGGAGCCATCCGTCGCCGGTCAGGGCGAGCATCTGCCGGGCTACGCCCTGGGGGTCGCTTGCGTCGTCGAGGACGGTGGTGCGCACCCAGGTGGGTGCCGTTGCTGAGACCGTCGCAACGTCCGCAGCGGGAGTGATCAGGTGCCAGGAGTTTTCGCGGAGCGCTCGACGGAGGTGGATCCATCCTGCGGCTTCACCGTTCGCGGCATCGACCTGTGTGAGTCGTTGCCCGACTGCCACCTGACCGTCCGGGTTCTCGGTTGCGGAGTGGATGGTGAGTGGGCTGTCGGAGTAGGCGATGGCGAGTGCGGACATACTGCGGATGAGTCGTTGCATGAAGGCGTAGTCGGCCTGTGCCGGGTTGTCCTCGTCTGCGTCGGTCATCGCGGTCGACATGACCTCTCCGGTCGTGCGAAGGAGTGCCTGCCCGATGGGGACCCGTTCGGCGTCGTAGGTCGCCAGCAGCCCGGCGGCGGCGCGTCCGTGAAGCACCATGGCGAGTTTCCACGAGAGATTGTAGGCGTCCTGGATGCCGGTGTTCATGCCTTGTCCGGATGCCGGGGAGTGCACGTGAGCGGCATCGCCGGACAGGAAGCATCGGCCGACGTGCATGCTGGGCACGGCACGTTGCTGAATAGTGAAGGTGGAGATCCACGTCGGTGGCGCGACCGTGGTATCGCGTCCCAGTGCCGTCGAGAGCTTGCTGCTCAGCTGGGCGGCGACGTCCTCCGGTTGATCAGGATCCCCTTGACCCGAGGTGTCGAGCAGGCGCCACTTGTGGGCGTCGGGGAAGGGGAAGAGCATCATGGCTCCGCCCGGTGGGAACAGCCAGTGCAATGCGTCGCGGTCCGCATCCGTCTCCACCAGCGCGTCAGCGATCAGCCAGGTGTGGGCGGCCTCGCCCTCCAGTTTCAGGTCCAAGCCTTTCCGCACGACCGAGTGGCCGCCGTCGCAGCCCCAGAGGTAGGGCGCCCGGGTGGTTTCCTCGTCCTCGCCGCCGTCTCTGGTGTGCCGCAACACGGCCGTGACGCCGTCCTCGTCGTGGGTGAACGAGACCAGCGCGGTGTCCCATTCGACCTGGACCCCAGCCGCCTCGGCGTGACCTCGCAGGACTCGCTCGGTGATCACCTGGTCGATCATGAACACGTACGGGAAGCGGGTGGCGAGGTCGCCAAAGACGAAGTCGATCCGCCCGGCGTGGGTTCCCGCGTGCCGGACGAACGCGTTGACCCGGGTTCCTTGGGTGGCGATGTCGGCCAGGACGCCCATCTGGTCGTAAATCTCCAGGGTGCGGGCGTGGGTGGCCAGGGCCCGGCTCGTGGTCGCTGGTCCGTGCTTGGCGTCGATCAGCCGGACAGGCACGCCCGAGTTGGCTAGCTGCAATGCCGCGGTCAGACCGACCGGGCCGGCGCCGACGACAAGCACTGCGCTCCCATCGTTGACCATGGCTTGTGTCTTCATCACTTATCTCCTACTGCGTGCTTCGTTGAGGGGGAGATCCTGTCGGGTCAACGTCGCGACCAGCACGAGCCAGACGACGAGCAGGATGCTCGAGGGGTAGAGCGCTATGAGGGGCACGTGGGGGCCACGAAGGAGTACAGCCCGAGATCGAGACCGATGATCACACCGACGATGCGGATGGGCCACCGCCGGCTGACAGCCGATGTCGCGACCAGCCACACCCCGGAGAGGACGTTCCCGGCCAGTCGTACCGGCCAGACGAGCTCATGGGGGAGGGCGTTGATGGCGAGAATCGCGGCGAGGACGTCCAGGCGATCCACCCGTACCCGGCCGCCCGGGCCAGGACGGAGATCGTAGCCGCGAGATGACCACAGCACGGTCAGGTGGAACACGACGCCCGGAAACTCCGGCCAGCCCGCGCCAGGTTCCGTCGTCGCGAACGAGACCAGCGCAGGATGAACAAGACCACCGCCAGTGCCACGGTGATGCGGAGCTGAAGAGACTGCCGGTCAAGCATGAATCACCTATCTTGGACGGAACAAAGCAAGCCTGCCGCCGGGGTCTACTGTTGCAGTATCAACAGTAGGAGGGATCTGTTGCAATGTCAACACACGTGGAGGGCGCCGAGCACCCGTCGTTGCCCAGCATCACCTGGCTGCAGTACAAGCGCGCCTTCGAAGTCGTGCGCCAGGCCGTCATGACCGACGTGACGACCGCCACCGGAGAGTCGGAAGCTGATCTGGCAGTCTTGGTCCAGATCTCCGAGGCCGGGGGCGCACTGCGACAAAATGTCATCGTCACTGACACGGGCTGGGACCGTACGCGTCTGTCCCGCCAGCTCACCCGGCTGGAACGCCGAGATCTGGTCATCCGTCACAGGCTGACCAACGGTGTCGATGTGCGGCTCTCGCCGCAGGGCATCGCGTTGCTCGCCTCCGCGCACCCCATCTTTGAGGCAGCAGTACAAGAGAACTTCATCGACCGACTCGAAGGACCTGACCGAGCCGCGCTCAATCGGATCCTGCAGAAGCTGATTTCGTAATCCTGTTCCATTGATCGAACCAACACCGCGACAAGACACGCGCCGACCGGGTCTCGAGATGGTGTACGCGTCGATGTCCTATACGGACACCTGACGGGTGGCTGCCGGTCTGCTCCTATGCTGCCGCGTAGCGACACGATGGACGTTCAGATTCTCGCTATAGCCTGCATGAGACCCGGGGTGGCTCACACTGAATGGAAGGTGGTTATGCCAACGATCGGGCTGCTTCACGGGATGAGCAGTGTGGCGACAGGGGATTACTACCGCCGCATCAACGACGGAGTCAATGTAAGGCTGGGCGGCCACGAGCGGCCGCAGCTGCTCCTGTGGAGCGTCAACTTCGGTGACATCGAGCGGTTCGTGCACGATGGAGCCTGGAACGAGGCGGGTGCCTACCTCGCCGAGCGAGCCCAGCGCCTGCAGGCCGCTGGGGCCGACTTCCTGATGTGCGGCAGCAACACGATGCACCAAGTCGCCCCAGCGATCGAGGCAGCCACCACCGTCCCGTTCGTTCACATCGTCGATGTCCTGGCTGATGCCGCTGAACTGATAGGCGCCCGCACCCTAGGGCTGCTGGGTACCCGCGCCACGATGGAATCGGATGCGTACCGCGAGAGGCTCGCTGAACGCGGGCTGCGCCTACTCGTGCCGGACGAGCAGGAACGCGCCCTTATTGACCAGATCACCTTCGAGGAGCTCACCCAGAACGTCTTCACCGACAGCTCGAGAAACGTGTTCATGGCCGCGACCTTCGCGCTCGTCGCGCGGGGAGCCGATGTCGTGGTGCTCGGCTGCACCGAGTTCGGGCTGCTGATGCACGAAGACGACGTGCCAGGTATTCCCCTGCTCGACACCACGGCTCTGCACGTGCAGCGCGCCATCGAATTAGCAATCGGCGCCCGGCCCCTACCCGTTCGCTGACCCGTGACCATCGAAGGTTCGGCAGTGGTAGCGACGAGTGAGAAGACTCGCCTGTCTCCGCGGACAGCGCGAAATACAGCCCATGCCGCTCAGCGCATCGAGTCCTACCCGCAAACCGAAGGCGAGCGGGAACACGCCTCAGCCGGTCGGCAACACCGATGGACCATCGGGTCTCCCTCCTCATGGACTCCCACAAGACCCGCCCGCACTGACTAGTGCCCGGTGAAGGTGACTCAACCAGGGCACGTTCGAGGCGGTTCGGACGCGACCGAAGAGCCCTTGCCTGCAACTGGATCCGGCCGGGCAACCCCAAGGAACGCTCAGATTTCCAGTGCTCCGCACGGTGAATGACCATCCACGCAAATGCATGGTCAGTCGGGCAACGTCCTCACATCGCCATGTGGGGAGGTTCGTCTGCCTTCTTGCGCGGGTGGATCGGGCAAGGATCAATAAGCGGCACCCTCTCGTTCGGCTGCCCACGTGCACTACTACTGGCGGCCGCTCAACGCGTCTCGGCTGACGTCGAGCGCGAGAGTGCTTCGGAGCAGGGCGGTCACTCACCCAGCTGAGCCGACGGCACCGTCCTGCACGGGGATCACCCAGCCTGGCTAGCTCGCTCGTCGGCATCCCCATCTATAACGTAAAGCGAGCTCGTTCGGGTGTCGAGAAGCCGCCAAGACCGCACAACCCTGAGAGTGACACCTTGCCCGGCGGGGCCGTCTGAACTGAGGTTCTGCAAAGCAGTTTGACCAATGCGCTACCGACGGCTACTTGTTTCATCGACGGTAGGACTGGTGCCTGCGCAGGCTTCGGTCTGGGTGCGCGGGTTTGTCGCTCTCGTCTGCGGCTGCCCACGATGATCGTGTGGCTCACTCTTGGACTGCGCAGCCCGGGCACCGCCGGGCAGGAGAGGCTCAAGAAGGGGTTGCTCAGCTCAAAGTAGCGGTGCCCTCCACGCCCAACCATCAACAGGTTCCAGGCAACAGAGGCGCGTCATGGGTGAGCAGGCTCGTCAGGTTGATCAGCTTCAGCGGGTGGTGATCGGGATGGACCCGCACAAACGCAGTGTCACGATCGAGGTGATGACCGGCGACGAGTCCGTCGTCGGTGGTGGCCGGTTCGACACCACGGTGGAGGGGTACCCGGCGATGCTGGCGTACCTGGCGGGGTGGCCGGAGCGGGTGTGGGCGGTCGAGGGCTGTGAGGGCATCGGCCGGCACGTCGCCCACCGGCTGCTCGCCGACGGCCAGGACATCGTCGACGTTCCAGCGAAGCTCTCTGCGCGCACGGGTGTTCGCCACCGGACAGGGCCGCAAGACCGACGCGACGACGCGCACTCGGTGGCGCTGGTCGGCACCCGGATGTCGGGGCTGCGGCCGGTGGTGTCCGACGGGCAGCTCGAGGTGCGCCAGCTGCTGATGGGCCGGCGCCGCTCCATCGGGGGAGTGCACACCCGCAAGATCAGCCAGCTGCACCGGATCCTGTTGGAAACACTGCCTGGTGGTGCGAAGAAGTACCTGCCCGCCGCCCAGGCCCGGACGATCCTGGCCGGGGTACACCCCCGTGACGAGGTGGGCAAGACCCGCAAGCGGGTCGCGATGGAGCTGGTCGTCGACCTCGAGCGGATCTACACCCGCAAGAAGGCCGCCGACAAAGAGCTGAAAGTGCTGGTGGCCGCGACCGGGACCGGCCTGCTGGGGCTGCACCCCATCGGCCCGTCCGGCGCCGCACGGCTGCCGGTCGAGGTCGGTGACCTGTCCCGGTTCCCGGACCGCAACCACTTCGCGTCCTGGACCGGGACCGCCCCCATCGACGCATCCTCCGGTGACCACGTACGCCACCGCCTATCCCGCGGCAGGAACCGACAGATCAACCGGGTACTGCACATCATGGCCACCGTGCAGCTGCGTAGCCCTACCAAAGGCCGGGCCTACGACGACCGGAAGAGAAGCCGCCGGGAAGACGTCGATGGAAGCGATGCGCTGCGTCAAACGACGCCTGTCCGACATCGTCTACCGGACCATGCTCGGCGACTACACCACCAGCACGATCACGGCCCCCATCCCCGGCGAAGCGACCAGCCAGGTGACGGGCCCGAGAGGGCACCAGGGCAACGACTCTGACTCCAGCGCGACCGGCTTCAAACCCAACACCGGCCCTCGGACAAGCCACTTCCCGGGACCGCCACAGCCAAGCCTACGACCCCACTGCGAAGGGCCTCTTGACGGAGAAGGGAGCCTACTTCGAGATCTCGTTCCTGCCCGGCCGGGACTTCGCGGTCCCCGGTGACGTCAAGACCCAGTTGGGGTTGTGGTTACCGAAGGCGAATGCTCGCACCGTCCGGGCGTTGAAGGCTCGCCCAGTGGACCTACTGGGCGTCGACAAGGCGGCGATGCTCGTGTTGCCGCCGGTCGCACCAGCGTGTGGCTTCGCTGGTCGGGTCCGGGCGCCCCGGGACTACTACGTCCGGGTGCTCGGCAACGACTACTCGATCCATCCCGCCGCGATCGGGAGGATCGTCGACGTGGTCGCTGACCTGGGAGCCGACCGTCGAGGTCGGTCCGTCGTTCTGGGAGCGAGCTGGCTCGAGCCGGTTTGGGACGCTCACGCGGACCGAGAGGTCCAGCAGTTCGCCCCAGCTCGGGGCCGACCTCGGTCAGCCTTCGGACGTATGGCAGCTCGAACAGCTCTGACTCGAGAGCCTCCGGAGGATCGCGCGGGTTGGCCTCCGTGCGATTCGGATGAGTCCGGCGAATCTGACGGTAGGCATCGACGTCGTGTTGGCCGGTCGCATCGGACCACGCGGTCAGTGAGCACCTCGGTCGCGGCCACCGTCACCGTCCGCGCTATCAGCCGCCCCCAGCCGCGGCCCAGGCTCGCGTGCTCGAGGCGGTAGTAGAGATTGAGGGCGTCGTGGTCCGGGGACGACCGCACGCCGCCCCACCCGACCACCCTGCCGCTGGCGGCTCTTCGACGGCGAGGTAGCCGAATCGGTGGCTATGCCAATGCTCGAGGTCCTCGTCGAGCCGGATCCGGCAGCGGAAGCCGTCCGGCACCGTTTGGGGTGCGTGTGCGTAGGTGCGCGGGTCCATGTGCAGGCGGGTGGATGCGTCGATGTCGTCGCGGCCCGGCCGCTGCAGCCTCAGCGGACGGCAGAGCGCTCCACATCAAACGTTGACGCCGCGACCTATTCATGCCGCGTTGGCCTTGAGAGCTCCGAGCCCTCTCCCGTCAGGGCGTCGATGCGCGCATACCGTCCGGTGAGCAGCATGAGCAGGTCCTGCGTGCGGCCTCGCACGGGCTTCCCCCTGCCCGTGCACGAGGAGGTCGATGAGCGGATCGAGGTGGGTCGTGCCCAGCGGGTGCGTGCGCCAGGTTGCGGTCCGCCGCAGGTCGTCCTCCACCTGGCTGACCGGATGGTCCAGCTATGGCCGCGTCGCGATGAGGATGGCGTTGTCGACACTGCCCCTGCCGCGCAGCATCGACGCAGGACATCACGCCGTGGGGCCAGCGGAGACGCCGTCAGGTGGGCTGCGACCTACTCGACCGTCAAGGCCCCGCACAACGACGGTGTCACCAGCGACGCCTCGTCAAGACTCTCCAGCAGGTCGGCGGCCGAGCAGCGCTGCTCGCCGACCACCGTCCACACCGCGTCCGTGTCATGCTCGGCAACGTACACGTCCTCGTCTCGACTATCCTCGCTGACGCCCACGCGGCCGGCTTCGACGACGTCACCCTCGTCCAGGCCCGCGTCTTCGCCCGCGTCGGCCCCGATGGGACCAGGCTGACGGACCTCGCCGCTCATCCCCAGGTGACCAAGCAGACGGCTGGCCACTTCGTCGACGAGCTGGGGACCAAGGGCTACCTGGTCCGCGTCCCGGATCCCTCAGACGGACGAGCACGACTCGTGCAGTTCGGAACTCGAGGGCTGGCGGCCGCCGCTGCGGCCATTGCTGCCGAGGCCGCCGTCGAGGCCCAGTGGCGGGACCACCTCGGCCCGGACGCCATCAACTACCTTGGCGACGCGCTGCGCGCACTGCTCCAGATCACCGACCCGTGCGTCGAGCCCGCGTAGACTCGCGGTGTGGCACGCGCGCTCAGGATCCTGTCCACGGTGCTGCTGGCGGTCGCCGTCGCGCAGGCCGGACTCGGATCCGGCTTCGGGGCCTCGCTCATCGCTCGCAACAAGAGCGAGATCCTCGAGGCACTGCACCGCGGCAACGCCTGGGTCGTCATCATCGTCGCCGTGGCCTGCGTCGGGGCCTCAGCCCGCTACCGCCAGCAGGGCGGTCCTACCTGGCCCCTGGCGTTCTCCGTCAGCCTGGTCCTCGGTGGTGTCCTCCAAGCGACCCTCGGCCTGCTGCGTGTTGCCGGGCCGCACCTGTTCCTGGGCGTGCTCTACCTCTGCGCGGTGACGACCTTCTGCTCGTACGCCTGGCGTCACCGACCCACCCCCCGCCGGGCCACCCCTGACCCCATTCATTCTCCGGACTCCTCCGGACCGTAGGCCGTCGAGCGAGTACTGATCAGGTGGACCACCAACGCGGTTCACCCCGTCTGGTGCGACGTCCCCAGCTCCACCCCGTTGTCGCCGGGGAAATACTCGCTGAAGGTCGGATGCTCGCTCCAGAGCAGTCCATCGAGCAGGTCGCGGGGTCATTCCGGCGCCGCCCGTCCAGTCCTGGCCGAAATATGCCGCCAGACGGTGGACCGAGGTCAACGACTACATGACCGCAGGTGCTGGCCGCCGAGGTCGACGACCGGACCGACCGCCGTCGCACACGACGAGTCAACGAAGCCACGTTCCCTCGGCTCAAGCGGCTGGCCGACTTCAACCTCGCCGCTGTCCCCACCATCAATCGGCGACGTTGGCGCACCTTGACACCGGCGCCTACCTCGACGCCGGCGAACCGGTGGTCATGCTGGCGACGGCGCGGCTTAATTGCGCTCATCGACACGACCGCCCTGCGCGCGACACGACCGACCGCGGCAGTTCCGGACGTATTCCTACTGCCGGTCGCGGGCCCTGAGGTAGCGCTGGGCCATCAGGCGCGGAGCGGCTCGGCTGATTGGGCCGCCGAGCCTGGTGAGTGCTGACGCTGGTGGGGAGGATGAGGTGATGGTGAACAGGATTCGCACATCGACGAGGTGTTCAAAGAGAAAGCGTTCTTTGCCAGCTCCCCGTGACCGGGGAGGGTGCCTTACGTGAAGCTCCGGCGGTAGACCTGGGCCTCGCGCTCGCCGAGCAGGTTGAGGTTGGGCCCGTTGAGCACCAGCATCGTGAGGTCGTCCATGGACCGGAGTGTCCGTGCGGTTCAGGACGTCGCAGGCGGGATTCCCTCGCTCGCCGCGGGACGGGCCTGCGCGAGCATGCGCGCCGGGCCGGCGACGAGCAGTGCGGTGCCCTCCCAGCCCTGCTCGCCCGCCAGGGCAAGCAGGGCGTACTCCACCGCGCTTGCCACCGGCGACACCTCAAAGACGAAGTCCTGTCCGACCCCGTGCTGCTCGAGGGCCGCGATGGCCATCGCGTTCGGCTCGGCCGTCGACCCGGCGTCGTCCGCTGTGAACACGCGCTCGGCCATCACCGGGGCGAGCGCCCGGAGCACCGGCCCCAGGTCGTCGAGAGAACCCACCGACACCAGGGTGATGAACGCCGTGCCGGGGTGCTCCCTGCGCAGTCGGTGCAGCACCTGTCCGGCGTCTTCGCCGCCATCGACCTGGGCCGTGACGACGAGCGGGTCGGTGCACCAGGTGGTCACGTCCCCGGGGCCCGGCAGCTCCTCGTCATCCATCGCCGAGCCTTCCACCCCCGGGTCAGGGGCGGTAGTCGTACGGCGTACACGAACCGGCCGACGCGCCCGGGGGCGCTAGAGATCGCGCTATCCGCGGCAGATCCGGATGTCTCTCAGGCCGCAGCGAGGACTCGGTGGATCACCTCGATGATCGCGGGAATGTCGGTGTCCAGGGTCCGGCGAATGATCGCGGGCTCTACGAGTAGATAGCCGTGGGCGATTCGATTGCGCATGCCCCACATCAGCGGCCAGCTGTCGCCGAACAGTCTGTCGCGGACGGAAGAGTCCAGCCGGTTCAACACCTCCACGCCCGCCGAGAGCCGCATAGAGACCGCGTCTACGACCAACTGGTCCATCACGTCCCCGCGAGCATGGTCGACCATCAGCTCAAAGTGGGTCAACGCCTCGCGCAGGACCTCTCGCTCAGAGCGGCTCACAAGGCCACCGCTTCTGCCAGCACGCGCTCCCTGATGTCCGGACGAAGCGCCGTATCCGGGACTAGGTCCACCGGGACGCCGATCGCGTCCTTGAGCCGCTGTTCGAGCCGCCCTAGTTCCATCAAACTCAACGGCTCCTCCATCCTGAACAGCAGATCCACGTCAGAGTCGGGACGGTCCTGGCCGGTGGCGACCGAGCCAAACACCCGCACCCGGCCACCGCCGGCCTCGGCCACGATCTGCTGGACCCGACCGGCGTTGCTGCGCAGCCGTCGCGCGATCGGGGACGTCCCATGGAACCGCAACAGACGGGACACCTCGGGCTGGCTACGTCCGATCTGCCGTGCGATCTGGGTCTGAGTCATACCCTCAGCCGCAGCGCGCCGAACTGCGCGCACCAGGTCAGCACGCGCCCGCGACGTCAACTCGTCTGCCCGACGTGAGACCTCAGCCAGACTCTCCGCCATGGCTCCACTATAGCAAGTGCTATTTAGGCGCCCTCTGACCAAGGTTCTCACTTCCATCCGATCGCCAGTGGATGCCCGCCGGTCATGTGCCGGAGGCCACCGCGCCGGGTCGTGACATCCGGGACATCGGCCCCGACCAGGGTCCGAGGCCGTGCCGCATCTGTGGCAAGCCTGTTGAGCGACCACGAGGGGTTCGCTGCGATGCCTGCATCGCTGACGAGGACCTGGTGACGGTAGTCCGCCGCGAACTGGCGCGACTGGGCCTTCCGCCGCTGGGCAGGACCGTCCCGCACGGCAGTCCGATGGCGAAGAAGCGCGAGCGCGCCGAAACGGCTAGGCAAGTCGCCGAATGCTGGCGTCCCGACACCACCCCAGGGAGCAGCGCGAGGGCCCAAGCCCGCTCGGCCGCCCATCCTGCAAACGCCTTCGACCTGCCCCGAATGTTTCGTGGAGCTCCCGACGACGGGTCAGTGCGACAACTGCGCGTGACCCAGCGCAGGGTGCGCCAGGTACCACGGCGACGGCCGTCAGGGTCTTGCCCGCACCTGAGAACGCGGCCCACCTATAAGGACAATCTCGAAAACGCCCGAAGTGCATAACGTCGCCTAATCTCTAACTACAACCGCTCAGATTTCAGTCTTGGCTGCATCTCGACACATCTCGACATCTCGATACTTGCTGCATCTCTGTCGAGATGCAGCCAAGACTGCACGACCCCGTGCGAGGTAGTTTACGCGAAGTGGCGGTGGCAAACCGTGTGTGCAGAGTGGCTCCGCCATTCGCTACGCCGCCTGCCCTCAGGCCGAGCGGACGCCAGCCGCTGGGGTCGCGAGACGGGCGATCATCGTCATATGAGTGCTGCCTCTCGACCTGTCGCCAAGCGACACCACACCGTGCCAAGGTTCTACTTGGGCGGCTTTGCCGAAAACGGCCAGATCTCGACAGTTCGACTGCCCGGCGACCACCGATTCACGCAATCGGTCAGTGACGCCACCGTCGCCAAGAACTTGACCGGGCACCACGCTGATGACAGCTGCGGCTCGTCGGTGTTGACGAGTACAGGCCCACCGTATGCGTCGGCGCGCCAAGAACTTTTACACGGTCGAGGGTCACGGGAACCGCGACGACGTCGTCGAAACTGCCCTGTCCGAGGTCGAGGGCGCAACGGCTTCGGTCTTCAAGGCCATCGGGAGTGGAACATGGCCGTTGTTGCCAGACGACCGTATGACCCTCGCGTACTTTGTGGCACTTCAAGCCACACGGGTCCCGGCCCAGCGTCGAACGATGGACCACCTCGCTCAACAACTGCTCCGCCTCCAAGTGGGCGCCGGTGGCGAGCCGGGTCTTCGCCAGCAACTAGAGCAGCAAGGTCGCAACGTCACCGATGAACTGGTCGAGAGGCTGTGGTTACAGGCAACGCGCCCAGAAGGTCCTCCGATCCAGCGGTCAAGGGCCGAGTACATCCAGCAGATGCTCGAGCTGACAGACGAACTCCTCAAGTACATTGCTGGTCGGCCATGGTCACTCGTCCGTTTCGACCGACGTTCACTCATCACCTCGGACGCGCCGGTGGGACTGGTCCCCGACCCCAAGGCCGAGCCTTGGCACGGCGTTGGCTACCTGACTGCATGGGGTCTGACGTTCCCGCTGACACGCAAACTCGGTCTCCTCATGAGCAGCCCCGAGCCAGTGATCGACGCGGAGGTCTCGGTTGAGAGGGTCCACCAGGGTGCGGCCGACATGATCCAACCTGGTACCACCTCGCTAGATGAGTTCTTCAACTCTCACACAGTCGCAAATGCGAGCGAATGGCTATTCCACCACCCCAAGGACGGCGCGTTCGTTCCCGAGCACCTTCCGGACCCGAGGCCCGTGACCATGGCCATGTCGAGCATGAACCGATAGTTCGACGGTGAACCTTGGTTCAGATCTCCAACAACGAGTAGCGATTGAGCGCATCTCGAAAATCTCGCAGCTGTTGTGCACAGTAGGACGCGCGCCTCGTGGCTCAGTGCGAACTTAAACTGGCAGGCATGTCACCGATGGTGCAGTTACGTCCGCTTTCGACCAGTGACCTGGCCACGCACGCCGCCGGGTGCGATGACCTGGTGAACCGTTGGACGAACGATGGCCATTCCTCAACGCAGCAGCAGAATCGGGCCTGGCTCGCCCGCAATGAGCAGGCCTGGCGAGATCGCGCTGACGTCGTGGACCTTGCTGTCGAGGATGCTGACACCGGTGAACACGTGGGGGTGGTGGGCATCCAGCGAAGGTTGGACTATCTCGAGGAGGGCGAGGTGAATCTGACCTACACGCTCTACGCGGGTCGGCGCGGCCGGGGGTATGCGACGGCGGCGGCCCTCGCGGCCATGGAGCTTGCCCTGTCGCAGGCTCCGGTCAGGCGGTTCCTCATTCGGTGCGACCCCGACAACACGCCTTCGGGTGCCGTTGCCCGCCGGCTCGGATTCCAGTACGTCGGAGCGGTGGTTGAGCCCGATGGCTGGCGAGGCGATCGCTACGTTTGCGAGGTCGCCGACGGCCACCTACAGCAGGGCCGCGAGACGGTTCTTCACGAGGGCTCTGAAAGCACGCGCGGCAACCTAGGCTGAGTCGTGACTCCGATCACCGGCCCTCCCGCCGCGGTCCTCGCGGCCTTCGGGCTCGAGGGGCCGGCTGTGCTTCTTCCCGGCGGGCAGGGCACCTCGTGGTCGGCCGGGGACGCGGTCCTCAAGCCGGACGGTGACCCTCGGTTCCAGGAATGGCTCAGCACCGAGGTGAACGGGGTCCGTCAGCGTGGGTTCCGGCTACCTGACGTACGGCGTTCCGCCACGGGGAGCTTCATCGTCGACGGGTGGTCGGCGCAGTCGTTCCTCACCGGAGCCGCTTGTTCGGGACCGGACGCGGACTGGCCGGCGGTCGTCCGCGCCGGGCGGGCTCTCCACGTGGCCACCGCCGGCCTGTCGCAACCACCCTTCCTTGACGCGCGCACGGATCCCTGGTGGGTCGCCGACCGGATGGCGTGGGGTGAGGTTCCTGTGGTGGTGGCGCCCGAGCACGCGAAGGTGGTGGCTCGACTCTCGTCTCTCACGCGTCCGTCGGGCACCGCGCAGCTCGTTCACGGAGACCTGACCAGCAACGTGCTGCTCGACCGCGACGCCGCCCCGGCCGTCATCGATTTCTCGCCCTACTGGCGTCCTCCCGCGTACGCCGAGGGTGTCGTCGTAGCCGACGCCCTCTTGTGGCACGGTGCGGGCGCCGACCTCCTCGACCGGGTCTCGGTGTCTCGCGAGGCGGTAGCGAGCGCGCTGCTCTTTCGGTTTCTTACCGACCGGCTCAGGCAACCTCCGCCGGCGGGACAGCCGACGGGCGAGCAGTGGGGCGGGGTGCTCGACGACCTGGCGCTGTAGTTCGCCCCCGTCAGTCCCGCGGTACTCGAGGGTCGGGCTGGTGGCCCAGCATCCGAGCGATCGTCGTCGACGCTCGTCCGCCGGAGACCACGTGTCGAGATGCAGCGGACATTGCAGCACTACGTGCGGCGCAGCCTGCGCGCGTGGAGCCTGCGAGACAGCCCGTGCAATATCGGGTCTGTTCGATGCCGTCCTCGTCGGGTCTCAGGTTGGGCAGCGGGTTCTAGGTTGAGCGGTCCGGTCTAGACGGTATGACGTGACTGCTCGGGGCGTCCGAGGGGTTGCGGGCCGGGGCCTCACTCACACAGATTCGTGGGTTACCGAGTAGGGGCTGCCTGCTCGGCCTATCCGACATGTGTGGGAGGCCCCGGTGTTCTCTGAGCGTACGAGTGTGGGACTGGATGTGCACGCACGGTCGGTCGTCGCGGCGGCGATCGATGGTGTGACTGGCGAGGTCTTTAAGGCGAGGTTGACTCCTGACTATCGGGATGTCCTGCGGTGGGTCCAGGAGCTTCCTGGGCCGGCTGCGGCCACATATGAGGCTGGCCCGACGGGGTTCGGCCTTTCCCGGGCGCTGACGGCTGCTGGTGTTCGGTGTGAGGTCGCGGCGCCGAGCAAGCTGCAGCGGCCCGCCGGTGACCGGGTCAAGACCGATCAGCGGGACGCGCTACACCTCTGCGCCTGGATGAGGTGACATCGGTGACAGTGCCGAGCGTGGACCAGGAGGCCGCAAGGGATCTGGTGCGGGCCCGGGAGGATGCGCGGGGGGACCTGATGCGGGCCCGGCACCGGTTGTCGAAGCTGTTGCTACGCCACGGGATCGTCTACTCCGGTGGGCAGGCGTGGACCGGACGACACGACGCGTGGCTGCGTCAGCAACAGCTACCGGCCGCAGCGGCGCGGCTGGCGTTCGACTCCGACTACGACGCCGTTCTGACCGTCGCGGCCCGACGTGACCGTCTCGACGCCGCGATCACGACGATGGCCGCCGACAGTGAGTTCACCGAGGTCACCCGACGGCTGGGCTGCCTGCGGGGCGTCTCCACCCTGACCGGCTTCGCCCTCGCGGTGGAGATCGGCGACTGGACCCGGTTCACTGGGGCCACGATCGGGTCCTACGTCGGCCTGGTGCCGTCCGAGTACTCCTCGGGCGCCTCCCGGGTCCAGGGCGGGATCACCAAGACCGGAAACGGCCACGCCCGCCGACTGTTGGTCGAGGCCGCCTGGCACCACCAGCCCCGGTACACCGTCGGGAAGACGATGCGCGACCGGTGGGACCTGGCACCCGCGGCTGCGAGGGCCCGCGGCGACGCCGGCAACAGGCGCCTGCACCAGCAGTGGGTCCGGTTCAACGACCGAGGCAAACGCCACGTCATCGCTAACGTCGCTGTCGCCCGCGAGCTGGCCGGCTGGTGCTGGTCCCTGGCCGTCATGGACTGACCCACCAAGGACTGCTCGACTCCCCGGGCCCGCTGGCGGCAGCGCGTGGAGTGATCCGCGGACACCTATGGGCAGCAACAGGACTCACGTCTTGACGCGATGCCCGACTCTAGACAAGCGGACCCGCTCCAGCCGAACAGCACCGTCTTGCGGTACCCAACCCGCGCATATCAGTCAGACCGCGCGTCGCCCTGACACGCACGCCAGCACAAGCCCCCGGAGCCGAGCACAGAGGCGCCGACCAGACCACAATCCGGTCGGCGCCTCACCCTGCCCACTTGACAGAACGCCCCTACATATCAGGTGTGAGCTGCTTGGTTGATGGCCTGCTTGACGATGTCAGGGTCGGAGGTGGTCAAGGTGGTGCCGTTGACGACCAGGGTTGGGGTGCGGGTGATGTTCGCTTTCGAGGCGTCTTCGGTGACTGTGCGGACCCACCCGGCGTAGGTGCGGTTCGTGACGGCGGTGGTCATGGCTGCCCGGGGTGCGCCGGCGGCGACAGCGATGTCGACGAGCTGACTATCGGTCAGGCCGGGTCCGCCTTCGGCGGGTTGCTGCGCGAACAGGGCGCCGTGGAAGGCGGTGAACGCGGCGGGGGTGCTGTTGACGAGGGCGGCGGCAGCGTTGAGGGAGCGGGTGGAGTAGCGGTCGGTCGACATCTGGTCGAGGAAGGCCAGCGGTCGGTACTCGATCCGCAGGGTGCCGGCGTCGACGAACTGTGTCAGCTGGGCGGCGTTGGCCTGCTCGAAGGCGCGGCACGCTGGGCATTGGAAGTCTTCGTACGCGACCAGTGTCACCGGCGCGTCGGGGGAGCCGACGACCACCGAGTTGTGAGCACCCAGATTCGCGGGTACGCCTGTCCCGCTGGCGCCGGTGTCACGGCGGGCGCCTTGGACGGTCACAAAGACGCCGAGCGCGACGGCGACCGCGACGGCGACGGCGACCGAGGTGAGAAGTAACCGCTGCCGTGCGGCGCGGCGGGCGTTGTCGGCGCGCAGCTGGGCGGCCTTGACCCGGATTGTGGACGGGGTGTGGTTAGCGTTCATGGGTGCTCCTGGGTACGGGGCCGCCGCTCACGTCGTGGTGGGTGGGCACGGGGTGGGGTGGGCTGGTCAGCCCGAGGGAGGAATCGAGGGCGAACCGGTGGTGGGTGTGGGCGGCGAGCCAGAGGCCGCCGGCGATGATCACGGTGTTGATGGCCAGTTCGCGCAGGTAGCCCGGCACCGGGTCCGGGGTGTACCCGCCGTTGCCGAAGCAGCCGCACTCGATGGACAGCCCCCTGGCCCAGGCCGTGGCGATCCCGATGATGAAGGCCAGGCTCAGCAGGCAGGCGATAACCGCGGTGGCGCGGGTCAGGAGACCGATCAGGAGCAGCGCTGCGACAAGGATCTCGAGGAGCGGCAGCGCTGTTCCCACCGTCGGTACGACTGCCTCCGGCAGCAGCTGGTAGGCGCGGACCGACCGGATGGTCTGATCGATGTCGGCGAGCTTGGCCACACCGAAAACGGCGAACACCCCTGCTAGGACTAGACGGGACGACAGGCTGATCCCGTCGACGCGGACAGAGGGCATGACAGGCTCCCGGCATCGCAGGTCACGGGCCGAAACCGGCGGCGCCGGCGGCCACGAGCTCGAGCATCAGCGACCCGTGCCGTCCGCGCCGTGGAGGCACTTTCCGGGTTAGCGGGTCGTCAGTGCCCGGACCGCCGCCGGCGGGCCGCGGCGCAGGAATGGCCGCGTGAATGGTGACTGGACTGCGGGCGAGAGCAGCGGCGCGGGACGGAGCGGGAGCCTGGGGGTCAGCGGCACCGGCGTCAGGACGATCGGTGACACCAGTCGCACCAACGCCTGAGCCATCGCACACCAGGCTTCGACCACCCGCAGGGCGAGCATGCCGACCGCCGCGGTCAACAGCTGTCCGGCGACCAAAGTGACCGCCACCAGCACGGTCGCGACAGCGGCGTAACCGCCGACCCCGACGGCGTACCCGTCGGGACCACAAGCCGTCGCCGGCCGAAGCAAAGCGAAATCCACTCCCAGCCGAGCGCCCCGGCCGATAGCCGGTAGGCAGCCCGTACTCGGTTGACCCGACCCGACATACAACAGCGAATGGAGCAGGAGCTGAACACCAGCCAGGCTGGCCGTCACCACCCCCGTGTCCCGGCCGCTCGTGCACCAACCGGCCATCCCCGCCAGCACCGCCGCCACCAACAGCAGCGGCAAAGACGGAAGCGCTCCGCCAACGAGCCCGTGCACGACCAAGACGGCAGGGACCGTCACGGCCACGAACCCCAGAGCCCGAAACAAGCGCACCACCGCACCATAAGGCTCACAGGCCATCCGGTGGGAATGCATCGAAGATCACCCCGGCCAGTCATCTGCAGGGTCGGGCGCATCATCGCAACAATCATTGTGCGGTCGGTGGCGGCAGGTGGTCCGTTGTCGGACGGGCGGAGCCATCGCGGTTATCGAGTAGGGACTACCGGAGTCGTACGGTCGCCGCGCGGTAGTCGTATTCATCCTGGCCAAATGTCTCCCATTCAAGGTCGACTTCCTGCTCTGCCGTCAGTACGCGGTAGCCAGGCTCATCGAGACATGAGAAATGGGCCCAGCAGCCACCTGGCGTCTCGGTCGAGTCAATGACACCCCAGCAGTCGAGGGCCGACCACATACGCACTGATCCCGCGATCGCCACACCATGACCGTAGGACGCCGGGACTACAGGGCGCGGGTGATTGGTGTGGACGTCTAGCTCGAAGCTGGGTGCGGCGTGTTGCCCAGGACGATGGTGGCCCGCTCGCGTGCTCGGCACTGCGTGAAGTAGATCCGTTCGTTCATCCGTTGCCCAACCGGTTCGGGCAAGGGATGACCAGGACCGGCCCCTCCTTCACTTGCTCACGCGAACCACCGCCGGCCGCTCCACGCGTCACAGCTGAAGGGCGGCCACTCATCGAACTGAGCGGACGGCACTGACCTGCACCGGCGGCACCTAGCCTCGCTAATTCACCGGGGTCAGTCTCGGCCGGTCGTCTGTGCTGACGCCCACTTCTGGGTTTCGGGCGTGCCGGTGGGCCGCGTGGCGCTGCGGGGCGGGTCTCCGGTGGTGCGCGCTCGTGGGTGGACGGTGAGGTCGTGAGCCTCAGGTCCGGAGTGGGGTGTGGCCGCGGATCGCGGTAAACACGGCGAGGATGTCGGTGGCCCAGGGCCACGAGGCCGGGAACCGGAGGTGGCGTTTCCTAGCGCCGTGGGTCAGGCGGGCCGGGACGTGCAGGAAGCGGTACCGCAGCGCTTTCGGTTCACACGCTTTCAGCTTGTCGGGCAGGGCGAGCAGCCGTAGCCAGGCGATGAGGTCGGCTGCGATCGAGGTCGCGATCAGCCAGGCCTGGTTGATGGCGTACTCGCGGGAGGGGAACCGGCCGATGCCCGTGTCCTTGGCGTGCCGGATCCGGGTCTCGACCCTTGCGTGGGCGCGGTGGCGGGCTTCGAGGAAGCTGACCTGCCCCCCGCTGCCCGGGGGGTGTTGATCGCGACGGCTTGGTAGCGCCACCCGTCGGTGTCCTCGAACAGCGACAGGCTCGCACCGGGGTGGGGGTGCTCCCGTCGGATCAGGATCCGCATCCCGGCCGGCCAGCCGGTGAGGTTGAGCACGCCGGTGATCTCGACGACGTCACCGTTGACGCGGACCTCACCCTCGGGGTCGATCGCCGGCGCCCACGCGGCCTGAGGGATCTTGCTGATCGCGTCCCGGACCTTGTCGGTGACGGCGAACCCGACCGAATACTCCACTGTCTGGCCACGTTTCGTGTTCAGCTCGGTCAGCCAGTCGAGTAGCCCGTGGGAGGCGCCGGCGCCGTCGGCGCGGAGCAGCAGCTTCCGCCGGTGTTTGGTGGGGACCTGCGCGATGGCCGCAGTCAACAGGGCGATGTGGTCAGCAACGGTGTTCGAGCCGGCGTTCCCGGGCCGCAGCATCAACGCCATCGACTCCTGGGTGTTATCGCACCAAACTCCCAGCGGGTGATATCCGAAACCCTTCTTGAAGGTCGAGGCTGCCTCTTCCTTCTCCGAGTGGGTCGTGACCAGGGTGGCGTCGACGTCGACGTCGACGTCGACGTCGAGGACGACGACGTCGCCGAGGTCGGTGTTCGCGACCTTAGAGGCGGGAAGGCCGTCGGGCAGCTGGGACCACACGTGGGCACGAACCTTCGCCCTCGCCTGGTTGATCCGCTTCGCTGTCGTGGGAGTGATCCCCTTCAAGGCCCGCCACACCGTCGGCGCGGACGCGACCGATCCGAGGACCTCACGCTGGTGGCGCAAGACGTTGATGTCGGCAATGGCCTCGCCGCCGCCCGCGATGAGAACCCCGACGTCGGCCAGGACTCGTCCCCGGTCGTGGGTCGGGGTGAACCCCCTACGCGCCATCGCCGACGACAACGCCCCGGTCAGGCCGACCTGGTCGGACAGCATCCGGGTCGCGACATTCCCGGCATGGGCCACGACCCCGGTCCCGTCCGCGGAGACGACCAGCCCGGTGGACCACCGGCATGCTCCGCTCCCGCGGGTCACTGCCCGCCGCGCCCGCCTTGCCGCCTTCCGCGTGGATCGTCCCGTTGTACGCTTCACCTGCGAGGTGCCTTCCACTCGAGCGTGCTGAATCTTAGACAAATCCAGTATCTCGTTGTGCGACAGGCACTTTCGCGATTTCAGGCCGCGTGTCGGGTCACGTTACCTGAACGGGCGAGGCTAGGTCGACATGGTCTCATCCCCAGTTCCCATCTTTATGAGAAAAGGGAGGCTCGCCCGGGATGCATGACGTTGGCTAATTTCTAACTACAACGGCCCAAATTTCAGTTTTGGCTGCATCTGTCGAGATGCAGCGAAGATTGCACGGCCTCCCGCCTGACACTTTGCATGGATCGTCGTGGTGGGCGTCGCCGTGCAAAGTAGCCACCCGCCGCAGGGGAGGGGGCATGGGGAGGCGGACATCTGCGGTCGCGACGAGCGACTCGCGGTCAGGGCCACCGGGGTGTCGTATGAGTCCCTGTCCCGGTGACGACCACCGGACGGCCCATCTGGTGATCCGCTCTTCGGGCCCAGGGTCCACGGCGTCCCTATCTGGCGCATCTCGTAGATGGTTCCGCTACCAGGACGGCTCCTGGGAGCGCCGGAGCGGGTCACAGAGTGGGTCTACTGTCGCCTGCCATGAGCATGGGACCGGCCTGACCGGTTTTCTGCCAGTTTCATGGGACCACCTGGATTGCCAGTCATGGGACCACCCGGCGCGCCTGGTCGGTGGGTTCTGGGTTCGCTCGTTGACTCGCCACGTTGCGTATTCCGACGTGGAGGTCATCAGTGGATTCAGGGAGGTCAGTGTGGTTGAGGTGCGTGAGGTGCTCCGCGGTTGGCTGGAGGGAGCCGGGCTCCGGAAGGCGGCCGAGCGGGCGGGTGTGGACCGTAAGACTGCTCGCCGCTATGTGGCGGCCGCGCAGGTTGAGGGCCTTGTCCGGGAGGCCGACGTCGACGCGCTGACGGACGAGCTGATCGGGGCCGTCGTGACGGCGGTCCGTCCGGTACGACCCAACGGGCGCGGCGCGTCGTGGGAGATCCTGCTCGGCCGGGAGGAGCAGATCCGTGGCTGGGTCGCCGGCGGGCAGGGGCAGCCGCCGCTGTCGATCGTGAAGATCGAGGAGTTGCTCGCCCGGCAGGGCTGCCGGGTGCCGTATCGGACGTTGCACCGGTTCGCGGTCGAACGCTGCGGGTTCCGGGTCAAGACCACCACCGTCCGCGTCGCCGATGGTGAGCCCGGCGTGGAGTGCCAGATCGACTTCGCCCAGATGGGGTTCATCGTGGACCCCGAGACCGGCAAGAAGCGTCGGGTGCATGCCCTGATCTTCACCGCCGTGATGTCGCGGCACATGTTCGTGTGGTTGACCTACTCCCAGACGTTGGTCGCGATGATCGCCGGGTGTGAGGCGGCCTGGGGATTCTTCGGCGGTGTCTTCAAGGTCCTGATCCCGGACAACCTCAAGGCCGTGGTCACCGCCGCGGACGCGGTCAACCCGCGGCTCTCGACGGGCTGGTTGGACTACGCCCAGCACGTCGGGTTCGCTACCGACCCGGCCCGAGTCCGGACCCCTCAGGACAAGCCCAGGGTCGAACGTGCCGTGCAGTACGTCCGTGGAAACTTCTGGGCCGGGGAGACGTTCACCGACCTGCAAGACGCCCAGGCCCGGGTCACCGCTTGGTGTGCTGAAAGGGCCGGTATGCGCATCCACGGCACCACCGCACAGCGCCCGTCCGAGCTGTTCAACGAGCTCGAATCCCTTTGCCTACTCACGGTTTCGGCACCGTATGACGTCCCGACCTTCACCCGGGTCAAGGTGCACCGCGACTTCCACGTCGAGGTCGCCAGGGCCTTGTATTCGGTGCCCGAGCAGTGGATCGGGCAGCACCTGGATGCTCGCGCCGACTCCGACCTGGTCAAGCTCTACTCCCGCGGGCAGCTGGTCAAGACCCACCCCCGGCAGCGTCCCGGCGGCCGGGCCACCGACCGCCTCGACCTGCCCGAACACAAGGCGGGGTATGCGATGCGGGACCTGTCAGCGCTGATCGCGGCGTGCGCAGGGCATGGGCCCAACATCGGGATCTACGCCGAGCGGCTCCTTGATGATCCGCTGCCCTGGACCCGGATGCGCAGCGTCTACCGGCTCCTGGGCCTGGTCCGCCGCTACGGACCCGGCCCGGTCGAGACCGCCTGCTCACGCTCCCTGGACCTCGACGTCGTCTCGGTCACCAAGATCGCCTCGATGCTGGCCAAAGCGATCGAAGCAGAGCAGCCGGTGCTGCCCCTGGCGGCCGGCGCACCCACCGGACGGTTCGCCCGCGACCCGGCCCAGTACGCACTGCCCGCGATCACCCACCTGGCCCTGATCCGCGGCGGCGTCGACGGCCCCGTCGGCACCCTCACCCCAACAGTCACCACAGAACTGGAGACCACCCCATGACCACGACAACCACCAGCAGGAGCAGCACGGACACCGAGGTGACCGGCCCGACCGACCCCGTCGGGCCGGACCTGACCCGGACCCTGCGAGCGTTGAAGCTCGGTGGTCTGACCACGACCCTGCCCGAACGGCTCGTCCTGGCCCGGCAACGCAAGATGGGCCACGCCGCGTTCCTGCAGCTGTTGCTCTCCGACGAGGTCGCCCGACGGGAGTCCCGCTCGGCCATGCTGCGCGCGCGGACCGCGGGACTGGACCCCACGATGCGGCTGGAGACCTGGGACGAACCCGACGACCTGACCTACGACCGGACACTGCTCTCGGACCTGACCAGCCTGAGGTTCACCCAGGCCGGCCACGGCGCTCTGCTGCTGGGGCCGGTCGGGGTCGGCAAGACCCACCTGGCCACCGCGCTGGGCCACATCGCGATCCGACGCCGCCTGTCGGTCCATGCCTCTCGCGCCGACAAACTCTTCACCCGGCTCCGCGCAGCACGCCTGGACAACAGCCTGGAGGCCGAGATGCGCAAACTCGCCCGCGTCGACGTCCTGATCCTCGACGACTTCGCGCTGCGGCCGCTCGACGCCACCGAGACCAACGACTTCTACGAGCTCGTCGTCGAGCGGCACCGCAAGGCCTCCACGATCGTCACCTCAAACAGGGAACCAGCCGAATGGTTGACGATGATGAGCGACGCTCTGCTCGCCCAGTCCGCCGTCGACCGGCTCACCTCAGGAGCACACACCCTGATCATCGAAGGACCCTCCTACCGGCAACGAGACCCACTCCACCGGCGCACCGCAGTTGACACCAACCGTGAGGTCCAGGGATGCTCACTCACACCTCCAGGTGGTCCCATGCTCGTGGCAACGACGTGGTCCCATCACGCTGGCAAGCGACAGTCTACGCTTTGTGACAGCGCGGTTGAGCCGTTTCACGACTCTTGGAGGGTAAGGATGCAGAAAGTGACACCCGCCGATGTGGCCGAGGGGCTGACCGAGTTCTGGTCGCAGCAGGTGGTGGGCAGTGCGAACGGCAACCTGTTCAAGGTCGCCAAGGGCATCGGATCAACGACGTGGCACACCCACGAGGACCAAGAGGAGACCTTCTTTCTTCTTCGCGGACAGCTGACGATCCAGCTCAGGTCCGGCGACGTCGAGCTGAGCCCAGGAGATCTATTCGTCATCCCTCGCGGCGTTGAACACTGCCCACACGCGGAGGAAGAGGCGCACTTCTTGCTTGTCGGGCCTGAGGTGACCTCCAACGCAGCTGGCGGCAAGCCGACGTGGAGCTATGGGCAGCCCGGAGGGGCCCAGTCGGTCAGCGAGTAGCTGCAGCGTTGTTGTCGAGCCCAGACTTCAGCGACTCGGTGATCTCGCGACTCAGGCTCGACGCTGGAGCTCCTGCTAGGCCCCGGAAGCCCAGTGGCGTTGCCGTACGACGATCGACAACCGGTACGGCGGTAAAACGGTCGCGTGACTCATCGTTCGATTACAAGGTGTGTGGCGTGGTCAAGTCGCCGCGCGTACCTCAGTTCCGTGCGTCACCTCTCCGACTCCGTCCAGTCCGCCTCCAGGACGAGCCCGCTGTCCGCGATGCACAGCGCGCGATGGCCGTCGAGAACTTCGAGTTCGCCTTCGACCTCGGCGAGGACATCGACTGGTCCGGCTACATCGCCGAGCGGTCACGGTTGCAGAGCGGCATGACATACCGCCCGACCGCGTCCCATCCAGTTTCCTCGTTGCAAGTGTCGACGACGTCATCGTTGGACGGACCTCGATCCGGCACCAGCTCAACGACTGGCTGCTCGCTTTCGGCGGCCACATCGGTTATGGCGTGCTGCCACCCTTTCGGCGTCGAGGTTTCGCCACCGAGATACTCAGGCAGTCATTGATCATCGCCCGGGCCTTCGGCGTCGGGCCGGTTCTACTCACGTGCGATGACGACAATGTCGCATCGAGCTCGGTGATCGAGCGCTGCGGTGGCCTTCTGGATCCCGATTGGCGGCAGACCGATGAGAAGTCGCCGAAACGCCGCTATTGGATCGCCTGACGCGTCCTCCCGAGGCATCGACTCGGCGCGTCCCGTATGCGAACCTCCTGCGGAGGCATATCTGGTCCCGACAGGTGCAACCGCGCCGAGCGCGGTCGTCACCGATGGGGGATCCCTTACGGGACGCCAGGCCAAGGCCCGCACAGGGCGCGCCCCCAGCCGAGGTCTCTCGCCGGCAGGCGGTCCTCTTGCGGGTAGTACTGACTCGCCCTGCCGCCACTGAGGCTGACCTGGAGCAGCAGGTGCGGCCGCCGCCTGACCCCAACCGATCAAACGTCGCGTTGTAGGTACAGCAGTACCGCGCGGATGCGGCGGTGCTCGTCGGCATCGTTGAGCAGATCGAGTTTGGCGAACAGGTTCGACACGTGGTTCTCCACCGTCTTGTTCGACAGTCGTAGCGCTCGTGCGATCGCTGCGTTCGACAGTCCTTGCGCGAGTAGGGCCAGGATCTCGTTCTCCCGCGGGGTGAGCCGGTCGAGGACGCTGCGCACCCGGGCCCGGTTCAACAGCTGCGCAACCACGTCGGGATCGACGGCGAACCCGCCCGCGGCCACCCGCTCGATGGCGTCGAGCAACTCGTCGACGTCGAGGATGCGGTCTTTGAGCAGGTAGCCGAAGCCGCGGGGGTGTTCGCGCATCAGCCGCAGGGTGTAGTGCGCCTCGACGTCCTGGGACAGCAGCAGCACGCTCGCCGATGGTGACCGGCGGCGCAGGGCCAGGGCGGCGCGCGAGCCCTCGTCGGTGTGGGTCGGCGGCATCCGCACGTCGAGAATGGCCACGTCCGGCGCGTCGATCGAGTCGAGCGCCGTGGTGAGGCTATCGAAGTCCCATGCGGTGGCCACCACCTCGTGCCCAGCTTCGACCACCAACCGGGTCAGGCCCTCGCGCAGCAAGGCCGAATCGTCGGCGATCAACAGCCGCACGGCACGTCCGCCACCACTGTCGTACCGCCACCGGACGGGCTGTCGACGCGCACCGAACCGCCCATCGCCGCCCGGTCGTAGAGGCCGGCGATGCCCGAGCCACGAGACGCATCGGCGCCACCGCGGCCATCATCGTGAATCGTGAGCAACAGCCGGTCGCCGACGACCTGCGCAGAGACCTTGATCCGGCTGGCGTCGGCGTGCTTGACCGCGTTCGTGATCGCCTCGCAGGCCAGGTAGTAGGCGGTGCGCTCCACCTCACCGGGCAGCCGGTCGGCCGCGACGTCAACGTCCAGGGGTACCGGCGTGCGAGCGGCCAGGGCCTCCAGGGCCGCGCCGAGCCCTTGCTCCAGCGCCGCCGGGTGGATGCCGCGGGCCACTCGCGCAGCTCGCGCGTCGCGGCCTGCAGCTCGGCGACGACCTGCGGCAGCAGCGGATCCTCCGACGTCCGGCTGGCCAGCTTGACCCGCACGGCCAGCCCGACGAGACGCTGCTGGGCACCGTCGTGCAGGTTGCGCTCGACCCGTCGGCGTTCGGCGTCGGCCGCGGCGACAATGCGTGACCGCGACGCCTGCACCTCGCTCAGCTGCGCCAGCACCTCGGCCTGCAGCCGCGCGTTCTCGGCTACCAGTGCGGCCTGGGCGGCCACCGTCTCGAGCAGCCGGCGGTCGCGGTCGAGCGCGGCGTCGTGGCGCACGACCGCGACCGGGTCACCATGAAGATCGAGACGCAGGCATGATCGGCCAGCCTCCAACGCACCCAGCGGCCGGCCGTCGACGCTGACGTAGGCGAGCCGGTCGCGCATCCAGAGGCCGAGCTCGGCCGACGGATCGCCGAGGCTTGTCGCCAATACCTCCTGCAGCGCAGCCGGCGGCTGGGCCACCTCGCGCGAGCGCTGCGCGAACGCCTCCAGCCGCCGCCGGGCGCTCCACGTCCGCGGCTGGAACACCCGGTCGATGCTCTGCTGGATCGCCCGACGCGCGGGCGCAGCCACCACCGCAGCCACCACTGTGGCGATCACCACCACTAACGGTGAGGTCCAGCCGGCGGTGTCGACGACGACCCGGGTAGCCACCAACACCACCGCCGCGTAGGTGACGACGACCACCAGGCATAGGAGCAGGTAAACCGCACCCCGATTGACCAGCAGGTCGAGGTCGTAGAGCCGGTAGCGGGTGATCGCGACGACGAGGGCGACGGGCATGCCGATGGCCAGGCAGGCCCAGGCGATGTTGCCGGCGACGTCCATCGCGCCGGGCCCCATCAGGCTGCCGATCCCCATACCGACCACGCCCAAGGGGACACCCGACACCACCAGCCCGACCCACTTGAGCTGTTGCCGCTCGTCACCATGACTGTGACGAAACCGGATCACCACCGATGCGACGACGAGCAGGCCGACGAGGCCGCCGGTGGGTAGAAAGCCGTAGTGCATCAGCGGGGCGCCCAACCAGGAGACGCCCCACGGATTGTGCACACCGGTGAAGGGATTCTCTTCCAGCGGTGCCGGGCGGAACAGGTGCGACAGGAACCACAGCGGGAACAGCACGCCCACCGCCCAAAGCAGCGGCCGCCAGCGCCGCGACGGTAGGCGCCCGGTGGGAAACAGCAGCAAAATCGCGAACGGCACGCCGTCCTCGAGCCGGGTGCTGCTCTCGGCCACTGCCGCCCAGCCACCGGCCGAGG
Source organism: Lapillicoccus sp. (assembly GCA_965277795.1). Classification (GTDB taxonomy): domain Bacteria; phylum Actinomycetota; class Actinomycetes; order Actinomycetales; family Dermatophilaceae; genus Lapillicoccus. The sequence goes on from OZ255840.1 coordinate 3,880,769, forward strand.
AGATGTGGCTCCCGGGCACGTCCAGGCCGATCTGAGCGACCGCCTGCGTCACGCCGTCCACCGCGTCGATGACGACGAGCAGCATCAGCAGCCAGCCGACCGGATGCCGCCGTTCCCGAACCACCACGATCATCGCCAGCGCCAGTACGCCCAGAGCGAAACCGAAATCGCTTGAGTCCTCCGTGGGCGACGCGACCGCCGACGGCACGTGCGAGCGCAGATAGTTGTCCAGCACCGCGATGGCCACCGCGGCGGCGACCGCCAGCACGCAGACGATTACAGCCACGGCGAGCAACACGGCGTCGGTGCGCTGGTCCCGCCGCCTGGAGTTCCCGTCGACCGGCTGCTCGGCCCGCACGTCGACCGGCACCGAAGCCTGGACGGTCCTCATCGCGGCCTTTTCGTCAGCGCGAGCAACGCCGCGCCATGGACCTGATCCTTGGGCAGGAACCCGCGGGCGCCACAGGCGTCGATGCGCTGGTCGAGGTCGGTCCAGTCGCGGCTGGAGACGAGCACGACGTCCGGCCGCACGGGCAGGTGCATTACCTGGGCGGCCACCGCGAACCCGTCCTGATCGGGCAGGGCGACGTCCAGCACGACGACGTCCGGACGGTGTTCAACGATCGCGGCCAGCCCGCTGCGCCCGTCCACGGCCTCGGCGACGACGTCGAAGCCGTCGGAGCGCAGCAGATCTCCGGCCGCGCTGCGATACAGCGCGGAATCGTCGACGATCACCAACCGCGGGCTCACGCGAACAGCGTCCCACCGCCAAGCGGCTCGTGACATGGGTGCCAGCCCCCAGATTCGCCACGGATCCCACCCGGATCGGCGCAGTGGCCACCCTCGGGCACCACGGCCAACAACTTCCTAGCGTCGTTGACACCCGCTCACCACCGAAGAAGGGACCACCGTCATGACCACGTCCGCACAGCCCATCCCGACCACCCACCCCGCAATCCGGCCAGCGCCGGCCCGATACCGGGGAGTGCCCTTGACCGTCGGCGGGGCGATCCTCTTCGCCGCGCTGCTCGTCTCCCCCGGCCCGGACATCACCCAGGTGCATAACGCCATGTGGGTCCCGGCGCACGCACTGCACGTGATCGGGTTCGTGCTCATCCTGTTGGGATTCCCCGCCGCGTTCGCCTCGCTCGGGCGGCGGCTCGACACCACAAACACCGTCGTCGCCACGGTCGGCTACGTCGCGTTGATGACTCGCTGCGCTCTGTAGACGGGCAGCCACCTGTACTCAATGTGGATTCTGCCCCAGCTCGCCGGGCATCCCGAACTCCACCCCGCCACCCAGGACGGTTCCGGCGGACTGGCCAGCATCTACGCCGGACACGGCGACCTGATCGGTGCGGCAGTCGGCGTGGGTTTCCTCGCTCTGGCCGTCGCTCTCTGGCGCAGCGGACACACGCTACGAACGGTCGGGGGCCTCACCGGTCTGATCGGCATCGGCGAGATCCTCAACAACCCGGCCGCGCTGCTGCTGCTGGCCGTGGTCGCGATGTGGCTAGGGTTGCGCCTGATCGCCCGGGACGACGTCCTGATCCCGCTGCGCTCACAACCAACAACGCGCTGATCCGAACTCGCTCCTCCCGCGAGGCGTCGCTCATCCTTGGGTGACGCTCCGCGGGATAACGGCGCAACCACTTCGATCAAGTCACGTTCGGCACCCAGCTCGGCCTCACCGGCGGCTCGCAACGGTGGATACGGCCATGACGGAAACCCTGATGCTGCGGCCGAGCATGACTGATAGAGGTTCCTTCTCCGGGCGCAGCGACGACGGCGTCACAGCGCACGACCGATGTCGAACTCGTTGCCCTCCGGGTCGGTCATGAGCGTCCAGGTATAGCCGTACTCTTCCAGGTCAGCCATCCGCGTCGCGCCGAGCTTGAGTAGTCGCGCAATCTCGGCTTCAACGTTGGTGGCGATCACATCGAGATGCATGCGGTTCTTGGCGGCCTTCGACTCAGGCACATGGGCAAATAGCCAGGTCGCCTCGTCCGCTCTGCTCCATCCCTCGACTGTGCGGCGGTTGCTTAACCCGATGCTGGCGAACTCGCTCGTCGAGTCGTCGTCGAGTGACCGACCGATGGCGGCGGACCAAAACTGCCCAACGACGAGCGCATCCCCGCAGTTGACGGCAAAGCTAGCGATCGTGACGGTCATGCGAAGCTCCCTGCGGGTCGCTGATCGGCGAGGCGCGACTCAGCCGATCGAGCGGATGGTATCGGTTCTTCATTGACACGCGTCGCTGCGCATTGGCCGGTCAGGTCTGGCTCGTAGTGTCGACTCCGGCACCCAGTAGGCCGGTCGAGCTCATCGTTCCGTCCCGCGTCGCAGGCGTATTGGCCGCTGGACCGCTGACCGATCCCCATCTTGACGTGACCTGCTCGGCCGGCGTACGCGGCGGTTTGAGATGTTGTCGATGAAGCCCGAATCCACCATTGCGTTCAAAACCTTTGTCAGGCTGGCTTGACGATGAGCGCTGTGCACGCTGTACTGGAGCATGACGACACCGGATGCGCTCGAGCGAGATCTCACCCTGCGTGGCGCGGCTTCTCGGCTGGACGGCCTCAGGATGCGCGGTGCCCTGACGCCTCTGGACGACGATGCGGTCCCGATCAGCGCGGCCGAGTCCCTCGAGTCCCTGGCCCTAAGTGAAGTGCTGGTCCGCAAGGCACTCCATGGCCGTCAGCTCGACGTGCGAGCAGCCCGGGAGGCGGGCGCCGCCTGGGCGCAGATCGGCGCCGCGCTCGGGATGTCCAAGCAGGCAGCTTGGGAGGCACACGACCGCTGGATCGATGCTCAGGCAAAGCTCCACCGTGACGCCGGCCACGAGGGGCTCGATCCAGTGGCGGTCGCGCGCGCTCGGACTGTCGCTGGCGGGCCAGGCGACTGAGCGGTCTCCACGCCCGCCGTGCGAGCACGGCCCGTTCGTTATAGCGGATCGGGCACCGGTGATACGCGAACGGACCGGATGGCCTGTGATCGAATGGTGCGTGGCCAGGACCCGGACGTCACCGAAACGTCGTCACGTCCTGCTCGCCACGGTGACCCCCTTGGCCTGAATACTCGGCTCGGGTTTGCTCATTATCGTGCCCGTCCTCGAACGCACCCTCGGGTCCATCTCGGTTCTCGGGGCGGCCGGGGTGTGTGGCGTGGCGTGGCTGGTCGGTACGGCCATCCGTCATTGCGTGCGGGTGGTCGCGCCGTTGGCCGCAGACGGGAAGCTGGACCCGCTCACCCGCCGGGTCGACCGGTCGGCCGACGCGGTGATCGTGGTCGCCTACGTGATCTCCGTCGCGCTGTACCTGCGGATCATGGCGCAGTATGTGGTGGCCTACGCGACCGGCAGCAACGGGCAGCTGACTGAACGGATCATCGCCTGCGCCACCGTGGTCCTCATCATCGGGATCGGCGTACTGCGCGGCTTCACCGGTCTGGACCGGCTAGACCCAATACCGTTAAGTTAGAACCACAACGGTGTAACTTGGTGGTATGCCTCGTGCCGGATGGAGGAAGCCGCCGTCGGATCGTCGGTTGTCGGACCTGGTCTCGGTGGGGGTCTTGACGCGGGTGTTCCCGCCGGAGCTGGTTGATGAGGTGATCGCCTCGGCCGGGCGGACCGAGCAGCGTCACCGGTCGCTGCCGGCGCGGGTGATGGCGTACTTCTGCATCGGGATGGCGTTGTATTCCGAGGGCTCCTATGAGGACGTCCTGTCGCAGCTGACGGACGGGCTGTCGTGGGCCTCTGGCTGGCAGGAGTCCCACACGCCGCCGAGTAAGTCCGCGATCTTCCAGGCCCGGGCCCGGCTGGGCGCGCAGCCGTTGGCGGCGTTGTTCGCGCGGGTCGCCGAACCGATCGGCACGCAGGGCACGCCGGGGGTGTGGTTGGCGGGGCGGCGTCTGGTCGCTATCGATGGGACCTGCCTGGACGTGGCCGATACGGGCGTGAACGCCGAGTACTTCGGACGTCCGGGGACCAGCAAGGGTGAGCAGGCCGCGTTCCCGCAGGCTCGGGTGGTCGCGCTGGCCGAGTGCGGCACCCACGCGATCTTCGCTGCGAACGTCGGCACCTACGCCCAGTCCGAGGCCGCCTTGACGGAGCCGCTGCTGGAGCGGTTGAAGCCAGGGATGCTGCTCACCGCGGACCGCGGGTTCTTCTCCTATGCATTGTGGCGCAGGGCAGCTGGCACCGGCGCCGACTTGTTGTGGCGGGTCCGCACCGACAGGACCGGCCCGAAACCCACCCACCTCGAAGACCTTCCCGACGGCTCCTGGCTGGCCCATCTCCTTCAGACCCACTCGGCCTCCGCGCGTGCTCAGGAGCCGATGCTGGTCCGGGTCATCGACTACACCATCGACGACGGCCGAGCGAACCCGACCAGCTACCGACTGTTCACCACCTTGACCGACCCGAACGAGGCCACCGCGGTCGAGCTCGCCGGCGCCTACACCCAGCGCTGGGAGATCGAGCTGGCCTTCGACGAGCTCAAGACCCACCAACGCGGACCTCGCACCGTGCTGCGTTTCGAAGTCCCCCGACCTGGTCCTCCAAGAGATCTGGGGACACCTGTGCTGCCACTACGCGATCCGCGCCCTGATGACCCAAGCCGCCACCCACTCCGGGCACGACCCCGACCGGGTCAGCTTCGTCGCCGCGCTGCGGATCACCCGCCAGTCCATCGCCCACCAGGGCGACTTTCCCCCCTCACGACCCTGACGCCAACCACCGCAGCTGGCTGACCTTCCTACGCCGGCTCATCACCCGGCTCAACCCCGCACGCCGAGCACGCGCCAACCCCAGAGTCATCAAACGCAAGTACGTCAAATGGCACGTCAAACGCGCCCACCACGCCCAATGGCCCCGCCCCAGCACAACCCCCTACACTATCATCCCCACCCTAACTTAACGGTATTGCGGCTAGACCGGGTCAGCCTGGTCGCGGTGCTGATTTTGACCACCGTCCTGGGAGTCACGCTCGCCGTCGACGACGGACGGGCACTTCTCGGCAACGGGCCACGGTTGCCACCGGTGCCGGACATCGGCCTGGGCAGTGTCTTGCTGGTGCTGGGCGGGATCGTCATCACCGTGCAGGGCTACGAGACCGTCCGCTACCTGGGCGATGAGTTCGACACCGAGACCCGGATCTGGGCATCACGGGTCGCGCAACTCGTTGCCGCCTCGATCTACGTCGGCTTCGTGACCGTGGCGACCCCGGTGATGGGCCTCGGCACGTCCGCCGGGGCGGACAACACGCTGCTCGACATCACCGGTCGGGTGGCCCCGGTGCTGGCGCTGCCGCTGGTCCTGTCGGCCGTGCTCAGCCAGTTCAGCGCCGCCATCGCCGATACCGCCGCCGCCGCCGGCAACCTGAGCACGCTCTCAAGGTGGATGCACGGACCGCGGCCTTACCTGGCCAGCGGAATCGCCGCTATCGCCCTGGCCGCGACGGTCCCGACCTATACCATCGTCGCAGTCGCCTCCCGCGCCTTCGCCGCGTACTACGCCCTACAAGCGATCCTGGCACTGCGCACATCGCACGGCACCAGCCGCAAACTCGCCTACGGCTCGCTGGCCGCCCTGATGACCGCCATCACCGTGCTGGCAAAGCCCGCGAGCTGAGCGGCTAACGATCCCCAATCGGTGACGCATGGGCCGCGGCGCCCTGCGCACCGGGCGAGTCGGGCAAGAGGTCAGCGGCCTCGCCCGTGAGCGCGCATGGTCTCTTCGCGATCTCGGCCAGTGTGCCGGCCGACCAGGACCAACCGTGCTCGTGAGACCAGGCCGCGGACGACGTGCCTGGACGAGGCCTAGTCGAGCAGGGCCGCCCAAGGTCCATAACACCTCGACTCGGAGCCGCCATCAGCACTTATAACCCGATGAGTACGAAACGCCCGAGGTGCATAACGTCGGCTAATTCTTAGAATCGACGGCCGTTGTCGAGGTGCATCGAAGGTTGGATGGCGTTGAGCGTGACACCTTGCCCAAACGGGCCGGCTGGAGCGGGCTATGCAAAGTTGGGCAGACCTGGCGCAACGACGGTCAGCCGGGGTGGAGCCAGATCCGCCGAGGTGCGAATCCTGAACGTTGCAGCCAGTGATCGGTGTACACGATCCTGTCCGGACTGATGACGGTGAGTGGGTCGGCGGGAGGCTCGTCGAGGGCCCGGCCCTGTTCGACGTAGTCGGGACTGCCAACGCACCGCCTCCCAGTAGTCGTCAGCCTCAGAGTCGTCACGTTCGAGCGTGCGTGCGGCGCCGAACAGGTGCGCGCCACGGCTGCTGGCCTGAGGAGGACGCTGCCGATGACGACCAGCATCCACAGCTGGGGCGACAGGGTCGATACGGCGATGACGGTCCATCCGACAAGGGGACCATCCAAGGAAGCCCGCACCGCAGACAGGCGGGAGAGGCCGATGCGGAGACCGGTGTGGTCCGATCGAGGGCCGACGAGGCAGCCCGCGACGTGGGCCGTGAGTCTGGTCAGGCAATGGAGACCGGCGACCGTCAAGGAGGCGTCGAGGTCCTTGACCAGAAGGGACGCGATCTGCGGAGCGGCGGTGGAGAACCCCCCCGCCCGGAGAGGAACATCGACATCGTCGCCTGCGATAGAACGCTGTCCGGAGCGTGAGCTGTACCGAGGTCCCGGCAGTCTCAACGCGCGGCTGGGCACGGTGGGTTCGCTACAAGCATGCGGCCAGACCGCCAGACCGTCAGACCTCGACGAGGTCGAGCAGGCCAAGCTCCGCCAACACCGTGAAGTCGCCGTCCTGGGTCACGAGCGGCAACCGGTGTGCACGTGCGGTGGCTGCGATCCACAGGTCGTTCACGTTGACCCGCCGGCTCGCCCGCGCGACCTCAACTCGCAGCAGCGCCCACTCCTGGGCGACCGCGGCGCCGACAGGAAGTGGCTCGCTCTCCAAGGCGAGCTGGAGGGTCCGGAGCCGAGTCGAGGCCGTCGCGGGGTCGGTCGCCGCCAGCACACCCGCCTGCAGCTCGGCCACGGTGATCACGCTGACGCGGAGCACATCGGGCAGACGAGTGCGATCGATGCGGCGGCCCAACTCTGCGGAGATCCAGACGCTGGTGTCGGCCAAACCGTCTGTCATCGGACGGGTCCGAGATCCTCCGACGATCCCTCGGAGATCCAGGCCATATCTTCAGCAAGCATCGGGTCCTGCTCCTGACGGTCGATCAAGGCCAGAAGCTCGGCTCGTGGTACTCCAGCCCGCCGCAGGTGCGGAGGCCGAGTGATCATCGCTGCCGGCTCGCCGTGAACGGTGATGATGACGTCCGCCCCGTCAGCGACCTGCTTGAGCACCGCGGCCGTGTGGTTGCGCAGGTCGCGCGACGCAATGGTGGTCATGTGGCGAAGTGTAGCGTTCCTGCCACGCGCCGGCTCGCGGCTACACCTGCCAGGAGGGCCGCCATTGTCCCAGCCCAGCAACCGTCAAGTGGCCTTTTTGATCAGCGCGCCTGTCGAGATGCGCTGAACGCTGCACCTCCTTGAGCACGGCAACTTGCGCAGATGGTCTGCGCTGGCTGGCTTGCGCAGAATTTATTGCCACCGGTCGGCGACAGAAGAGTACGTCACAGGATTTTACTGGACCAACAGGCAGAACGGATGACCAGCTGGATCGGCGAGGACATAGAGGGGTTCGCCCTCGTCCTGTGAGCGGTCATAAAGCAGCCGAGCACCCAAGTCCTCGGCACGTTCGCGATGCCGCTCCAGGTCCTCGACAGTGGGTACCGTGAAGTCCATGTGCATCTGTATCGGGATGTCCTCTGACGGCCAGGCCGGGGGCGTGGTGTCCTTCTTCTCCTGGACCGTCACCACTCGGCTGCCGTTGTCGTCGAGCAGGACAAGCCAGTCCGCGTCATCATGGCTGCCACCGATATGGGGCTCGTCTCCCTGCCGGTAATGCAGCCAAGGAGCTCGCGATAAAATTTGGCCAGACCTCGGCAGTCCCGCGCGTCGATGGCGGTGTGGAGTAGGACGGGGTAGTTCACGGATGCCTCCTTACTGAGCGCCGACTCAAGTTAGCGGCGTTCAGATCTGCTCGCTCATCTGCACGAGCGCTCATCGGCACGAGCGCTCATCGTCATGTGGGGACGTTCGGTCTTCTTCCCTTGCCCACGCTGGTTGGGCAAGGGATATGAAGACGGATGAGCCTGCGGACATGCTGAGATAGGGACCGCCGGGGGAGTGGTGACCGCGCCTCATCGGGGCAAACCGCGCTTAGCGATGGGCGACGCGCCCGAGGTCCACAAACGTGGTCTATGACGCAGACGAAGTGCGCGTGTGGGTGAGACGCCGCCTCTGCTGCCGAGTGGTGGCCCATAACAGCCAAGCGGGAAACGCCCGACGTGCATAATTTCGGCTAATTCTTAGAATCAACTGCCGTTCTTACAAGATTGAGTGCATCTCGACAGGTTTATCATTCATAGCCGCCGACGCGGTTGTGAAACCTTCGCTGCATCCACGACACGCCGGCCGACTGTCGAGATGTAGCCAAGACTGCGCGCGATTCGCGAGCGTGACACTTCATGCAAATCGGCAGTCCGGGCGGTTGGCGTGTGCAGTACACGGCTGGTCCACAGCTCATCACAGCGAGGCCAGACACGAAGTGCCATCAGGGATCGTGGAAGGCTTAGTTCCATACAGCCCGATGACCTTGCGTCCAGACTCGACGCGACCTGCCGGTTGGCCGGTGAGTTCACACTCCGATCTGGTGAGGTTTCAGGCGAGTACTTCGACAAGTACCGCTTCGAGTCGGACCCGATCCTCTTGCGGGCCGTGGCGGAGGCGATGGCGCCGATGCTGCCTGCCGACGCAGATCTGCTTGGTGGCTTGGAGCTCGGCGGCATACCGATCGTCACGATGCTGAGCTCGATCATGGGCAAGCCGGCGATCTTCGTCCGAAAGCAGGCGAAGACCTACGGGACCTGCCGCCTTGCCGAGGGCGCAGATGTCGGCGGCCGCCGAATCGTGCTTATTGAGGACGTGCTCACCACGGGCGGCGCAGTCCGCGACGCCACCGCGGCGCTGCGGGCGTTGGGTGCGATTGTTGAGGTTGTCTTGTGTGCCATTGATCGCAGCGGCCACGCTAACGGCCCGGTGGGGGAGATTGGGCTGAGGAGTCGCTCGGTCTTCACCAAGAGGGAACTCGACGAAGCTGCTGCGGCGAGGGTTAACGCCTGACCTCTCGGGCGCGCGGGAGTGGCGGGGTGTGGGCGGGCGGGGTGCCGGATCAGGCTCGTCCGCGGTGGGGCAGGCCGCGGATCAAGCGGGTCACGCCGGCTGTGATGTGTGCGGTTCAGGTGTTCGTGAGGCCGCGGCTGGTGAGGGTTATGAGGAGGGCGGCTGCGGCGACGACGGCGGTCGCGGTCATCGCGAGCTCGCCGTTGAGGTGGGTGATGAGGAGTCCTGCCGTGAGGGGCGCGGCCGATTCGGCGATGCCGGCGCTGGCAGTGACGACGCTGATGACCCGTCCTTGGAGGTGTTCCGGTGTGGTGGCGGCGAGTTTGCTGAAGATGGCGGCGTTGAGTGCTGGGGCGAGGAACAACGCGACCGTGACAGGTACGGCCATCACCAGCCGGCCGCTGAGCGCGGCGCTGATGGCGAGACAGATCGTGAGGACGGCGATGGCGGTGGTGATGAGTTTCCTGAACGGGATGAGCCGTTGCAGGGTCGCCGCGGCGAGAGCGCCGAGCAGGCCGCCGGCGGCGATGAAGCCCTGGGCTAGCCCGACGGCGGTCGGGGAGTTCCCGGCCTGGTTGAGCAGCACGATGACGGTGAACAGGGCGGCGGGGAACGCGAAGTCGACGAACGCGTAGACCAGGATCACCGATCGCAGGAAGGGGCTGGCTCGTACGTGCGCGATCCCGTCTCCCATCTCGCGGCGGAAGGGCGCGCGGACTCCTGGAGGCCGGACTCCTTGCAGGTGTCCTCGGATGGCTAGGAGGGTCAGGAGGGAGAGCAGGTGGGTGACGGCGTCGAACAGGAACGGCGCCGCCCTCGCGATCCCGAACAGTGCCCCGCCTAGGGGCGGGCCAGCGGTGGATGCGCCGAAGTTGCGGGCCTCGGTCCAGCCGAAGGCGTCGGGGAGCTGCTCTGGTGGGACGACCTGGCTGACCGCGGCCAGCGAGGCGGGTTCGAAGGCCACCGCTAGCAGTGATGAGCTGACCGCGACCACGGTGATCACGGTCAGGTTCACGTGCCCGGTCGCGATCAGGATGAACAGGGTCGTCAGGAGGAGGATGCGGCCTGCGTCGCAGGCGATCATCAGGGTCCGTCGGTTCCACCGGTCGGCCAGCGCGCCCCCCGGGATACGGAAGACGACCCCGACCACGCCGGTCACCGTGCCCACCGCCCCTGCCGCCACCGCCGACCCGGTGGTCGCCAAGGTCAGCAGCGGGTAGGCCAGGAACGTTGCCGACGAGCCAAGCCCGGACACAGCCTGCCCACACCACAACAGGGTGAAGTCTCGGCTCTTTCGCAGCGGCCGGTTCGAGACCGCGTCATCACCGTCCACCTGGAGCAACGTCTTCAGCTCGACACGGGAGGCGAGGAGTCGATGGCGGCGATCGACAGCGGGTACGCCTGCGGCGGTGAGCTGACCACCGCCTGCGAAGTGACTGTGACGTCGTCACCCACCTCCGGCGGCCCCAGTAGCTCCAGGTCGCCGGCCGAGATCAACGCCGCGAACGGTCGCCCGTGCCGAGTCAGCACCACCCGCTCCCCGCCGTACACCACCCGGTTAGCGAGATCGGCCAGCCGGGCCCGCGCCTCCGTCATTGAAACCTCGACAGTCATACCCCATAATGTACAGAACGTACAGAACGTACAGAATACGGCGATCGGTAGCACGGCGTCCAACCCCGTCGCCCGTCGCCCGCTCCATCGGGGCCCACCCGGTAGTGAAGCGGCGAAGGCCAACATCCGACTTTCGTCAAGCGGGGACGTTCGTTCCTTTCTTGCCCAACCGGATCGGGCAAGGGAGGAACCGGGGACGGCCTCCCCTGCAGTTGTCAAGCGGACTACCGGCAACCGCTCAACGCGCCTCGGCTCACGTCGTGCGCGCGAGTGCTTCGGACCGGGCGACCGCTCACTGAGCTGAGCCGACGGCACCGACCTGCACCGGCGATCACCACCCAGGTCGGATGGGTCGTCACGTCCATAACGAGACGTGACGACACACCCGAAGTGCATAACGTTGACTAATTCTTAGAATCAACTGCCGTTCTTACAAGATTGAGTACATCTCGACAATAACGACACACCCTGTCGAGATGCAGCGAAGATTTCACGACATCCCGCCTGACAATTTGCACGAATCATCGTGATGGGCGTCGTCGTGCAAAGTAGCGGACTGGCGCGCACGACGTCACCGGTGACCAGATCCATCTGCAGCGCGCCCTCACGATGACCAGCGGCGTCGTCGTCCACGAGTTCGCCAGGGGCAACGGCTACCGCCTGGTCGAGCACTACGACGACCAGTGGCGCGCCCAACCCGGCGATCACCAGTTGGCGAGCTGCCGGGTCTTGCCGTCGACGATCTCGGTGACTCGGTCGGCGGAGCCGAGGTGCTCTTTGTTGTGGGTGACCATGACGGTGGTCAGGTTGCGGTCGGTGGTCAGCTGTCGGAGCAGGGCGAGGATCGCTTCGCCGCGGTGGCTGTCGAGGGCGCTGGTGGGCTCGTCGACCAGCAGCAGTGAGGGCTGGTTCATCAGTCCGCGTGCGATCGTCACTCGCTGCCGCTGGCCTCCGGAGAGCTGGTGAGGTCGCTTGTCTGCCTGGGCGGACAGCCCGACCGCGTCGAGCAGTTCGGCGGCCCGCAGTCCCGCGGCGGCCATGTCGTGGCCTGCCATGTGGGCGACCACCGTCAGCTGGTCTGTGGCGGTCAGGGAGGCGAGGAGGTTGGAGCTCTGGAAGATGATCCCGATCTGCTCCCGTCGGACGGCTGCGGTCTCGGCCCGGTCGAGGCCGGCCAGGTCGCGCTCGTCGAGCAGGACGCGGCCGGAGTCCGGGGTGATCAGGGTGGCCGCGACGGCGAGCAGGCTGGACTTGCCCGAGCCGGACGGTCCGACGATCGCGGTCAGGGAGCCGGGCTCAGCGGTGAGGCTGACGTGGTCGAGGGCGGTGAGGCGCTGGTCCCCGTCGGGGTAGGTGAGGGTGACGTCGTCGAGGTGGAGGGTCATCGGGCACTTCCTAGGGCGGTGAGGGGGTCGACGGTGGTGACGGTGCGCAGGGAGACCTCAGCCCCGGCGAGGCCGAGGACGATCATCACCGCTGCCGGCAGCAGCAGGGTGGACAGGTCGAGGACGAACGGCACGGCCGATCCGGCGAGGCCGGTGATGCCGGCGCCGATGCCGGCCGCGAGTGCGGTCCCGAGGGCGGTCCCGAGCGCGAGCAGGGCCAGCGCCTGGCCAAGAGCGTCCTTGAGGAGGTAGCCGGTGGAGGCGCCGAGGGCTTTGAGGATGGCGATCTCGCCGCTGCGTTGCACGGTCCATACGGTGAAGAAGGCACCGATGACAAGAGCGGAGATCGCGAACAGCAGCGCGCGCATCAGTTGCAGGGAACCGTTCTCCGAGGTGTAAGAGCCGATCGCGGACAGCGACTGCGTCGGGGTGAGGGTCGTGGTCCCGAGCCGGGCGTCCGCTGCCTCAAGGGCCCGGTCGTCGGTGCTGCCGTCGGTGGTCAGGGCCAGGAAGGTCGCGTCTCCGGCCGCTTGTCCGCTCGTCGGGACGTCGGCGGTGGCCGCCCAGACGACGGGGGCGTGGGAGAACTCGTCGTTGCCGGCGACCTCCCCGACGGTGACCGGCCGCCCCGCCAGGTCGATGCGGTCGCCGGCGGCGACCCCGAGAGCGGTGGCCGCCTTGGCCGACAGGACGACCCGGCCGGCCCCGACACTGGGGGCCAGGGGCGAGCCCGGTGTGACGGCGAAGACCGCGATGCCGGCCGTCCGCGCACCGGCGCCTGCGCGGGTCATGGCGACCGTCACGGGATCGGCGCTGCGGACTCCCGGTACCTGTGACCAGGCCGACTGCACGGCGGACGGGAGGGAGGAGTCGGTGAAGGCGAGTTTCTGTCCCGCGGCGGGGGCGGCGAAGACCAGGTGATCGGCCGGCAGGTCGGTGATGGCGGAGGTGTTGCCGCGGCCCAGCCCGGCCGTGAGGCCGGAGAGCAGGACCACCAGCAGGGTGATGAGGGTGACGACGGTGCCCATGAGGGCGAACCGTCCTTTGGCGAAACGCAGATCTCGGATGGCGACGAACACGCCGGAGCTTCCTTTCCCATGTCCCGGCTCAGCGTCCGAGGCCTCAGGAAGGTGTCGGGCTGTGGTCGGGGCGTCGCGGTTGCGATGCTGACCTCAACGGTCCCTCAGCCTGGGGGGATGCGGCATCGAGCGCAGGGAGGGTTGCCCGGGATCTGAGGACGTAGGCGCCGTTGCAACCTTTGGTGGATGCCGGCCGCGTGCCCTCGCCGTAGGTTGGTTGCGACATGTCTTCTCCTTCCGCGGCCTTGCTGGGCTCCGCCGTCACTAGCCGGTCGGAGCCGATCCCGGTGCCCGTGGCGTTGCGGTGGGGGGTGCACGTGCTTGTGGCGGCTCTGCTGGTGCTCACCGCCGCGCGCAGCGTCGCCGTCCAGAGGAACGGTTGGCCGTGGGTGGTGCTCTGCGCCGGGCTGGTCGGGATTGTCTACGGCTTGGGTCCACGGTGGTCCGCGGTCAGTCGGTCCCACCGCGTGGCGGGGGCGTGGATCGCGCTGCTCCTGACCTCATGGGTGGCGCTGCTTGTGCTGAGTCCTGAGGCGGTCTACCTGGCGTTTCCCTGGTTCTTCCTCCTGCTCCACCTGCTGCCCCGCGGTGTCGCGCTACCAGCCGTCGCCCTCGTCACGATCGCAGCCGTCGCCGGGTTCGCCTGGCATCAGCGCACGTTCACCCTCGCCATGCTCATCGGGCCGGTCCTGGGCGCCGGCGTCGTGATCGCCACCGTGTTCGGCTACCAGGCCCTGCACGCCGAGTCCGAGCAACGGCGTCGCCTCATCCTCGAGCTCGACCGCACCCGGTCCGAGCTGGCGGCCGTCGAGCACCGGGCCGGGGTGATGGACGAGCGCGAGCGGCTGGCCCGCGAGATCCACGACACCCTCGCCCAGGGGCTGTCCAGCATCCAACTGCTGCTACGCGCCGCGAATCGGTCCCTGGACCCCCACCGCGAGGTCAACCCAGCTCGGGCCGCCGGCCTCGTCGAACAGGCCCGGCGCGAGGCGCAGGAGAACCTCGCCGAAGCCCGCCGCTTCGTGCGGGCGCTGGCGCCCGGCGACCTCCAGGAGTCCACCCTCGCGGGGGCGCTGGAACGACTGTGCGAGACGACCGCAGCCCGCACCGGCCTCACGGTCTCCTTCAACCGAGTGGGACCCGCCACCCCGTTGGCCACACCGCTCGAGGTGGCCCTGCTGCGGATCGCCCAGTCGGCACTGGGCAACACGACCCAGCACTCGCAGGCGACGCGCGCCGATGTCACCTTGACCGTCATGGACACCGCGGTGACCCTCGACGTCGTCGACGACGGCATCGGCTTCGACACCTCCGCGCCCGTCCCGGCGACCCCAGCCACCAGCGGATCCGGAGGCTTCGGACTGCGCTCCATGACCTCTCGCGCCGCCGAGCTCGGTGCGGTCCTCACCGTGGAGTCCCAGCCCGGCCGCGGCACCGCGATCTCGGTCCTCTTCGACCGGTCCGCCGCAGCGACACCCCCGGCCAGCACCGGGAGGCCCGCGTGAAGACGATCCGGCTTCTCCTGGCCGACGACCATCCTGTCGTCCGCGCCGGGCTGCGCGCCGTGCTCGAGTCCGAGCCCGACATCCACGTCGTCGACGACGTCGCCACCGCCGAGGCCGCCGTCGAACGGGCCACGACCGGAGACGTCGACGTCGTGCTCATGGATCTGCAGTTCGGGCCCGGCATGGGAGGAAGCGCGGCAACCAGGCTCATCACCGCCGCTGGCGGCACGCCGCGCGTCATCGTGCTCACCACCTATGACACGGAGGCCGACATCATCGCCGCCGTCGAAGCCGGCGCCGCCGGCTACCTGCTCAAGGACGCACCCCCCGAGGAGCTCGTCGCGGCCGTGCGTGCCGCGGCCGGCGGGCAGTCGGCGCTGGCCCCAGCCGTCACCGAGCGCCTGATCGAGCGGATGCGTACCCCAGCGACATCCCTCAGCGCCCGCGAGACCGAGGTACTGACCTTGGTCGCCGCCGGTCTGTCGAACCAACAGATCGCCCAGCAGCTCTTCGTCTCCCAGGCCACCATCAAGTCTCACCTGGTCCACATCTTCGCCAAGCTCGACACCGACTCCCGCACCGCCGCGGTCGCCACCGCCACCCAACGAGGGCTCATCCGGCGAGGCTGACCCCATGCACAGGCGCAGGCCCCGCCGTAAGGGGTCAGGAACAAGCCCAAAGGGAGCGTCTATCTGGGCCGGTGTGACGCGGCTGCACGCGCGTGACCGCGTAACCCTTGCCTACTCGGGCAGCGGGCAAGGGCACCAGCAGGTAGCTCCTGAGGAGAAGCCGGAAGGAGCCACGTCGGCCGACTTCGAGCGGCGCAGTCGCTGCCTTCCAGGGCCTTCCGAGGCCCTTTCATAACGTCACGATAGGACACGCCCGAGATGCATAACATCGTCTAATTCTTAGAATCTACTGCCGTTCTTGCAAGATTACGTGCATCTCGACAATTGTCGAGAAGCATCGAAGGCTGCACGGTTGTGAGCGTGGCACTTTGCACGGCATGACCCGAGGCGGCCGCGGCGTCCAAAGTTCGCTAACGACGGCGAGGTGCCTGGCTCGTTGGCGGCAACTCTGGGTGAGCGAAGCCCGCACTGGTGGGCACCTTCCTGCGTGCGTCGGGTGAGCCACCCAAGGCGCGGCCACCTCCATCCATCTGGCGTCCGCCGCTGGGCTCTAGCAAGTGACTGGACGCTACTTCGCAAACAGCAAGGAGAAGAGGTCCGCGGAGCGCAGCTACGACCGGGCTGCCGCCGAGCGACTCTGGCAGGTGAGCGCCGACCTGGTCCACCTCGCAACGGCTGCCTGAGCCCGCGACGGCCGCGCTAACCACCCGCCACCAGAGAACAGCCCCACCCACGCCCGTTGCCGAGCGGGCTGTCCACGCGCCGTCGGAACGTGATGCGTTCGGGCTACGCGTTCATGGCGGTCGGACTGACCGTCCTCAAGTGGCCGTCCGTACACCTGGAGATGCTTGGCGCTGACCAGTTGCGCCGTGCGGTTGTCACCGCCGCGTCACCCGCGCAGGAGCTTTGCGTCGATGGCCGGGAGCCGGGACGCTCCATGCGCCGAGCATGCTAGGTCAATGCGGCTTGTCCTCCAGGTTGTTCGACCCTCCCTGGAGCGAGGACCAGGTGAAGCCTGGAGTCAGTTATGGCTAGCAGGTCGAGAGCCAGGACCTCTTGCCGCACGCGACCGTGGTGGCCACGGTCAGGTCAACCTTTCGGTTGCCCTCTGCGCAGCGCACAGATGCGCGTTGTTGGTGCCGGGCCTGGCCGCCTGGCTCCGAACCGGGTAAGGACTGAGCTATGGCTGATGGGGATTCTGCCGGCGATACACCTCAGGCCATTCCGCTGCCTGGCATCACCGGGTTGGACGGATTGACGTATGGACTCGGATCGGAGGCAGTGAGCTCCCGGCCCACGCTGCGGGCGGTGCACCGGGTCGGGTGGGGTTTCATCTCGCTGTACGCGTTGGCGTTCATGAGTACCAGCCTGCTGTTCCTCGCGCCGTTACTGGTCACCTTGGCCTTGAAGGTCAACTCGCTGGTGGGGATCGATCAGGCACCGCACAGCTTGGCGCTGGTGGCGAGCATCGGCTCGTTGGTGGCGCTGGTGGGCAATCCGTTGTTCGGCAGGATGAGCGACCGCACCTCCTGGCGGTTGGGCAGGCGCCGCCCTTGGATCGTCATCGGCCTGGTGAGTGGGTCGGTCGGCATCCTTGTTGTCGCGCTGGCACCGAACGTCCCGGTTGTCCTCCTCGGATGGTGCGTCGCTCAGCTCGGCTTCAACGCTCTTCTCGCCGCACTGGTAGCGGTGCTGCCCGACCAGGTGCCGGCCGCTCAACGTGGCTTGGTCGCCGGCGTTCTCGGTGTCTGCGTGCCGATCGCGTCGGTGGCCGGCACCTTCTTGGTCAAGCTGGTGACCGGCAACCAACTGGCTATGTTTCTGGTTCCGTGCGCGGTGGGGGGGTTCTTCATCCTGCTGTTCGCCGTGACGCCGGCTGATCGCCGCAGCGTCCAGGACGAGAAGCGGTCTTGGTCGCTTCGGGAGCTGGCCAGCACGTTCTACGTCAGCCCACGCACCAACCCAGACTTCGCCTGGGCGTTCACCAGCCGTTTCATGTTCGTCATGGCCTATGCCTTCCTGGCCAGCTACCAGGCCTACTACCTGTTGGACAAGATCGGCACGGCTGAGGCCGACGTGCCGCAACAGATATTCCTCGGCACGCTCACCCAGTCCATCGTCGTCGTCGTCGCCTCCCTCGCCGGTGGCAAGCTCTCAGACCGGACGGGCCGACGGAAGATCTTCGTCCTCACCGCATCGATCCTGTACGGGCTGGCGATGTTCGTGGTCGCCGCCGCCACCAGCTTCGACGGTTTCCTGGTCGGCATGGCCATCGGCGGCCTCGGCTTCGGCATCTACGGGGCCGTCGACCTCGCCCTGGTGGTCGACGTGCTGCCGGACAAGGACAACGCCGCCAAGGATCTCGGCGTCTTCAATATTGCCGGCGCTGTTCCGTTTTCGGTCGCGCCGGCGATCGCACCGGCGGTGCTGGCGATCGGCGGGAGCTACGGTGTGTTGTACGCGGTCGCCGGGGCTTGCGCCATCGTGGGAGCCGTCGCCATCCTGCCCGTGAAGGGTGTCCGGTGAACACCTGTCGAGCAGGTCAGCCCGCTCCACGCCTAGTGGCATCGGCCGTTTCAGAGGCGGGGTGAATGGCGCCGTCCTGGTGGGCGCCGTCCTGGCCGGCCACCTTCTGGTCATCCACCGAGGCGGGCTCGTCGACGTGGCCCTTGGGGTCGATAACGTCCAGGGAGATGAGGGTGAGGCCGAGGTCCCGGATCTTGGTCAGCAGCCCGTGCAGCTGCGCCTGATCGCAGACTGGTCCGCTGAGGCTGGTGGTGCCGTCGCAGTCGTGGGTCAGGGTGAGGTTGTCGAACCAGGGCGACCAGCGCTGGTCGAGGCGCCCGTCGACCCGCAGCGTGTAGCCGGTCGGCAGTACTGGCCGAGCCGACCGGGACATCATGGCCCGACCGTCGCTTTCGCCCTGCCGGCGCGGCTGCCGGGGCGGCTGCCCCGTCGACGGATCAGGTACTCCGCGACGGCGATGTTGATGGCCCAGCCGGCGCCGAGGCTCAGGTCGGTGGTGAGCTCGCTGGTGCCGAAGACCGCGTGCCCGATGCCCAGGGTGAACGTCTGGGTGCCGGCGCCGAGGGCCAGGGCGTAGGCGCGGGTCATCCACGCCTGGTGGCGGGCGACGTCGCCACGGCGGATTGCGGTGAAGCCGAGGATGATGCTGGCGGCCATGCCCGACCCGAACGCGAGCCGGAACAGGTAGGACAGCTCTCCGGTGCCGGGCTGGCGGGGGTAGAACTGCGTCATCCACAGCGCCGAGAACGCGACCGCCAAGCCGAGGCCCACCAGGAGCCGGCCGGCGACGCGGTGCCAGTGGGGCAGGCGGCGCCGGAACCCGGTGGAGAACTGGAAGGCGCCGAGGACGGCATACGAGACCGCGCAGACGATGTGCAAGACCACGGGGGCGGGTGAGGCGGTCATGCGGGGGTTCACCGGGATTAGGTGCGGACCGCCGGCCATCTCGACCAGGCGCAGCGAGCCGGCGATGGCCGGGACGACGACGGCGGCGACCAACGCGAACGGCACCCACCCGGTCGACCGGGTCGACCGGGTGGGGCGCACTGGCGCGTGCACGGTCACTTGGCACCAGCGGGGTGCGGCTGCGGGCTGACGGGGCTGACGAGGCTGGTGATGGGCGAGGCGGCGCGGGTGCGCTGCTCGCGCCACAGCGAGTAGCCGAGGCCGACCAAAGCGACGCCCGTGGGAATGGCGAAGAGCCTGAAGTTGACCTGCGGCAGCAGGGGGATGGCGAGGGGCGCGACGGCGCCGACGGCCAGGAGCGCGGCGGCCCACCGGGCGAGGACGTTGGCGCGGAAGAGGGCGATGCCGAAGAAGAGGCCACCGGCCAGGTAGCCGACGCCTTGGAGCTGGCTGAGCTGCTGCATCAGGCCGATGTCGCCGGTCGCGTGGCCGCCGGGAACGGCCACGGCCAGGACGTCAGTGACGTATCCCGGTGAACTGCCCGCGATGGTGGGGATGACGACCGCACCAATGACTTCGGTGCTGAACATGAGGAGGAAGCCGGTGGCGAACACGAGGTACCCGATCAGGCCGAAGGCGCCGGTCTTCTTTACCTGGCGCAGGTACATGCCGGTGATGCCGACCAGTGACAGGGCGGCGAAGAGGATCTTCATCGTTTGGCGGATCTTCCACTCGGGGGTGGCGATGAAGGCGAGGTCCAGGTGGGGGTGGTTGACCTGGACGCCGAGGTACAGCAGTCCACCCACGGCGGCGGCAACGCCGGCCGCGCGGGTGAGTGTGGTGGTGGTGATGGTCATGTCCGGGCTCCTTGTTCGGTGCTCCGGGGCGGTCGCCGCGGGATGACCCGAACGTAAGGACCGGGAGGGTGACTAAGCGTCACCCAACGATGTGACTGACTGGATGAGATCCGGCCGCCGGGCCGGCTACAGCAGGCCGCGTTCGCGGGCTCGACGGACCGCCGCCCGCCGGGTGGTGACCTGCAGCTTGCTGAAGATGTGCTTGGTGTGGGTGCGCACCGTGTTGTGCGACACGAAGAGCTCGCGGGCGATCTGCGGCCCGCTCAGCTCACTGCCCAGGAGCCTGAGCACCTGCAGCTCCCGCTCGCTCAACGAGTCGCTCAACGAGTCGCTCAACGACTCGCTCAACGACTCGGTGGACGACGGTCGCTGCCCGGTGTCGCCGGGTTGCATTTGCGCCGAGCTACCGAGGCTGAGCAGGCGGTGAGCGTGGTCGCCGGCGACGCCGTTGTGGGTGGCGTCGGCCAGCAGCTGCATCATCGGGGTTCCTTCGTCCAGAAACAGCCGCACGTAGCTGTCCGGTTCGGGAGCCTGCGCGAGAGCTCGCTCAAACACCCCCCGGGCCTGTAGCCGATGTTCCTGCGCGTCGTGCGCCAAAGCCTGCAGCATCCGGATTTCCAGCAGGCTGCCGGCGCGTCCGGAGGCCTCGGCGGCCCCGAGCAGCCGCTCCAACAGACTGACCGCCTGGTCGATCCCGCCGGTGTCGGAGTGTGCCCGGTGCTGGGCGATGAGCAGACGCACCAAGGTGAGGTGGTCGAACTCGCTCAGATAGCTGGCCTCGTCGGTGACGGACACCCCTCGTTCAGCAGCCCAGCCGGAGGCCAGCTGGAGGTTGCCGTGTGCGATCCAGACCCGGGCCTTCATCGCTGCGATGGGGCGCACGTCCGGGAAGAAGCCGCGTCGGTAGAGCCGCTCCGCCTCGTTCAGGAGGTCGACCGCCTCCTCCGGGTCGCCCCGGACCTCGGCGACCCGACCCATCGCCACGAACCACCGGTACCGGCTTCCGCTGCTCGGCGCACCCTCACCGAGGGCGGCGGCCGCCTCGAGGTGTTCCTTGGCGGCGTCGAGCTGCCCGGCTTCGCAGTCGATCTCGCTCAGCCCCGCGTGCAAGTCGGCGGCAGCCCCCGCCACGAGGACCCCCTGGCCCGCCGCGAGCTGCAGCGCACGCTCGCACAGCCGCCCTGCTGTGCTGGGGCGGCCTGCCGCGAGCCACATGTCAGCCAACGGCACGGTGCTGGTGAGCTCGTCGACCAGGTTGCCGGCCGCGTGCAGGGCGGCTACGGCCTGGGTGAACGATGCCAGGGCGTTAGTGATGTCCCCCTGCGCCCACGCGGCGAGCCCGAGGAAGCCGGCCGCCCCGCTCCGGGCGAGATGGTCGTTGGGGCCGGCCAGCTCCAGGGCCTGCCGGGCGTGCTCCATCGTGCCGGCCACATCGCCGCGCGCCTGGGCCAGCGACGCCCGGTGGATGGTGATGGTCGCCGGCAGGGTGTGCAGCTCCTCGGAGTCGGCCCACGTGGGAGGCGACCCGCCTGCTGCGGCAGCCAGAGCGCGGTCCGCGTCTTCGAGGCGGCCCTCGGCCGCGTCAAGGTCGCCGGAGTGCATGAGCATGGACCCGTAGAAGACACTGAGCACCGGGCTGCGCCGGATGGCGGCGTCGGGCAACGCCTTCAGCCAACCGGACAGCATCGCGTCCTGCCGCAGGCGGCGCATCTCCGGCACAGCCATCTCGATCAGGTGCGCGGCGCGGTCGACGTCTCGCCCAGCCAACGCGTGCCGCACCGCCTCCTCTGCCAGCCCGTGGCTCTCGTACCAACTGCTCGCGCGCTGGTGCAGCAGCGGAACCTGCTCAGGCCGCTCGGCGAGCAGGCGCGTCCGCAGCACGTCAGCGAACAGGTGGTGGTAGCGGTACCACTCCCGCCGATCGTCCAGGGCGACGACGAACAGGTTGGCGCGCTCCAACGTCATGAGCGTCTCGCTGCCGTCGTCGCGGCCGGTGACCGCGTCACACAGCGCCCCGGTGAGTCGGTCGAGCATCGCCGAGGTCAACAGGAAACGTTGGACCGGCTCAGATTGGTGCCGTAGCACCTCCTCGACCAGGTAGTCGACGATGTACCGGTCGTTCCCAGCGAACCCGGCGATGAAGCCGGCCACGTCGTCGCGGCCCTGGAGCGACAGCGCGGCGAGCTGGAGAGCGGCAATCCACCCTTCCGTCCGCTCCTCCAAAGCCGCGACATCCTCTGCGGCCAGGTGCAGTCCCGCCGCCTCGTTGAGGTAGGTGGCGGCCTCCCCGGAGGTGAAGCGCAGGTCGGCTGCGCGGATCTCGACCAGCTCCCCGCGCACCCGCCACCGAGACAGTGGCAGATCGGGGTCGGCGCGGGTGCTGAGCACGACGTGCACGTGCGGCGGCAGGTGCTCCAGCAGGAAGGTCATCCCCTCGCTGACCTCCTGACTGTCAACCAGGTGGTAGTCATCGAGCACCAGCCACACATCGTGCGGTGTAGCGGCAAGCTCGTTCAGCACCGTGGTGAGCAGCAGCTCGGTTGGCACAGGGGAGGAGGCGATCAGCTCCAGGGCCCTCGCGCCGACGGTGGGGACCGCGGTCTGGAGCGCGGGAAGCACGTACGTCCAGAACAACGTAGGCGCACTGTCCTGCGCGTCGTGGGCGAGCCACGCTACGGAAGAGTCCTCGTCCGGCTTTCGGCCAAGCCACTCGGCCAGCAGCGTCGTCTTGCCGAACCCGGCCGGAGCGGACACCAGCGTCAGTCTGGACTCGCCTCCGCGGCGTAAGCGCTCAAGAAGCCGTGGCCGTGCCACCAGACCGTTTCTCGGCTTCGGGACATACAGCTTCGTTGCGATCAGTGGAGGTTCCACGCCATCCCCAATCCAAGGGGCGCGACCGCGAGGCGTGTGCCGCAGCCAACTTCACCGGCCCCGAGGGGCTGTCAGGAACTTTACGTCACCGACGACATCCACTGTGGGGACCTGTACGCATGGAAGGCGGCGACAGTTCTTGGCGCACCAGACTTCAGGGGCTGATCCGGACGGTCATGCGTTCGCCGGGTCGTCCGAAGATGCTGAGGATCTCGGCAGGTTCGTCGCCGGTGCTGCCGAACCAGTGCGGCACATTGGTGTCGAAGGAGGCGACGTCGCCGGGTGCGAGCACCCAGTCCTGGTCGCCGAGGACGAAACGCATGTGCCCCGACAGGACATAGATCCACTCGTGCCCGTCGTGGGCTCGCGGCTCTGGTTTCACTTTGCTGGTGGGGATGATGATCTTCCAGGCCTGCATGGCGTCAGGCTGCCGGCTGAGCGGGATCACCATCCTGCCTTTGACGCGACCAGGTTTGAGGTGCAGCCGCGGGTCGCCCTCGTCGGGTGCCGCGACGAGGTCATCCAGCGGCACCCGGTAGGCATGTGACAGGGCCAGAAGCAGCTCCAAGGTGGGTCGCCGCTGTCCCGTCTCGAGCCGCGACATCGTGCTCTTGAAGATGCCGGTCACCTGGGCCACGCCCGTGAGAGTCAACCGGCGTTGGGTGCGGATCCGCTTCAGGCGAGCTCCAACCTGGTCGAGTGCGGCGCTGATGGCCGCCGCTGAGGTGTTCTCCACCAGGTTCATCTGACTCCCGTTTCCCACAATCGGCAACGTTCGTAGGTCGGCAGCCCTGGCCGCTTCAACCTGGGGGCATGAGCAAATACGAGGTCGTGGTCATCGGGGGAGGTGCCGCCGGCCTGTCCGCCGCTCTGGTGCTGTCGCCGGCCCGCCGCACAGTCCTGGTGGTGGACGCCGGTATGCCGCGCAACGGCCCGGCCAGGCGCCTGCACGGCTATCTTTCCCGCGACGGCACCGCACCGTCCGAGTTGCTGGCCGCTGGCCGACACGAGGTCAGCAGCTACGGCGGTGCCTTCCTCGACGGCACCGTCACCGACCTGGGGCCCGAGACCCGCAACGGGTTCGGGGTCCTCTTGGCCGGCGGTCAGCGGATCTCAGCACGGCGGCTTCTGGTCACGACCGGCTTGCGCGATGTACTGCCCGACATCCCCGGGCTCCAAGCCCGGTGGGCCCGCGACGTGCTGCACTGCCCGTACTGCCACGGCCACGAGGTCCGGGATCGCCAGCTCGGCGTGCTGGGCGGAACTCCGGGCGCCGTCCGGTACGCCCACATCGTCCGCCAGTGGACCGACGACCTCGTCTACTTCACGCCACTCGAGCTTCTGACCGCCGCCGAGCGCACCCAGCTGGCCGCCCGCAACATCGGCGTCGTCGAAGGCTCCGTCGAACAGCTGGTCATCGACGATGCGGACCGTCTGCGCGGCGTCCAAATGGACGACGGCTGCGTCATTGCCCGCGACGCGCTGTTCGTGCCACCCCGCTTCGTCCCGAACAGCACCCTGCTCGTCGGCCTTGGCTGCGCCGTCGACGCCGACGGCTGGGTCACCGTCGACGCCACCGGAGGCACCAGCGTCCCCGGCGTCTGGGCCGCCGGCAACATCGTCGACCCGCGCGCACAGGTCATCACCGCCGCCGGCGCCGGTTCCACAGCCGCGATCGCCGTCAACGCCGACCTCGTCGACGAGGACGTGCGCAACGCCGTCCGCGACCTCGACGACGGCTTCGAGTTGTCAGCCACTACCGAACCCCACCTCCAGGAGATGCCATGACCACCCCACCGCCCAACCCAAGCCCAAGAGCGAAGTCCCGGCCCGCCGCGGCCGGCCCGCCGACCAAGCACCAGCTCGCCTTGATGATCTGGCTGGCCGTCTTCCCGACGCTCACCGTCCTGAATCTGGCCCTCGGCGGCTGGCTCGGGACGCTGACACCGGTGGTGCGCACGTTCGTGCTCGCAACCATCGCCGTGCCGATCGTCATCTACGGGCTGATGCCGCAGCTGCACCGACTCCGCGGACGCCTCCTAGCCCGTGTCCCGACCAACTGACCCGCCGGCGGCACCCACGCCGTTCCCGCACCAACCGAGACCCGACGAGAGCTCGTCATGAGTTCGGCAGGCCTACGGCCACATCCACAACAAGGGAAGGGAGCTCGCCATGAGCTCACGAACTCAGACTGTCGCTCCTGACGAGCCGCGCGACAAGACACCTAGCACGCGACCAAACCGGCAGATCGGTATGCCAGGTGCCCGAGCCGCCGAAGCGCCCGTCACCGACGGCGGGCTGTCCACGCGCCGTCTGAACGTCATGCGTGTCGGCTACGCGTTCATGGCGATCGGACTGGCCATCGTCAAGTGGCCGGTCCTGCTCCAGCACGCCCCATCTCTGCCGGTGTCCGAAGGAGTCGTCGCCTGCCTGCTGACGGCCATGTCGCTGCTGGCGTTCCTCGGGCTCAGATACCCCGTCCGGATGCTGCCGATCCTGCTGTTCGAGACGACCTGGAAGGTCATCTGGATCGCCGCGGTCGCCACACCCCACCTGATCGCCCAAGACCTGGACGCCGCCAGGGGCGACGTACTGATCAACTGCTCCTTCGTCGTAGTCATCATCGCCGTGATCCCTTGGCGATACACCTGGCGGCGCTACGTCCGCACACCGGGAGACGCTTGGCGCTGACCAGCGGCGCCGCGCGACCCTCGCGTCACCTGCCTAGGAGCTCTGCGTCGAGTGTCGCCGTCGCCGAGACCTTTAAGACGGCCCTTGGCAGGGACTGCGAACGGTCACGGACAGGACGTCGCTGACGCCGAGCAGCCGGTCCAGCAGACCAGCAAACTGGTCTGCTGGAACCAGTGTCGGGGTGGGCCCGCCGCCGAGACCTCCCGACCCGCCGGCAGCCTGCTGCAGATCCGGATGCTTCAGGCTCTGGCCCCCCACGCGCCGGGCCACCGGCTGCAAGCCGCCGGCGTCGGCGACCCCTGCGCTACCTCGCCGAGTTGTGCTCGCGTGGACGTACCGAGGCTGAGCAAGCGGTGAGCGTGGTCGGCGGCGGCGCCGTGGTGGGCGACATCGGCGATCAGCTCCATCATCGGGGGCCCCTTCGTCAAGGAACAGCCGCACGTAGCCATCCCGGTGCGCACCTACACCAAGCACCTCTTCCGCAAGCTGCAGGTCACCACCCGGTGGGCGGTGGTCCGTCAAGCCCGCGACCGCGGCCCTGCTGGAGCCGGCCCGGTGGGCGGATCTCATCCAGTCAGTCACATCGTTGGGTGATGCCGGGTCCCCCCACCGGTTCTTACGTTCAGGTCATCCCGCGTCCACCCCCACTGGAGATCTCATGAACCCCGTGCCCCCATCACCCAAAGCGACCTCAGCGCGACCGACGAAGATCCAGTCACAACGAGCCCGACAAAACCGGCGATCGCGGACCCCGACGATGCTGGCCCTGACCGCGACGGTCCTGTCCAGCCTGATGCTCTGGGCTGGCCCGGCTAGTCCAGCGAGCGCGGCGACCCTCGCACTGACCCAGACCATGGGTGCCCGCACCGCACTCGACACTGCACTGAACGAGGTGGTGGCGGCGGGCGTCCCCGGCATCGTTGTTCGAGTCCAGGACGGTCACCGCCCCGCCCGCGCCTACGTCGCCGGTGTGGGCGACCTCGGCACGGGTACGGCGCTTCGGCCCACCGCACAGTTCCGGGTCGGAAGCATCACGAAGACCTTCGTCGCCACCATTGTTCTGCAAATGGTCGGAGAGGGACGCCTAAACCTCGACGAGCTCGTCGCCCAGCGGCTGCCCGGCCTGCTAGCGAACGGAGACCGGATCACGGTGCGGCAACTGCTGAACCACACCAGCGGCCTACCCGACTACACCCAGGACCCGGACCTGTTCACCGGGATCGCCCAGAACCGCGTCTGGGAGCCGCGGGAGCTGGTGGCCCTCGCCCAGAAATACCCCCAGGAGCGCGCGCCCGGCAGCGCCTGGAAGTACTCCAACACCAACTACATCGTTGCGGGTCTGCTGGTCGAAGCCGTTGCCGGCCACCCCCTGGCTCGTGAGTTGGACCGGCGCATCTTCACCCCTTTGCGCCTGGACCACACCTCGTTCCCGGTCGGGAACGCGCCTCTGAACGGGTATCACGCACACGGATACATCTCGACCGAGGCGATCCCGACCGCCGATGGTCAACCCCTGGACGTCACCGGCTACAACCCTTCCCACGCCTGGGCCGCCGGGGCCGTCGTCTCCAACGCTGCGGACCTGTCCACCTTCTACAGGGCTCTGATGGGTGGGAGGCTCCTCGGCCTGCCCCTGCTGCGGGAGATGAAGCAGACCGTCGCTGAGGACCCCACCGACCCGACCACCTTCCGCTACGGGCTGGGTCTAGAGCGAGTCAACGACGTCTGCGGCGCCAACTGGGGACACAGCGGCGCCATCTTCGGCTACCAGGACATGGCCTACTGGAGCGAGCGCACGGGCAGGACCGTCGTCATCGCCAGCACCATGAATCCCGCACCCGCCGCTGCGGAAGCCCCCCTCGCCACAGCGACCGCTTTGGCGCTGTGCGACGACACCACCACCTCGTCACCCACTCCGGATCGACAACTGCAGCGCAGCCACGATCCCGGCCCACCCTCTCTTCTACGGACTCACTAGACCCCGTCCGCCTGAACCGGCCGTTCTGAAGGCGCTTTCTTGGGCATGCGCACTTCTTGCAGGAGGGGCAAGCCCCAACTCGCAAGCAACCGACAGGCCCGGGACGAGACGACTACGGCGCGTGTTGCATGCTTGCGACTATTCGGTCGACGGCGATGTGATCGGCCGGTCTCGTCGACGTCAATGCAATCCCCATCGCATCCGCCGTCAACACACCTCTTCCTAGCCATGCTGGGCCGCCCCCGGCCGCTGCGGTAGGACAGGACATGCCGCCTCCCACGAATTGCCGAGTCAGGTGGAGGCTGCGCCAGTCGCCTGCCCGAGGTTGGCGGCGCCGACGCGGAAAGCATGCCGCGTTTCGAACTGCCCGGGCAAGACCCACGACCCTTGCCCAGGCTTCCCAGGCCGACCCCCGGTAGATGCTGCCTGAGCACGACGTGCTGGTTGTGGACGAGGCGCACGAGCTCCAAGCAGCGTGCCATAACGTACCGATACGGCACGCCCGAGGCGCATAACGTTCGCTGATTCTTGGAATCACCCGGCGTTCTTACAAGATTGAGCGCATCTCGACAACAATTGAGTGCATCTCGACATGCATCTCGACAACCCCTGTCGAGATGCAGCCAAGACTGCACGATCCTGAGCGTGACACCTTGCTCAGCGGGCCCGTCTGAAGCCGGCCGCGCAAAGTAGCTTGCCGGGCGCACTATCTGCGGCATGAGCGTGCGACTTCTCATGCCTCCCAGGGCAGTCGTTTGACCAGTTCCTCGACTGGCGGGGTCATTCCCCGGGTCGCCATGACCCGCACCCTCCTCAGGTTTGGGAGCGACAGCAGTGGCCTGTAGTCGAGGTCATCGACGATGAGCGTGTGCATGACCAGACTCTCGAGTTGAGGCATCTGCGCGAGGAAGGCCGCCGACGTGATTCGCACATTCCTCGGGGTCATCCAGTTGCCTCCCAGGTCGAGGTCTGTTACCGAGCGCATCACCCCGATGGGGCTGACATCAACCAGACCGCGCAGACCTTCGACCTGCAACGTCTCCACAGCCTGGAGCACAGAGATCGGCTGGAGATCCGTCACGCCGGATGCCCCACGCAGGCGCAAGGTCACCAAATCCGACATCGCGATGAGCACCTGCAAGTCGTTGTAGTCGCCCCACTTGACCAGCAGGTCATTCAGTTGGGTCTGTTCCGAGAGCGCATCGAAGAGCCGCCTTGGCGTTCGGGTGACGAAGTGGAGCGAGCGGATGGGCGTCGGGCCGGACCTGAAGAACTCCACCCACTCGTCGACGATCTGGCGCTTTCGGATGTCGGAGTACGTCGAGCCGAGTTGTGTCGCCGCGAGGATGATCGAACTCTCGCCTTCGTACTCCCGGACTTCCACGACCGTGCGGGGCCTGTCCGCGTCATGTTCTGGCACGGTCCGCATCTTTGCAGTGACTGACCGGAGTCGCCCGCTCATCGGCATGTGGGGACGTTCGCTTGTCCTCTTGCCCAACCGGATCGGGCAAGGGATGAACCACGGGCGGCCTCTCGTGCAGTTGCTTCCGCGGACCATCGGCGGCCGCTCCCCGAGCTGACCCGACGGCACCGTCCTGCACAGGCGAACAACCACGTCGTCTACGTCTCTTGCTCCCGGATGCCGTCTATAACATGGAGCCGAGACTCGCCCGAGAGTGAAGCCGTTGGTGGATCGGGACCATAACGTCCCGACTCTGATCCTGCGCAACACATAACACGGCGTTTATGTTACATACGGCCCGCCGCCGCTCGTCCGCCGGAGACCACCGCAACTTAAAGTTCGTCGGGCGAGCGAGAGCTCAATTTATGACAAGTGTCGAGATGCAGCGAAGAGTGCACGAACCTAAGCACGCGACCTTGAACAACCAAGAGCGCGCCTGCGCGCCGCGCAAACAACTGACGACGTGCTCCATGGGCTCAGGGTGGTCTACTCAGGGGTGGTCTTCGGAGTCGTGGTCCATGTCAGTCGTCGCCACGGGAGGCCTTGGCCACGCCTCGGGCGGAGGACCGAACACCTTGTTCGCTGCCCTGACCCCCGATAGTCGTCCGAAGACATGATTTCCGCCGCCTCCCAGAACGGCTTCGACACCAAGCGGGACCTGCTTCGAGAGCACGGGAACCCCCTGCTTAGTTCCGTACTTGGTGTTGAAGCGAGGATCAAGGACCTTGTTGGCCGCGTTCACTGCGGACATCGGTATGCCGTCAACGATGCGCTTCGCCCAGTAGCCGCCTGTTCGCGGAATGGCGTTGCCGAGCGCAGTGTTGGCGCTGTCCCCCACGAGAAACATGTAGGCCAACAGCTTCCGCCGCTCGATGTCCTCCGGATGAAGCCCGTGCACCTCCGCTCGCGAAAGGACGTAGAGGACCGTGGCCTCGGGTGAAGACCATGACGTCGGCGAGAGCCGTTGGTATACCCGCACCCGGGACCATGCTGGCAGTGCCGGCGGCACCGCCCGAGACCGTGACGGCCGACAGGTAGGCAACGTCCAACTTCTTCATCAGATCGGGCAGTGTCGCCTGCGGGTGGACCCGCCGGAGGCGTTCCACGTTCTTGCGCGCCAAAGGCGCTTGGACCAACAGCGCCTTCTCCAAGGCTGCTTCGAGAACTCGTGTGGCATCCAATGAAGCTCCATGAGTACAGGGACCGTTGCCGGTCGCAGGCTATAGAGCCTCAGTCTCGCCTCGAGCGATCGAGACGAGTCTCTCGTAGGTCTCGCCACTCGAACTCAAGCCGTAGGTGATGAGGGCTTGGCCCATGACGAGGCCACCCTCAGGCAAGGACTCCTTCAGCACGGCGATCGTGTCGTCTCCGGCGTGCACGTGGATCGGCCCGTCCGAGACGGTCGTTGTACTTGCCGCTTCGGTAATCTGGCCGTCCACGTCGGGGAGGAGGAGCACCTTGAGGTCGACTTTATGCACGAAAGCGTTAAAGCCCACGGGTGTCACGTGAACCATCCCCTTCCCGTTCGGCAGGCGTACCACTTTGGCGACAAAGTCGCGGGCAACACTGGCTTCCGACGTTGCTGCCGTTCGCATGGCCGCCTCCGCGGACTGCTGGGAGGACTTAGCGCTTGCCTTTGCGCTCTTGGCAAGGTTCCAGGTCAGAGCAGCGTAGATCCCGGTGACGACGAGGAGTCCGAGGGTCGACCAGGCAGTCAGGACGTCCATCGATGAACTCCATCCGCGATGCCCAAGGTGGCAGGTGCTGAAGCCATATCAGCCCCCGCTTGCTGCGGCTGGTCGTGCCCATACGTCGCACAGCACTTGGGCGAGCTTCACCGAGCGCTGCCGGATATCGTCCTCGGTCCATCCCTCGGCGTGGTTGTCGACGATGTCGCGGCTCAGGATAAGGACGCTGTACTTGTTCAGCAGGGAACGCTTTCCGAGGGCCTTGTTCTCACCAGTGGTCTTCAGCTGCGCGGTCTCAGAGTCGGTCCACGGCCGGTGCGACAGGGTGCCGTTGAGGTCGGACGTGACCAGGGTGAGGTTGCCGAGGGTGTTGACGAGTTTGTCGCGACCGGCGGCTTCTTCAGGCGAGAGTTTGGGCTCGGGATCCCAGTGACTTCGCCACGCCTGCGGCATCACGTGCTCGACCGAGAGCTTGGCCGGAACGGTGACTGTTTCGTGGCGTTGGGTTCGCATCTGCAGTTCGAGGGCTTCGAGGACGACCCGCAGTCGGGCTTGGCGGACGTTGCCGTACAGCTTGATTCCGGGCAGGCCCGAGATCATGTCGTCGTCGCTGGGCCAGGTCCGCGCGTCCGACGTTTGGCCGGCGAGGTAGTCCCTGACCGCACCGCCGACTTGGTGGACGTCGACCTGGTCGAGTGCGGTCAGGATGGCGACCATCATCTTGTTGACGTCCTTCATGGTGCTGCGAAGGAGCGTTCGGCGGATGACCCAGCTCTCCAACGCACCCAAGGCGATGGCGATCTGATCGGCGGGGACCTTGTGGTTCTCCGAGAGCATCCACAACAGCAGGGGCGTCGTCGACGCGAGTTCGAGTGACTCGACCACGCGGCCGTAGAACCTGCCCTCGACCGTGTCTCGGGAGAGCTGGGCGAAGCCGCGGAACGTGTTGGCGTCCCGCCGCAGCTCGCTGAGGAGCCCCTCGGCATCCTGTGTGGTCGTCATCAGTGGCTTGGCGTAGGCGACGAACTCGCGGAACACCTCGTCGGTCAGGACCTCGTCACGCCTGCGCATGGTGAGCCAGTACTGCAGGAAGATGTCGATCCGGGACCGAAGGTGACGACCCTGTGTGATCTCCTCGCGCCACCAGGTGTCGTCGAAGTCGGCCCAGTACTTCTCCGGCCACGAGTCGACCGCGGCGTGCACCTGATCTCCGACCTGGAAGATCCAGTTCTTGATGAGGTCGGCCTTGAGCAGCGGGGTGCCGCGGTCGTTGAGGGTCTCGAAGATGACCTGGTCGTCGTCGTGGCCGGTGAGGTTGATCGCGACGACATAGAGCCTGGACTGGACGACGTCGGCCAGGGCCGCGACGCGGTCCTTTTCGTCGCCGACCGCCTCGTCGCCATCGTCTACGACACCGGCGAGCCAATTGCCGACCTCGGTCCGGAAGAACTCGTGAGCTTCGACGATCAGGTGATCACCGGTGTGCGATCCGGTGTTGTCCATGGCGAACTCGAACGCGGATCGGTCTGACCTTGAAGGCCACAGCTTGAACCGCTCCGGCCGCCCCGCGAAGCGCTTGGCCTGGTTGAGGATCAACTCTTCGATGGCTTCGGCCTCGACCTCGTGGCCCCTGCTCAGGACTGCCTCGTGGACGGCGTCGAGCATGATCTGCAGGGTGGTGCTGCGCTGCTGGCCGTCGATCACGGACTGTCGCGTGACGTCGCCCGCCGTCGCAGACTTCAGCTTAAACACGACGGCGCCGAGGAAGTGACCGCCGACCCCCTCGAGTGCGGCCTCGTCCCCACATGCGGCGATGACCTTTTCAGCTACCCTGCGGACGTCCTGCCATAGTGGCTGCCACTGATCCTCAAGCGTCCAGACGTACGGCCGTTGGAACGCCGGGATCTCGTAGTGCACCGTCGTACCGAAAAGCTCACGCGGGTTGAGTGCGTCGGCCTTCACGTAGTCCCCTCAAGGTTCGTTCGGGATGCAGGAGGCCGCCCTCGGCGAGCACGCCAACAGGTCCTGCCCTGCAGCGCCGGTGACGCCTGCTCACGCGGGCAGGTGATCACCATCGGGCCATGACCTCATCCACGTTCGGGGCGCGCTTCGCTAACGTGGTGCGCCAGTCGAGCTTCCTGAGATGTTGCAGGTGGCCCACGAGGACGATTGGCGCTAGGTCCGCATCTGCCGCGGTGTGCATGACCCAAGGTCCGCTCAGCCGGTCTGGAAGCTGCGGCAGGCCGCCGGGGAGGACCCACCCAGCGGCGGTCTCGTTGGCTTCGCGTTCCTGGGCTGCCTCATCTGAGTGGTCATCGGGGTCGTCGTCAACGTCGATCGTCTCCACGATCGGCGCGTCGTCCTTGACGTGACCATGAGTCAGGTGCGCGATCTCGTGGACAAGGGCGAAAAGCACCTTGTCCAGTCGCTTCCCGCGACCAGATAGACCGATGACGCGGGTCTCGTCGACGATCATCGCGCAGCCATCGATCTTCGCCCCTGGGAGTGCGGGGACGTAAACCAGGCGGACACCCACGCCGCCAAGCATCTCCGGCAGGCCGGCAAAGTCTCCAGGGCTCTTGAGGACGCGCGGTAGGGCCGCGCCGACGGCTTCGAGAGCCTTCCGCGAGTACTTGTCCGTTACCACCTTGTGGCGCGCAGCGTGGCGGACCATGTACAGCCAGGAGGTCTGGAGCGAGGAGAGGGCTTCGCCGTGGTTGGAGCGCTTGGCGGCGGCCGCGAGGCGCGGCTCGTCATCGAGCGACTTCAACTCGAAGAACCGGATGACCTCATCCTCGAGCTCGTCCAGCGACTTGCCGGCGAGAACGCCTGCCTTCCTGAGTAGCGGGATGGGGCCTTTGGCGTTGAGGCGGGCACGACGACGTACGTCGTCCAAGTCGCTCTGCGACTTGGAGTCGTGCTTCTGCAGCCACAGGAGGTACTGGTCCTGGAGGCTGAGCCACATCTCGGCGCTGGTCCCGAGGGCAGCGCCAATCTGCGCGGCGGACTCGCGAGTGATCTCCTTCTTGCCGGAGATGATCTCGGAGACGAACTGCGCTGGGCGGTCGAGGATGGCGGCGAACTCGGCCTGAGTCCAGCCGCGAGCCTCGAGCTCGTCGGCGAGGAACTCCCCTGCGGGGAACACCTCGGCTAGTGCAGCGTTCATCTCGATCTCTCTATCGATGTTCAGTGGTAGTCGACCACTTCGAGGAGAACCGCTACCCGGTCCCCTTCGGTCTTGAAGGTGAGGATCAGCCGGAACTGATCGTTGAGGCGCATCGACGTCTGGCCCGAGCGGTCGCCCTTCAACTTCTCCATCCGCAGACCCCGCATCTCGTACAGGTCGCGCTCGTCCCGTGCCGCGGCGATGAGCTGGACCTTCTTCCGATACGACCTGATGACCGTCGGGTCCCACCCCTTAGGTGCGTACTCCAACTCCTCGGCGAGCCGGCGCAGCACTTCGTCGTGGTACTCGACGCGCAACGTGACCTCATTCCATCACCCCAGAGATGAAGACCCGCACGTGACGGATCCTAGGCGGTCCATGCTCCCAATCCGGCCCGACAGACTCCGACACGCCGAGTCATCATCCTCTCTTCATCCCTTGGGTGAAGTCCATTATGCTACTATCGATCAAGCCGAGCAACCGCCGGTTGCCCACATCGACACGCAGGAGCCAACATGTCCAACAACATCAGCATCCAGGTGCACGAGAAGAACTACGCGGTGGTCATCAACGGGACCGCGCACACCCTCGACGAGCAGATCGTCAGCTACGAGAGCCTGGGCGCGCTGGCCTTCCCGGGCCACGACCCTGCAGCAATCTTCACCGTCGCCTACAAGAACGCGATCGCACCCCACGGAGGAAGCGGGACGCTCGTCGCCGGCGAGTCCGTCAAGGCCAAGAAGAAGGGGACGAGCTTCGATGTCCGACTCACGACTCGTTCGTAACAGCCCCGACCTGCAGCACCTCGTCAACGAGGGCTACACAGTCCGGATCGTCAACGGCTACCTCGTCGTGGACGACATCCCGTACGTCGACTCCGCGAGAGAAGTACGGTGGGGCTCGTTCATTTGTTCGCTGGACCTGGCCGGCGATCGGACCGCCAAGCCCAGCAACCACGTCATGGCGTTCGTCGGGTCGACTCCGTGCCACCGGGACGGCGGTGAGATCTCGCCCGGGTTCGCCAACGTCGGCCTCACGTCCGGGTGGACTGCTGGACCCGAGTTGACGCCCTCGGTCGGCTTCTCACAGAAGCCCCGGCCCGACGGGTACGTCGACTTCTACGAGAAGGTCACGACCTACGCAGCCATCCTGCTCGGGCCCCCTCAGGCGATCGATCCGACCGTGACACCACTAAAGGGCAAGCCGTTCACCACTGATGAAGACGACGGTGTGTTCGTCTACCTCGACACCTTTTCCAGCCGTGCCGGCATCACGGCCCGAAACCAGTTGCTTGACCTGTCAAAGGTCGCGATCGTCGGCCTCGGCGGCACCGGCGCCTACATTCTCGACCTGCTGGCCAAGACCCCGATCGGGAACGTCCACCTCTACGACGCGGACACCTTCAGCACGCACAACGCGTTCCGTGCACCAGGCGCCGCGTCCGTCGGTGACCTGAACGCGCGGATGGCGAAGGTCGACTACTACGCGGCCACGTACGCCAGCATGCGCCGCAACATCCACCCCCATGCCGTCGACGTCACCGCGGCCAACGTCTCTGAACTAGCAGACGCTGACTTCGTGTTCCTGGCGATGGACTCCGGCCCCAACAAGTGGGCGATCGTGAACGCGCTCATCGCGGCGGGCGTCCCCTTCATCGACACCGGCATCGGGGTTAGCGACGACGCCGATGGGATCGCCGGGCAGGTTCGCGTCACCACCGGGCTCCCGGGTGCAACCGACCACGTGACCCACGGCGGACTCATCTCCGTCGTCGCCGGTGACGCTGCCGAGTACGACACGAACCTCCAGGTCGCCGAGCTCAACATGGCTGCCGCCGTGATGGCCGTCATCCGCTTCAAGAAGTGGTTGAAGGTCTACGCCGACACCGAGGGCGAACTTCACAGTACCTACCGGATCGACACCAACGAGACCCTCAACAAGTACCCGCGGACCTCCGAGCACGCGGACTCGGGCGAAGGTGCTGGAGCCGCGTGAGGCTTCACAGACTTGAGCCGATCTACGTTACGTATGTGCCCGGCGAACTCGAGCAAGGACGTCTCTACATCTCGATGGAGTACTCGACCGCCGTGCACCTATGCGCCTGCGGCTGTGCAGCGAAGGCTGTGACCCCACTCGCGAGTGACGGCTGGACCCTCAGGTTCGACGGGTCCGTGACGTTGCGACCATCCGTCGGGAACGGCCAGTCGCCCTGCCGATCGCACTACCTAATCACTCGGGACGCGGTCGAGTGGCTACCGCCGATCGGCCTTGCGGCGACGCGGGCGGCCATCGTCCGAGACCAGGATGCAGCGGCAGCCGGTCGCGCTTCAGCACAACAGATCTGGTGGAAACGGCTCTTGGACGCTCCGCGAAGGCGTCGCCCATCGAGAAGCGGCTGATGGATCACGCCCGCTTGTGGAGGGCGTAGGCGAGTTCGAACTGCTGGTGTTCGTCGAGGGATTCCTCGAACTGGCGGTAGTGGGCTCGGTCCTTGGCGGTGGGCTTCTTGCCGCGCCAGGCGGGTGAGAGGTCGAGGTGGGCGTGGGCGACGTGGACCCACTGCCAGGTCAGCCCGTATGTCCAGCTGCTGTAGTGGGTGCCGGGACGGGAGTGGCGGGCCCATTCCTCGAACCAGCGGGTCATGCAGACGCGGTGTTCGATCTTGGCTTCGGTGGCCCGGTAGTCGCGCCGGCGGGTGTCTTCGACGGCGCAGATGATCCGGGCCTGCCACTCGTCGGCGCTGATGAGCATCGTCGCAGAGCCGGCGCGGGCGCATCGGACGCCCATCGGGCCGGGCATGTTGAGGGCTTCGGCCGCGGCCTTCCACGACTTCACGTCCGGATGCAGCCGCGCCAGGGATAGGGACGCGAACTGCCGGACGGTGTCCTCGCTGGAGTCGAAGGCGCCGTTGAGGTGCTCGAGGTACTGCGCGTGCGGGATGACCTGGGGGACGACGACGAGGTTGATCGGCATACGCGAGCCTCCAGGGGCGGGGTGGGTGTCGAGATAGTGGGACAGGCGCCGGTGCTGGGCGCGTGCGGCCATGACGAGCCGGGTGAGGGTGGGGGTCATGACTGTGCGGTCGGCCAGCCAGCCGAGGGGCCCGTCGTTCGTGGTGGGCGTGAGCTCGGTCCACGGCGTCAACGCTGCCGCGGCGGTGTCGAAGTCGGGTGAGGTGAGGATGCCGTCGGCGGCCGACAGTGCGGCTGCGCGCAGAGCGGGATCGCCCGGCGGGCGCATCCCCCAGCGGGGCCCGCGGTCACCGGTGCGCTGAGCGCTTTCGTCGGCGAGGTCGATGACCCAACTCGCGAGCATCCCGGCGCCGGGCTGCCCGGCGAGGTGGAGCAGGAGCGTGGTGAAGTGCCGCAGGTCGGTCAGGTATGCCGCCCCGGTGGCCGACTGGCCGAGGACCGTGATCGTTTGGCCGGTGAGGGCGGCGTCGACGCGGGTCTGCATGGCGAGGACGTCAACGGCGGCGGGTACGGTAGGGATGGTGTGCAGGTCCTGCTGGCACTGTCTGGTGGGGCCGGCGCCGAGCGGGTTCCCGCACACGGTGGCGGCGCCGGCCCGCCGCAGGTGGGAGTGGTGTTGGTCCCGAAAAGGTCGGCCGCAGGAGGGGCATTCGGCGACGAGCAGTGACTGGTGGCGGGTGCAGGCGGCGACGATGAGAAGGCGCCACGTAGTCTGCCAGGTTCCGGTGTCGGCGAGGCAACTCGGGCAGATCTGGGTGCCGTGGGCGGGGGTCCAGCCGCGTGCGGCGACCTGCCGGTAGGAGTGCCGGTCGGCCGGGTCGAGCCCGGCCAGGTCGAGGGCGGTCCCGTCGAAGGTGGCGAGGGTCGCGGCATGCACGGATTCCTGGCCGATGCGGGCGATGGCCGCGAGCCGGGCGACGGTGTCCGCTGATGGGGCGAGGGTGAGGTAGCGGGTGCCGGCTCGACCCCGACCGGTCGCCGTGAGGAGCTGTGCGGTGGTCAGGCCGTTGGCGTCGGCGAGGTGCTCGAGCCAGGACTCGATCGACTCCCCGGGCTGGGGCGCGACCGAGACCGGCAGGGCGGCGGTCATGGCCGGCCGGGTGGGGGTGTGTGCGACCCCCTGGCCCTGTCGTCCGGCAGGAGATCCTGGGGGTCACTTCCCGGTCCCTCGCAAGGGTGGGCGTCGACGGGCAGGCTACCGCCGCGAGCGTGGGCGGTCATGCCCGATCGCCCTGAGTTTGGGTCCGCTGGTCGTGCAGCGCAGCAGCGACGTCGTGGACGGTGTGCTGGGTGACCCGTTGGACGGCTTTGCCGATCCTGCCCCCTTCGGTGACGCACCAGACGAGGTCGTCGCCGGCAACTTGGGCGTCGGTGTCGTTGCCGGTACCTCGCCTCCGAGAGGGCCGGGTTGAGGGGCTACTGCAGGCACGGGAAGGCGGGGCTGTCCCTGTGGACGAGGGTGTCGGAAAGGCCGATGCTGCCGATGAGCTCGCGCATCCATTCATGCACCGCCTCGGCGGTTCGGCGACGGTGGCGGCGAGGATGCCGCGGGCGCCGGGGTCGAGGATGAGGACGACCGGGACGTGCGAGCCGTCGACGAGGCGGACGTAGGTGGGATAGGTGTGCCCTGTCCTCATGCGCTCCTCCGGCTGTCCTTGAAGGGGTCACGGGCGCGGTAGGTGTCGGGTCGGCCGTTGCGGTAGGCGCGGCCACCGGCGATGCCGGTGTACCCGGACAGCTCGGCGAGGTCCGCGCATTCGGTGGTGATCGGGCACTGCTCGCATACGAAGGCTGGGTCGACGAGCGCGCGGGCGCGCTCGGTGAGGGTGTCGGCGGCGAGGTAGGCCTTCTCCCAAGCGGCCCAGCGCTCGGTGAGTTCCTTGCAGTCGCCGTCGTCGAGTTTCCATGCGGCATCGCGGGCCAGGACCGTGCGGCTGATGCCTCTCATCGCCGACTGCCGGGACTGGTGGGGGCCGCGTTCTCGAGGAAGGCGGTGCTGATGGTGACGGATTCCAGGAGGGCCGGGTCTGGCCCGTAGGCGCACAGGATCTGGTGTTGCAGGTCGGCGCGTGACTCGTGGACGTCGCCTTCGGTTGTGTAGGCGCCTGCGAGGTCGGTGCAGTTCCACAGCAGCCACACGCGGTCCGATGAGGCTGATCCCGCGGGTGCAGGCTGGTCGAGGAACTCCTCGACGAGGAGGCGTAGCTCCTGCGCGTAGTGCGCGTAGAAGAGGGCGTCCATGGCCGGGATCGATGTGTCGTCCATGGCGCGCAGAATCCGCGCCGCCCGGATCTGCAGGTCCTCACCGGGTTCGTTGCGGGTGCTCATCCGTACCTCCGGGTGATTCCGGACCAGGTCGCTTCGGTGGTGGGGATGGTGAGGAGGTCAGCGTCGGCGAGGAGCTGCTGCCCGGTCTCGTGCAGGACCAGCCGGGTTTCGGGGTCGAGCCGGGCGTCGAAGGCGTGGACGTCGCGGTCGGGCAGGTCCGGCCAGAGGCTGGACCGCATCGGCCCAGCGGTGAACCTCGTCCAGACCCAGCCGAGCGCGAGCTGCTCGCTGGGCGGCCCAAACCTCTCGTCGGCGGGGAGGCTGTGCCGCGCCCCACGAGGCAGGCGAGTGACGGGGCGGAGGGTGTCGCGGCGCCGTTGGTAGTCCACGAGCCCAGTGGTGATGAGGGTGTCGAGGCCTGTGGCGAGGAGGTCCGCGTCCTGCTGCCGCAACCCCAGCCCGGTGTGGATGCCGTCGATGAGCACGCTCAGCGGGATGCCGGTCACACCGAGCGCCCGGGTGGCGGCGCCGGGGGTGGCGTCCTGGTCGTGGACCGAGCTGATGAGCATGTTCAGCGCGGTCGCGGCCCGGGTCAGGGACAGCCACTGCCCGGGGCGTCGCGGCTGCACTGTGTCTGGCAGCGGGAGCAGGGTGGGGACGTGGCCGGTGCGGAGCCGGTCGCGAGTCACGTGGTGCCGGATCCGGGTGAGGAACCAGGTGAGACGTTCCCGGTCGGCCGGCGTGAAGTCACCGGTCTGCGGGCTGCGCGGGTGGGCGGGCTTGGGGTGCTTCTCGCGGATGAGGTGGGCGCCGGCGAGGGTCAGCAGGGTGGCGACCGTGGCCGGGTCGGGTGAAGGGTAGGCGCCCCAGGCTCGGGCGGCGGGAATGTCGACCTGAGGGCGATCCCCGGTCGCGGCGGGTGCGCCGTTGACGATAGTGGCGGCGAGCCGCTGACAGCGGCGTCGCAGGTAGTACAGGCGCCGCCGGGTCCGGGGGTCCCCAATGGCAGCCTCTGCCAGCGACCCCAGCACCGTGGCCACTTCGAGCACCGTCGGGTGCGTTGCCCGGACAAGGTGTGGCGCTTCGGCTCTTGCGAGGTAGCAGCCGCACCGGAGACAGACCGGCATCAGAGCGGTCTGCCAGAGGAGTTCGGTGTGCCCGGTCGTCAGGGTGCAGGACGGGCAGATCCACTTCACCGAGAAGTGGAGCCGCCACCCGTGGCGCCGCTGGGGGCCGTGACCGCGGATCCCCAGCGGGTACCGGTTCATCGTCAGTCGGCCCGCGGTGTTCGTGTCCAGGTCGGCGAGGGCCGCGACGGTGGCCAGCTCTGCGGGTGGGACATCGATATCGTGCCGGTGCCGCGGAAGGACTCGGACGCGGGAGATGCCGTTGGCCTTGGCGATGCGCTGGGCGAACGAGGTCAACGGCTCGGTTGGCCGCGGCGCCGGGCGCACGGGCAGCAGGGCGGTGATCATCACCCCTTCTTCTCCTTCCGCGTGGCAGCCGCGTCAAGCTGGCCGTCGACCGAACGTTCGCTGAGCTTGACCGCGTCCAGGTGGTCGTGGGTGATCACGCTGCGACGGTCGTGGACGGCATCGAGAACGGAGCCGGCGACGAGCTTGGCGACCTCTCCCACGAAGCCCTGGGTGCGTCGCCAGATGTGCTGTGCCAGCTTGGTGACGAAGAGGTCCGGGGCTGCCTCGGGAACGTGCTTCAGGGGGCGGTCGGCAGCGGTTGCGAGCAGAGCCTGCCAGGCGGCCTTCGTCTCGACGGTGGTGATTTCGAAGGCGCCGACCGTCATCGTGGTGAGGCGAGCTCGGATCTGCGGGTCGTCAAGGATCGCCGTGCTCTGCAACTCGGCGCCGACGAGGATCACGGTGCCGTTGTTCACTTCGCCCAGTTCCGTGTTGAGGAACTTGATGTAGTCCAGGACGGCCCGTCCTTGCACACTCGTCGAGCGGAGCATGTGGGCGTCGTCGAGGATGACGACGCGGACGCCGTGCATCCGTAGGGCGTGGAGCACCCGGGCGGTCGTGGTCCTGGCGAGGCCTTCGGGCGGGTAGCCGAGGTAGAGCAGGATGAGGGCGTTGATCTCCTTGATCGAGCTGGACGACATGAGCGTGACGTAGACGACCGGGACCCAGTCGGCGATGACCCCGGGTTCGGGTGACCACGTCGGCCGCTTCGAGTGGACCTCGTCCTCCAGGATGGATCGGTGCAATCCGAAGCCCCACTGCTTGATCAGCGTCGACTTCCCGGCCGAGAAGGGTGCGGTCAGGGCGACCATCTGCATCGCGCCGGGTGGCCGCCGCCGGTTCGTCTCAACGATGTCATCGAGGTGGGCCTGGGCGGCCTTCATGGGCTGGGAGACCAAGATGGTCGAGTTCATCGCTACCGAGAGGCGCCGGAAGTAATCGACCCTCGAACTCCGGGTCAACGCTTCGCACTGCGCAAGGGAAATCGGATCCGGCCACGCCGGCGACGGGGTGTTCGCCTGCCGATGCCAGTCGCGGGCATCCATGTCACACCATCTCTCTGTAGTCGGGCCACGGTTCTTCGTCGATTGCCTGCGTCGGCGCTGAAGCCGGGTCCCCGTCGGCGACCCCCGTTGTCATGCTGGCGGGGAAGCGCAGGACGCTGCCCTGTTCGGCCAGCTCGAGGGCGTGATGGGCTTCGGCAACCTCGGCGTGGTCGCGTTGGGCTTGTCCCCAGCGGATGTATGCGGCGGACAGTTGTGCCCGCGACTCGTCCTTGCCCTTCGGGGTGGACAGGTCGCCGATCTCGTCGATGATTTGAAGCATGATCGTGCGCTTCTTGAGCACGCGGTTTCCGCCGCGTTCCTGGAGCCGCTGGTTGACGCGGTCGACGAGGACGTCGACCAACGGGGCGTCGATGAGGTGGCGGCCGCGCCAGCCGATCTCGTGGATTCGGTCCGTGTCAGGGTGGCGGAACCAGATCCTGGTCATGTCGCGCGGGTCGTGGTGGAACGGGATCGCATGGTCCTGCTCGCGGAAGGAGCCCTTGCGGACGTCGCGGAAGTCCTCGAGAACTTCGTCGTCGTAGGTGAGGTTCTTGAACTCGACGCCGGCGTGCCCGGGTGCGAGCCAGATGATCGGGAGGAACTGGTAGATCAGGTCTGGGTGCACCGGGATCGAGACCCGACCGGTGGCCACGAAGAGGGCGTCCCAGTACTCCAGCGGCGTCACGCGTATGCCGGGGGCCCCGGGCAGGTAGAGGCCGTCGTGGGGCTGCCTGTGATAATCCAGGGTCAGGAAGCGCTGCATGTCGGTCAAGTACTTCTCGGCCGTGCACATGGGTTCGTCGGCGACGACGCCGACCCACGAGCCTCGTTCGTAGACGCCGCGGCCCTTGAAGGACGGGGACTGCTGGTAGAAGCGCTGGTAGGTCTCGTGGAGCCGCTCGATGTGCGGATTGTCGCTGGGCTTCTTGCCCCGGCTGAGCTGCAGGGTGATGCCGAACTGGTCGAGGAGTGACCGAAAGTGCTTGCCGACATAGATGGACCCGTGGTCCGAGCGCACCGATGACGGGGTGACGCCGGGGACTCGATGCTCGCCCCAGATGGACAGGTCGGGCTTGGTCGCACCACGTCTGCCGGTCCGGACCGGGTTGCCGTTGATATCCAGGGACTCGGGGACACCGATCCAGCGCCAATCGTCGATGGTTGGCCCGTCCGGGCCGTCCTCGACGAGCATCGACTGCTGCCGCATGGTGTCGTAGAGCAGGAGCCCGACGTCCACGCCGTTGGCGGAGCGAGGAAATAGACGCATCGCGGTGACGACACGTGTTGCGGTGCTCATCATCGAGCCGATCTCGACGCTGACGGGTCGGTCTTGGATCGGGTCGTAGATGAGGTTGTCGCCTCGACACAGGTCGGTGCAGCAGGTGCAGGGGTGCTGGGCGGGGAAACTCTCATGGCCCGAAACCCGGCGGAGGCTGCGCGACTTCTGCTGCTTGGTCGTCCGGCCGATGGCGCGCCAGTGGTGGCTGAGGTACTCCTCCATCAGCCGCTCGGGGAGGTTCCCGATGACCAGACCCTCCAGCTTCATCTGCAGGCGGATCCGCCGTTCGACCTCGTTGCGGCTGATGGCGCTGCGGCGGCCGTCGAACTGACGCAACTGCTCCTCGGCGATGCGGCGGAAGTTCGCGTCCAGCGCGTCGAAGCCCTGCTTGTCCCGGATGCTGCGCCCGTCGACGAGGCCGCCCAGTCCATCCCTCAGCCACTTCTTGTCCCACAGCATCATGGCTCGCCCGGAGATCGAGGGCTTCCGGATCTCGCCGTCGTAGACCCGCTGCATGATCGTGCGGTCGACCGTTCGTTCGAACGACACCAGGCGGCTCATCGCGTTGTAGCGCTCGGTCAGGCTGACGCCGAAGTCCTCCCCGAACGGCCAGTAGGGCTCCCCGGGCTGCGCGAGCTCAGCCAGGCCCTCTCGATAGGCGGTCCGCACCTCCAAGACGCATTGCTGCCGGAATTGCGCTGCGACCTGCACGTCAGCAGGAAGCTGCACGAACCACGGCATCAGCGAGGAGTGAAGTGTCTGGACACCGCTATCGCTGACTTCACGCGCCTCCAGCTCGGTAAACGCCGTGAAGTACGTGTGGCCGGAGGAGTCCTTCACATGTGCGCCGTGCCGGTCGAGCTCGACGACGACGGCGACACCGCGGTTGGTCAGGATCCGCGTCCCGACCGAGATCTCGACGGTGGCTCTAGCCATTCGCCGAATGTCCAGCCCAGGCGATCGGCGCCGTGCGGCCGATCCAGCGCTCGAGGTCGACGACGAGGTCGCCTCGCCAGGCGTAGTGCCACATCGCCGACACCAGATGGCCAGACCCGCGATCGGCGCCGACAACATCGCCCACCGTGGCTGAGGAGGTGGCGCAGGACAGTTCGACGAGCTCGGCCTTTGCTGCCTCGTACCAGGGCATCATCCGCCGGTACGCCGCCAGCCACCTAAGGTTGTACTTCTTCGCCCTCGTGTGTCCCGAGAAGACTTCGTACCGCCAGCCCACTTCTCGGCAGGCCGCCGCAGTCGCGTGGCTCTGCGCGAGGAACTTCTCGTCTTGCCGCTCGGCGGACCGCGCGTTCCAGAGCGTCACCTCGCCCGAGCGGTCGAGCAAGAGGAGGTCGGGCGTGTGGATCGTCCGCCGGCCGCTCGGGAGTTTGATTCCAAGGCGCGCGGGCTGGGGAACCATCCAGGCGGCCGTCGGGTCGCGCTCGAGCATCAGCAGCAGGTCGTACTCGAGACCCGACTCGAGCTTCAGCGTCGTCCCGGTCACGAAGCAGTGGGCCTGAACCGGGATGTGTCTGGACTTCTCTGTCGAGCGCGGCGTGCGGATGGGTCTGAGCCCGCTCACGTCGGGCGGCCCGAGTGTCCAGTCCCACTTCAGCGTGCCCGGCTCGCTGAGGCGGAAGGTCCAGTCGATGACCCGACCCACCGGGGCTGGCCGCACCTGTGCGGCATCAATAGACTGATCCAACGGAGGATCCTCGCTTTGCCTAGAAGCGTTCCATCGGGTCCACCGTCGAGGGCGTGTCCTGCTCTAACAGGATGCGCCCTCACTTCGTTCGGGCGCGGCCTCGATGTGGATCCTTGCCGTCACGGTACTCGCGGCACGCCCGAGTGGGCAAGGATTCTGGGCAACTTCGGCGAGTCGTTGCTTCCCAGGGTCACTTGGGTGCGACTGGAACACGGGAGCCTCGCTTGCTGCAATCCGTCCACTCTGCTTGCTGGGGATCGTCTACTCGACGATTCAAGCAACCGTGGAAAGACGTTTGCGCAGGTCGCGTCGACTCGCCATAGCTTCC
Source organism: Lapillicoccus sp. (assembly GCA_965277795.1). GTDB lineage: Bacteria > Actinomycetota > Actinomycetes > Actinomycetales > Dermatophilaceae > Lapillicoccus. Next base: position 3,925,404 of record OZ255840.1, read on the forward strand.
CGTACCATGGCGCCATGCAACGGGGAACTATGACGCACCGACCTAGACTGCCGATTGCGACGCCGCCCACCAAGCAGCGTCCTAAGTCAACGGCTGACCACCGTCGCGAAGGACTACGCGTTCCAATGACCCGCTCGCTACAGACCCTGATCTCCAAGGAGCCCGACGCGACCGTCGACAGAGTCATCCTCATGCTCGAAGAGTGCGTCGAACTCGAGGACGACGGATACCGCTGCCTGAACCCGACCTGCTCGAAGAAGTGCACCTGGCCGGACACCAAGGGTGCCGGCCGATCCAGGTTGTTCTGCAGCAAACGCTGCCGCCAGATGCACGACCGCGTCCGCGCGAGGCTGCAGGGTGAGATCGAGGACCTCGAGACCGTCGTAGCGCGATCCGACGCCAAGAAGCGTCAGCGCGTCGAGCTTCAGGTCGCCATCCAACAGCGCAAGTGGGCTCTTGCCCGGTACACGATGCCCTCGGGCGGTCCAGATGACGAGGTAGACGGTGAGTGACGGGCGACTCGAGTTGGTCTGGCCGGGCAAGGGCAAATTCCTGCTCGTGCCCAAGGACGCCGACGGCAAGCCGGTTTGGGTTGAGCGCGATCACCCGGCCGCGTCCGAGGTGCGGCTCGCCGACTCCACGGGCGTTGTCGGCGAGGTGCCCGAGGACTCGTATGCCGCGAACCTTCTGTTCACGGGTGACTCGCTCGACGTGCTGCGGCTCCTGTGCGAGGTGCCGGAGTACCGGTCGCGCTACCGGGGCAAGGTCAAGCTCGTCTACATCGACCCGCCCTTCGAGTCGGTGTGCACCGTCGCCACCTCGTGGGAGGCACTCAAGTCCGGTGGTCAGGTGAACCGGTGACGGTGTCGGTGGATCCAGCTAGTTTCGTTCTCGAACACACGTCCGAGGAGGGGTAATGGGCAAGAGCGCGATCGAGTGGACAGAAGTCACGTGGAACCCCGTCACCGGGTGCGACCGCGTCGCCGCCGGATGCGACAACTGTTACGCCCTGGCTCTTGCGAAGCGCCTAAAGGCTATGGGCGCTGAGAAATACCAGAACGACGGTGACCCCCGGACCAGCGGTCCTGGTTTCGCGGTCACCACTCATCCCAAGGCGCTAGGTCAGCCGTATCGCTGGACCGGTTCACGCCTGGTGTTCGTCAACTCGATGAGCGACCTCTTCCACGCGAAGGTGCCCATCGCCTTCGTTCGAGACGTCTTCGACGTCGTCCGAGACACCCCTCAGCACACCTACCAAGTCCTCACCAAGCGGGCCACCCGCCTCCGTCGCGTAGCCGATCGATTGGACTGGCCGAGCAACCTCTGGATGGGGGTGTCCGTTGAGGACGCGACTGCAGTCGGGCGCATGGATGACCTCAGAGATACGCCCGCTGCGGTCAAGTTCCTCTCCTGCGAACCCCTTATTGGAAACCTTGGAGGTCTCGACCTCAGGAACATCGACTGGGTGATCGTTGGTGGCGAGTCCGGTCCACGGGCTCGACCCATGGATCCACAGTGGGCCGAGGCAATTCGCGATCAGTGCGCAGCCGACGACGTCCCGTTCTTCTTCAAGCAGTGGGGAGGACGGACCCCCAAGGCCAACGGCCGCGAACTGGCCGGCCGACTGTGGGATGAGCTCCCGAAGGCCTCGTCCGGCTAGATGGGAAGCAAACGCGGGCGGCCTCGCCAGGACCGGCGTGATACTTGTGCTATGGGTGAAACTAACGTCGAGCAAATCAGCGCCGAGTTCGCCCGCCAATGGTGGAAGAGGCTGATGGCGAACACTGTGGCCCTGGTCGAAGACGCGGCGGTCCTTGCGGCCAACGAGAGCCATGGGCGTGCCCAATCACTCGTGGTTCTCGCGATGGAGGAGCTCGCCAAGGCGCGTTGGCTCTATCAGGCGGCAGAGCGGGAATGGACGGCGCCATTGGCGCTGTACGGGCAAGTACCAAGAGAGGCTGGGCCGGTCTTGGTCCCCCAAGGGATGCGGACCAACCGGCGGCCTCACGCCGAGAAACTCCGGGTTGCTGAACAGTTCGCGTCGGGTTTGGGGGGCTTCTGGGACCCGGGGCGCAGGATCGAGTACTACGAGCTACCGGACCTGGCCACCTTCGAGGGGACGGCAAGACAGAGGAATCTGAACAAGCAGGCTGGCTTCTACGTCGACCGCGCGGCGGAGGTCATCACCTCGCCTTTGGACGTACCCCACGAGGGCGTGGCGGACGACGTCCAGCGGGCAGCCAAGGTGATTCAGATGCACCTGATCGAGGATCACACGCGTCAGCAGGACGCGCCGGACCCCCTCCTGATTGACTCCGTCGAGGACCTGCACTGGGCAGTCATGCCCTACTCGGATCCTGAACTGTTCGCAGACTTCATGGAGCGGATGAGCGGCGTCGATGGGGCCAGCAGCCCAGAGGGCTAGGTTGCGACGCCGAGACCCCGGATGACGTGTTGGTGCGGCTTCTTGCCACGAGTCACGACCTCGGCGCGGCCTTCGGCCACCAGTGCACGTAACGACTCGTTGAAGTCCTTCTCCCGCGCCAGCCCGAAGGACTGGCCGAAGATCTCGACAGTGTGTTGCGCCACGGCCTTCGGCTTACCGTCGGCCAGCAGCTGTTCCAGGTTCGCCCGCACGCGCTGGACTGCCGACTTTCGGAGCTCGTCGACCTGGTGCTCGGTGGTGTTGAAGAGCATGCCTTCGACTTGCTCGTCGCTGGGGCCCAAGGTGCGGAGCCATTTCTCGTGGGCGGCCGCTAGAGCATCACCCATGACCCACAGCCCCTGCGGCCCATGCGTGAGGAACACCAGGTGGTAGATGGGTTGCCGGCGCAACTGTCCAAGAACCGGAGTCACGGAGGTTGACATACCGACCGCTCGGCCCAATCGGGCGCCGTACTCGTCCGCTACAGCGTTCGCGGCAGCTTCCCAGTCGTTGCCCCCACTGCGAGGTGGGCGCGGAGCGCCACATCTCGCCACCACTCGCCTCCACACACCTTGTCCAGCCTCTTGACGCCGTTCGAGTCCAACTGACCGGCCTTGACCTGGCCCCCAGCCCGACGGGTCAGGCCGGCGCTGAAGTTAAGAAGGGCTTCTGTTCGCGGCCAGCTTGTCCGTTTTGTCTTGAGGGCAGCAACGACCTGATCCCAGGGCAAGTTCGCACCGCAGGGGTCTAAGAACAGGAACAGGCTGGCCCCGGCGGCGCCAGCGATGGCCTCGTCCAAGAACGCACCGCACTCACCATGTCGAGTCTGCACATTCGCCCCCCGGGCGCGGTACTCGTTGGCCACCTCGTCCAGCTTGCGGTAGTCCGCGACGCTCTTCTCGACGAGGAAGAGGTCAACCTGCGTCGTGGCCTTGGCCTTCTGGGCCGCGAGCATCATGAACTCCGAGGACGCGGGCGATCCGTCATCGTGTCGTCCACGACCGGCGAAGCCATCGACCAAGACAGCACGCTTCGGATTCAACTTCGACGCCGTCATGACGGCGAACCGGATGAGGTACTGGTCCAAGATGGCGTGCTTGAACACAGACTGAGGTTGCGCCTCGTCCAGAAGTCCCGCACCAGTCCCCACGGCCATGGAGTTACCTCAGCACACCCTTGCCCGCCAACGGGCGGTGACTGGCCACACAGGGCTCCCAGCGCAACCGAGAGGTATAACTCCCCGACTGGTCTTCTTCGGAGTCCATAACACGGCGTTTACGAAACATACGAATCGCCGTTGTGAAGTCTTCGCTGCATCTCGACAACCCCACTAGAAGCTCGGAGCCATATTAGTAAACCGGCTGTAGTGGCCCTGGAACGCGAGCACGATCGTGTCCGTCGGGCCATTCCGGTGCTTCGCCACGATGAGGTCAGCCTCGCCGGCACGAGGAGACTCGCGCTCGTAGGCCTCCTCCCGGTGCAGGAGGATCACCATGTCCGCGTCCTGCTCAATCGATCCCGACTCGCGAAGGTCTGACATCTGCGGCTTCTTGTCGGTGCGCTGCTCCGGCCCGCGGTTGAGCTGGGAGATCGCCACCACGGGGACCTCGAGCTCCTTAGCCAGGAGCTTCAGGGCCCGCGAGAACTCGGACACCTCCTGCTGCCGCGACTCGACGCGCTTGCCCGACGACATGAGCTGCAGGTAGTCGATGACGACGAGCTTGAGGTTGTGCCGCTGCTTCAGGCGTCGACACTTGGCTCGGATCTCCATGAGGTTCATGTTCGGCGAGTCGTCGATGAACAGCGGCGCGTCGGACACCCGGCCCATCGTCGACGCCAGCCGAGTCCAGTCCTCCTCGCGCATCGTGCCCTTGCGCATGTGCTGCAGCTGGATCCCGGCCTCGGCGGACAGCAGACGCATGGTGATCTCGGTCTTGCTCATCTCGAGCGAGAAGATCACCGACGCCAGGTTGTGCCGGATCGACGCCGACCGCACGATGTCGAGTCCTAACGTCGAGTTATGGGTGGGGATCATGGCCCGGCCAGCGAGGTAGAGATGGTCAGCGTTCTCGACCTCGATGCACCGGACTGGCACAGACTCAACCGCACGTACGTCGGTGATGAAACGCGAGTCGCGACGCTGGAAGGTGCGCCGCCGAACTTCCTTGTGGCGCTGGTTCTTTCGCGTCAGCCGAAAGACGTCCTCGTCGCACGTGAAGCTGATGTTGTAGGCGATCGAGCTGGCCTCGGTCGCACCCCGGACACGCCTCTGGGAGATGCTGCAGCGGTATCCGAGGCTGACCACCAGCTCGAAAACACCGTCCGCCAATCGGCGAGACGTTGAGGTGAACTGGACGGATCCTGTGCCGTTGACTGTGCCATCGGTGTCGAGGAGACCGGCTAGCAGGGCACGGCGCTGAGTCTCATCTGCGCGCAGGTACCTCCCCGGAATGTGCTTGTTTCCGAGCACACCCAACGTTCTCAACAAGCCCTGGACGGTCCCATGGTGGTCTCGGCACGCTTGGCAACGCTCGAGACCACTTGATGGGCTCCTGCAGTCCTGGCAAGTCGGCGCGACGTTGGCTTCCGCGAGGCCGCGGCTGCGACCCCCACAAGATCGCCCGCAGGTCCTGACCTGCGACGTCGCCGGTCGGAACGAGACACCACAGACGAGGCAGGCCCGCTCAGCGACAGGGTTCCGGGGCAGACGCAGCGAGTAGCGCATGACGGCAGCCGTCTTACGTACCACCAAACCTTCAGCCTCGAGAAACACCACCATCTCGTCATCTGTGGTGGTGATGGACGCAGCGGCAGACGTGCCGTCGCCGAGCCAGGCACCGAGCACGTACGGGCTCAGAGGGAGGACCGCGGTGGGCAGGTCGAGAGGCTTGCTGAGAGTCACCGAATGATTGAGCCGTCGTTCAGCCGTCTGAGTCCTCAACGTCTCGGCGATCTCCAGCGTCGTCCGTACCGCAGCAAAAGTCCGTTGGTTCCGCGTCCGGTTCCTCTGGTCCCGTGCGGTCTGGAACGCCCTGCGGCTCGCCCTTGTCTCCGTCAGCCACTGATGCTGGGCGTCAGCGAGGATGACCGAGCCATCCGAGAACTCCACCTCGTAGCAGGGTCGATCAACCATGACGTCAGTGACGGCCACGACCCGCGTCGGACGGCCGTCGGCACCCAGCACGAGCTCGCCCACCCGGGCCTCACCCATCGTCGTCCACCCGGACGGTGTCGGAAGAGGGGTGTCGAGCGCCAGCGCCTTGCCGATCGCGGGCCGAGCTGCCACCACGATCATCTGGCCGGGGTGCAGGCCGTTGGTTAGCTGGTCAAGGTCGGTGAAACCCGTTGGTACGCCGGTCATCTCACCGGACTTGCCCGAGGCAACCTCGATCTCGTCGACGGTCATCTCGAGGATGTCGCCGAGCACGTGGTAGTCCTCGCCGCCGCGCTTGTCCGCGACCGCGTAGACCTCGGCCTGCGCCGCGTTGACGATGTCCTCGACGTCACCCCCGCCTTGGGCGTAGCCCATCTGGACGATCTTGGTGCCCGCCTCGACCAGCCGCCGCAGCACGGCGCGCTCGGCCACGATCTGCCCGTAATAGCCGGCGTTGGCGGCCGTCGGCACCGACGAGATGAGCTGGTGCAGGTATGCCTGGCCACCGACGCGGGTCAGGTCACCGCGCTTGGTCAGCTCGTCGGAGACGGTGACGGCATCGGCCGGCTCACCCCGGCCGTAGAGCGAGAGGATCGCCTCGAAGATCCCCTCGTGGGCCGGCCGGTAGAAGTCGACCGACCGCAGCACCTCGACGCAGTCGGCGATCGCATCCTTGGACAGCAGCATGCCGCCCAGGACGGACTGCTCGGCATGCAGGTCCTGTGGCGGCAGGCGGTCGTCACCCGGCTGGCTTGCCCCCGGGAACAGCTCCTGGATCGTCACGCTGCACTCACCTGCTGCCGCCCCTCGCTCACCCTGCGCGCCTGTCATCTCTCGAAATGGTGTCCCAACTCAGGACAGCATCGACCACCGACAGTGCCGATCATCAGGTGTCGAACACCCGTCTGGACGGCACCGCGAGGTCTCCGTCTGAGCACGCCCGGATCATCGCGACCGTCCTGGGGCTGTGCCTGGTCACGTTAGGGGTGTGGCCGGACCCGAGACAAACGCCGTCTGTGGACGAGGTGTGCGCAACCCTGTGCACCACGCCGCACCAGGTTGGGGACAACCTGGGGACGAGTCAGGAATCGTCCACCCGCCAGTGCGCCCGTTCGTGCGTAGCGACGTGCGCTGACGGTCGTCCCCGCCCTGTGGACAGAAGAAAATTTGAGAGATCTCGAACTGGTCTCGACGCCTCCTAGCCACCGCCCGCCATACCCTCGTATGCATGTGCAGGAACATCCGACAGCTCCACAACTTCGCCCCCGCCGCCACGAGCGACGAGGTCCGCGCAGCGGCCCTCCAGTACGTCCGCAAGGTCTCGGGGTCCACGCGGCCGTCGGCGACCAACCAGCAGGCGTTCGACGAGGCGGTCGAGGAGATCGCGCACGTCACGCAGCACCTGCTGGACCACCTCACCACCAGCGCGCCACCGAAGGACCGGGACGTCGAGGCCGCCAAGGCCCGGGCCCGGGCCGCCGTCCGCTACGCCTGATCCACCGCTGTCACAGAGCCGTCAGAGCTGGCAACACGGTGCGCACCCACCCGCTCCTGGTTGACGCGGTCCGGGACGCCCTCGCGGCCCATGCCGACCCTCAGCGGGCGATGGTTCAACAGCAGTACATGAAGTCTCAGCTGCCCTACCGCGGTCTCAGGACACCCCAGTTGCGCGCCGTCCTGCGTCCTGTGCTCGGCGACGACGCACTCGCCTTGCGGAGTCGGCAGGAGTGGAAGGGCACCATCCGGACGTTGTGGGACCAGGCCGCATACCGGGAGGAGTGGTATGCCGCGTTGACCCTCGCCCGGCACCCGCGATACCGCGCGTGGCGCGAGGGCGACGCCATGGAGCTGTGGAGGTACCTCGTCGTCAGCGGGGGGTGGTGGGACGTCGTCGACGACATCGCCACCCACCTGGTCCGCGAGCAGCTGGTGGCCGAGCCCGACATCGAGCCGGACCGCCTGCGCGAGTGGGCAGTCGATGCAAACCTGTGGCTGCGGCGCACCGCCATCATCTGCCAGACCGGGTTGGGCGACCAGCTCGACCGCGCGCTTCTCGTTCATGTCATCGAGGCGAACCTCGTCGGGGAGCACAGCCGAAACTTCTTCATCCGCAAGGCGATCGGCTGGGCACTGCGTGACCATGCACGAGTCGCCCCCGACTGGGTGCGCGCTTTCGTCGGCGCTCACGGCGCTCAGCTGTCCGGCCTCTCCCGGCGCGAGGCGATGCGGCACCTCTCACCCGCCTGACCATGTATGTGCTCATCCGGGCAACCACTCCAGCAGCTTGACCGACACCTCCGGCCGGGCGAAGTACGAGCCGTGGTCGACCCCCTGGCTGGTCGTGAACACCAAGGGGTCCGCGATCGGGAACCCCGTCGCGCCCTCGACCTCGAACACCCCGTTCGTCGGGACGACGAGGTCGTTGCCGGTGGAACCGAACACGAAGTCGGTGCCCTTGTTGCGCGCGATCCGGGCCAGCGCGGCGCCCGACGGCGGCTCGTAGTTCGACGCGATGGCCCGATAGGTCGCGCTCGACCCGGGCGTCACGTTGAACTGCGTGAGGTAGTCGCCGTGCGGGTTCATCGACATCACCCCTTCGAGACCCCCGTAGGCGCCGACGGACAGCTGCTTGAGGATCGCCAGGACCAGACCGACGACGTCGGTGACACCGGCATCCGGGATGAACTGGGCCAGGTCGGTGATCCGGTCGAGCAGCTGGGAGAGGTGCTCCTTGTCGGCGAGCGCCGTGCCGGCGTTGGGAGTGCCGACCATGACCAGGGTGCGGACCGAGATCTGCTTGTCCAGACCGAGTGCGGCCGCCTTCTCGGCGAGGACGCGGCCGACGAGCCCGCCACGGGAGTGGCTGACGATGTCGAGGACGAGCGGACCCGGTCCGCTCTGGTCGGCCAGCGCGACGAGCTGGGACCTGAGGAAGTCCACGTTCGCGTCAGGCGTCACCGAGATCGTGAAGTGATCCAGGGCGAAAACCCTTCCGCCATAACGCTTCGACAGTTCAGCCAGGGTGTCCTTCGGCAGCTGGTCGAACGCGGTGTCGGACTGAGCCGTGGTGCCGTGGATGAAGAGCAAGGAGGGTCCGCCCTCGACCTTGACCCAGTCCGGAGCGGCGAACGCGGCGACGTCGGCGCGTTGGAAGTCGTCCACCCCGAACCAACGCACCTGGTTGCGGCGGTGCTTGTCCTCCCAACGACCGGCGAAGAAGTCCCCAACCTTTTGCAGCACCGGGTCGATGAGGGGGAAGACGAGGACCTTGAACAGCTTGGTCCCGACCGCCCCGAGGATCCCGCGCTGGCCGGCGCCGTCGGCGGACGGCTCGGCCAGGAGGACCTCGCGCGGCAGATGGTAGGTGCGTCGCTCCCCACCCCGGGTGACAACCTGGTCGGGAGGCACGTCGTCCGGCAGGTGCCAGGACAGCGAACCGTCCTCCGCGGCATACAGGAGCAGCTGTCCGTTGCCCTCCCCGGGCGCGGGGACCTCCAGGGTGATGTCCGTCCCGCCGCCGGCTCCGCGAGTACCGCCGCCCGTGTCCAGCTCACTGTGCTGCGAGATCTCGACGGTGAGCTGCTCGACGACGCCGGCGTCGTCGAGCGCCTGGCGGAACTGCTCGCTGGAGTCCTCGGCTCCGCGCATCCCCTCCGTCCCGGCGGCGTACACCTCGACCCGGCCGGTGAGTCCGGGGCTCGTGATGACGACGTCACCGAGGAAGACCGAGAGGCCTTCGGGGCGCAGGTCCTCTGACATGGGGGTTCCTGTCTGTGTGGTGGTGCTGGACGGTTCAGGGGCGGACGAGGCGGAGCCGTGGATGGCCGAACACCTGGAACGCGACGAGGGTCGCGCTGATCCCGTCGCCCTGTTTGCGTGCGCCGTCCTCGGTGTATCGGGCCCGCACCGCACGGACGGCCTCGGCTGCCGACACCGGTTCCGTTGCGTCCGTGGCGTCGTCGGTGTCCGGTGGCGTCCACGTCGCGGCGTAGAAGTCGCGGGCGATCTGGGCGGCGATGGCGTCGTCGACGTTCCACAGCGGCGCCACCACCGCGGAGGCGCCGATCCTCAGCAACGTCGAGGCGAACCCGCCGTAGTCACCGAGCACCTCCTTGCCGGAGCCGACCTGACAGGCGTTGAGGAACACGAAGGGACCCGCCTCGAGGGTGCCGTTCTCGACCTCGGCCGGGGTGAAGAACTGCCACTGCTTGGTCAGCTGACCCTCGGCGTCGGTCCCGAGCAGGACCAGCCCCTCCTGGTCGCCCTGTGCGTCGAAGCTCCCGTGCAAGGCCACGTGCAGCACGTCGGCGGGCGGCGTGCCCCGCAGCACGTCGATGACGTCCCAGAGGGCCGGACGGACGATGACCGCGGGCGGGGCGAACAAGGCGCCGATCTCGGCCGCCTCCTGCATGGCGTGCTCCAACCGGCCCCAGCCTTGGATGCCGGTGTAGTCGGCGGTGAGGACGGCGGCGCTGTGCACGGTGACCCGGGTCCGCGGAGTCGGCCGGGGCTGGTGCTCGGTGAGCGGCCAGCGCCCGATGGCGGCGTGGGCGCCCAGGAACGCCGACTTCCCACCCCAGTCGGTGGTCAGTGGCTCGCGGAAGGAGGCGAGCTCCCACGGCAGGGCTGTCTCTTCCGTGAGCAGGAGGATGGTCGGGGCGGTGGCCCGGGTCGGGTCGTCGACGACCTCGTGGATCACCGAGCGGATGTATGCGGGGACGGCGTCGCCGATCTGCCGGGCCGCTCCGGCGAGCTTGGAGTAGTCGGCGCCGACACCCTTGGAGAACATCACGTTTCGGCGCAGGGTGGCGACGAAGCCCTGAAGGTCGGTGCCCAGGGACGCCGTCCGCGGCAGGTCCGGCACCGTCACCCCGGACGCGGCGGGCAGCGCGGTCCAGACGAACTGGCCGGTCGACGGCCCGTCGCCCGCGCACACCGACAGGATCAGGTCCGGCAGGTCCTCGCCGAGCAGCGGTGTGAGGTCCAGGAGCTCACTCTCCCGGGTCTCAGGGACGGGGGCGGTGGCGACGTCCTGTCGGTCGCCGACCACGACGAACGAGCGCCACGCGATGCCCACCAGATGACCGTCGCGCAGGTAGTGCACCCCGATCCGCCGCTCGGCGGGCAGCCGCTCGTCCTCGCGGTCCAGGGGGTCGAACCCGACGGTCGCACTCGGGTAGGGGTCGGCGTCGGACGCGACGACGGTCAGGCGGGTCGGCCCGCGTGGGGTCAACGAGGTCGGGTCGAAGACCAGCACCAGCTCGAGCGTCGTCTCCACCCCCGTGGGCAGCTGCATCGCCCCCGTTGACAGCAGCGTGGAGTCCCGGCGCCGGCCGAGACCGACCACCACGTCGAAGGACTCCCCCAGCACCACGACGTCCGGGCGGCCTCGTCGGTGAGAGTCGACGTCGATGCGCGGGTATGCCTGCCGTGTCGCACCGGCGGGCCTCACCGCTTCTGCCGGCTTGCGGCCGAGGTGTCCCCCTCGCCAGGTGGTCCACCAGGGCGACGGACGGGCCGGCCGGGGAGCAGGCGACGGCGGTGCGACCAGGGAAGGGTCCATCGGACCTGCGGGCGTGACGGCGGCGCGCGAGGCGACCAGCTCGGCGGTGCGACGAAGCAGGTCGACGACGACGGGGGCAGCGGCGTGATCGTGCAGCGCTTCGGCGACCCCGGCGACGACCCGCGCCCGCAGCGCGAGCGCGAGCACCCCCGCGACAGCCTCGAGCTCGTCGTCCGACCGGGGAGCCGACGCTACGAGCGATACGACATCGGCGACATGAAACCGGCCGCGTGCCAACGAATCCGCGACGGACATCACCGCGCCCAGCACCGCGACCCTGGTGTGTTCCGTCGGTTGGTCCAGCGCCGCGCGAACCATCTCGAGGACCAGTGCCCCGGCGGCGTCGGGGGGCAGAGCTGCGAGGGTCTGCCGGTCAGCGGCCGCGAGTCGGGCCGCCAGTCCCTCGGCGGGCCCGGACTGCAGGGCAGCCGCCAGCGCGAGCGCCGCGTCCATCCGAGCCGGCGTGTACGGCGGCGGCGTGGGCCGTCCTTGCGCAACGGGGACGTCACGCACTCGCCTGGCGAACGCGATGACGGAGAAGAGCATCTGCCCCGCCGGGTCCTGGCGCGCGTAGATCCGCTCACCGAGCTCACGCGACTCGTCCGCCGACATGCCCAGCCTGGCGGTCGCGGACGTGGCGGACTGGGTCAGGGCGGAGTCGGAGAGCGCGATGACCTCGTCGGCCAGCGCGCACCACCCGTCCACACCCGGCATACACCCCACGTCCTCAGGGAGAGCCAGCGCCGAGCGGTGATACCGGAATCGAGACGCGCCCCACATCTCACCGGTGTCACCGAACTCGCTGGCGGCTCCATCTTGGAGCATCGCGTCTATCGGGCGGAAGGGTTCGGCGAGCCAGTCGTCGGTGCCTTCATCCGTGCGCCGGACGCCTCGGGTGTCCGAAAAGACCTGAAAGCGTGCTGTGCTCGGCGGTATCATCACCCGATCTCGCGGCTCCAACTTGGAACCACCGGACGTTGCGAAAGGGCCGCTATGGCCGCCAGGACCTACGAGAACTTTGACCTCCTCATCGAAGCAGAGGAGGCGGGGTCATTCCGAGCGCGCGTCGTCGGATGCCCGACGGGGGCGAGCCCCGCCACGAAGTTCCACCTACCGTTCGACCCGACCCAGCTCGAGAACCTGCTGCTCAAGATCGATCCCGGCCGCAGCGGCACCCGCCGGGCCAGCTCGGACCCGCGCGCCGAGGCCTCGCTGGCCCTCGGCGGACGGCTGTTCGAGACGGTGTTCTCAGAGGACCTCATGCTCTCGTGGTCCCGGTCGCAGGACCTGGCGCGTGAGCACGGCCACGGGCTGCGGTTGCGGCTGCGGCTGACCGACGCCCCCTCGATCGCCGGCCTGCCGTGGGAGCTGCTCTACGACCGGCGCAGCAACTCCTACATCGCCCAGTCCGAACGCACTCCCGTCGTGCGTTATCTCGAGGTTCCCCAGCCACCCCGGCCGCTGCCGGTGGACGGCGCCTTGAAGATCCTCGTCGTCATCTCCTCCCCGACGGACCTGCCCGATCTCGACGTCGAGGCGGAGTGGGCCCGGGTCCACGACGCACTCGCGGCGAAGGTCGAGCACGGCACCGTGCAGATCGACCGGCTCCCGGCTCCCACGGTCGCCGCCCTGGCAAGCTGGTTGCGGACCCACGACGTGCACATCCTGCACTTCATCGGACACGGTGACTACGACGAGCAGATCCAGGACGGCGTCGTCTACTTCTGCGACCGCTACGGACGTGGCGTCAAGGTCCCCCCCGGTGTGCTCGGTCCCTACCTACGCGACCATGACCCCCTGCGGCTGGTGTTGCTCAACGCCTGCCAGTCCGCGCGCGTCGATGCCGTCGACCCGTTCAGCGGGATGGCGCAGGGTCTGGTGCAGCAGGACTGCACGGCGGTCGTGGCCATGCAGTTCCCGATCAGCGACGGAGCCGCCGTCGCGTTCACCGCCGAGTTCTACGGTGCGATCGCCGACGGCCTTCCCGTCGACCAGGCGGCGACGAGTGCGCGCAAGGCGCTGCTCGCCGACTACTCCACCGAATGGGCCACCCCGGTGCTGTTCCTGCGGTCCCCCGATGGCCAGGTGTTCGCAAACATCGTCGCCGAGCCCACGACGACCACGCCAGTAGTCACTCCCGTCACACCGGTCGCCACGGCGGCGGGTCCGGCGAGGACACCGGTCGAGGCGGGGCCCAGCACCCACGGGCAACCCCTGCCGGAGCCGGCTCTGATGCCGGAGCAGAGGAGGAGCCAGCCCACGTATGCGGCCGCGCCCCCGCCGATCACGAGGACGCCGAGGGCGCCCGTGCACACCGGACCCGCGCCGGTGGCTTGGACCACGCCGGCGCCCACGCCCGCGAGGCAGCCGGTGCAACCGGCATACCGGGCCGAGCAGGCGAGTCAGGTCTACGTCCCGCCACCATACGTCCCACCACCATACGTCCCAGCCGGATCTAGTGGACCCGTCGCACCGCAACGGTTCTCGGCTCCGCCGCCGCACCGCGCACGGCACCTGGTCGCGATCATCGCCGTGACCCTCCTGGTGTTCGTCGGCGGGGTCGTGGCGCTCGGCTGGTACGGCTCCACGCTTCCTGACCCCACAAAGAACAGCCCGGGAGGCGGCGGCAGTGGCTCGGGTGAGGCGCACGGCAGTGGCACGACGACCCGCACCACGCTGACCGGGCCGGCCGTCTCGGCCGTGCACCTGGAAAAGGCACCGACCCTCGACGGGGACCCGAGCGACTGGCCCGACAGCGCGCCGACCTTCACCAGTGACCGGCTCGTGGCGGGCGCGGCCGCCACGGTCAAGGGTGTGTGGGGTCTGGGCTGGACGGACGCCGACCTCTACCTGATCGTCGACGTGACCGACAGCCAGGTCACCCAGACTCACGCGGGTGACACCACGCAGCTGTTCAAGGGTGACGGGGTCAGCTTCGAGTTCGGGACGGCGCTTCCCACCAACCACAACGGCAGCCTCGAACACGGCGACATCCACGTCATGCTCGGGCCCAACGCCAGCCCCACCCTCATCGGTGGGATCAACGTGGCCAAGGGAAGCGTGTTCGCGGGGGGCACGAAGACCATCGTCGGGCTGGACGGCGTTGCCGTTCCCACCGACCACGGCTACCGCATCGAGGCCGCAATCCCGTGGGAGACGCTGGGCTTCTCGCCAGCCACCGCCGGTGCAGCGATCGGGATGAACCTCAACGTCAGCGACGCCGTGCCCAGCGGCTCCGCCAAGGGCGACGGTCTCGACATGGTCAGCAACAACCCGGCCCGCTCCGGCAACGACGCGAAGACGCGCAGCACATGGGGGACCCTCACGCTGCTCGGCTGAGCCCCGCCCGTTCCGGGCCCAGCGGATCTTCAGCGGATCTCGCGTGGGTCCTGGGTGGATCTTGTCTCGCTCCGGGGATGACCGGCCCCGCTTCGGTGGCTTCGACCTAGGCTCGCGGTCGTGGCGGCACCAATGAGGCGGGAGATCCTGCGCCTCGCGGTGCCGGCGTTCCTTGCGCTCGTCGCCGAGCCGCTGTTCCTGCTCGCCGACTCCGCGATCGTCGGGCACCTCGGCACGGCCGAGCTCGCCGGGCTCGGGGTCGCGTCCTCGGTGCTGCTGACGGCCGCGGGAGTGTTCGTCTTCCTCGCCTACGGGACCACCAGTGTCGTCGCGAGGCGGATGGGGGCCGGGGACCTCAGCGGGGCGATGGACGCCGGCCTGGACGGCCTGTGGCTCGCTCTCGGTCTCGGCGCCCTCGTCGCCGTGGCGGTGGCCGTGACGGCGCCGACGCTCTGCGGCGCGTTCGGCGCGTCCGCGGACGTTCAGGAGCAGGCGGTGACCTATCTGCGGGCCTCGACCCCCGGCATACCGGGCATGCTCGTGGTGCTCGGCGCCACCGGGTTGCTGCGTGGGCTGCAGGACACGCGTACGCCGCTTGTTGTCTCCGTGGGCGGGTTCGGGCTCAACCTGGTGCTCAACTTCGTGCTGGTCTTCGGGGTCGGACTCGGGATCGCGGGCTCGGCGATCGGGACGGTCGTCGCGCAGACCCTGATGGCGGCGGCGTTGGTGACGGTGGTCCTGCGGACGTCGTTGCCCCTCGGTGCCCACCTGCGTCCCCAGCCGGCGGGCGTCCTCGCGGCTGCGGTCGGCGGGTTCCCGCTGCTGGTGCGGACGTTGGCGCTAAGGGGGGTGATCCTCGTGACGACCGGTGTGGCCGCGCGCTACGGCGACATCACCCTCGCGGGGCACCAGATCGTGTCGACCGTGTGGAACCTGCTCGCCTTCGCTCTCGACGCGCTCGCCATCGCCGCGCAGGCGATGACCGGCAAGGCGCTCGGCGCCGGCGATATTGCCCAGGTCAGGCAGGCCGCCACGACCGTGACGAGGTGGGGTGTGCTCGGCGGCCTCGGGAGTGCCGTGGTGTTGTTGCCGTTGGCCCCGGTGATCGGACGGATCTTCACCCCGGACCAGGACGTGGTCCGCGCGGCGGCCTGGGGGTTCGTGGTGGTTGCGCTCTGCCAGTGGCTCGCCGGGTACGTGTTCGTCCTGGACGGCGTCCTGATGGGCGCCGGTGACACGACCTGGCTGGCGGTGGCGATGACGCTCGCGGCGGTGCTCTGGGTCCCCGTCGTCCTGTTCCTCAGCCGAGACGGTGCGCCCCTGCCGGGGGGGTTCGGGAGCTCGCTCGCCGGGTTGTGGGTGTGGTTCGGCGGCGGCTTCATGGCGTTGCGGGCGGCCGGGCTCTGGTGGCGATTTCGCAGTGACGCGTGGCTGGTGACGGGCGCGACCCGCTGACAGCACGTGTCGGCATACCCTGTCGGCCGTGCCGCTCGACATCCTGGTCCCCTACTGGGGCGACCCCACGCTGATGCGCGAGACGGTCGAGAGCGTGTTGGCTCAGGACAACGGAGACTGGCGGCTGACGGTCGTGGACGACGCCTACCCGGACACTAGTGTCACGCACTGGCTACGGACGATCAGCGACGAGCGGGTCCGGGCCATCCGCAACGACCGCAACCTCGGCATCACCGCCAACTATCGGCAGTGTCTGTCGCTGGCGACCCAGGACCTGGTGGTCTTCCTCGGCTGCGACGACCTGCTGCTTGCCAACTACGTCGACGTGATCCTCGACGCGCACCGAGCCTGGCCAGGTGCGGTGATGATCCAGCCTGGGGTGCGGGTGGTCGACGAGACCGGCGCGCGCCGAACGTCTCTCGTGGACACGGTCAAGCAGCGCCTGCTCCAACCACGCACGCGGCACCAGCCCGTGCTGATGGTCGGTGAAGCCTTGGCAACATCGCTCCTGCTCGGCAACTGGCTCTACTGGCCATCGTTGGCGTTCCGCCGAGACGCATTGCGGGACGTAGATTTTCGGGAGGGACTACCGATCATCCAGGACTTCGCGCTCGAGCTCGACCTGGTATGCCGCGACGCCTCTCTGGTGTTCGACCCGGCGGTCTGCTTCGTCTACCGGCGGCATACGTCGAGCGCGTCCGCGACGACGTTGATGGACGGGACACGGTTTGCCGACGAGCGCACCTACTACGGGATCGCCGCCGACCAGATGCGGGCGCGCGGCTGGCGGCGGGCCGAACGCGCCGCCCGGCTCCGGCTCACGTCACGGGCGCACGCGGTCACCCTCGTGCCGCGGGCCCTCGCCGACCGACGCTGGTCCGCCGCCCGAGATCTCGGGCATCACGTCATGGCCCGGCGCTAACCGGCGCTGACCGAGCGCTGACCGAGCGCTGACCGGCCGGTCCGGGCCGGTCCGGGCCGGTCCGGGCCGGTCCGGGCCAGTCCGGGCCAGTCCGGGGCGGTCCGAGACGACGGCGTACGGACACCAGGACGGGACGCTCCACCCACCGCCAGCTGAGGACGGCGAGGATGCCGGTGCCGACCATCGCGAGCGCGTCGTAAGGGACGAGGCCGAGCCGGGGTGCACCGGCATACGCGAGCAGCTGCTGCACGGGGAAGGCATAGACGTAGGCGCCGTAGGAGATGTCGTGTCGGCGCACGAGTCTCGGGGAGGGCAGCACGGTGGCGAGCCAGAGCAGCGAGTAGGCGATCAGCGGCGAAGCGGCCTGAGCGCCCCACCCGGGGACGAGCGCGACGACGAGGACGGCAAGCACCACCGCCGGGAGCGCGGTCGATGTCCGCAGCGGGATGCGGCGGACCGCCGCCTGGACCAGGGCACCGCCGAGGAACGGGGGGGCGAGCCGGGCGAACAGCGCGAGGTCGGCGTGGTCGGTGAGGTGCCAGCTCGCGACGTTGGCCCACACGACCACGCTGGCGACGAACGCCACGCCGAGCAGCCACCGGTGCCGCCGGACGGCGGGAACGCAGACGAGCAGCCCGACCGTGACGTAGCAGCAGAACTCGAAGAACAGCGTCCAGAGTGAGCCGTTCCACGCACCCGGGTAGGGCACGGACCCCGGGGTGCCCGCGACGTCGTAGGCCGTGATGCGCAGCCCGAGGTTGTCGAGAACGTAGGCCACAGGGGTGGTGTCGGTGGTGAGGAAGCGCGACCAGTCGCGGCCCTCGGCCCACCACGCGACCGGCGCGAACACTCCGGCGGTGAGCACGAGGCATACGACGAAACCGGGGTAGATCCGGGCCACCCGGAGCACGAGGAACCGGCCGAGCGGGTTGGCAAACCGGCTCGCGGTGATGAGGTAGCCGCTGATGGTGAAGAAGCCGAACACCGCCCATCCGCCGAGGTTCTCACCCCGGATGCTCGGGCCGGTGCCCTGGCCGGACAGGTAGTAGCCGTGCGCGACCAGGACGAGCAGCGCCAGGAACAGCCGGATCAGGTTGAGGCTGTTGTCCCGGACGTCGAGCTCGACCCGATGGGTCACGAGCGGTGGTCGTCCCAACGCTTGAACCCGGCCGCCTCGGCGGTGGCGGCATCGGTGAAGTAGGTGTCGGCGCGGGAGCGGTGGTAACCCGGCGAGTCAGAGGTGGTGAACAACATCGAGTCGGCGTTCGCCTTGATGGAGAAGCCCGCTGGTCCACTGCCGTCGGGGTGGGGCACAGCGGAGCCGGGGCCGTACTCCCCGTCTGGGACGTCTGGGACGTGCTCGGCCTCGGCCTTGGGGTCGGGGGCGGGGTGGGGGTGGGGGGCGGCCTCGGGGGCGGGGTGGGGAGCGGGGTCGACGGACTCGCTGTAACCGCCATCGTGACGCAGCTCGGCGTCCTCGGAGACCTCCGCCGCCGTCTCACCCGCGGCATCGTCGAACCGCTCGGCGGGCGGGACTGCGTCCGACGACGTGGTGGCCCTGGCCACCGATACGTCGGACGCACCGGGTCCCGACGCGGACGCACCAGGTCCCGACGCGGACGCACCGGGTCCCGACGCGGACGCACCAGGTCCCGACGAGGGCGCGGTGTTGCGCATCCACAGGCCGACCCCGACGCCGATGACGACGAGCAGGATGACGATCCACAACCAGGTGGGCATGACGAGGTTCCCTCTCGAGCGTGCGTTCGCGTGTGACACAACGCTATCGCCGGTGGACGAGCTCGGCTGCCGGTTAGGACGCATCAGGGCTGCGCGGACAGTGGCAGAGTGGACCCGAGCACCCCACCGACGACGTGAAGGAGCCCCTCATGGCCGAGAACGACCCGCCCGACCTCGACGCCGTGCGCACGGCGATCCACGAGGCGCACGCCGCCGAGGACGAGCTGATGCACATGATGCCCAACGCGATCGACCCCGACGACGACGACTATCCGGGCGATGTCCCGGTCGACGCCGACGCGCAGGAAGCCGAGGCCGGGAGGGCCGAGGAGCCCGCACCTGCGAAGGAGACGGGGACCGAGGAGATCGAGGACAAGGTGTTCGCCACGCAGACCCCCGACGACCGGGATGCAGAGGGCGAGCCGCAGGACGCGTGAGCAACCTCCTCGACGGTCTCCTCAACCTGTCGCCGATCTGGATCTATGTCCTGGTCGGCCTCATCGTGTTCGCCGAGGACGCCATCTTCGTCGGCTTCGTCGTCCCCGGCGAGACGGCTGCCGTGCTCGCCGGCGTCGCGTCCTACCTCGGCACGACCTCCCTGCCGCTGTCGATCGTGGTCGTCGTCGTCGCGGCGATCCTCGGGGACACCGTCGGGTACGAGGTGGGCAAGCGCATCTTGGGGCCCCGCATCCTCAGCGGCAAGCTCCTCGGCAAGCATCGGCACAAGCTCGCCAAAGCCGAGGACTTCCTGCAGCGGCGCGGCGGGAGCGCGGTCTTCCTCGGCCGCTTCACCGCGTTCTTCCGCGCCATGATGCCGGCCCTCGCCGGCGCGTCCGGGATGCGCTACCGCACCTTCCTGGTCTGGAACGCCGCCGGCGGGATCATCTGGGGCTCGCTGTTCGTCATCCTGGGCCATGTCGCCGGTCGGTCCTACAAGGCGGTCGAACAGACGGTCGGGCGTGGGCTCGCGATCGGTGTCGCGGTGATCGTGGTGCTGGCGGTCATTGCCTGGCGCGTCTACGAGAGCCGCAAGGACAAGCGGGAGGAACAGCGCCAGGACACGCCCGCACAGGCCGACAAGAGCGTCAAGGACGTCGAGGACACCGAGGACACCGAGGACACCGAGGACACCGAGGACACCGAGGACGCTCACGTCGTGGTGGAGACCCGCGAAACGAGCTGAGCCAGCGGCATACCGGGTCTGGCGCCGGTATGGGTCAGGCGCCGCGGCGCTTGCGGGCTTGCTCGGCCTTGCGGCGCAGCTGGTTATACGTGCCGGTGAGCCCCATGGCGCGCTTGACCTCGGCGACAACGGCCTGAACCTCGAGTCGAGTGCGTTCGGTGCCGTCGACGATGATCTCGTCGACCAGGCCCGACTGCGCCTCGTAGACGGCCCGCCGCTCGCGCATCGGTTCGAGGAACGCGTTGATCGCCGTGGCGAGCTTAGTCTTGACCTCGACGTCACCGACCCGGCCGGCGCGGTACCGCTCCTCGAGGTCGGCGACCTCGTCGACGTCAGGGTTGAAGCCGTGGTGGTAGACGAAGACGGGGTTGCCCTCGACGGTCCCCGGGATGTCGGCGCGGATGCGGTTGGGGTCGGTGTACATGCCGGCGACCTTCTTGCGCACCGTCGCCGCGTCGTCCGACAGGAGGATCGAGTTGCCGAGCGACTTGCTCATCTTCGCCTGGCCGTCGGTGCCGATGAGCGTCGTGATCTCGCTCTCGATGAGGGTCGGCACGGGGAAGACGTCGCCGTAGAGGTAGTTGAACCGGCGCGCGATCTCCCGTGTCACCTCGACATGGGCGTGGTTGTCCTTGCCGACCGGGACCACGTCGCCCTTGACGCAGAGGATGTCGGCGGCCTGCAGGACCGGGTACCCGAGCAGGCCGTAGGGCATCTCGTCCTTGCCGGCGGCGCGGGCCATGTCCTTGAGGCTGGGGACGCGCTCGAGACGGGGGACGGTGACGAGGTTCTGGAACAGCGTGTTCAGCTCGCTGACCTCGGGGATCGCCGACTGGAGGTAGAACGTCGCGTGCTCGGGGTCGATGCCGGCGGACAGCTGGTCGAGGACCATGTCGCGCGCGTTCGCGCTGACCTGGTCGATGGCCGTGCGGGTGTTGCTGGTGGTCAGCATGTGCAGGTCGGCGATGATGAAGAAGGACTCGTACTCCTGCTGCAGCCGGATCCGGTTCTCGATGCTCCCGACGAAGTGGCCGAGGTGCAGCTTGCCGGTCGGCCGGTCGCCGGTCAGCATCCGCTTGCGGCGGGCCGGTCGAGTGGATGCTGCGGTGGTCGGCTCGCAGTAGGAGTTGCTCTCGGCCGGCGGTCTGTCAACGGTGGTCATGCGGGGTACTCCTCGGATGGTGTTGCTCCCGCAACGGGAATGTCACCGTGTGGACACACGGAAGCCGCCCTGCTGCGGGGCGGCTTCGTGGGGAAATCAGGGTGAACCGCCCGGTCAGGCCAGCCACCACGCCAGTCGTGAAGCGTTCACGTCCACCAGTCTAGGGCGACCCCGGCACGAATCCACTGCGAAGGGCCTCGAAAAACCGCTCGAGGCGGACGAGGTGGTCGTCAGCGACCACCATCGGCGCTTCCCCGTCGGTGCGGCGACGCGCGGTCTCCACCAGGACGGTGCCGTAACCGGCGATGAAGAAGGCGGCGAGCAGCGTCCCGTCGCCCTCGAAGGTCCGGTCCCGCACGAGCTCCTCGGCGAGCGTCCGCTGCAGGTCGGATGCGAGCTCGCGGGCCCGCGCGAGCAGCGCTGGCGACGCCGCCACGGTCCGGAAGAAGGGGATGGACCTGTCGTTGAGGCCGGAGAGCGGGTGACGCTCGGCAACGAGACGCAGGGACGCCTCTCGCAGGGACGCGAGCACATCGATGCCCTCAGCACGGTCGAGGACCGCCGAGCGCAGGCGTTCGACGGCGTCGGCTGACCGATCGAGGTAGAGGTCCTCCTTGCGCGGGAAGTGGTTGAAGACCGTCACGCTGGAGACCCCAGCCTCCCGTGCCACCTCCGCGACCGTGACCGTGTCGAACCCGCGTTCGAGGAACAACCGGGCTGCGGCCTCAGCGATCCGCGTCCGCGTCCGAGGCCCGCCTCGCTCTGATCTTCTGGGCATCCATCCCTCACTTACTTGTGTCAGTAAACTTAGTAAGTTAACCTCCAATGAGGTCCCACCGGGGGATCATCACCGAGGAGCTGCCATGTCTGAAGAAGCCGACGTGCGGCTCCCGCTGTCCCCCCGATCATTGCGGGAAGCGTGGGTGGCTCTGGCGGGACTGTCCGCGGTGTTCCTCTTCGAGATGCTGGACAACTCGATCCTGAACGTCGCGTTGCCGACGATCGGACGCGAGCTGCAGGCGTCGACGACCGCGCTTCAGTGGGTGACCGGCGCATACGCCGTCGTGTTCGGCGGGCTGATGCTGGTGTTCGGCGCGATCGCCGACCGGTTCGGACGGCGACGAGTCATGCTCGTCGGTCTGGTGCTGCTCGCGGTCGCGAGCGTGGCGACCGCGTTCGTCCACACCGCGCAGGAGCTGATCGCCGTTCGAGCGGTGATGGGGGTCGCGGCGGCGATGACGACCCCGGGGTCGATGGCGCTGGCCTTCCGGCTGTTCGACGAGGACGGACTGCGCGTCCGAGCGATCACGCTCATCTCCACCGTGGGTCTGGTCGGACTCGCGATCGGCCCGACGGCGGGTGGTTTCGTGCTCGCGATCGCGCCGTGGCAGGTCCTGCTGCTCGTCAACGTGCCGATCGCCGCGCTCGCGGTCATCGGTGTGCGCATCGGTGTTGCCGCGGACGACCCGGCCGATCTCCACCGCGACCCGGTGGACGTCCTCGGCGCGGTGCTGGGCACCGCGACCATCGTGCTCGCGCTGGTTGCCCCGACACTGTTCGTCGACGGGGGCAGCGGCTCGTGGGCACCGTGGACGGCCACCGTTGTCGCCGTCGCGGGGGCGGTTGCCTTCGTGCTGCGCGAACGTTCGGCGCAGCACCCACTGCTCGACCTGTCGCTGATCGCGCGCCCCCTGGTCTCCAGCGGCCTGGCATACAAGGGCGCGGCCGGGCTGGCTACGGCCGGTCTCGGGTACCTGGTGACGCTGCAGCTGCAGCTCGACTGGGGATGGTCGCCCGCGCTCGCCGCCATCGGTATGCTGCCGCAGGTCGTCGTCCTGGTCGCCGCCGGTCCGTTCGTCAACCCGTTCGTGGAGCAGGTGGGTTTCGACCGGGCCGCATGGATGAGCGCCACATCGGTCGTGTTCGGGCTCGCGGTCTACGGCCTGCTCGGCAGGTTCGGTTATGTGTGGGTCGCGGTCGCTCTCGTGCTCGTGGCTGCGGGAATTCGCGTGAACGGCGTGGTCGCCGGGACCAACGTGCTGCGTGGTCTGCCGACTGACCGGACCTCGATCGGCGCGGCGCTCGTCGACACTGCGTCCGAGGTCGCCACCGGCGTCGGCATCGCGGTCACCGGCACCATCCTCGCAGCGCTGTTCGCCGGCGACATCGCCACATCGGGTTGGAGTACGCAGCAGACGGCGCAGTTCCAGGAGGCCGTCACGATCGCCGGTCTCACGCTCACCGTCGTGGCCGCAGCGCTCGTCGGCTGGGGGTTCGTTCGTACGCGGGAAGACGGCACACGCGCACGCGCACGCGCGGCCGGGGCCGCTGGGCTCGGCGGGTGAGGAAACGTGAATGGTCTCAGCGGTCCCGCGCGACGGCGACGACGTTGATCCGAGGCCAGGAGTTGTTGACGTAGCCCTTGGGGTTCCAGAGCTCCGCTGCCGACTCTTGTTGCAGCGCAGCCGTGGTGTCCCAGGCCCGCGCGACGATCTCGACCTCTCCTGCCTCGACCTCGACGACGGCGCGCCACTGGCACCAGGACCAGACACTCGGCTGGGCGACGAGGTCCGCCTGCGACCAGGTTTCGCCGCCGTCGACCGACACGTCGACGCGGGCGACACCGCGGTCATCGCCGGCGAAGGCATACCCAGCGACGTCGAGCCGCCCGGCGGCCACGTGAGCGCCTGCGGCGGGTTCGAGGATCGCCGAGTTCAGAGCGACCGCGCCGAGCGAGATGCCGTCACCAGGACCGGCGAGGGTCGGGTCGGCGTCGGGCGGCAGGACCCGGTATGCGGTCGCCTGGAAGTAGTTGTCCGACGGTTCGGCCTGCACCGTGACGCGCTCCACCCACTTGACGCTGCGAGCGCCGATCCACCCCGGGACGACGGCGCGTACCGGAGCTCCGTGCAGCGCGATGAGCGGCTCGCCGTTCATGGCCCAGGCGAGCAGGGTCTCGTCGGACAGCGCCTTGGCGGCGGGGATCGACCCCCCGTATGCCTGCGGCGGGTCGGCGAGCTCCGAGCGGTCCGGGGCGGCGAAGGCGACATGGGCCGCCTCGGGGCGGATGCCCGCCGCCCGCAGGACGTCGCCCAGCCGGGCCCCCGTCCACTGGGCCGTCGAGGTGGCGCCAGACTCCCACGGGTCCTCACCTGGGATGTCACGGACCTGGAGGAAACCCGCCCGCCGGTTGCCGGCGCACTGCAGCGTGGCAACAATCGAGTGCTCCTCGAAGCGCTCGCGCAGCTCGGCGAGGGAGAACGCCAGGGGCTGGTCGACGAGGCCGTCGACCGTGAGGCGCCACGCGTCGGGGTCGAGGTCGGGGACGGGACCGTGGTTGCGGCTGTAGAACGTGTCGACGTGCGTGATGACGTCCCGAGCGAGCGCCCCCGAGGAGGGCTCGGCGTTGAACGGTTCCGACTCGTGGACGAGCATGTCGTCGCGCTTGCCCCACTGGTTCATGACATCCCTTCCCGGCCGGCTGCGGGGCCGCACCGCACCGCACCGCGGTTACCGAGGTTACCGGTCGCCTACAGGTCGACCGAACTCACGCCTTTGCCGACCGAACACACACTTTTGCCGACCGAACTCACACCTTTACGGGTTCTGACGCCTTGTGCGACCCCAAAACCAGGGGAGACGTGAGTTCGGTGTCCGGGGAGGGCAGATTCCGGCTCCGCAGTGGGCGGCCGGGCCTGAGAGCTGCCGGGTCGCCGGTGGTTCGAGGTGATCAGCGTGCCGTCCAGGGTCAATCTTCGACGGGGCTCCCGCGGTTGGGGGTTTTCGGCTCGATGGGGGCGCAGAACAGGGCAACCTCTGAGTCCGGTCGGCCGGCAAGGCGCAGAACAGGTCAACCTCTGAGTCCGGTCGGCCGGCAAGGCGCAGAACAGGTCAACCTCTGAGTCCGGTCGGCCGGCAAGGCGCAGAACAGGTCAACCTCTGAGCAAGGCGCAGAACAGGTCAACCTCTGAGTCCGGTCGGTCGGCGGCAAGGCGCAGAACAGGTCAACCTCTGAGTCCGGTCGGCCGGCAAGGCGCGCAGGGCAACCTCTGAGTCCGGTCTGGATCGCGGGCATCGCGGGCAGGGCGCAGGCGAAGGCGCCCCATCCGAGGTCCGGATGAGGCGCCTGCGCTTTGCTGGCTGGGGTCAACCGGCAACGACCTCGAGGGCCACCGTCGCCTGCACCTCGGGGTGCAGCCGGACGAGCGCCTCGTAGGAGCCGGTCGTCTTGATGTGACCCTTCACCTCGATCTTGCGGCGGTCGAGATCCGGACCCCCCGAGGACTTGACGGCCTGCGCGATGTCGGCCGTGCTCACTGCGCCGAACAGCCGGCCCGCGTGGCCGGCCTTGGCCGGGACGGTGACGGGTGTGGACTCGAGGCGGCCCTTGAGCTGCTTGGCCTCGTCGAGGGTCTTGACCTCGCGGGTCGCCCGCGCGGTGATGATGGCGTCGACCTGCTTCTGGCCACCCTTGGTCCACGGCGTGGCGAACCCGCGGGGCAGCAGGAAGTTGCGGGCGTAGCCGTCCTTGACGTCGATGACGTCACCGGCGGCGCCGAGACCGGTGACCTCGTGGGTGAGGATGAGCTTCATGTCGGACTCCTAGCTGATGACTGGTCGCGGGCTCATCGAGCGGAGCTCGAGTACGGCAGGAGCGCCATCTCACGGGCGTTCTTCACGGCCGTCGCGATGAGGCGCTGCTCCTGGACCGAGACACCGGTCACCCGACGCGCACGGATCTTGCCGCGGTCGGAGATGAACTTGCGCAGCAGCGCGGTGTCCTTGTAGTCGATGTTCTCGACCTTGGCGATCTTGAGGGGATTCGCCTTCTTCTTGGGCTTACGCACAACGGGCTTGGCCATCGTGGTGCTCTCCTTCTTCTGGTGAGAGCCCGGGGGGATGCCCCGGGATGGGATTCTTGCGGGTGCCGGTCCGACGGGGTGTCAGACCGGCGAGAATCGGTGGAGACCGACGAGATGCCACTGAACTTTGAGCTGAGACGGCACCTGGACTAGAACGGCGGTTCGTCGTAACCGGGCGCGTTGTT
The DNA here is from genome assembly GCA_965277795.1 of Lapillicoccus sp. Lineage (GTDB taxonomy): Bacteria > Actinomycetota > Actinomycetes > Actinomycetales > Dermatophilaceae > Lapillicoccus. Next base: position 3,951,394 of record OZ255840.1, read on the forward strand.
GCCCCAGCCACCCTGACCGCCCTGGTTGCCAGCACCCTGCTGAGCGGGCTGAGCGGGCTGAGCGGGCTGAGCCGGCTGGGCGTTGCCGCCACCGTTCCATCCGCCGCCCCCCGAGCTGCCCGAGCTGCCCGAGCCACCCGAGCCAGCACCGGTGGCCCACGGGTCCTCGGACTGGCCGCCACCTTGACCGCCTTGACCGCCTTGGCCGCCCTGACCGCCGAAACCGCCGCCGCCGCCCCGCTGGGTCTTGGTGACCTTGGCCGAGGCGTACCGCAGCGACGGGCCGACCTCGTCGACCTCCAACTCGATGACGGTGCGCTTCTCGCCCTCCTTGGTCTCGTAGGAACGAGACTTCAGCCGTCCGGAGACGATGACCCGGGTGCCCCGCTGCAGCGACTCGGCGACGTTCTCCGCGGCGTCACGCCAGACCGAGCAGCGCATGAACAGGGTCTCCCCGTCCTTCCAGTCGTTGCTCTGGCGGTCGAACGCGCGAGGCGTCGACGCGACGGTGAAGTTCGCGACCGCGGCGCCCGACGGCGTGAACCGCAGCTCGGGGTCGCCGGTGATGTTGCCGATAACGGTGATGACGGTGTCGCCAGCCATAAATCGTGTCCTTCTCGGTCCGGGGTCGCTTCAGGCGTGGGGGGTGGGTGAGAGGTGGCCGGGGTGGCTCAGGCGCCGGGACGCAGCAGCTTGGTCCGCAGGACAGCCTCGTTCAGGCCGAGCTGGCGGTCGAGCTCCTGGGCGGTGGCCGGCTCCGCCGTCATGGCGACGACGGCGTAGATGCCTTCGGCCTTCTTCTTGATCTCGTAAGCGAGCCGACGGCGTCCCCAGATGTCGACGTTGTCCACGCTGCCGCCGTCCTTGGTGACGACGGACAGGAACTTGTCGAGGGACGGAGCGACGGTGCGCTCATCGAGCTCGGGGTCGAGGATGACCATGAGTTCGTACTGACGCATGCGGTGACCCACCTCCTCTGGTCTGGCGGTCACGGTCTCTCCGTGACAGGAGGGTTGCAGCGTCCCGCCGTGACCACACCCTGCCACGGGTCACCGACACGGGTCGGGACTCATCCACAGGGTGCCTTGAGGCACGGCGAACCTGCCCAGGGTACCGGCACCGCGGGGCGGAACCGAAATCCGTGAGCCGCCTCCCGTGCGCGAGCGCGACGGTCAGGCGAAGCGGACGATCAGCTGGTCGGAGGCGTCGCGCAGGGGCCCGGCCAGCTCGTCGCTCTCCTGCTCGCCCCACGCGCTCTCGACGACCGCCGCGTCGGCGTCCAGCACGGGAGAACGGCTGCGCGCGAGCTGCCAGGTCCGCCCCACCAGCCACAGCAGCCCGAAGATCCGGATGAACAGGAACACCGCGTACCACGACGCCGGCAGACCCCGGCTCGGTTGGGACGTTCCCGCGAGATAGAGCCAGACGGCCTCGAAGTGCAGGGCCTCGGCCGCGGACCAGATCAGCGCGTCCGCCCAGGACAGCCCGACGAGGGCGACGAACGGGACCAGCCACAGCGCCGACTGGACGGTCATCGACTTGCCGGTGAGCAGCACGATCGCCACCATCACCAGGCTCACCTCGGCTATCCCGGGGCGGCGCGGTGAGGACAGCGCGAGGGCGGCCCCGACGGCGAGTGCCGCGACCCAGCCGACGACGGCCAGCCCGGTGACCACGCCACCGGACAGCGGCGAACCGGCAAGCAGAGGCAGAAGCCAGGGCGACCCGAACCCGGCGCCCGCGCTGAGCCAGCCCCGGTATGCCGCGAACGCCGCGTCGGGGTTCGAGACGCCGAGCACGAGCAGGATGACGCCGAAGACGACGGCCGCCGACCCGGCGCAGCGCGCCCAGGGGACCAGCCGGCCGGCACGCAGGCTGACGAGGAGCAGCGCCACGACCACGAGCACCGGATAGGTGCGCGCCGAGGTCGCCAGCCCGAGCAGCACACCGGTGAGCACCGGCTTGTCACGGCTCCACGCATACAGAGCCGCCGCCGTCAGGGCGACCCCGAGGATGTCGGGAGAGATGGTCAGGGTGAGCGCGACCACCGGCGACAGCGCTACCAGGGTGGCCCGCAGGGGGAAGCGGCGCACGCTTGCCGCCGTCCACCAGGTGGTGAGTGCGAGCAGGACGGCGCCGAGCACCGCCCAGAGGGCGAAGTAGAACCGCATCCGGTCCTCGATCGACCCGGACGGGACGAGCGACCCCAGCAGCGTCATGACGAACCCGGTCAGCGGCGGCTGGGTCGGGTGCGGCGCGCCGAACCCGCCGGTCACCAAGGTCAGCACGCCCTCGCCAAGACCCGCGTCGCGGTAGGTCGCCGGGACGTCGGAGAAGCAGGCGTGCCAGAACTGGTCCGGGCTGTTCCAGCCCGCGTCGATGCAGTGCGACTGCAGGAGGATGTTGAGCCCCGCCGGCACCACGGAGACGGCGGCCAGCACCGCGGCGTACCAGCGCCATCCGCGGCCGAGGCGGACGGCATACCGGCCGGTGGGGCCGCCGACCACCTCCGACGCCGAGCGGGCCACCGGATCCTGGCGCGAGGGCGCCGTGACGAGGTCGGGGCGGGTCGCGGGCACGACGCAGAGCCTACGGCGAGGCCGTGGTTCTTCGAGCCTGCGGCGCTGGAGCGGGTGGCGCCGAGGTCGTGGTCTGGCTCGGCTGCTGGGTGCGGGAAGGTTCCTGAGTGCGGGACGGAGACTGGGTGCGCGACGGTGGCTCGGTGCTGGGCGGCGGCGGCACGGTGACGGTTGTCGTCTCCGGCGCAGGTGTGCCGGCGGTCGTCGTGACCGGCGGGACGGACGTCACCGTCGGCGCCGGGGCGCGAACCGTGTCGTCGCCGATGCCGACCCGCTTGGGGAAGGCGGCCTTGTCCATCCCCTGCGTAGCGGTCTTCATGAAGTCCAGCCACATCGACAGCGGAAGCGTGCTGCCGCCGACCTCGCCGACGTTGAGGCCGGGGATGTTGTCCAGCGGTGCGGGCGTGCCGTTCTCGTCGCGGTACATCCCGACCGAGACCGACAGCTGCGGGATGACCCCGGTCCACCAGACGGACTTGTGGCCATCGGTGGTGCCGGTCTTGCCGGCCACCGGACGTCCGAGGGTGGCCGCCCGAGCCCCCGTGCCGCCGGAGCGGGTCACCGCCTGCATGGCGTCGAGGGTGTCGGCGGCGATGTCGGCGGAGAACGCCTGGGTCGTCTGCTTCGGCGCCTTGTAGCTGATGTCGACGGTGTCAGAGGCCACGGAGGTCATCGAGGCGATGAGGTAGGGGGTGACTCGCACGCCGTTGGCCGCGATCGTCGCGTAGGCGTTCGCGACGTCCTCCACGTGCGGCGAGGCGGTACCGAGGACGTTGACGGGGTTGTCATCCAGCCCCGCGGTGGCGGCCGGTATGCCTGCTGCGATGGCGGCGTTCTTGGTGTTCGTGGGGCCGATCTTCTCGTTGAGCCGCATGAAGACGGTGTTGATCGACTTGGCAAGCCCGGTGCGCAGATCGACCGTGCCAAAGCTGACGTTGCCCTCGTTGGGGACCTTGGTCGTCGAGTTCGGGACCTGGTAGGGGCTGCTTCCCGAGATGAGCGTCTTGGTGCTGATCCCTTGCTGCAGCGCTCCGATGACCGCGAACGGCTTGAACGTCGAGCCTGCCTGCATCGTCGCGTCGGTGGCCGAGTTGAACTGCTTCACCTGGAAGTCGGCCCCTCCGTACATCGCGATGATCGCACCGTCCCCCGGCTTGATCGCCGTGAGGCCGGCCTGGACGTTGGTCGACGCGGCGGGGAGGTACTTCTGCACGGCGGCCACAGCCGCGTCCTGGGCGGCCTTGTTGATCGTCGTCGTGATCCGTAGGCCGCCGCGGGCGATGTCGTCGTCGCTGATCTTGAGCGCGGTCGACAGCTCCTTGCGCACCGCGTCGACGAGGTAGCCGTTCGGACCGGACAGGGCCTTGGTCTTGACCGGCGCGATCGTCGGCGCCGGTCCGGGCACCGCAGCCCGCTCAGCCGGGGTGATCCACCCCTGCGTCTGCATGCCATCGAGGACGTATCTCACCCGGCCGGCGAGGTTGGCCTTCTGCTTGTCGCCGAGCGCCGGGTCGTACAGCGACGGCCCGTTGATCACCGAGGCCAGCACGGCGCCCTCGGCGAGGTTCAGCTGGCTGACGTCCTTGCCGAAGTAGGCCTGGGATGCCGTCTGGATGCCGTAGGCGCCCCGGCCGTAGTAGATGGTGTTGAGATAGTTCTCGAGGATCTGGTCCTTGGATGTCTGCTGGTCGATCTTGACGGAGATGATGATCTCCTTGAACTTGCGCGTCACCGACCGGTCCGAGGTGAGGAAGTAGTTCTTGACGTACTGCTGCGTGATCGTGGAGCCGCCGCCCTGCACGTCCGACCCGCGTAGCGCCTGCCAGACCGACCGGCCGATGCCGGTCGGGGAGAACCCAATGTTGCTGTAGAAGTCGCGGTCCTCGGCCGCCAGGACGGCCCTCTGGACGTTGACCGGCACCTTGCTCAGGGGCACCGACTCGCGGTTGCCCTGGGCGTCGCTGAGCCTGGCCATCTCGGTCGTGCCGTCGTCGAAGTAGACGATCGAGGCCTGAGCGTTGGCGAGCTGGTTGGGCTGCGGTATCGAGATCGTGGCGTAGGCGATGGCCACCGCGACGCAGCCCAGGGCGAACAGGCTCAGGAGCGAGAACAGCACCCATTTGAGTGTGGTGCGCAGCTTCGAGCGCTTCTTCGTCGCAGGCACAACACGGCCCTGAGAGGGGCGCGGGCCTGCGGTCTCGTCACTCACGATCAGCCAGTATGCGGGTCAGCCCGCCACCTGTCCCAATCGTGTGCGTCCGGAATCACCGCCGAAAGCGGGAGCGTCGATGTATCGAGACGATATATCCGTGCTACGGTCAGCAAGACAAAGGCCGAGTATGTCACCCGGCCCACCTGACCGGCATACGGACGGAGGCGGGAGATGGCGCGTCGCGCCGAGCTGCTCGGGTTCGCCGTCCTCGGCCTGCTCCACGAGAGCCCGATGCACGGATACGAGCTGCGGAAGCGGCTCAACACCGCCCTCGGTGCGTTCCGAGCCCTGTCGTACGGCTCGCTCTACCCCGCCCTGCGTGACCTGCTCGACAAGCAGTGGGTCGCCGAGGTTCCGCGGGCCAGTGGCGGATCCGGCAGCAGGCGAGCCCGCATCGTCTACGAGCTGACCGCGACCGGCAAGGAGCGCTTCCAGGACCTGGTCGCCCAGGCCGGGCCGAACGCCTGGGAGGACGACGAGTTCGACGTCCACCTCGCCTTCTTCGCCCGCACCACCCACGAGGTGCGCCTGCGCATCCTCGAGGGGCGGCGCTCCCGCCTCGAGCAGCGGCTCGCCCAGGTCCGCGAGGCCTCGGCCCGCAACCGCGAACGGGCCGACGCCTACACCTCGGCCCTGCAGCGGCACGGCGAGGAGTCCGCCGAGCGTGAGGTGCGCTGGCTCGAGGAGCTCATCGCCGTCGAGCGCACCGGCACCGTCGACCCGGGTTCCCCCAGCCCGGCTCACTGAACCCGCATCCCGCAACACCACCATCCCGTCCCCCTGCACCACCACTCACAAGGAGCCACCCATGGGATCCATCCGCGTCGCCATCGTCGGCGTCGGCAACTGCGCCAGCTCGCTGGTGCAGGGAGTCGAGTTCTACAAGGACGCCGACCCGACCGGCACCGTCCCCGGCCTCATGCACGTGAAGTTCGGCGACTACCACGTGAACGACGTGGAGTTCGTCGCCGCGTTCGACGTCGACGACACCAAGGTCGGCAAGGACCTCGCCGAGGCCATCAACGCCTCGCAGAACAACACCATCAAGATCGCCGACGTCCCCACCTCGGGCGTCGAGGTCCAGCGTGGGCACACCCTCGACGGGCTCGGCAAGTACTACCGCCAGACCATCGAGGAGTCGGCGGCCGAGCCGGTCGACATCGTCCAGGTGCTGCGCGAGCGCCAGGTCGACGTACTCGTGTCCTACCTGCCCGTGGGGTCCGAACAGGCCGACAAGTTCTACGCGCAGTGTGCCATCGACGCCAAGGTCGCCTTTGTCAACGCGCTGCCGGTCTTCATCGCCAGCGACCCCGAGTGGGCGGCCAAGTTCGAGGCGGCCGGCGTGCCGGTCATCGGCGACGACATCAAGAGCCAGGTCGGCGCGACGATCACGCACCGCGTCATGGCCAAGCTGTTCGAGGACCGCGGCGTCGCGCTGGACCGCACCTACCAGCTCAACGTCGGCGGCAACATGGACTTCAAGAACATGCTCGAGCGCGACCGTCTCGAGTCCAAGAAGGTCAGCAAGACCCAGGCCGTCACCTCGAACCTCCAGGGCGAGCTCGCCGACAAGATCGACGACCGCAACGTGCACATCGGGCCCTCGGACTACGTGCAGTGGCTGGACGACCGCAAGTGGGCCTACGTCCGGCTCGAGGGTCGCGCGTTCGGCAACGTGCCGCTCAACCTGGAGTACAAGCTCGAGGTCTGGGACTCCCCCAACTCCGCCGGCATCATCATCGACGCGATCCGCGCTGCCAAGATCGCCACGGACCGCGGCATCGGTGGCGCGCTGATCTCCGCGTCGTCCTACCTGATGAAGTCCCCACCGGTGCAGCGTCCGGACGACCTCGGCCGGGCCAAGCTCGAGGCCTACATCGCCGGCACCGAAGAGCGCTGACCGGCGCCCGGCTCCGGGCTCACTGCGGGCGGCCCGATGACCTGGCCCGGGCCGCAGCGACCGCGACATGCTGGAGCTGTTGCGGGTGATTGACGGCGCGGCCCGCAACAACGCCCACATGTGGGAGAAGCTGCGGGCCGTATGCCTCCGACGACGCTCAGCCTGGTGCGGCCATGCCGGGTTCGAGGACGGCACCCACACCGACTCGTGCGTTTGCCCGGGCCAAGGCCAGCAGCGACGCCGCCGCTTCCCGAGCGCTCTCCCCGCTCCAGGTCATCCGGGCCGCGATGAGCCCCGAGACGACCGGGGTCGAGAAGGAGGTGCCGCTCCAGCAGGCCAGGCCGGTGAGGAAGTTCGTCTGCTGCGGCGCATACGGCGTCTCCTTGTAGGTGTACCACCCTCGCGGGTAGGCGTTGACGACGTCCGTGCCCGGCGCGTATGCGTCCACCCAGCTGCCGAAGTTGCTGTAGCCCGCGCGTGACCCGTCGACGTCGAGGGCGCCGACCGAGACGCTCCACGGGAACGCCGCCGGCCAGAACGGTCCCCGGTTGCCGTCGTTGCCGGCAGCCGCGACGAGCACCGTGCCCTTGACGTGTCTCAGGTGCTGGTCCCAGAAGTTCTCCATCGCGAGCAGCGGCAGACCGCCGCGCGTCGTGGTGCCGGCCGACATGCTGATGATGTCGGGGGTCTGGTTGAGGGCGTCGAGCATCGCGGCGGCCAGCGCGTCCTCGAGCACGGCGCCCTCGACGACGAAGAGCCGACGAACCGTGACCTGGGCGGCGGGAGCCAGGGCCCGGACGACGCCGGCGACGAACGTGCCGTGCCCGCGGTACCTCCCGACCCCGGTGGGCTCGGCCTGACCCGTCACGCCGGTCAGCCACTCGTGCTCGTCGCGGACCTCGTCGATCAGTCCGCTGTCGAGGACGACCACCTTGACGCCCGCCCCGCTGGTCAGGGGGTCGTCGTTGATGTCGGGACGCGGCGACCCGGCGGACGGCAGCGGTTCGGTGGCCGGGCACCCTCCGCCCGGTGAGATGTGGACGACGTGGTTGGGGACCGCGACGCCCGTGCCGAGCATCTCGTCGAGCCGCTGCAACCACGACGGGGTGTCGCGCGCGACGTCGCTCTCGTCGGCCGTCGGAAGAGGGATGGAGGTGAGCCCGGAGACCGCCGACGATCTGCGGCCGTTGTCACCTCGCAGGGTCGACTTGTCGCCGGTGTAGTCCTGGACGCCGAGGGCGCGGGCCACCCGTGGCGCGTCGACGTCACGGGTCAGGACCTCACCCTTGACGTAGAGGTACTCCATGTCCCCCGGCCGGTCGTTACTCGGGTAGATGCCGATCTCGACGGGCGGGTCCTGGCGGCCGAACGCCGCGACGATGGCTCGCACCTGCTCCGCACGTCGTTCGGTATCACCTTCGACCCCGCCGCCATCGCCCGACGCACCGTCGGCGACCTCGGTGTCGACGAGACGCGGGCGGTCCCACCATCGGTTGGAGACGAAGGGACCGGGCTCCCCGCGGGTGTCATCATCGTTGCTGGCCATCTGTTCCCCTTATCGAAGGATCAGGCAGTGGTGGGGCCATGGATGCGGATGGGCTGCCCGACGCTGCGAACCTGGTGTGGACGTGAGGATGACGTGGTGGGACGCAACCCTGATACCTCCGGACGGACGCCATCTGTCTCTGTGTTGGTCTCGTGCCTGTCTCTGCTCCGGTCTCTGCGCCTGTCTCTGCGCCCATCACCCGTGCCGACGCTGACGACGCTGACGACGCTGACGCGATGACCACGTCCCTCGACGAGGTCGACGCCCTCCTGCCGCTCGCACTATCCCAGCCCAGGACGGCGCTGGCAACGGCCCGTGCGGTCCTCCGCGGGCGGCCCACGGCGCGGCAGGCCTCGGTCGCGCACCAGGCCGTCGCGATCGTCGAGCGGGATCTCGGGCACCTGGCCGTGGCGGTCCGGCACGCGAGCACCGCTCTGCGGTGGGCGCGTTCGTGCGACGACGATCGGGTCGCGGACGTGCTCGCGACCTACGGGCTCACGTTGGTCCATGCCGGTCGCACCACCGACGGGCTGCGCCGCCTCGACGAAGCCGTACCGCTGACCGCGCCCGCCGCCCGGCCCCGCCTGCTGCTCCGCCAGGCCAACGCGCTCTATCACCTCGGCAGGTACCGTGAGTCACGCACGACGATCGACGCAGCGATCGCAGGCAGCCACCGTGACCACGACGACCTGTGGGAGGCCCGCGGCCTGAACAACCGCTGCGTGGTCAACCTGGCGCTCGGCGAGGTGGCCGCCGCCGACGCGGACGCCCACGCGGCCGAACGGCTCTTCGCCTCGTTGGGGCAGGACCTGGAGTCGGCGCACTCGCTGCACAACCGGGCGCTCGCCGCCCATCACCGCGGCGACCTCCCTGAGGCGCTCACCCTGATGGACGAGGTGGCCGCTCGCTACGCCCAGATCGGCGTGCTGCCCGCGGACCTGGTCATCGACCACGCCGCGACGCTGCTCACGGCCGGCCTTGCCGGCGAGGCCCGGACGATGGCCCAGGACGCCTTGGCCGGCGGCGACCTGCCTCCGATCAAGCGGGCCGAGCTGGTGCTGACGGCCGCCAGGGCAGCACTTGCCCTGGGCGACAGCGGGACGGCCGAGGTCGAGGCCCGGCAGGCAGGTCGGTTGTTTGTCGCCCAGAGCCGCCCCGGGTGGGCGAACCGAGCACAGCTGCTCGCGATGCAGGCGCAGTACCTCACGCTGGGAGCCGCCGACGCGACCGCAGACCGTCCCGCACGCGTGCCGGGGGCGGGCACTGCTCTTGACCCGTCCATCGTGCGACGACGCCGGGCCCGGCTCCTGCGCGACTGCGCAGACCTCGTCGCCGCCCTGACGCAGGACGGCAGTCTCGAGCTGCCGGTGGCGCTGCTGCTGCACGGGCGCGTCGCGCACGAGGCGGGCCAGGACGGTGCGGCCGAGGCGAGCTTCGAAACCGCAGCCGCATCACGGCATACCGGCCCTCCGTTGGCCCGAGCGGCCGCGTGGGGGGCCGCCGCCACGCTGGCCGGGCTGCGTCACGACCGACGCGGACTGCTGCACGCGTGCCGGCGGGGCCTCGACGCGGTGGATGAGCATCGCCGGGTGATCGGGGACCTCGAGATGCGCGCGCTCGCCACCGGGTACGGGCTCGAGCTCACGTCCTTCGCGCTGCGCGAGATGGTGCGCGGCCGGAACGCCCGAGGCCTGCTGTGGTGGGCCGAACGCTGGCGGGCGACCGCCCTGGATGGAACCCCGGCCGCGACGGGCACCGATCCGGACGACCCCGAGCTCTCCCGTGACGTCGCCGCTCTCCGAGACGTCACGAGGCGGTCTGCCGCGGCCGACGACGACTCGTCACTCAAGCGTGAACAAGGTCGGCTCGAGGCCGCAGTCCAGCGGCGGTACCGCCACCTGCATGCGGTCGGCTCCCGGACAGCGGGGCCGGACATCCCCGCGATGCAGGCCGAGCTCGGAGACACCCTCGCCCTGTCCGTCATCCTCGTGGACGGGACGGTCCACGGCGTTCGGATGGCCGGTGGTCGCCTCTCACTCAAAGCGATCGGACCGTATGCCGTCGCCGCCCGGGAGGCCGAGTTCGCCCGGTTCACGTTGCGCCGGGCGGCCTATGGCCGCCGCGTCGACCTCGAGGCGGCGGGTGCGCGACTGGAGGCGGCCCTGCTCGGACCCTTCGCCGGAGACCTTGCCGCCCGCTCGGTCCTCGTGGTGCCGCCGGCGAGCCTGCTGACCGCACCGGTGGGACTGCTGCCCACCTTCGCCGACGCCGCCGTCGCCGTCTCGCCGTCGCTCAGCAGCTGGACCCGCGGCAGGACGTCTGCCCAACACCGACCAACCGACCGACCAACCGACGGACCGACCGACGGACCCGCACCCACGCCCACGAGGACGGCTCTGGTGACCGGCCCCGGCCTGAGCACCCAGCAGGAGGAGGTGACCCGGCTGCACCGGCTGCACGCCGAGTCGGAAGTGCTCAGCGGGGACGCCGCGACGGTTGCGGGCGCCCTACGGCTGCTCGACGGGGCGAGGCTCGGACACATTGCCGCGCACGGGCGCTTCCGGGCCGATGCGCCGCTGTTCTCGACGCTCACCCTCGCGGACGGGCCGCTGATGGTTCACGACCTCGACCGCCTTGTGCACCCACCGCTCCTCATGGTCCTGTCGGCGTGCGACGCCGGTGGGGTCCGTCCCATCGGGGCCGACGAGGCGCTCGGTCTGGTGTCGAGTCTGCTCGCCATCGGCGTGCGCACCGTGGTGGCCAGCGTGGTCCCCGTCAACGACCGCGCGACCGTCGCGGTGATGGCTGCGGTCCACGAGTGCGTGGCCGCTGGCGGCACCCTGGCCGAGGGTCTGCTGGCCGCCCGTCGGGCCGCCCGCGACCCGGTCGCGGCGGCTACTGCTGCGGCCTTCACCGCGTGGGGTGCCTGAGGTCCCGGTGTGTGCGGGTCACGTCGTCAGGGTGCGTCGAACCACCGGGTCGTCAGGGGGGTGGGCGTGTCGAGCCGCAGACGGACGAGGCCGACCGGGACCCGGTCGAACGTGAAGCGTCCATCGTCCAGGACTGCGTCGAAGGACGCGCCCGCCGTCTCGAGGGACACGCCCGACGCGTCGTCCGCCCCCGCTATCGAGCCGAGGACCTGGCAGAACCCGTCCTGTGACGTCACCTCGACATCGACGGTCACCGCGCCGAGCTCGAAGAAGTGCAACCGGCTCTGTCGCTCTCCCCGGACCGCTAGCAGCTCACCCACCTCGTCGACGGTGCGCATCAGCTGGGCATCGAGGTCTCGGAACGCGAACAGCTGCTTGCCCAGCTCGGCGAGGTGAGGCGGGGCCGGGTCGACGAGCTCGGCGATGTGGCCGAGGCGATCCAGCAGCCGGGCGTCGTCGGGGTGGATGAACGGGTCGTGAGTGCTCATACGAGTCCCACCGTCGGCCCGTCGAACGGATAGCCGGTCCCCCCGAGCAGGGTCTCGAGCCGGACCAGGCACCGCATCCGGGTCGGGCCGATGGAGCCCATCGGCATACCGAAGGCGGCGGCGACCTCGCGATAGGCAGGCCGGTCGGCGGCCATCAGGACGCGCAACAGCCGCTGGCAGCGTTCGGACAGTCGGCGAAAACCGGACCACAGGGCCGCATCGCGTTCGGTGTCGAGCAACGCCGTATCGAGCGCCTCCGCCTGCTCGTCGGGCAGGTGAGCGGCCAGGTCCTCGTCACGAACCAGCAGGTCACGCCCGCGCAGCCGAATCACACGCAGGGCCTCGCGGCGAGCGGTGGTGGCCAGCCAGCCGGCCAGGGCGTCGCGGTTGCGGATGCCGTCGAGGTTCTCCAGCAGGCGCAGCCAGGTGTTCTGGACGACATCGGCGGCGTCGTCACCGTTCAGTCGGTGAGCGCGCGCGACCGACCACAACAGGTTCGAGAACCGGTCGACCAGCCCGTCCCAGGCAGTCGAGTCTCCGGCGGCCGCGCGGGTGAGCAGGTCGCTCACGGTGTCGGTGGGAGTGTCGGTGGGAGTGTCGGTGGGAGCGTCGGCGTGAGTGTCGGTGGGAGTGTCGATGTGGGTGTTGCCGTCGGCCTCGGACTCGTGCGCAAGGTCGGGGTGGTGCCACTCGGTCATCGCTCGACTTCTCATCGACGGGGGCGGGAGGCTCAGGGCCGGGGGAGTGGGGCTCACGGACAGCAGAGCACGTCGCCCGCGGCCTGATACATCGAGAAGTGTGTCAAGGTTCCGGCCCTGCGAACACCCCGTGTGGCCGCCGGTCTCTGCGGAGCGGTGCGCGACGGCCGACACCGTCGTAGGTTGGCTGGATGCCGACCACTGCTCCGCCGCCCGAGGTCGTGGCGTTCCTCGCCCGGCCCAACTACGCCACGATCAGCAGCGTCCGCCCGGACGGGCAGCCGGTGTCCGTGCCCACGTGGTACCTCTTCGAGGACGGCCAGGTGGTGGTCAACATGGACGCCGCACGCAAGCGGATCGACTACCTGCGACACGATCCGCGGGTCAGCCTGAGCGCCATGGACCCAGGCGACTGGATCACCCACGTCAGCGTCCAGGGAAGGGTGGTCGCGTGGGTCGAGGACCCTGACCTGGTCGACATCGACCGCATCTCCACCCACTACACCGGTCAGGCCTACTCAAACCGGACCCGGCCCAGGGTCACGGCGCGGATCGATATCGACCGGTGGCACGGGTGGGGCGCACTCAAGGACGCCGACTGACGATCGAGGCAACGAGGCTCTCACTGGTTCATCAGGCCACCGATTTCATCAGGCCACCGATCCGAGCAGCTGATCCGCTGCTACGCAACCGCGACTCGACTGCGACTCGAGCGCGACTCGACTGCGACTCAACCGGTACCCGCGGTGCAGAGGCGATCCGGTGCCAGTTGCGGTTGGCTCAGGTCGTTCGGGTGTCCTCCACGCTCAGGACCACCACCACGCTCACGTTGTCGCGTCCGCCGGCCTCGACCGCGGCCGCCACGAGGGCGTCGGCGATCGCCGTCGGGTTGTCGCCATCCTGCAGCAGGTGCGCGATCTCGTCGTCCTCCAGCTCGTTGGTGAGCCCGTCCGTGCAGAGCAGAAACCGCTCGGCCTGCTGCGGGAGGAGCACCCACGAGTCCACGGGTTCGAGCGGGTCCCGGCCGAGACAACGGGTGACGATGTTGCGAGCGGGGTGGACGCGGGCCTCCTCGGCCGTGAGGTACCCGGACCTCTCGAGCTCGGCGACCTCCGAGTGGTCCTGGCTGACCTGGGAGAGGCGTCCGTCGACGAACTGGTAGACGCGAGAGTCTCCGATGTTGACCACAGCCCACCGGGGCGACTCGTCCACCGTGACCATCGCGAGGGCGGCCAGGGTCGTGGCCATCCCCGCCTGCTCCGGGTGCCGGGCGACCGAGTCGAGGATGGCCTGGTTCGCCGCCTCGACGCGCTGGACGACCTCGACGGCGCCGGCGGCCGGCGCATCGAGCTCGCGCAGGGCGTCGACGGCGAGGCTGCTCGCAACCTCGCCTGCCGCGTGACCGCCCATGCCGTCGGCGACCACGAACACGCTGTCCGTGACCAGGACGGCGTCCTCGTTGTGCACCCGCACGCGTCCGACGTCCGTGGCGGACGCGGCGACGACGGGGATCATGCTGCTCATCGGGGTCCTCCCCATCGGTGGACGGCCTGGACGAGGAGCCAGTATGCCGCGCCGGGCCCGCAGCTCTCGACCTCACGCGCAGACGTCGCGCCCGCACGCCGGCACCGCCCGCAGCTCTCGACCCGGCGGGCGGATCGTACGCCGTACGCCGTCCCACCGGCACCCCGCCGTGAATCCCCTACGAGGTGGCCCGGGCGAGGTGGCCCGGGCGAGATGGACTCAGGCGTTGCGCTGGGCCCACCAGGCGAGCAGGCGCTCGCGAGCGACGTCCGCACCCAGAACGCCCTCGTCGAGACGCACGCCGAGCAGGAACCGGTAGGCCTCGCCGATCACCCGTCCGGGCGGGACGCCGAGAATCTCCCCGATCTGGCGCCCGTCGAGCTCGGGCCGTACGGCTGCGAGCTCCTCCTGGGCCAGGAGCAGCTCGATCCGCGCCTCGAGCGCGTCGTAGGTGCGGGCCAGCTGCGCCGCCTTGCGGGCGTTGCGGGTGGTCGAGTCCGAGCGGGTGAGCAGATGCAGCCGCGACAGCAGGGGGCCCGCGTCGGTGACGTAACGGCGTACGGCCGAGTCGGTCCACTCCCCCGAGCCATACCCGTGGAACCGCAAGTGCAGCTCGACCAGCCGGGCGACCGCGGTCACGACAGTCTTGTCGTAGCGCAGCGCCTTGAGCCGCTTGGTCACCAGCTTGGCGCCGACGACCTCGTGGTGGTGGAAGCTGACCCCGCCGCCGGCCTCGAAGCGTCTGGTCGCCGGCTTGCCGACGTCGTGCAGCAGGGCGGCGAGTCGGAGGACGAGGTCGGGGCCGTCGACGGTCTGCGCGACGGCAACCCCCGGCACCGCCCGCGGTCCCTCGAGGGCGATCGCCTGTTCGAGCACGGTGAGCGAGTGCTGGTAGACGTCCTTGTGGTGGTGGTGCTCGTCGATCTCGAGCTGCAGCGCAGGCAGCTCGGGCAGGAACACCTCGGCCAACCCGGTGTCCACGAGCAGGGTCAGCCCCGCGCGCGGCGAGTTCGACATGAGGAGCTTGGTGAGCTCGTCGTGGACCCGCTCGGCCGAGACGATCGAGAGAGTATGCGACCGCTCGGCCATCGCGGCCCGCACCGCGGGCGCGACGTCGAACCCCAGCTGCGAGGCGAACCGGGCGGCGCGAAGCATCCGGAGCGGGTCGTCGGCGAAGGAGTCCTCCGGCCGCGCCGGTGTCCGCAGCACGCCGGCGCCGAGGTCCGCCAGCCCGCCGTGCTCGTCGACGAACTCCAACGACGGAAGCCGCAGCGCCATCGCGTTGACGGTGAAGTCGCGTCGGACCAGGTCCTGCGACAAGGACGTCCCGAACGAGACCTCCGGTTTGCGGCTTGTATGGTCGTAGACGTCGCTGCGATAGGTCGTCACCTCGAGCTGATGCTCGCCCTTGCGCATCCCGATCGTCCCGAACGCACGCCCGATCTCCCAGTGCGTGTCCGCCCACCCGCGGATGAGCTCGAGCGTCTGGTCGGGCGCCGCGTCGGTCGTGAAGTCGAGGTCCGGCGAGGTCCGTTCGAGGAACGCGTCGCGCACCGGTCCGCCGACGAGCGCCAGCTCGTGCCCTGCGGCTGCGAACCTCTCACCCAGAGCGGTGACCAGCGGGATCACCGGTGCCAGGCGCGCGACGGCGGCGCGTTGCCGCGCCAGCAGCCGGGAAGCGTCCTCAGAGGGTGAGGGCGGGGAACCTGTAGACACGGCAGACCAGCCTAGGTGCGGTGGACATGCAGGCGACACGCAGGAGGGCGGAGGGGACAACCGCGCTGGTTACAGTGGTCGGATGAGCGCGGCGACGGGTCAGAACGGACGGACGGGGCCGACGCACGCCTACCCCGCCTCCCGCGGCCGCCGCCTGCCCTCGGTCGAGGAGCGCTCGGCGGGTGGGGTTGTCATCGACGTCTTCGAGGGAGCCGCCCGGATCGCCGTCATCGCCCGTCGCAACCGGGCCGGCCGGGTCGAGTGGTGCCTGCCCAAAGGACACATCGAGGCAGGCGAGACCCTGACCCAGACAGCCGAACGTGAGGTCGCCGAGGAGACCGGTATCACCGGCCGCGTCCTCGCGGAGCTGGGCACCATCGACTACTGGTTCGCCACGTCCGACAAGCGGGTCCACAAGTTCGTCCATCACTACCTGCTCGAGGCGACGGGCGGGCGGCTGACGATCGAGAACGACCCGGACCACGAGGCGATCGACGTGGCCTGGTTCCCGTTGGACCAGGTGCACCGGCACCTCACCTTCCCCAACGAGCGGCGCATCGCGCAGGTTGCCTGGGAGCGGCTGGCAGGGACCGCGTGAGGTGTGCGCGCGCCGGCTCAGGTCCGCGCGGACGCGGGCCCCGTCGCCGACGAGCCGTGCTCGTCACGCTGACGATCACCGTGCTCTCAGTGCTCTCGGTGCTCTCGGTGCTCTCGGTGCTTTCGGTGCTCACGGCACTTCCCGGGTATGCCGCATCAGCGGCGCCGACCCTCGCCTCCGCCGACCCGGGGGCGTCCATCCTCACCCTGACGTCGATCAGTCCGGCGGTGATCCGGCCGGGTGACGCCCTCACGGTGACCGGCACCGTGACAGCCCGCACGTCGGCTCTCACCGCTCCTCTGGTCCGGCTGGTGGTCAGTGGGACACCGATCGTGTCGCGGCCCGATGTCACGGCGTGGGCGACGAGCACGGGCTTCCTGGCCGGGACCGAGGTCGGTCGAACGCAGCTGGTTGGGCCGGTCGCGGTCGGGCAGAGCGTGCCGTTCACCGTCAGCGTTCCCGCCGGCCCGCTCTCCCTGCCCCGGGCGTGGGGCTCGATCCCCCTCGCGGTCCAGGTGCGCGACTCCGCCTCGAACACCTCGCAGATACAGCGGACCTTCGTCGGGTGGCAACGTCGCGTGGAGTACGTGCCCATCTCCGTCGCTGTCGTCGTCCCCGTCACCCTCTCGCCGAACGCCGCGCTCTTCGACACGGACACCACGAAGCGCACCGCCGCCTGGCGCTCCGAGCTCGCTGCGGGTGGCCGTGTCCAGAACCTGCTCGACGGGACCGACGCCGACGGACCCACCGGACCCGTGCCGGTCACCTGGGCGGTCGACCCCGCCGTGCTCGGCACCTCGCGCGGCGCGACGGGCCTGGCGGCCGGTGACCCCCTGGGCCCGGTCGTGGCCCCGGTGCAGTCCCGGCTCAGTGCCGGCGTCAGCCGGCACCGCATCTGGGCCCTCCCGTACGCCGACACCGACCTCGCAGCGACTGTCGGGTCCAGTCCGAGCGACCCTTCGGTGCGCGCCCAGGTGGCCGCTAGCACCGCTTTGGGCTCCGCCCTCGGCGTCCCGGTGGCGACCGGCGTCGCCTGGCCTACCGACGGTTCGCTCGCCGCCGGGCGCGAGGAGGGGCTCCGGGCGGCATACCAGGCAGTGGGGCTCGACAGCGACGTCGTCTCCTCCTCGGCACTGCCCGTCGCAAACGGCTACTCCGGGCAGGCGCCGCGCCGCTCCCCTGGCGGGCTGCCGCTGCTTGCCTGGGACGACGAGCTGGGGCGACTCGCGGCCCGCACGGCCAACCCCGCGGACGGCGCGCTCGCGACGCAACAGCTCGTCGCCGAGACCGGCGCCATCCTCGGCGAGAGCTCCGGGGTGGCCCGCAGCTTCCTGATCGCGCTGCCCCGTGGGGTCGACCCCGACCCTGCGGCCCTGCGGGCGATGCTGTCGACGCTGGCCGGCACGCCCTGGGTGCGGGTCGTCGGCACCGACCAGCTGCGCCAGGCGGCCACGACCCAGACACCCGCAGCCAGCTCGAGCGCCGGCAGCTGGACCAGCGTCGGCGAACCCCGCGTCGATGCCGCACAGCTGGCCCGGATCGACACCGAGCGCCACACGGCCTCCGAGATCGCCACGATCCTCGGGGCCGGAGGGGTCGCGCTGCGCGACCGGTGGACCACCATGTTCGACCAGCTGACCTCCACCCGGTGGCGCACCGGACCTGCCCAGCTGGTCGCGCTCGAGTCAGAGGTCACCCAGGCGACCGCCGCCGCCACGAGCGGCATCCACGTCGCCGACCAGACCATCAACTTCCTCGCCGACGAGGGGACCTTGCAGGTCACTGTCGTCAACGACCTGCCCGTCGCCGTCGACGGGGTACGCCTGATGCTGAGTCCGACCAACCCCAGGCTGCTGATCCTGGCTCAGCCGGAGCCCCTGGCCATCGGCGCCGGCAGCCGGGCCGTGGTGCAGGTACGGGCCCGAGCGGTGTCGGCTGGGCTGGTCCCGGTGAACACGTCCCTGACCACCCGGGACGGCACCGTAATCGGGACGAGCTCGGCCATCCTCGTGCGGGCGAACCCACCCGGGACCGGTTTCTACGTGGTCGCCGGGATCGTGGTCGGGCTCGTCCTGCTGCTGGGGATCGTCCGGACCCTGCGGCGACCGCGACGCCCCCCGCTCGCGAGCGTTACCCCATCAGAGATAGGGCCGGAAGGAACGCTCCGCGCCGCCGCGCCACCGCCGGTCTCGAGCGACCGGCCCGTAGGATGACCGGTCAGCAGGTGTCATCGGTGGGCAGGGAGGGTCAGTGCAGGGCGTCGGTCCCGGCTCCGTCCTCGGCGGGCGCTATCTGGTGCAACGCCGGCTCTCCCAGCACGCCCGCTACGAGCGCTGGGCGGCCGCGGACCAGACCCTCGAACGCGATGTGGTGCTCGTCTGCTTCCAGGCCGAGGGGCCGGTCGGGTCGGCCACCCTCGACGCGGCCCGGCGCGCAGCCGGGGTCGAGGACCACCGGCTCGTGCGAGTCCTCGACGTCGGTCGTGACGGCAACCTGACCTTCGTCGTCGAGGAGCCGATGCCCGGGGCTCGGTCGATGACGGTGGTGCTCGGCGACGGCGGCCTGCCCAGCGAGGAGGCGCGCCGCGTCGTCGGAGAGGCGGCCGCGGCGCTCGAGAGTGCGCGCGCCCGCGGACTCCACCATGGCGCTCTCACCCCCCGGTCCGTGCTGAGGCTCGAGGACGGCACGATCAAGGTCCGCGGGCTGGCCACCGAGGCGGCCCTGCTGGAGGCCGACGACGCGACCTCCGAGGAGGCCTCGCGGGGTGACACGGTCGCCCTCGTGGGCCTGGCCTATGCCGTGATGACCGGACGCTGGCCGCTCGCCGAGGGGGACTCCGGGCTCGAGGCGGCGCCCCGCGTGTCCGGTGGGGTAGCCGCGCCGTCCGAGATCGCGGCCGGCGTACCCGCCGACCTCGACCTGCTGGCCCGCACCACCCTCAACGAGGACCACGGGCCTGCGACGCCCGGTGAGCTGGCGCAGCAGATCGGACCGTGGTCGCCGGTGCCCGTGCTCGGGGTGATGACCCCCAAGCAGGGTCGGGGTACCCGCACCGACGCCTTCCCGCGCGACCCTGTCACCGGCGGTCTTGCTGCCCCCGCTGCTACCACGTCCGTTCGCGGGGCGGCCGCGTCCGTTCGCGGTGCGGCCGCCGCCGCTGGAGGGACGGCGGCCGCCGCCGCTGGAGGGACGGCGGGCGCCGCCTCAGGACGGGATCGCACCTCGTCCAGGACAGTCGGGCCGAGTGTGCTGGGAATGAGCCTCGGCACCCGTCGGCCCCCGTCGAGCGCCGACCGGGCGGTCGAGCCGCACGAGGGGTCGACTGCTCTGGATGCCGACGCCGACAGTCAAGGAGGTGACGGGCTCACCGAGAGCGGGCCGGCAGGCCCCTCGCGAGCGGCCGCCGCGGGCACGGCGATCGCCGCCGGGGTCGCCGGCGTGGCGGCCAGCACCGCCGCGGCAACCCGTCGCATGGGCACGGCGTTCGGTGTGGTCGGGGACCGGGCGGGCGACCTGGCGCGGACCGCCGCCGACCGCACCGCCGAGCGGTCGGCAGCCCGTGCCGAACGCCGCGAAGCGGAGGATCTGGACGACCCGCTCGCCCACGGCGAACAGGTGCGACTCTCCGACACCCTCGAGACCAGTGACGAGCCCCTCGGTCTCGGGCTGCCTCTGCCGCTCCTGCCGGGCACCGCGACGGAACCCCTCGACCGCGACTCGTCACGGTGGGTGATCGCCGCCGTGGCCGTGTTCGTCCTGCTCGCGGCCGTGCTCGGTGTCTGGGGGCTGCCGAAGCTCTCCGGTATCGATGCCAGCACCGGAGCCGCCCCGCTCGTCACCAGGACGGTGACCACCACCCCCACCGCGAGCGCCGCCGCGACCGGCGCACCTGCCCCCGCGCCGGCGACCTCGACTCCAGGCGGCGGGCAGCCGATCGCCATCGTTGGCTCGAGCCAGCTCGATCTGGACGCCGGTGGTGCCCAGGCGAGCACCACCTCGTCGGCCGCCTACGACGGGAACCCGAACACGGCATGGAGCTCGTCGAAGTGGTACGCCACGGCAAACTTCGGCGGCTACAAGAAGGCCGGCCTGGGACTGCTGCTCGACCTCGGCCAGCCCACGGACGTGCACCAGGTCACCGTGACCATCCCGGGACCGGCCGACGTCACGGTCTACGTCGCCACCCGGCCCGCGCTGGACGGGGCTACCCAGATCGGCTCGCTGCCCGCGCAGAACGGATCCGGCACGGTCACCGTCCCGGGCGGTGGATCGGCGAAGGGCAACCTCGTCATCGTCTGGTTCACCAGCCTCGGGCCTGCCGAGCAGGGGCGCTTCCGAGCCCAGGTGTCCGAGGTGAGCATCTCGTAACACGTCCCCCCCGGCACCCTCCGCACCCTCCGCACCCCCGGCACCCTCCGCACCCTCCGCCCTCAGTCGGGAGCTGCACATCCAGATCAGCCCGACCGCATACACGCGAGCCACCCTCCCGGCCTGGACCGGGCACGTCGGCCAACCCCGCGGACGAGGGCGCCCCGCACGTCACCGCGTCACCCGAGGCCGGGCCCCTCATGAGGACGACCGCGCGTTCGCCGTCGGCGCGACTGCTCGACGAGCGACCCCGAACGTGTGCAGGGACGGCGTACCCGTCGGCTGAGACACGCGACCGGGAACAAAGGTCCCGCGCGACCGGTTCACTGATCACCCCGATAAGGTGGTCGCTTCCCGGCCATGTTGTGGTGCACGGCCAGGCCAGCCACATCATCTGGCGTTGCGCCCGATTCTCAATGGATCACCTGAGGAGATTCAGACAGTGTCTTCAGAGTTGCTGCCCTCAGCGCCGTCTGCTCCAGCGCCGTCAGCTTCAGCGCCGGCTGGTTCAGGGTCGTCAGCAGAGACGAGCACCGACGTCCGCGACGTCATCATCATCGGCTCCGGCCCGGCGGGTTACACGGCGGCGGTCTACGCTGCCCGAGCCAACCTGCGCCCGCTGCTGGTGGAGGGCAGCGTCACGGCCGGCGGTGCGCTGATGAACACCACCGAGGTGGAGAACTTCCCCGGCTTCCGCGACGGCATCACCGGTCCGATCCTCATGGACGAGATGCGGGCCCAAGCCGAACGGTTCGGCACCGAGCTCGTCACCGACGACGTCGAGAGCGTCGAGCTCTCCGGTGACGTCAAGACGGTGGTCACGTCCTACAGCGGCACGCACCGCGCCCGCGCCGTCATCCTGGCAATGGGCTCGGCCTACCGAGAGCTCGGGCTGCCGGACGAGAAGCGGCTGTCCGGCCGTGGGGTCTCCTGGTGCGCCACCTGCGACGGGTTCTTCTTCAGGGACCAGGACATCGCGGTGGTCGGCGGCGGTGACTCGGCCATCGAGGAGGCGACCTTCCTCACCAAGTTCGCCCGGTCGGTGACCATTGTGCACCGCCGCGGCGCCCTGCGGGCCAGCAAGATCATGGCCGAGCGCGCTTTCGCCAACGCCAAGATCACGTATGCGTGGAACAGCGCGGTCACGGCTGTGCATGGTCAGGACCGGGTCAGTGGGATCACGCTGCGCGACACGCAGACGGGCGCGGAACGCGAGCTGGCCGTCACCGGTCTGTTCGTCGCCATCGGCCACGACCCGCGCAGCGAGCTGGTGCGCGACCTGGTGGATCTCGACCCCGCCGGCTATGTCGTCACCGGTATCGACAGCTCGCACCGCTCCACCGCGACCCGCATCCCGGGAGTCTTCGCCTGTGGCGACCTGGTCGACCACACCTACCGGCAGGCCATCACCGCCGCCGGCTCCGGTTGTGCCGCCGCTCTCGATGCCGAGCACTACCTCGCCGCGCTCGACGACATGGAGCAGGACGTCGAGCGGGCCGTCCGCAACGAGTCCGAGGCCGAGCTGTCCGAGGCTGCGGCTAGCGTCTGAGGCGCCGGCCTCACCATGCCGCACACCACCAGAACCACATCTCACCCACCCATCACCAGCGCCGCGGGTTGTCCCGTGGCACCAGGAAGGATCCCCATGGGAGCCACCAAGGCCACCACCGACGCCACCTTCGAGGCTGACGTCCTCAAAAACGACAAGCCCGTGCTCGTCGACTTCTGGGCCGAGTGGTGTGGGCCGTGCCGCGCCGTCGCCCCGGTGCTCGAGGAGATCGCCAGCACCTACGGTGACAAGATCGACGTCGTCAAGCTCGACACCGACGCCAACCCGGCTGTGACCTCGCGCTACGGCGTGGTGAGCATCCCGACGATGAACGTCTACGTCGGTGGCGAGGTCGTCAAGACCCTCGTCGGTGCCATGCCCAAGCCCAAGCTGTTGCGCGAGCTCGAGGACTACATCGCCGGCTGACCCGTGCGCTCGGCTCCGTTTGGCCGCGCTTGACGTGACGGCCAGGCGGTCCCACCCGCTGAGACCGGGTGGCGCGTCTTCGTTCTTCGCGTGGTCTTCTGGCGGTGTTCTCGTTGTCAATCTCGTGAACCCGGGTGTGCCAGCCCGCATCTCGGCTGACCGTTCGACTATGGTGCCCGATGGCGGGGTGTCCGACGTCGGGTTCTCCGTCTGATGGGTGGCACCGTGACATGCCAGCCGGCATACCGCTCACCGAACACCGACCGCACTGCTCGAGGGGGGGACGTGACAGAGACGCGCAGCCTTCCCTTTGCCGGCATGAACGCTCGCGTGGGTCACCGCGGCCCCGTGGTCCGCGAGATCCGAGAGCGCCTGGTCCCGGTCGCCTCCGCGCCTGACCCTGAAGCCTTCGACGAGGAGCTCGACCATTCGGTCCGGTCCTTCCAGCAGGAACGCGGGCTGCTCGTCGACGGGATCGTCGGTCCTGCTACCTATGCCGCGCTGGAGGCCTCCCGCTGGGGCCTCGGAGACCGGCTGCTGCACTTCTCCCCCGGTCACCTGACCCGAGGCGACGACGTGCTCGAGCTCCAGGAGCGGCTGCTCGGGCTCGGCTTCCATCCCGGCCGGGTCGACGGCACGTTCGGTCCCGACACGGACCGGGCCGTTCGCGAGTTCCAGCGTGGGGTTGGTCTCACACCGGACGGATCGGTCGGGCCGGGGACCCTCGGGGCGTTCGCCGACCTGCGCCGCAGCGTCGGCGGCGGCGCTCCGGCCTCGTTGCGCGAGCGCGAGCTCGTCCGCCGTTCCGGGCACAGCCTGGCCGGGCGGGTCGTCGTCCTCGACCCGGGTCACGGCGGCGACGACCCCGGCGCCGTCGTCCACGGGGTGAGCGAGGCCGACGTGGTCCACGACATCGCGCGACGCATCGAGGGCCGGCTCAGCGCCCAGGGCGCCACGGTCTTCTACACACGCACCCTCGCCACCTCCGCCGGTGACGACTCGGCGCGGGCGGCGTTCGCCAACGACTGCGCCGCCGACATCGTCCTCTCCCTGCACTGTGACACCGCCGAACAGCCGGACGCCAGCGGCGTCGCGACGTTCTTCTTCGGTCAGCGCCGGTTCGGAGCCTGGTCGGCCATCGGCGAACAGCTCGCGGACCTGATCCAGCGTGAGACCGTTGCCCGCACCGGCATGACCGACTGTCGCTCCCACGCGCGAGCCTGGTCACTTCTGCAGCAGACCCGGATGCCAGCCGTACGCATCGAGACGGGCTACCTCAGCAACCCGGACGACGCCGCGCGACTGGTCGACCCGCGGTTCCGGGACGATCTTGCCGAAGGCGTCGTCGTGGCGCTGCAGCGGCTCTACCTCGGCGAGCAGGACACCAGCAACAACACCGGGGTGCTGCGCCTGGGCGACCTGCGCAAATACATGGAGGAGCTCGCCGGCTGAGCACCACGCCGCCTCGGGCTGAGCCTCGGCTCAGTTGAGCGAGATGTCGTCGCGGTGCGCCGTGCCGACCGGCTGAGGGGCTCCCAGACCGCGCACCGGGGCCAGGAGCCGCTCGACTGCCTGCTCCACCTCCCCGCGCCACCGCAGCGCGGTCCGCAGATCCAGCCGCAGACGTGGGTATGCCGCGTGCTCGCGAGTGGTCCGGAAGCCCACCGCCAGCAGGAAGTCGGCAGGCAGGACACACGCCGCCCGTCCGTCCCGAGAGCCGTACGCCTCGAGCGCACGGTGGCCCCGGCGCAGCACGTCCTTGGCGGCCGCCTGGACGAGGACCCGCCCCAGCCCCTGACCGGCGTACTGCGAATCGATCCGCGCAGTCACGAGCACGATGGCATCCCGGCTGACCGGTGCCGTAGGGAAGGCGAGCGCCCGGGGCACGAGGTGTGCGGGCGCATAGATGATGTGTCCGGCGTAGTGCCCATCGACCATCACGACCCGACCCGGTGTCCCCCACTCGAGCAGGGTCGACGTGAGCCAGGCTTGTTTGTCGTCCCGAGGCTTGGCGCGGCGGCGCCCTAGCGCGGGACCGAGCTCCCAGAAGACGCATTCGGCGCAGCCGCCAGTCAGGTCGGGCAACCGGTCAACCGTGAACGGCAGGACGTCGCGTCCCATCGGGCGCCTCCTTCTGCGACAGACCTCATTGTGCGCTGGTTTCGCTGCTGGATGCGTCGCCGGGGGCTCTGTTTATGGTGGCAGGGTGACCACGACCGACCACCCAACCGAGCAACCGACCGAGCAACCGACCGAGCAACCGACCGAGCAAACGTCCTATGTCGAACCCACGTTCGAGCGGGACACCGACTACATCGCCGACCGGATCCAGGCCGCCGCGGACCCGGGCGGCGAACGACCGCGCTGGCCGGTCGAACCGGGGCGCTATCGCCTGGTCGTCGCCCGCGCCTGTCCGTGGGCCAACCGGGCCGTCATCGTGCGTCGGCTGCTGGGACTCGAAGACGTTCTGTCGATGGGGATCTGCGGGCCGACCCATGACCGGCGGTCGTGGACGTTCGACCTGGACCCGGGCGGGGTCGACCCCGTGCTCGGCATCCCGCGCATCCAGGACGCCTATTTCCGGCGCTTCCCGGACTACCCCAAGGGGATCACCGTTCCCTGCATCGTCGACGTGCCGTCCGGCGCCGTGGTCACCAACGACTTCGCCCAGATGACGCTCGACCTGTCGTCGCAGTGGACGGAGTTCCACCGAGCCGGGGCACCCGATCTCTATCCCGAGAACCTCAGGCCAGAGATGGACGTGGTGATGGAGCGGGTTTACACCGAGGTCAACAACGGGGTCTACCGGTGTGGGTTCGCCGGCACGCAGGACTCCTATGACCAGGCCTATCAACGACTCTTCGACGCGCTCGATTGGTTGTCGGATCGCCTTGCCAGACAACGGTTCTTGATGGGCGACACCATCACGGAGGCAGACGTCCGGCTCTTCACGACGCTGGCCCGCTTCGATCCGGTCTACCACGGCCACTTCAAATGCAACCGCCAGAAGCTGACGGAGCTGCCCGTCCTCTGGGCCTATGCGCGTGATCTGTTCCAGACGCCCGGCTTCGGCGACACAACCGACTTCACCCAGATCAAGCGGCACTACTACGTCGTCCACCGCGACATCAACCCCACGGGGATCGTTCCGGACGGCCCTGAGCTGGCCTCTTGGGCGTCACCGCACGGCCGAGAGTCCCTGGGAGGCAAGCCATTTGGGGCCGGTACACCGCCTGGGCCAGTGCACAGCGGGGAGGTCGTTGCGCCTGGGAACAACCCAGCCCTGGCGCTTGTGTGAGCCAGTTGCGTTGCGGCCCAGAGCGATTCGCTCTCCTCGCTACTGCTGCGCAGACGTGTCCTCTTCGCGCCCTGCATCAGCCACCGGCTCACCGAGGAGGACGACGATCCGGTTGAGGTCCTCGACCGAGGCGAACTCCACGGTGATCCTTCCCTTGCGCTGACCGAGGTCGATCGACACGCGGGTGTCGAGGCGGTCGGAGAGCCGGGCCGCGACGTCGTCGAGCTGGGGATGACGGTGGCCAGCCCTGGGTCGTCGCACGCGTGGAGCCTGGTCGCCGCCCAGCGCGACGATCTCCTCGACGCTGCGCACTGACAGGCCCTCAGCGACGATCCGCTGGGCGAGCCGTTCCATCGCCGCACCGTCCTCGAGTCCGAGCAGGGCGCGGGCATGGCCGGCGCTGAGCACTCCGGCTGCGAGCCGGCGAGCGACGAGGGGCGGCAGCCGCAGCAGGCGCAAGGTGTTGGAGATCTGTGGACGGGACCTCCCGATCCGGCTGGCCAGCTCCTCGTGGGAGCACCCGAAATCGTCGAGCAGCTGTTGGTATGCCGCGGCCTCCTCCAGGGGGTTGAGCTGACTGCGGTGCAGGTTCTCCAGCAGGGCGTCCCGCAGCAGGGCGTCGTCCTGGGTCTGCTTGATGATGGCCGGAATCGTGTCGAGACCGGCCAGCTGGCTCGCCCGCAACCGCCGCTCACCCATGATCAGCTCATAGGCAACCGTGGAAGCATCCGGTTGCGACTGGGGTCCGTCGTCCGCCTCGGGGAGTGTCCCGTCCCCGGATACCGCCTGGTCATTCTGGACCCGTCGGACGACGATCGGCTGGAGTACGCCGATCTCCTGGATGGAGTGGGCCAGCTCGGCCAGCTCGTCCTCGTCGAAGACGGTCCGGGGCTGCTTGGGGTTCGGGCGGATCGAGGCAACCAGCAGCTCGGCGAACACCGCGCCAGGGACCGGGGCCAAACCAGTCCCGGTTCCCCGGGAGGATTCGAGGTCGGCCCCCGTCTGTTCGCCGCCAGTCGGCGTCCAGTCGTCGGCGACCACGCTCGCTGAGGGCTCGTCAGTCGCTGTGGAACGGGCGTCGGCGTCCCGGAAGAACACGTCTGCGGGGCGTGCCGGGTGTGGTGCGCTGGGGATCAGCGCTCCGAGTCCCCGCCCCAACGCGCGTCGCTTCTCACTCATGGCTCGATCTCCACCCTGGTTCGTCTGGTGCGGCTCACTCATGAGCTCCTGACCCCCCGCTGTGCCAGCTCACTCGCCGCCTCGAGGTAGGCCAGCGCTCCACTGCTGGCGGCGTCATACGTCATCACCGTCTCGCCAAAGCTCGGTGCCTCGGAGACTCGAACCGATCGAGGCACGTTGGTGCGCAGGACCTGGTCCGGGAAGTGGGTGCGGATCTCGTCGGCGACCTGCGACGACAGGCGGGTCCGGCCGTCGTACATGGTCAGCAAGATGGTGGAGACATGCAGGGTCGGTTTGAGGTGGCTGCGAATCAGCTCGATGTTGGTGAGCAGCTGCGACAGCCCCTCGAGCGCGTAGTACTCGCACTGAATGGGGATAAACACCTCGTGGGCAGCGACGAACGCGTTGATGGTGAGCAACCCGAGGCTGGGCGGACAGTCGATGAGGACGTAGTCGGTTGGATGGGTAGCCAGGTACACCTGCAAGGCCCGATCCAGTCGTGTCTCGCGAGCCACCATCGACACCAGCTCGATCTCGGCGCCGGCCAGGTCGATGGTCGCCGGAACGACCCGCAGGTTGGCGACGGTGGCGCACTCGACGATGACGTCTTCGAGAGCGCGACCCTCGACGAGCGCGTCGTAGACGCTTGGAACCTCCGCGTGGTGGTCCACCCCCAGGGCGGTGCTGGCGTTGCCTTGCGGGTCCAGGTCGACGACGAGCACCGAGAGACCCGACTGGGCGAGTGCGGCTGCAACGTTGACCGTCGTGGTGGTCTTGCCGACGCCGCCCTTCTGGTTGGCAACGGTCAGCACCCTGGTCGAGGTGGGCTTCGGGAACTCACGCCCGGACAGGTTGATACGCCGCCGGGTGTCCGCAGCCAGGGTCTGTGCGAGGGGTGTGTCGGCCCCGGCTGCCGGCACGCTGGCGGCGAGTTCCGTGCGGATGAACTCTGCCGTTTCACGTGAAACAGGGCGGTCAGGGTCCTTCTGACCGTCAACCTGTGGCGTTTCACGTGAAACAGGCCATCCCAGTCCAGGTCCTCCCGAGGCCACTCCCGGCCAACCCAGGCCAGCGGACAGCCCTGACGGTAGCGGGGACGGTAGCGGGGACGGTAGCGCCGTTGTCGCCGCGCCATTCGCGCCCATCGACGACCGCCTCCCACCTCGTGAGTCACAACTCGACGATCATTGGGCCCCCAGGAATCTGGCGGCAGCACTTATCCAACCATGTCGTGAGCTGGGGTGATCACCGCGCGGCGCAACCATTCACCGTCGCTGGTCGTCATGACCTATCGTCCGCGGGACAGCCGCGGGCCTGGGCGTCGTCGGTCCGAGCGTCGCCCGTCGACCTGCGCTGATGCCGGGGTCCTGCCGTTCACCACCAACCCGATCGCAACACTGAGCACCACCGTCTCCGGCTCGACCAGGCCGGCACCCCACCGCGTGATCCTGCAGTCGACGGCACCCATTGCCGTCAGCGCAGCTTGATCTCGGGTGAGCTCGTGCTCCGCACGGTCCCCCTTGAGGGCATGCAGGGCTCCGTTCTCGTCGAGCAGCGGCAGCGTGATCCGGGCCAGCTCGGCGGTCGCCGCGACCGCACGTGCCGTCGCAAAGGCAAACCTGTCTGCGCCCCACAGCGTTTCGGCGCGGCCTGAGTGGACACTGACGTTCGTGAGATCGAGCGCAGCGATGGTGGCTTGCAGCCAGAGCACCCGTCGTTTCAACGGTTCGACCAGGGTCAGCTGCAGGTCTGGCCGAGCGATAGCCAGCGGGATGCCCGGCAGGCCGGCTCCTGAACCGATGTCCGCGACAGCAGCGTCGGCGCTGAACAAGTCAGCAATGACAGCGCTGTTGAGCAGGTGCCGATCCCAGAGACGGGGTGCTTCACGCGGTCCGATCAACCCGTGGCTGATCCCGGTGTCAGCCAAGAGCCGGACGTACGCCTCGGCGAGCGGTAGCCGCGGACCGAACACCAGGGAGGCACCGACCGGTGTCGGTGGAACGGCGGGAGACGGGACCCGGCCAGGCGTGTATGACCGTGCCGAGCGCGCCTCAGGCTGGCCCATTCGCACCGAACCCGTTCACGTGAAACCGCCCCGACACGGGTAGCCCCCGTCGGCGCACACCATCATCGAGTCGATGTCACTGACTGTCATGATCCTTGTCGTCACCGAGTGGCGGGCCACGTCGCCGACGCCCGTCTCAGGCTGGGAGAATGACGATGTGGCGGTGCGGCTCGACGCCTTCGGACTCGGAGGTCAGACCAGCCGCCGACACCTCGTCGTGCACGATCTTCCGCTCGAACGCCGTCATGTCGTCCAGGGCCTTCTGCGCGTGTGTCGAGCGCACGTCGGCGATGGCCGCCCGGGCTACCTCGACGAGCGTGGTCCGCCGTTGGGCGCGGTGACCGGCGACGTCCAGCATCAATCGACTCCGCTCACCCGTCTCAGCTTGCACGGCCAGCCGGGTCAGCTCCTGAAGCGCCTCGAGCACCTTGCCGTCCGCTCCGACAAGACGGCGTGGCACCCGGCCTTCCTCGGAGTCGACGATCGCGACGGCGGCTCGATCTCCGTCGATGTCGACCTCGATGTCACCGTCGAGGTCAGCGATATCGAGCAGTCTCTCGAGGAAGTCGGCGGCAACTTCGCCCTCACGCTCCAGCAGCCCCACCCGGCCGCTCACGGTGCGCGGCTTGTCTGACGTCTCAGTGGAGCCGAGAGCGGCTGCGACGCCGTCATCCGCTCGGTCGGCATCTTTGCCGACGTCAGTGACGGCAGCGAACTCGACGCCATTCGGCACCTCGGTCGTCTCGCTGTCGTCGCTCGGCACAGCGGCTGCCGCGTCGCTGTCCGCGCCATCGACGATGTCCAGCGCCAACCCGTGCCGGTGGTCGTTCACCTGCTCGGTCTCGTGCCCGGTCTCTCGGTCAAGGGGTGTGGTGCTCGTGGTCGAGTCGGTCATCATGAGTCTCCTGGGGGTAAGGCAACAGGTGGGTGAGCGGGTCGCATACCCGCAGGTCTGCACGGCGATCGGTGGTGACGCCCAGTCCCCTGATCAGGCACGGTCAGGCACGCTGAGGCGCGGATGGGCGCGGATGGGCACGGATGAGTACGGATGGGCACAGATGGGCACAGATGAGCACGTTCAGGACCGGGCGGTGTCCGGACGATTGGTTCGAGGTTTCGCCTGACTGCGCTTCGACCGGCGCGGCGCACCCGTAGACCCGGGAGAGTCGGGCGCCGCGGCCGTGCCGTTCTGGATCGGCGTGCCGTTCTGGGCCGGCGTGCCGTTCTGGATCGGCGTGCCGTTCTTCACCGGGGAGCCGTTCTTCACCGGAGTCGCGCCTGATGGGGCGGGGGTGATGGTGGGCTTTGCAGGAGGCGTCGAACCAGTGGCCGGACCGGAGCCGTCAGCAGTGCCGGGATCGACCACTTTGGCGACCGGCGCGCTCGCCTGCTCTTCGGCAAGCGACTCGTCAGCCGCCTGAACGGGGGTGTCCTGCGGGGTCCGGGCCGTCGCGGGGGGTGCCTTCTTGTTGCGCTTCTTACCCTTCGGCTGCTGACGCTGACCACTGAGCTTGCCCGCATCCGTCGCCGGAGCGTCTTGGATGTCGGCGATCTCCTCGGTGGTGTCGCCCAGCCCGGGGACGTGCATCCGCTTGATCGTCTTTCCCCGGCGCGCCTGCCGTGCCTCATACTCCCGCTCCGCCTCAGAACCTGGCGCCGGCATCCGGCGGATCACGTAGAACTGCTGGCCCATCGACCACGCGTTGGTGGTCAGCCAGTACAGCAGCACGCCGATGGGGAAGTTGATGCCCGAGAACAGAAAGAAGACCGGCATCAGATAGAGGATGATCTTCTGCTGCTTCATGAACGGGTTGTCCAACGCAGAGGCCGGCATGTTCTTGCGCATCAGCTGACGCTGCGTCGTGAAGGTCGTCAGCGACATCAGCACGATGAGCACGGCGGTGAGGATCTTGACGTTGAGGTCGCCCGAGCTGACGAAGGTGCTGGACAGTTGCGCGCCGAAAAGCGACGACTTCTCGATGATCGACGCGACGTCCGGCGTGATCGGCCCCACCGGCGCGTGGGTGCCCTTGGCGATGTGCGGCAGGTTGTTGAGCAGCTGGAACAGCGCGAAGAAGAACGGTGACTGTAACAAGATCGGCAGACACGACGAGAACGGGTTGGAACCGGTCCTCTTGTAGAGCTCCATCGTCTCCTGCGTCATTTTCTGACGCGACTCCGGGTCCTTCTTGTCCTTGTACTTCTTCTGGATCTTCTGCATTTCGGGCTGGATGAGCTGCATCTTGCGCGACGACTGGATCTGCTTGACGAACAGCGGGATCATCAGGAACCGGACGACGGCGGTCAGTCCGACGATCGACAGCGCCCAGCCCCACCCGCTGGTCTCGGGGATCCCGACCAGCGTGAACAGCTTGTGCCACGCGGTCATGACCCAGGCCTCGCCCCACATGATCGGGGTCAGCAGGTTGATGAAGAAGTCGTACACGGTGGTCCTCGGTGGTCCTCGGTATGAACGTGGCGGGGAGTGCTTGGCGGTGAGCCCTGCCTCTGGTTGGGCTCTGGTGCGGCCTTAGTGGTGGTGGGCCGGTTGTGCGCCGGCGGTGCGGGAGGAAGCCCTCTCGGGAACGTGGTCCACGCCGCCGGGGTTCCACGGGTGGCAGTGCAACAGTCGGCGCACGGCCAGCCAGGTCCCCCGAAACGGGCCGAACCGCTCCAGCGCCGTGATGGCGTAGGCCGAGCAGGACGGGTAGAACCGGCAGGACGGCGGGGTCATCGGGGAGATGAGCAGCTGGTACGCCCGCACCAGGGCGACGAGGGGCAGGGCGAGAAGCCGGCGGCTGCTCACCGGCGCGCCTCCCGTCCGGACCGGCGCAGCACGCGGCGCAGACCCGCGTCGAGCTCGGCGCCGAGCTCGGCCGTACTCGCCTCCGCAGCGGCTGGGTTCGCTCGCACGACGAGGTCAAACCCGTCTGGTATGCCGTCCAGTCGGGCCGCGACGAGGTGGCGCAGCACCCGCTTGGTCCTGTTGCGGACCACCGCCCCACCGACCGCTTTGGAGACGACGAAACCGACCCGCGGCGGCAGGTCGGCATGCGTGAGACCGGGTGAGACCAGAGCGGGCGAGACCAGAGCGGGCGAGACCAGAGCGGGCGAGACCAGAGCGGGCGAGACCAGGCCGGGTGTGGCTACGGCGTGGACGACCATCAGTCGTCCGCCCGCACGGGTACTACCGGGTCCGCGCACGACAGCCGTGAAGTCGGCGGCGCGACGCAGCCGGTGACGTGCGGGGAGCACGTCATCGCCTCAGGCGGACAGCTCGGAGCGGCCTTTGGCACGGCGGGCGGCGAGGATGGCGCGTCCCGCCCGCGTCCGCATCCGCAGACGGAAGCCGTGCGTCTTGGCCCGACGGCGGTTGTTCGGCTGGAAGGTGCGCTTGCTCACGAGGTGGTCTCCGTCAGGGTCAGGTGGCGTCCGGGCCGCCTGAGCAGGTGGCTGGTGGCTGCTGTGTCGCTGCCGGTCGTGGCGCGCGAAGGAGCCCCAGAAACGGGGTCTGACTAAGAATACGGGAGGGCTGGTGACAGGGTCAAACCGGCGCGTCGCTGCGAGGTGGTCCATCCCGCGCCCCCTCCCGACCCCCAACCCCCAACCCCCAATGGTCGCGCGTCTCGGACCTCGTCCGGTGGCGACACGCCGTTGACCGGTGGCAGGGGTGTACAACTGCCACGTCGGAGGATGGACATCGCCGGTTGGTTGTTGTTAGCGTCACGCCTCACGTCGCGATGTTCACAGGCTGTGGAAAACAGTGTGGACAGTCGTTCGGATCAGCGGCTGCGGCGATCATGAAGGCCATGACGATGATGACAACCATGACGATCATGGCTCTCCATTGCGTATGGCTGGGCGGAAGCGAGGGAGATGACCGACACCGATGGTGAGGCTGGGTCGACGGGATCGACTGGGGCAACGGGGTCGACGGGGGCAACGGGGGCAGCGGGATCGACAGGGGCATCTGGGGCAACGGGTGAGGTCGACTACCACCGCATCTGGCTCGACACGATCCGCGCGTTGGACGACAACGGCATCCCTCAGAGGCAGCGCGCATTCTTGGGCCTGTCGCGCCTCGTGGGGATCCTGCAGAACATCGCGATCATCGCGGCCCCCAACCCCCTGACGAAGACCATCATCGAGACCGAGCTCGGCGATCCGGTACGCCGGACGCTCAGCGCCCAGCTCGGCCTCGACGTGGCGACCCTCTCCGTCTCGGTCGACGACACGCTCGAGGCGGACTACCCGCCTCCCGTGCTGGACCACGGGCCGCCGCCACGGCTGGACGAGCGGTGGTCAGAGTTCACGCCTGGCTCCGAACAGGGCGCCGGGGGACACAATGGCGGGGCTCCCACCACCAACGGCATTCCCCGTAACCATCACACCCGTGACACCCATGACACTCGGGACACCCTCAGCAACCACAGCACCCCCAGCAGCCAGGGGAACGGTAGCGTCGGCGAGCAGCGCCCTGCCGCACGCGAGGCGGACAAGAGCCGGCTCAACCCCAAATACACCTTCGACACGTTCGTCGCCGGGTCGAGCAACCGCTTCGCGCACGCGGCGGCCCTGTCGGTGGCCGAGGCCCCGGCGCGCGCATACAACCCGCTGTTCATCTATGGCGACTCCGGACTGGGCAAGACCCACCTGCTGCATGCCATCGGGTATTACGCGCGAACCCTGTTGCCACATCTACGAGTTCGTTATGTCAACTCCGAGGAGTTCACCAACGACTTCATCAACTCGATCCGTGACGACCGGGCCGCACGGTTCCAGAGCGTCTACCGCGACGTCGACGTCCTGCTGATCGACGACATCCAGTTCCTGGCCGGCAAGGTCCAGACGCAGGAGGAGTTCTTTCACACCTTCAACGCGCTGCACAACGCCAGCAAGCAGGTCGTCATCACGTCCGACCTGCCGCCAAAACAGCTGACCGGGTTCGAGGAGCGGCTGCGGTCCCGGTTCGAGTGGGGCCTGATCTGCGACGTCCAGCTGCCCGACCTCGAGACCCGGATCGCCATCCTGCGCAAGAAGGCGACGCTGGAGCGGATGAACGCCCCGGACGACGTGCTGGAGTACATCGCCAGCAAGATCAACACCAACATCCGCGAGCTGGAGGGCGCGCTGATCCGGGTCACCGCCTTCGCGAGCCTCAACCGTCAGCCGGTCACCCTCGACCTGGCCGAGATCGTGCTGCGCGACCTGATCCCCAGTGAGCAGCCCAACCAGATCACCGTCTCGACGATCATGGCGCAGACGGCGGCTTACTACGCGCTGACCATGGACGACCTGTGCAGCAGCTCCCGCTCGCGCCAGCTCGTCACCGCCCGGCAGATCGCGATGTACCTGTGCCGCGAGCTCACCGAGCTGTCCCTGCCCAAGATCGGGCAACACTTCGGTGGCCGAGACCACACGACGGTGATGCATGCCGACCGCAAGATCCGCGAGCTGATGTCCGAGCGACGCGCGATCTACAACCAGGTCACCGAGCTGACGAACCGGATCAAGCAGCAGTCTCGATAGCCTCCGACAGCCTCTACAGACTGCGACAGCCTCTACAGACTCCGACCCCCTCCGACCCCCTCCGACCCCCTCCGACCCCCTCCGACACGGGTGGGCCGGGTCTGATCGCACCGGGTGCCCACGGTTGTCCACAGGTCAGGTGCCCGACGACCGCCTGATCCTGGCACGTTGTCCACTGCCTGTGGAAAAGTCTGTGGACCGGCGCTGGGGACCAACCGGCAGGCTGCATCGACCTGTCGGCCCCGCGTCACCGATCTCCACAGGGCCTGTGGACAACGACGAAACACGGTGGACAACCGGGCTCGCTCGGTGCAGCACTGCCGGATTCCGGAACCAGAGGTGGGGACAGCCACCGCTCGTCCCCAAGGTGGCGAGGTTGTCCACAGCGGCATCCTCCGCGCGTCCCCACCCGGCGATGCCGCCTGACCTGCACGGACAGACGTTTTCCCCCGGTTCCACAGACCCGATGATGACGACGAGACCGATGAAGGATCTGGATCGCCCCGCGTACTCGAGCGAGCCGACCCAGACGCTGTGAGATCGCACCTTGTGGTGGCCGCCGGTTCGAGACACTAGGGTTCGGACTCCCACGATGTGGGTCTCCACGCAGACGTGGACGTACGGGGTCGGCAACGCCGGCCAGTGAAGGGCGGACAGGTGAAGTTCAGGATCGAGCGCGACGTCCTCGCGGACGCCGTCACGTGGGTGGCCCGCGGCCTCCCGGCACGACCCCCCGTGCCGGTGCTGGCCGGAGTACTGCTGCAGGCCGACGCCGAAGGCACCCTCACCTTGTCAGCCTTCGACTACGAGGTGTCGGCCAAGGTGACCGTCCCCGCCGACGTCGCCGAGCCCGGCACGGTGCTCGTGCTCGGTCGGCTGCTGGCCGACATCTCCCGCAACCTGCCGGCCCGCCCGATCGACGTGGCGCTGGAGGGCAACAAGCTCCAGGTCACCTGCGGGTCGTCCCGGTTCAGCCTGCTGCGTATGCCTGCCGAGGACTACCCCACGCTGCCCGCGGCACCCGAGTCGAGCGGGTCGATCCAGGGCGACGTGTTCACCCAGGCAGTGGCGCAGGTGTCGATCGCCGCGGACCGCGGTGACACGCTGCCGATCCTCACGGGTGTCCGGATGGAGATCGAGGGAGACAAGATCACCCTGCTTGCCACCGACCGCTACCGCCTCGCCGTCCGGGAGCTGAGCTGGCAGCCCAACGGCCCCACGGGCGACGGCGGCGGAGCCGGCACCGGATCGAGCCACGTCGCGCTGATCCCGGCCCGCACCCTGTCCGACACGGCCAAGGCCCTGGGCGCCAGCGGTTCGATCGACATGGCGTTCGGCGGCACCGGCGGGTCCGGCGGGTCCGGCGGGTCCGGGGATGGCTTGATCGGCTTCGAAGCCGGGCAGCGCCGCACGACGACCCGGTTGCTGGACGGCGAATACCCCAAGGTCACCTCGATCTTCCCGACCAGCGTGGACACCGTGGCGGTGATCGAGACATCGGCCTTCGTCGAGGCGGTCCGCCGGGTCGCCCTGGTGGCCGAGCGCAACACCCCCGTGCGGCTGCGGTTCACCGACGGTCAGCTCGACATCGACGCCGGCACCGGGGACGACGCCCAGGCCTCCGAGGCGGTCGAGGCCGTGCTCACCGGTCCTGGCCTCGAGACCGCGTTCAACCCGCATTTCCTGCTCGACGGGCTGGGAGCCCTCGGGGCGGCATACGCGCGGCTCTCGTTCACCCAGCCGAGCCGGCCGGCCGTGCTGACCGGTCAGGCCTCGGCCGACGACGATGCCGACACGACTTATCGGTATGTCCTCATGCCGGTCCGTTTCGCCAGCTGAGGCGCGGCGGTAGCCTGGCCCCGCAGTTCGCTCACCAGCACCCAGCATCCTGTTCGACCCGCACGCCGCACGCCGCACGTCACCGCACCGCCGTCGAAAGGTCTGCCATGCAACTCGGTCTTATCGGTCTCGGGAAGATGGGCGGCAACATGCGCGAGCGCCTGCGCCATGCCGGTCACGAGGTGGTCGGGTTTGACCGCAACCCGGACGTCGCCGACGTGCGCACCCTCGCGGCCCTGGTCAAGAAGCTCGATGCCCCACGAGTCGTGTGGGTGATGGTGCCCTCCGGCGTGCCGACCCGCGACACCATCGCCAAGCTGGCCGACCTGCTCGACAAGGGCGACCTGATCATCGACGGGGGCAACTCGCGGTTCACGGACGACTTCGAGCACGCCAAGATGCTCAAGCCCAAGGGCATCGGCTACGTCGACTGCGGTGTCTCCGGCGGCATCTGGGGACTGGAGAACGGCTACGGGCTGATGTGCGGTGGCGACAAGAAGTGGGTCAACCTCGCCATGCCCATCTTCGACGCGCTGCGTCCCGAAGGCCCCCGCGACGAGGGCTTTGTTCACGCGGGGGAGGTCGGCGCGGGGCACTACACCAAGATGGTGCACAACGGGATCGAATATGGCCTGATGGCGGCATACGCCGAGGGCTACGAGCTGCTCGAGAAGAAGGACATCATCACGGACGTCCCCGGGGCGTTCAAGGCGTGGAGCCGTGGCACGGTCGTCCGCTCCTGGCTGCTCGACCTTGCGGTCGCGGCGCTGGAGGAGAAGCCGTCACTCGAAGGGGTCTCGGACTACACGGTGGACTCCGGTGAGGGCAAGTGGACGGTCGAGGAGGCGATTGCGAACGACGTCCCGATGCCGGTCATCTCGGCGTCGCTCTTTGCCCGGTTCGCGTCGCGGCAGTCCATCTCCCCGACCATGCAGATGGTCGCGGCGCTGCGCGGACAGTTCGGCGGTCACCCGGTCATGACGGTCGAAGAAGGCGACACGCTGCGCGCCAAGGTCGGAGCCGGCGACGCCGACCCGACGCTCGGCAAGCAGGCCGAGTCCGCCAAGAAGCCGGCGGCCAAGAAGGCCGTCCACCACGGGCGCAAGGCTGCCAGCGCCGGACCTTCGTCGGGCACCGGCTCGACCTCGTGACGGATCGGTCCACGCTCAGGTGCCGGACGTGCACGTCCGGCACCTGAGCGTCACCGACTTCCGCAGCTACCCCGCCGCCGAGCTCGCCCTGGGCCCGGGGATCACCACCCTGGTCGGGCAGAACGGGCAGGGCAAGACCAACCTCGTCGAGGCGATCGGCTACCTCGCCACCTTGGCCAGTCACCGGGTCGCCACAGACCTGCCGCTCGTCCGACACGGGGCTGCGCAGGCGGTCATCCGCGCCGTCGTGGACCGTGGTGGTCGGGAGACGGTGCTGGAGCTCGAGCTCAACCCC
The DNA here is from genome assembly GCA_965277795.1 of Lapillicoccus sp. Taxonomy (GTDB): domain Bacteria; phylum Actinomycetota; class Actinomycetes; order Actinomycetales; family Dermatophilaceae; genus Lapillicoccus. The sequence continues at coordinate 3,989,284 of OZ255840.1, forward strand.
GGTCGCGCCAACCGCGCCCGCCTCAACAGGTCCCCGCTGGCCCGGCCGCGCGACCTCCTCGGCTCGCTGCGCACCGTGCTGTTCGCCCCGGAGGACCTGGCGCTCGTCAAAGGCGACCCGTCGATGCGCCGGGCATTCTTGGACGACCTGCTGGTGCAGCGCCAGCCCCGCTGGGCCGGGGTGCGTGCCGACTACGACAAGGTGCTCAAGCAGCGCAACGCGCTGTTGAAGTCGGCCGCTCCCGTGCTGCGCCGCGGTGCGAGGCGACCACGGCAGGTCGGCACAGCCTCGGACGAGCCGTTGGCCGACGCCCGTGCGTCGGCGCTGCACACCCTCGAGGTGTGGAACGAGCACCTCGCCGATGTCGGGTCACAGCTGCTGTATGCGCGCCTGCGCCTGCTGCGGGACCTGCGCCCCTACCTCGCCGCGGCCTATGAGGCGGTCAGCGCCGGCCAGTCCGATGCGCGGGCTCACTATCGCGCCAGCCTGCGGGACGATGCCGCGGCGCGGGTCGCCGCGGGTGACGTCCCCGAGATCGCCGACCTGCGGGACGAGCTGCACGCGACGTTCGCCGAGGTTCGCGACCAGGAGGTCGAGCGGGGGGTGACCCTGGTCGGACCGCACCGCGACGACGTGGTGCTCGGTCTCGGTGAGCTGCCGGCCCGCGGGTATGCCAGCCACGGCGAGTCCTGGTCCTTCGCGCTGGGACTGCGGCTCGCCGCATACCGCCTGCTGCGCACCGACCTCGGTGAGGACCCGGTGCTCGTGCTCGACGACGTGTTCGCCGAGCTCGACACCGGCCGGCGTGAGCGCCTCGCCGCGCTGGTCGCCGACTGCGAGCAGGTGCTGATCACGGCTGCCGTCCCTGCGGACGTCCCGCAGGGGCTGCGGACCAGCGGGACCACGTACGCCGTCACCCTGGGTGAGGTCGCCCGTGTCCCCTGACGAGGATTCGGGTCGGCGCAGCGGCCCGGCCCAGCCTGTCCCCGGCCCGGCCGAACCTGTCCCCGACGCGGCCCAGCCTGTCCCCGACGCGGCCGAAGCCGCCTCCCGGGCGCTGGCCCGGGCCCGTAAGGCCGCGCGCGCCAAGGGGCTGCGGCCGGGGTTGAGGCCGATGCGGCGGGGCACCCCACCGGGGCCCGCCGGAACACCCTCGGGCAGCGCTCCCGACGGACGGGATCCCGCCCTGTTGGGGACGCAGCTGGATCGGTTGATGTCCGACCGTGGCTGGGAGGTCGACGTGAAGGTCGGTGCCGTCATCGGCCGATGGGCACAGATCGTCGGCTCCGACGTCGCCGAGCACGTCCAGCCGGTGTCGTTCGAGTCCGGGATCCTCGTGCTGCGAGCCGACTCGACGGCGTGGGCCACGCAGATGCGGCTGCTCGAGTCCATGCTGCTCGGCCGGCTCGAGAACGAGGTGGGGGCGGGTACCGTCACCGAGATCACCGTGACCGGGCCGAGTGCGCCGTCCTGGGCGAAGGGCCGGTGGCGGGCTCCGGGCCGCGGACCACGGGACACCTACGGTTGACGGCGCAGCGCCCTCGTAGACTCGACAACCGTGAGCCGCGCCGAGCATCTCGTCACCGTCGACGCCCTCGCCGCCGAGCTCGAGACGCCCTCCCCACCGGTCCTGCTCGATGTGCGCTGGCGGCTGTTCGACGAGCCTGACGCAGGGTGGCGCGGATACCTCGACCAGCACCTGCCCGGGTCCCGGTTCCTCGACATGGAGCGGGTCCTCACCGGTCACACCGGTGACCCGCGTGACGGGCGCCACCCACTGCCGGACGCGGACACCCTGACGTCGGGGCTGCGCGCCCTCGGGATCGGCGCGGGCGACGACATCGTGGTGTACGACGACCCGGGATCCTTCGCCGCCGACCGGGCCTGGTGGGTGCTGCGCTGGGCCGGTATGCGGGTGCGCGTGCTCGACGGCGGTCTGCCCGCCTGGGTGGCCGCCTCGAGGGCGACCGAGGCCGGGCAACCGGAACCGCCACCGCCGGGCCGGTCCACCGGACTTATCGATCTCCACACTGGCCAGCTGCCGAGCATCGACGCCGACGAGGCTGCCCGCTTCCCCGACCACGGCATCCTGGTGGACTGCCGGGCACCGAACCGGTTCACCGGCGACTACGAGCCCCTCGACCCCCGAGCCGGTCACATCCCCGGGGCGGTCAACCTGTCGGCGGCGACGCTGTTCACCGACGACGGATATCTGCTGCCAGACGACCAGCTGGACCGTCGCTTCGCCGATCTGGCCGGACTGGCCGATCAGGCCGATCAGGCCTATCAGGCCTATCAGGGGCCGGTAGCGGCCTACTGCGGTTCGGGGGTCTCAGCCGCCCACAACGTCCTCGCGCTGGCCGTCCTCGGCCGTGAGGCGGCGCTCTTCCCGGGGTCCTGGTCGGCCTGGTCCAACGACCTCGACCGGCCCGTGGCGACCGGCGGCGGGTCGCCCGGGTCGCCGTTGGCACCGTGAGTTATCCACAGCTTGTGGGGACAGGGTTGTGGACAACCGCCCCGGGCTCGCCGGCCGGACGGGCACACTGAAACCTCGCAGCAGCCGCCGCCGAGGGTTTGGCACGATCCCCCACACCCCATAGTGGGGTATTTCGCGGGAAACAGCCCTCTCGGAGCCTCCTGAGGCCACTTCCGCTCGCGCGCACGGGTAGAATGAGAACTCAACCAGCGGCCATCCGTCGTGGGCTCTGTCCCACATCGGGGCCGTTCGTCATGACCGCGTCACAACGTCATCACGTCACCACGCCATCACGCCATCACGCCACGGCGCCGCATCGCCCCGTCGCACAACCCGGGCCGCTGCTGGTGCCGGTCGACAGCCAGGAGGAACCATCGTGTCCGAGGCCGAGCAGACCCCCAGCACGTCGGGCGTCGGCCCCCAGCCGAACGGCACCACCTATGACGCTGCCGCCATCCAGGTCCTCGAAGGCCTGGAGGCAGTCCGCAAGCGACCGGGTATGTACATCGGGTCCACCGGACCTCGGGGCTTGCACCACCTGGTCACCGAGATCGTCGACAACTCGGTCGACGAGGCACTGGCCGGGTACGCCGACACCATTGATGTGACGATCCTGCCCGACGGCGCGGTCCGGGTCGTCGACAACGGGCGCGGCATCCCCACCGACATCGGTCCGGGCCAGAGCGTCAGTGCCGTGGAGCTCGTCCTGACCCAGCTGCACGCCGGTGGGAAGTTCGGTGGGGGCGGGTACAAGGTCTCCGGCGGCCTGCACGGGGTGGGTTCCTCGGTCGTCAACGCCCTGTCGAGCCGTCTGGACATCGAGGTGCGTCAGAAGGGTTACCGCTACTCGATGGTCTTCGACATCGGCGTCCCGCGCGGTCCGCTGCACCGTGGTGCGGCGCTGGAAGACCCGGACGAGACCGGCACCACGGTGATCTTCTGGGCCAACGCCGAGATCTTCGAGACCACCGACTACGACTTCGAGACGCTGCGAGCCCGCTTCCAGCAGATGGCCTTCCTCAACAAGGGCCTGACCATCACTCTCACCGACGAGCGCGACGAGGCGACCGAGGGGTCCGACGACATCGACCTGGACCAGGCTGACGCCGAGGTCGCCGTCGAGACGGTGGACGCACCCGACAGCGCCGATACCTCGCCGGCGGGCGCACCGAAGCGGAAGGCCAAGAAGGTCAGCTACCGCTATGACGGCGGCCTCGTCGACTACGTCAAGCACCTGGTCACGTCCAAGCGGTCCGAGCCCATCCACCCCGAGATCATCTCGATCGAGGTCGAGGACACCGACCGGTCGCTGGCCCTCGAGCTGGCGATGCAGTGGACCAACGCCTACTCCGAGTCGGTGCACACCTACGCCAACACGATCAACACCCACGAGGGCGGCACCCACGAGGAAGGTTTCCGGGCGGCGATGACCAAGCTCATCAACGACTTCGCGCGCAAGAGCAACCTCATCAAGGAGAAGGAGGAGAACCTCACCGGCGACGACATCCGCGAGGGTCTGGTCGCCGTGGTCTCCGTCAAGATGGGGGAGCCGCAGTTCGAGGGCCAGACCAAGACCAAGCTCGGCAACTCCGAGGTCAAGGGGTTCGTCCAGCGCGCGATGACCGACTCCTTCGGGCACTGGCTCGAGGCGCACCCTCGTGAGGGCAAGGACATCGTCGGCAAGGCGATCCAGGCCGCGATGGCGCGGATCGCGGCCCGCAAGGCGCGCGAGTCGACCCGGCGCAAGGGCCTGTTGGAGTCCGGTGGCCTGCCCGGCAAGCTCTACGACTGCCAGACCAAGGACCCGGCCCAGGCCGAGATCTTCATCGTCGAGGGCGACTCGGCCGGCGGCTCGGCCAAGTCCGGCCGCAACCCGCGCACCCAGGCGATCCTGCCGATCCGGGGCAAGATCCTCAACGTCGAGAAGGCCCGGATCGACAAGATCCTCGCCAACAACGAGGTCCAGGCCCTGATCACCGCGTTCGGCACCGGCATCGGTGAGGACTTCGACCTGGCCCGCGCCAGATACCACAAGATCGTCCTGATGGCCGACGCCGACGTCGACGGTATGCACATCCGGACTCTGCTGCTGACCCTGGTCTTTAGGTTCATGCGGCCGCTCATCGAGGCGGGTTACGTCTACCTCGCACAGCCGCCGCTCTACCGGCTCAAGTGGAGCAACGCCCCGCACGAGTTCGCCTACTCCGACCGCGAGCGCGACGCGATGATCGTCGACGGCAGGTCGCAGCGGGGCTGGCGGTTGCCCAAGGACAACGCGGTGCAGCGTTACAAGGGCCTCGGCGAGATGAACTACGAGGAGCTCTGGGACACCACGATGAACCCCGAGACCCGGACCCTGCTGCAGGTCACGCTTGCGGACGCGGCGGCTGCCGACGAGATCTTCGCGATCCTCATGGGCGAGGACGTCGAGTCCCGGCGCGGGTTCATCCAGCGCAACGCCCGGGACGTGCGGTTCCTGGATATCTAGGTATGCCTACAGCCGGGTGCGCGCCGCGCCCGGCATGCGCGGTGAGTGACAGGCATACCCGAAGAGCATTGAGAGACAAGGACTCCCACGTTGAGCGACCAGCCACCCACCAACGGCCCTGACGCCACTGACGGCCCTGACGCCACTGACGGGCCTGACGGCACTGACGGGCCTGACGGCCCTGACGAGCCGACGAACCTCCCCAACGACGACGCAGCCGTTCAGGGCATCATCGTGAGCACCGGCCCCGACTCGGATTCCGGTGGCGACGGGACCGACGGGCCGACCGAACCTCCCCCGTACGACCGGATCGAGGCTGTCGACCTCAACACCGAGATGCAGCGCTCCTACATCGACTACGCGATGGCGGTCATCGTCAGCCGCGCGCTGCCGGACGTGCGCGACGGGCTCAAGCCGGTGCACCGCCGGGTGATCTACGCGATGTACGACGGCGGATACCGTCCCGACCGCGGATACAACAAGTGTGCGCGCGTCGTCGGCGACGTCATGGGCCACTACCACCCGCACGGCGACTCACCGATCTACGACGCCCTCGTCCGGCTGGTGCAGGACTGGTCGATGCGCTACCCACTCGTCGACGGCCAGGGCAACTTCGGCTCGCGTGGCAACGACGGCGCCGCGGCGCCGCGCTACACCGAGTGCCGGATGGCCGCGCTCGCCATGGAGATGGTGCGCGACATCGAGCAGAACACCGTCGACTTCAAGGACAACTACGACGGGCGCAGTCGGGAGCCGGTCGTCCTGCCGGCCCGGTTCCCCAACCTGCTCGTCAACGGCTCCGCCGGCATCGCCGTCGGCATGGCCACCCAGATCCCTCCGCACAACCTGCGCGAGGTCGCCGAGGGTGCCGAGTGGTATCTCAAACACCCCGACGCGGGCCGTGAGGAGCTGCTCGAGGCACTGCTGGGGATCATCAAGGGCCCGGACTTCCCGACCGGTGCGCTGATCATGGGCCGCCAGGGGATCGAGGACGCCTACCGCACCGGTCGCGGTTCGATCATCATGCGCGCGGTCGTCAGCGTCGAGGAGGTCGGCAACCGACAGGCGCTGGTGGTCACCGAGCTGCCGTATCAGGTCAACCCCGACGCGCTCGCCCAGAAGATCGCCGAGCTGGTCAAGGACGGCAAGCTGTCGGGGATCGCCGATATCGAGGACCACACCTCGGGCCGCAGCGGTCAGCGCCTGGTCATCCTGCTCAAGCGTGACGCGGTCGCCAAGGTCGTCCTCAACAACCTCTACAAGCACACGCAGCTCCAGACGACGTTCGGGGCGAACATGCTCGCCCTGGTCGACGAGGTGCCGCGCACGCTGCCGCTCGACGGGTTCATCCGGCACTGGGTCGACCACCAGATGGACGTCATCGAGCGCCGCACCCAGTTCCGCCTGACCCAGGCGGAGGAGCGGATCCACGTCCTGCGCGGCTACCTCGCGGCGCTCGACGCGCTCGACGAGGTCATCGCACTGATCCGTCGCTCCGACACCGTCGAGGACGCCCGCGACGGCCTGATCCAGCTGCTCGTCATCGACGAGGTCCAGGCCAACGCCATCCTCAACATGCAGCTGCGCCGGCTGGCCGCCCTCGAGCGGCAGAAGATCATGGAGGAGCACGACGAGCTCCAGGCCAAGATCGACGACCTCAACGACATCCTCGCCAAGCCCGAGCGGCAGCGCGAGATCGTCTCGACCGAGCTCGGCGAGATCGTGGCGAAGTTCGGTGACGAGCGGCGGACCAGCATCGAGCGCGCCGAGGGCGACATGTCCAACGAGGACCTGATCCCGGTCGAGGACGTCGTGGTCACCATCACCCGCGGCGGCTACGCCAAGCGCACCCGGGTGGACCAGTACCGGTCCCAGCGGCGTGGCGGCAAGGGCGTGCGAGGCGCGCAGCTGCGCGGCGAGGACGTCGTCGAGCACTTCTTCACCACGACGACCCACCACTGGCTGCTGTTCTTCACCAACCTGGGCCGGGTCTACCGCGCCAAGGGCTACGAGCTGCCCGAGGGTGGTCGTGACGCCAAGGGCCAGCACGTCGCCAACCTGATGGCGTTCCAGCCGGGTGAGGAGATCGCCCAGGTGATGGCGATCGAGAACTACCTTTCCTCGCCCTACCTCGTGCTCGCGACCCGGGCCGGCCTGGTGAAGAAGACCAAGCTGTCGGAGTACGACTCGCCCCGCACCGGTGGCCTGATCGCCGTCAACCTGCGTGATGGCGACGAGCTCGTCGGGGCCGGTCTCGCCGCGGCGACCGATGACCTGATCCTGGTCTCCCGCAAGGGCCAGTCGGTCCGGTTCCACGCGAACGACGAGGCGCTGCGTCCGATGGGTCGGGCGACCTCGGGAGTCACCGGTATGAGGTTCCGCGACGGAGACGAGATGCTCTCGATCTCCGTCGTCGCCTCCGGGGAGGACCCCGACCTGTTCGTGGTGTTCGAGAACGGCCTGGCGAAGCGGACGCCGGCCTCTGACTACCCGGTCAAGGGACGGGCGACGTTGGGGGTACGGGTCGCACAGGTCTCCGACCGTGGCGGTGACCTCGTCGGGGCCTTGACCGTGGCGGATGACGACGAGGTCATGGTCGTGATGGAGAAAGGCAAGATCGTGCGCTCCCGCGTGGACGAGATCCGGCGGACCGGGCGCAACACCCAGGGCGTCCGGTTCGCCGCGCCCGACAAGGGTGACGCGATCGTGGCCGTGGCACGCAACGTCGAACGGGCCGTCGAGGCCGAGCTGGTTCCGGAACTGGTTCCGGGTCAGGCTCCTGAGTTGGTTGCGGAGCTGGGGGTCGAGGATGGCGGCTCCGCAGGTGAGCTCGACGCAGGCGTCGTGGTCGGCTCTGAGGTCACAGACCCGTCACAAGGTGTCTCAAGGGACGGTGACGTGACCCGGGGTTCTGGGGTTGATGGCGTAGCGTCTGACGAGACCGATGGGGACTCGGGTTCTTCCCAGCAAGGCGGAGACCCCACCGACGAGCCCGATGGAGGCACGCAGTGAGCACGACACCTCAGGGAGGGCACCCTGGGACTGCCGTAGGCGGATCCGCGAGCCGCGGCACGTCCACGCCCTTGTCGGGTCCGGGTCCGACGGCAACGTCCAGCTCGACCACGGCGCCCGGCACCTCGACGCCCCGACCCGACACGGCTCCGGCTCCCTCGTCGGCCTCTTCCCCCACCTCACCGGTCACCGTGTCCCCGACTGGAGCGTCCCCGACTGGAGCGTCCCCGACGGGTACGACCGGTCCGGGCATACCGGGTGGTCAGGCAAGCCGCGGTGGCGGCGGTACGCGCACGGGGCAGCGTCCCGCACAGCGTGCCGGGGCGGCAGCCCGTCCGGGCCAGCGCCCCCCACGCACGAGCGCTCGCCGGGTCAAGCTCGCCGTGGCACGGGTGGACCCGTGGTCGGTCATGAAGATCTCGTTCATGCTCTCTGTCGCGGCTGGCATCGCGGGCGTCGTCCTGGCTGGGGTCCTGTGGCTGATCCTGTCGGGGATGGGGGTCTTCTCCGACATCGACGGCTTGATCCGCCAGGTGCAGCCGTCGACGACCACGCCGTTCAACCTGATGAACTACATCGGGTTCGGCCGCGTCATCTCGCTCAGCATCGTCCTCGGCGTCATCGACATCATCCTCATGACTGCGATCGCGACGCTCGGGGCGTTCATCTACAACATCTGCTCCGCGCTCGTCGGCGGCATCCAGATGACCCTGACGGACGACTGACCCCGCCTGCTTTTTTGGGAGCCCTGCGCACGGATTCACGAGCGCACGACCCCCCAAGTCCGTGGCCCGCCGCCGTTTTGTGGGCCCGGATCGCTCTGGGGTAACCTGCCCTGTCGCGGTGTTGACGGGCCCATAGCTCAGCTCGGTTAGAGCGCTTCCCTGATAAGGAAGAGGTCGGAGGTTCAAGTCCTCCTGGGCCCACCACCATCTCGTCCCACCCCGAGGAGACCCGTTGTTCAAGAAGCTGCTCGTCCTCACGGCCGCCGTCGCCAGCGGGATCGCGATCCAGAAGAAGGTCCGCGACCAGCGAGCCGAGCAGGAGCTGTGGGCCGAGGCCACCGACGACGTCCGCTCCACGAGCGGACCGAAGGCAACGCCCCCGAAGTGAGCTCGTACGCCGGGAGTCACCTCCCCAGGGGCCATGGCGCAATTGGTAGCGCACCTGCTTTGCAAGCAGGGGGTTAGGGGTTCGAGTCCCCTTGGCTCCACCCCAGGTCAGCAACGCGGCGCCGTCTTCGAGGCGCACCATGGTGCGCGAAGATTCTGCGCCGCTGCGGTTGCGGCGGTTGCGGTTGCGGCGGCGGCGGGCGGATGCTGGCGGGGTTCGTTGCGGTCGACCCCGAATGCTCTGTGGTGCCTGTGAGCCTGTAGGTCAGCATGGTGGTGGAGGGCTTCCACGGGAACCGTGGATTGGTGCCTTCGAGCCCGAGCGTCAGACTTTCGAATCTCCCTGCCCTCCCCGCGACGGACACCGAAGTGGTCCGTGCGGAAGACAGCGAGGTTGGTGTCATGGAAGTCATCCACGCCCGGTGTGCCGGGCTCGATGTATCGAAGAAGGACGCCAAGGTGTGCGTCCGGGTCGCCGGCGCCGGCCGGCGTAAAACCGTGGAGACGGTCACGACCTGGTCCTCAATGACCAACCAGGTCCTGGCATTGCGTGAGCACCTGGTCGCCGAGGCAGTGACCTGCGCGGTGATGGAGGCGACCGGGGACTACTGGAAACCGTTCTACTACCTTCTCGAGGACGCCGGGTTCGAGGTGCAGCTGGTCAACGCCCGGCACGTGAAGAACCTGCCCGGTCGCAAGACCGATGTCGCTGACGCGACCTGGCTGGCCCAGCTCGGCGCCCACGGGCTGGTGCGGGGCTCGTTCGTGCCACCCGGACCGATCCGGCAGCTACGCGACCTGACCCGGGCCCGGACCGCAATCACCCGCGAACGCGGACGCGAAGCGCAACGGCTGGAGAAGCTGTTGGAGGACGCCGGGATCAACCTCTCGGCGGTTGCCTCCGACATCCTCGGCGTGTCTGGCCGGCTGATGCTGGAGGCGTTGATCGCCGGCGGCAACGACCCGGCCGCGGTGGCTGACCCGGCCACGCTGGCCGACTTGGCCAAGCGCCGGTTGCGGTCCAAGATCCCGGCGCTGACCGAGGCGCTAACCGGCCGGTTCACCGAGCACCACGCGTTCCTTGCCCGGGTGCACCTGGACCTGATCGATCGGCACACCGACGCAGTCGATCAGCTCACCGCGCGGATCGAGGTGATGATGGAGCCCTTTCAGGGGTTCCGCGAGCTGATCGCCACCATCCCCGGGATCGGCACCCTGACCGCCGACGTCGTGATCGCCGAGACCGGTGCCGACATGACCCGGTTCCCTACCGCCAAGCACCTCGCATCATGGGCCGGGACCACACCGGGGAACAACGAGTCAGCGGGGAAGGTGAAATCCAGCAAGACCCGCCCCGGCAACCCCTACCTACAGGGAGCGCTGGGCGCGGCCGCGATGGCCTGCGCACAGAACCCAGGCACCTACCTCGGCGCCCGATACCGGCGCATCGCATCGCGGCGAGGACCACAGAAGGCCAACGTCGCGATCCAGCACTCCATGCTCATCGCGATCTGGCACATGGGCACCACCGGCACCCTCTACGACGACCCCGGCGCCGAGTTCTTCACCCGGCTACACCCCGACCGGGCCAAGAAGCGCGCCATCGGACAACTCGAAGCCATGGGCTACACAGTCACCCTGGACCACGCCTCCTGAGCCCACGGCCGGCTCTGACACGAAGGGGAATCTTCGCGTCAGAAGGCCAACGTCGCGATCCAGCACTCCATGCTCATCGCGATCTGGCACATGGGCACCACCGGCACCCTCTACGACGACCCCGGCGCCGAGTTCTTCACCCGGCTACACCCCGACCGGGCCAAGAAGCGCGCCATCGGACAACTCGAAGCCATGGGCTACACAGTCACCCTGGACCACGCCTCCTGAGCCCACGGCCGGCTCTGACACGAAGGGGAATCTTCGCGTCAGAGGCCCTTTCCGCGTCGGGAGGAGTCGGGGTGTCGTACCCCAGCAAAGTACGACTGCGGCGTTCCACGCCATGTCCGAGGGCCACCTGGCGCCCCGGCGCGAGGTGACCCCTGCGGCGCGTACGCGCTGGTTGATCAGATCCTTTGGTTTGGGCCGAGGGTGATCAACTGATGTTGATAAGATCAATTGGCTAGCCAGACCCCTTATTAACTGGAGAGGTCATGCCTCGCGGACGGCCCTCGCGTGCAACCATCTACGACCGGCTGGAGGCAGCCCTGGCAGAGCTGCGCGATCGCCTGGGCGGCCTCCCGTCGCCGACGGAGTCGGAGGCCATCTGGTCAGACATCTGGCATCTGGAGGCCCACCATTCCACAGCACTCGAGGGCAACACCCTGGTCCTGCGCGAGGTCGAGCTGTTGCTGGAGCGAGGCAGGGCCGTTGGGGCCAAGCCCCTCAAGGAGTACATGGAAGTCAAGGGGTACGGCGATGCGGCCCAGTGGGTGTACGCGCAGGCTCTCGAACCTGGTGACTGGCACGATGGAAGTCTGATCTCCACCCAGGAGCTCCGGCACATCCATAAGGTCGCCATGGACCCGGTATGGCAGGTCGCGCCGCATCCCGAAGCAGCCGACCGCGAGAGCCCCGGCAACTTCCGTGAACACGACATCCATCCGTTCGGCGGGGGAATGACGCCTCCAGCCTGGCCGTTGGTCGACGCCCATGTGCGCGGGTGGGTCAACGCCGTGAACGACCAGCACGTCGGCTTGGCGGCGACGGACCAGCCAACACCCTTGCCGGAAAGGCTTGCCCAGATCCACAACCACTTCGAGCGGATCCACCCGTTCATCGACGGGAACGGGCGAACAGGCCGACTCGTCCTCAACCTGCTCCTCGTGCGCCTGGGATACCCACCGATCGTCGTGCTGAAGCAGCAGAGGTCCTCGTACCTGACGGCGCTGCAGAAGGCGGACGTGGACGACGTCGGACCGCTCGGGGAGCTCCTCGCCCGGGCCATGGACGACAACCTCAACCGCTTCATCGTCCCAAATCTCGCCGGCCCGGCCCGGCTTGTCCCGCTGGCAGCCTTGGTCAACGAGGAGTTCACCATCGCTGCCCTCCGGCAGGCGGCCCAACGTGGGCGGCTTGACTCTGTCCAAGGATCCGACGGTGTCTGGCGTAGCTCCCGCAAGGCTGTCGACCAGTACAAGAGGATCAAGGGGAAGAGACGCGGTTGAGCCGGACCTGCGTCGTGGAAGCTGGGAAGCTCCTCAGGATCGCTACCTCAAATGCTGGTTGGCTCGCTCCCCAGGCGCTTTGAGGGCGTCCCGGTTTGAGCTTAACGAGATGTGGGAGTAGGCCTCCATCGTCAACGAGATCCTGCTGTGAACGGAGACGGACATCGCGACGCGTGGATGTACGTCGAGGGCGGCGAGTAGGCGGGCGCAGGTCCCCGAGTTGAGCGGATGGCAACGACAGGTACGCCGGCCTAAGCGGCCCTCAACGTGAAGTCGCGATAGAAGTTGCGTGGCTCAACCCGTCGCCGAGCCGCGCCGTGAACACGAGGCCGCAGTCTCCCCCACATCTCCCCCGGCAGTCCGCCGGCGCCGAGCTTCCTCGGTCAGTGCCGTCCCCAGGCCTGAAAGGCTATCTGCGGCAGCGGTATCGGCGCGTGCAAGAACGGAGTCTTCGTGTGTCGCCAGAGCAACTGGTGGTTGAGGCGCTGGACCCGCCACGCGATCAGTGCCTCGCCACCCTCGAGGTCGACGTCCTCCCCCAGGCTACCCTTCGCCAGGAGATTGCCCTCGCGTTCAGCGAGCAGGACACTCGCTCTCCCGGGGCGCCACGAGAACTACTTGTACCTCTCGGATGGCGAGCCAGCCCGTGACGGATTTGCTGTCGAAGTGCCCGCCGACTACGGCCCACGCGAGGTCCTCACCCGGACCCTCGAGCGGGACGACCGCGCCGTGTCCGCCACGAGGGTGGGTTGTTCCGACCCGACTCGAGAGCCATCCGGACGACAGTTCGTACATCGATCGCCCGACCTGTGCCATCGATGACCTCGCTGTCGCCGCGAACCAAGACGCAGGATTGCCACTCCAGCTCGAGAGCAGACCCTCGCCTGCACAGCGTCATCATGACCGTCGATCCTCCCCGGCGCCGACTGTCGGACGGCGACCTCGTGGGCTCGGCCGACAATCATCGGCACGACAAGAGCCAACTGGGACTACAGCACGACGCTGGCCACGGCGTAGTCGGCTGCCGGCATCGGGTTCTCAAGGTGCCAGGTGATCGCGATCGGCCGCTCGCCGCGGTGCTCGACATAGTCCGCCTTCCCGAGGAACAGGTAGGGGGCGCCGGTTCCAAGAACGGAGGCCTTCTGCGGGCGGGTGAAGAGGAGAACATGGCTGCCGGTGTTGCGGTGGTTGAGGTACCGCTGACCGGTCTTGGAGGCAACCGTGGTCACGGACTGGGATTCCCAATGGAACAGGTCAGGGCTGATCGCGTAGTCCTGGTACATCGTCGTCGGTGAGTAGTCTGCCTGTGACTTGTGCAGCGTCACGAGTAAGGCGTCCGCGTTCGCTGCGGGTGAGAAGAGGACGCCTTCACGGAAGCTGTTGGGCCTGCGGCCGCCGATTGACACGTAGTCCAGCGCCGAGACGATCTCTTCCCGTGTGTAACGGGCGTGGACCCGCAGTGGGCGCATTCCCAGCTCACCGGGCAGTCGGCTGGTGACGCGCTCAGCCCCGTGCACGCCCAGCTCAACAACGGCTCTGAGATCCTCGCGCAGAGCGGGTTCATGCCGAAGGGAATTCAGCCCGGTGCCGTAAGAAGCAAACCCACCCCCATCCGGCCACAGGGAGAAGAACAGCATTCGCCCGTGGGACTGGAGGACGGGATCGGCGTTCTCGTAGCTCGGTGCATCATTGCGCAGCCACGCCAGGTAGGCGTCCGCGCGCTCTCGGTCGTCGACATGGCAGAGCGCGCGGACCCGCTTCAGAAGGCGCATCTCGAGGGGACCCTTTTCAGCCACCGCGAGACCGGCCTCCCGGCGAAGACGAGCCCAGGAGCGATCCCCGCGGATCACGTCGGCCAACTCCACACCGGAGTCATCGAGGAACCTACCAAGGTCGTCCGTGGGGTGGGCCCGCAACTCCGACGTGATGTTGGGCCAGCGCTTGGTGACCTGACTCTTGATGTTGTCGAGAACGAGCTTCTGGCTCTGGCGGTCAAGGACGATCTGCGTTCCAGCGGGAAGGAACGGGAAGCCCTGCTCGACATCGCGCTCGAGCGCAGCACGGGTGCTGCCCGTCATGGCTCGGAACCGTTGGTCGAAGCGGAACTCCTTGCGGTGGTGGCCTACAAAATCGAGTGCCGTGAGCACCGCCTTGTCCTGCGCCCGGCGCAGCCCTCGTCCGAGCTGTTGCAGAAAGACGGTGGAGCTCTCCGTGGGCCGGAGGAAGAGCACGGTGTTGATGGCCGGTACGTCGACTCCTTCGTTGAACACGTCAACGGTAAGCACCACCTGTAGGGCGCCCTCGCGAAGATCCTTCACCGCGGTGTCGCGATCACCTGATGCCGTGTCGCCGAGCACCGTCGCGGCTTTGATCCCCGCATCGTTGAAGACCCGGGTCATGTATCGCGCATGGTCCCGGGACACACAGAACGCGAGCGCCTTCATCGCGGTCAGATCGGTGACCTTGTCACGGATAGCCTTCAGAACGATCCGGGCCCGAACGTCGTTGCCAGTGAACACATTGGAGAGCTCGCCCGCGTCGTAGGACCCCGCCTTCCAGTCCACCCGGGTCATGTCTATCCCGTCGGCGACAGCGAAGTAGTGAAACGGTGTGAGCAGGTCTGCCTTGAGGGCATCCCACAGGCGAAGTTCGGCGGCAGTGCGACCACCGAAGAAGGACCGCACATCCAGGCCGTCGCCGCGTTCGGGTGTGGCCGTCAAGCCAAGCAGCTCACGCGGGTTGAGGTGGTCGAGGATCCGACGGTAGGTCATCGCCTCTGCGTGGTGGAATTCGTCGATGACGACGACTCGGTAAGCGTCTGCCGGGATGTTGGTGATGCCATAGGCAGACAGTGACTGCACCGACGCGAAAACATGCTCCCACCGCTCAGGGCGACGACCCTCCACGTAGAGCTCACCGAAATTCGCGTCGCCAAGAACCTCTCGATAGGTGCGCAGGGACTGCTGGAGGATCTCGCGCCGGTGCGCGACGAAGAGCAATCCCGGAAGCGTCGGAGCGTCGGCGGCCAAGCGGCGGTAGTCGAGGGCAGCGACGACGGTCTTGCCCGTGCCTGTCGCCGCGACGATGAGGTTTCGGTGACGCCCGTGAACAATGCGCTCGACCTCGAGTTGGTCGAGCATCTCCTGTTGGTATGGGTAGGGGCGGACCTCTAGGCCCGAGAGCGTCAGTGTCACCCGGTCGTTGATCCGCTTGCCGGAAGCTTCGGCCAGTGCATCGTCCAGCTTGTCGCGGTCGGCGTCCGGGTCGTAACTCTCGAACGTGACGTCGTTCCAGTAGCTATCAAATGTCGCGAGGAACTTCTGTAGCAAGGGCGGCGTGGACACAGAGGACAGGCGCACGTTCCACTCGACGCCATCGAGCATTGCTGCGCGGGAGAGGTTGCTGGAGCCGACGTATGCCGTGTCGAAGCCGGTGTTGCGCCGGAAGAGCCAGGCCTTCGCATGAAGTCGTGTCCGTTGTGCGTCGTACTGGACTTTGACCTGAGCCCCAAAGTCCCTGACCAGCCGATCGAGGGCGGCCCGCTCGGTAGCCCCCATGTAGGTCGTGGTGATCAGACGAAAGGGGAGGCCACGCTCTCGCAACGCTCTGAACTGGTCTTCGAACAGACGCAGACCGTGCCACTTGACGAACGCCATGATGACGTCGACACGGTTGGCGCTCGCCAGTTCGGCTCGAATCTCGTGGCCGACCCCTGGCTCACCGGGCGCGTTTGTCAGGAGCGCGGCATCTGAGAGTGGCGTCGACGGCCGCTCATAAGGTCTGCGAACCACGCTGCCGGGCACGGCCGGCATCGCAACAGCCAGGAGTTGACCCGCCGAGGTGAGTGAATCGTCAGAAGCCCCCAGGTCCCCTACCAGTCGATTAACCAGAGCCAGCCGACGCCCCGCGTCCCTCTCTTGGCGCAGGGCTCGCAGGGTGACATCTCGGACGTGCCTCGCCAGCACGTCCGGCTCGTCGGCCTCGTCGATCACTCCCCGTTGAACGTCGAGGTTCGAGAGACCCGCGAGGCGCTCGTCTAGGGCGCGCGTGATCAGACTCTCGTATAGCCCCTCGAGAAGGCTGTCTCCCCCGTCGCTCACTCGAGGCAGCTTGCCAGGTGTGGTCGACGCAGGGGAGGGTTCAGCCAGCCCGCTCAGTAGGACGAGCAATTCCTGAGGCCAGCAAATCGGGTGGACTGCGCGACGATCATCAAATGCAGGGGTCGCGACAAGTGCCCGGCAACGACGGACGGCAGGACCCGACCCCGGCAAGCCTCGTTACCCTGCTTGCTGGGCAAGTGAGGCTAGCGCGACAGTAACGGGCGAAAAGCGCCTGAGGGGTCCGCCAACATCAGGCCTGTAGGGCTCGCCTCCCCACTCGTCCACTGGTCACACCGCCTGGCCTGCTCGATGTATCCGCTGGGCCTCCGTGGGTCTCTCTATCGCCATGAGCCATGGAAACGCTGACAACGGAGTCACGACCCCGTCATCCACCTTCTACGAGCAGGGCCGGTTCGGGCGGATGTTCCCGACCCTCCCCGCCTTCTCGGCGGATACGCCGAGCATCCGCGACGCCCTCGTCGAGATCGGCAAGCCGGGCGGCATCATGGATGCCCAGGACGACCTGTCCGACCCGATCACCCTCATCACCGACCCGACCAAGAGCGCGCACAACCCGAACAACCCCACGCTCTCGGCAGGGTTCACCTTCCTCGGGCAGTTCCTCGACCACGACATGACGTTCGATCCGACGTCGAGCCTCGCCCGGCGCCAGGATCCAGAGTCGATCCGCAACTTCCGGATCCCCGCCCTCGATCTGGACAACCTCTACGGCAGCGGCCCCGGGGCCAGTCCTGCCCTCTACGACCAGAGCGTCGACGGCGGTCGGACGACGATGCTCGTCGAGGAGATCCCCGGCTCCGCCGCCAAGACGGTAGACGGTCAGCCGCGCTACGACCTTCCGCGCAACTCGCAGAAGGTGGCCGTCATCGGGGACCCGCGCAACGACGAGAACCTCATGGTTTCGCAGCTGCACGTCGGGATGCTCAAGTTCCACAACGCGGTCGTGGCAGACGTCAAGGCCGAGCTCGGCGGGGCATACACGCCGGAAGAGATCTTCGCCGAGGCACAGCGGATCGTGCGTTGGCACTACCAATGGATGATCGTCCACGAGTTCCTGCCGCGCACGATCGGGATGGACACGACGAACAGCATCGTCACCGATGGCCGCAAGTTCTACACCTGGCGCAACGACCCGTACGTTCCCGTCGAGTTCTCTGTCGCTGCATACCGGTTCGGGCATTCGCAGGTGCGCCCGAGCTACCGCGCGAACTTCGGCACCAGCGCCACGGATGCGGCGCAGGAGTTCTTCGGACTCGTCTTCAAGCCCGGCGACCCCAACCCCGACGACCCCGACGACCTTCGCGGCGGCTGCCGGGCCCCGCGGCGGTTCATCGACTGGCAGACGTTCTTCGACTTCGGTGACGGACGGGTCAAGCCGAACAAGAAGATCGACACCACTCTGTCGAGCATCTTGTTCCACCTGATGGGTCAGGCCACCGGCACGCCAGACTCGCTCGCCATCCGCAACCTCCTGCGCAACCTCACCATGGGTGTGCCGTCGGGCCAGTCCGTCGCCAAGGCGATGAAGCTGCCCGTCCTCGCCCCGGCCGATCTCGCTGACCTCGCCGCCGTGTCGAGGGACCACCTCGACGAGCGGACCCCGCTCTGGTTCTACGTCCTGAGAGAGGCCCAGGTCACCGCTGCCGGCGAGCACCTCGGGCCGGTCGGCGGCCGGATCGTCGGGGAGGTCATCATCGGCCTCATCGAGGGTGACAGCCAGAGCTACCTCACGCAGGATCCGGAATGGATCCCGACCTACGGGAGCAACGGCACCTTCCTCATCACCGACCTGCTCACCAAGGCCGGTGTGGTCGGCACGCTCTAGAGCGGGGACACCGGACCCCTCGTCCGGGACGGAGCGAGGGGCTCCACCGCGGGTCGGGTCAGCCGGTCGCGAACGTCAGATGTCCTCCAGGGCTGTGCGAAGGCGGCCATCGGCCCGGTCGAGTCGGGCCTGCGCCTCGATCGGAGAGACGCCGGCCACGAGGAGGACAACCGCCGGCTTGACGACGTACTCGGTTGCCTCAAGAGCAGCCTGGGCGGTCGACCGAGGCTCACGGGTGATGCTGCAGACGATGCTGATGGCTCGTTCACGCAGCTTGTCGTTGCTCGCCCGCAAGTCGACCATGAGGTTGCCGTACGTCTTGCCCAGGCGAACCATGACGATGGTGGAGAACATGTTGAGCACCAGCTTCTGGGCGGTCCCGGCCTTGAGACGCGTCGACCCGCTGATGACCTCCGGTCCGACGAGCACCTCGACGGGGTGTTCGCTCTCTCGCGCGAGCGGGGTGTCCTGGTTGCAGGCCAGGCCGACGGTGAGGGCGCCGCGTCTGCGAGCGCGACGAACAGCGGCCACTACGTATGGAGTTCGTCCACTGGAGGCGATCCCCACGACCGTGTCCACAGGTCCGACCTCGGCGCTGTCCATCGCGGCCGCCCCAGCACCGACGTCGTCCTCAGCCCCCTCCTGCGGGAAGATCAACGCATCGCGACCGCCTGCCATGATCGCTGTCACCTGCCCGGGCCGGATCCCGAAGGTCGGCGGGCTCTCGGAGGCGTCCAGCACCCCGATCCGCCCGGGCGTCCCCGCGCCGACGTAGACGAGCCGGCCGCCCCGTTCCATCCGCAGGACACACGCCTCGACAGCGGGAACGAGCTGACTCAGCGCCCGGCGGACCGCCTCGGGCACCTCGGTGTCGGCGGCGTTCATGGTCGACGCGAGCTCGGCGACGCTCATCTGGTCGATCTGGGAGAAGCGCGGATCGGCGGCCTCTGTGCCCAGATGCTGCAGCATCCCCAGATCTTCGTCGACCTCGTCGTGCACGGCGACCTCCTTGACTCCCGGATCGAACAGATCACCACGGAGGTGGTCACAAAATACTCCAGGCCCGTCCAGGTCAAGGTGTCGACCGAGCTCAGGCCTTTGCGCACCAGACTCACGACCTCGTCGGTTTCACGCGACAGATCGCGACTGGAACCGGGGAGAACCTGAGTCCGGTCGAGAAACCGGGGAGAACGTGAGTCCGGTCGAGAGACCGGTGGGCGAGGGCGCTCAGACGTCGGGTCCGCGCAGCGACAGGTCCGGGCTCAAGGCATGGCCGAGACGGACGTCACCTCGACGACCGCCAAGTCGCAGGACCCGCGTCGCTCGGGGTGCGGCATACCGGTGACCTTGACCCGTAGATGGGCGAGCGCGTCGACGGCCAGGTCCCCAACCAGCTCGTATGCGCCCACGTCCGTCGTGAGGACGACGCACCCGACGGTGCGGCGGGCCGCTGCCCCGACCAGGGTCTGCGGGGTGAGGTTGTCGCTCGGTGAGATCGGCGGCGCCGTTGGCCGTGTCATGGTGGGCGGCGGGAGCGAGCTCAAGGGTCGTGTCGTGGCGGGGCGGGTCGGGTCGCTGGTGGTCACAGATCCTCCAGTCGTCGGTGCGGGCGTCGGTGCGCTGGTGGGTGCGGTGGTCGTGGCTGTCTGAGAACGGGTAACGCCTGACGTCGGCTGCGCGCTCCCGCACCCCCCGAGCACGAGCACGAGCACGAGCACGAACCCGAGCCCGAACCCGAGCGCCAACCCCCCGGTGCGGCCGGCACGGCCGGCGCTGGCGGCGCGCGGGGGCACGGACCCCATCCCCATCAACGGCATACCGTCACCACGCGTCCGGACCTGGCAACGGTGGGGTGCACAGCACAGCGGGTCGGGAGGCAACCCTCCCGACCCACTGCACCCACTGCACCCACTGCATCTGCGACTGGTGACGCTGGTGCGGGTCGCGTCAGGAGACGCGAACCTTCACCGACGTCCCCATCTCGTCGACGACCCGGATCTTGACTCCAGCCGCGGGGAGCTTGACCCCATGGTTCGGCTGGTCGGCATACCAGAAGGTCTTCGTGTCGTCGAAGAGCGGCTGGGCCGACTGCCCCCGGACCAGGCTGGCTCGCTCGCCCGGGTTGCAGTGCAGCGTCATCGAGTCCATCTTGTGCAGCCCGAACGGCGCGTCGTACATCTGGATGCGCGAACGCCAGGCGGTGCCGCACAGGTTGTACATCGTCTGCGGGTGCGAGTCGATGATCATGCTCAGGCCCTGGCCAGGGTGGACGTTGGTGTTGTTGTCACCCTGCGAGGTGTCCCAGTACGAGACCAGCAGGCCGGTCTGATAGGCGTAGTGCTCAACGAAGCGCGGCTTGCTCGGGAACCCGAAGTTGTAGGGCCCGGTCTTCAGGTACTTGTCGAAGCTGGTGTACGTGCGGTTAGTGGCGATGTAGTAGTTGTCGAACAGTGCCGTCGTGCTGGCACCGATGATCGAGAAACCACCCGCCGGGGTCCATCCGTTGTTGCCGGCCTCGGCGCCATCGGTGAACACCGCCGCGCCGTCCGCCGTCACCGAGATGGCGTCCGCGAAGAAGCCGTTCGGCACCGCGCCGTCGTTGCCGGCCGCGCCACCGTCGGTGAGGTAGTGGAACCGGAACGTGACGACCTGGCCCGCCGCGACGTCCATCGGGACGACGACGTCGGCCCAGGTGGCCTGGGTGCCGAACAGAGCGGGGCGTCCCGCCGAGTCGACCCCGAACGGCTGGCCGTTCACGGTGCCGTTCAACGCAGCCCAGGTGGTACCGCCGTCGAGGGAAGCCTCGAGGTAGACGTAGTCGTAGTCCGTCTCGACGTCCCAGCGACCCTTGAAGCTCATCGACGCAGTGGCCTTGCCGGTGAGGTTGATGCCCCGGGTCAGGCTGGAGTCGAGGTTGTCGCCGCTGCCGGACCACCACTGTTTGGTGCCCTCGGCAGGTGCCCCGTTGTCGGTCACGATGGCCTTTTTGGGCAGCACGACCACGACGCCCTGGGGGTTGGCGCTGTTGTACTCGGCCGGGCCGAGGGTCAACGACTTCTGCTGTCCGGCCACGACGGTCTCGTAGTCGAGCCAGCCGAGCTGCAGCTTCTCCCATTGGCCGATGTCGCCGGGGCGGGTGCCGAGCGGCTCACCGGCGGCGTTGAGGCGGCTCTGGGCCATCAGGGTCCAGTACTCGTTGTTGTTGTCGCCGAGACCGGAGGTGTCGTAGGAGTCAGGCAGACCAAGGTCATGACCAAACTCGTGCGTGAAGACCGACAGGCCGCCGTTCTCCGGCTGGATCGTGTAGTCGCCGACCCACAGCCCGGTGGTGCCGATCTGCGCGCCACCCCTCGGGTTGGTGGCCGGGCCGGTGTGGTCGGTGCCCCCGGTCCCATAGGCGTACCAACGGTGCGACCAGATGGCGTCCTCACCCTGGTATGGGTCTCCGTCGGCCTGGTCGCCACCGGCGTGCACGATCTGGAAGTGGTCGAGATAACCGTCCGGTTCGTTGAAGTTGCCGTCGCCGTCGTAATCGTAACGGTCCCACTGGTCGTAGGACTTGAGGTCGGCAACGATCTGGGCGTCCGAGCGTCCGGCCGCCTTCTGGTCCAGCGTCCACTGGTTGACGGCGTCCTGGACCAGCGCCCAGGTGTTGCTGCAGACTTGTGACGCGCAGGGGTAGCCGTTGCTGCGGCCATAGCGAGCCTCGTTGTAGGGGACCTTGACCCAGTCGCTGACCTCACCGTTGACGCTGTAGCGCCCGGAGGACTGCTTCTCGTAGTACGTGCGCACCGACTCGGCACCGGCGCCCTTGCCGAAGTAGAGGTCCTGGTAGTGCTGACGGTTGTAGTCGGCCTGCCAGACCGTTGCGTTGTCCACCGCCCGGTTGGGCTCGTCGATCTGGTTGTGCAGCGGGCCGTCGAAACGGGTGGGGCCGGGGATCGAGGCGTTGGTGTCCTGGTCCGGATAGCGCGGGTCACGCTGGTTGCCGAACTCGGCCAGGATGACAAAGATCTTGTCGCTCTTTTCCCGGGCCACCTCGACGTACTGGTCCTTCTTCTTGGCCGCCGGCTTGGCCGCCGGCTTGGCCGCCGGCTTGCCCTTGCCCGTCGCCGTCGTCTTGCTCTCCGCGGACTGCCCGACCTTGACGACCTTGCTGCCGTTGATCGTCTGGGGCGTCGCCGTGCCGTTGATCACCGAGGTGATCGCTTGGGAGCGTAGCTCGCGCCGCTTGTCCTCCAGTGGGTTGGGGAGCTCGTCCGGCCCCACACCCGTCGCTGCTGCGCCACCCGGTCCGGCATCGGCCGGCGGGGCCGCATACGCCGCCGTCGAGAGGCTCACTCCGATGCCTGACGCGAGCGCCAGGGCGAGGAGTCCCGCCGTTGTTCTACGCAAAATAGCCTCCTGGTCGACCACCACTGGCTGTCTCCGGAGACGTCGGGACCGGATCCGAATCACAACACAATGTGAGGGACCTTAAGACAAGATGTGAGTTTGCACCATGCCAAACGGTCGCCGAGCCAAAACTTTACGAAACGCGGGAACGCCCGCCGACCCAGTGGTCGACGGGCGTTCCCGGATGTGGCGTGATGCCGGCGGCTAGCTCCCGTCGGTCGCGTCCTCGACCTTCGCGCGGGCTCGGCGGGAGCCCTTGGCGACATCGTCCTTGACGTCGCCGGCAGCACCGGCGACGTCGTCGGCGACATCCCCGGCGGTGTCGCTCGCCTGGTCCGCGACCTCGCCGAGCACGTCGACCGTGTCGGAACCGGTGTCCTTGGCGGAGTCGGCCACGTCGTTGGCCTTGGTCTTGACCGAGGCCGCCGCGTCACTCGCAGCGGCGGCGGTCGAGTCCTTGGCGTCGCCGGCCGACTCGGTCACGTCGTGGGTGATGTCACCGGCCTTGGTGCTCAGGGCGTGCGTCGCCTCGCTGACCGACTCCTTGGCCTTGTCAGCCAGGCCGGAGGCCTTGTCGGCCGCCGTGCTTGCGGCGCTGGCGACACCACCCTTGGCGGATGAGACCCGGTCACTGAACGTCGAACCCGTCGACGCGCGAGACGATGCCGGGGGCGTGTAGGTGCTCGACGGCGTCGCCCAGGGGTCCTCCTTGGGTTTGCGGTTCGCGAGCACGACCACGACGGCACCGATCGCGGCGACGATGCCGAGGCCGATCAGCAGCCTGCCCTTGCCGCCGGCCTTCGACGTTACGACGTCGGCGGTCCGGTTGGAGACGTCCACGGTCTGGTCCTTCGCGGCCACGACCTGGTCCGCGGCGCTGACGGCCTGGTCCTTGGCGGTGTGAGCCGCCGCGACGACGCTGGCGAGGGCCGTCGACAGCTTGGGAAGCCAGTCGTCGACGAGGGTGTCGTGGGCCGCGTCCACCTTGGGGGACAAGCCCTCGACGGCATCCTGGACCTTGGGTGCGGCGACGTCGAGCGCCTTGTCGACGTAGGGCCTGGCTCGCTCGACGGCCGTCTCGACGACCGGCTGCAGTCGTTCGCTGGCGGCCCCGTAGGCCTCCTCGAGGCGTGGCTTCGACCATTCGACGGCTGCCCCCGCCCGCTCCCGGGCCACCGGAGCGTAGGTGCGGGCCGCCTCGGCCGCCGCGTGCGCCGCATCCTGGGCTCGTTCGCGGACGACTGGCCCGTAGGTCGAGGCGAGGTCGGCGCTACGACTCGTGGCGGCGTCCGTCCGATCGCGTACGGCGTCCACATAGTCCGCGTACGAGGGGTCCTTCTTCCTACCGAACACAGTTCCTCCTGCAGGCTGCTCTCGGGTGCGCCCTTGCGGGCCCTGGTGTGCATGGAAACGGCATTGCCTCGGTCCCATCCTGCCCTGTTTCAGCACGCGGCACACCCACTGCCTCGCAGGTGGGAGGGACTGGAGCGTCAACGGGCGTGTCGGGAGCTCATGGGAGGATGACGGCATGAAGGCAATCCTGCACACGAACCTCGGCGACATCGCCGTCACCCTCTTCGCCGACGAGGCCCCCAAGACCGTCGAGAGCTTCGTCGGGCTGGCCAAGGGAGAGAAGGACTACAAGGACGACGCGGGCCGCACCAACCCCACGCCGTTCTTCGACGGGTTGATCTT
Source organism: Lapillicoccus sp. (assembly GCA_965277795.1). Classification (GTDB taxonomy): domain Bacteria; phylum Actinomycetota; class Actinomycetes; order Actinomycetales; family Dermatophilaceae; genus Lapillicoccus. Next base: position 4,013,569 of record OZ255840.1, read on the forward strand.
CCACCGGATCATCAGCGGGTTCATGATCCAGGGTGGTGACCCGCTGGGCAAGGGTTTCGGCGGTCCTGGATACACCTTCGACGACGAGATCCACCCCGACAAGACCTTCAGCAAGCCCTACCTGCTGGCGATGGCCAACTCCGGCAAGCGGATGGGCAAGGGCACCAACGGTTCACAGTTCTTCATCACCGTCGGGGCGACCCCCCATCTCAACGGCAAGCACACGATCTTCGGCGAGGTCGCCGACGGGCCGAGTCGCGAGGTCGTCGACGTGATCGCCCGGGTCGACACCGACCGGTCCGACAAGCCGCGCGAGGACGTCGTCATCGAGAGCATCAGCTTCGACGAGAACGCCTGACACCCGGAACCACCGGGCATCGCAGGCACGTTCGACAGGCACGATGAGCGAGCACCACACATACCAGGCACCGGTCGACGTGCCCGTCTGCCCACGGCACCCCGACCGCGAGTCCCATGTGCGCTGCCAGCGCTGTCACCGGCCCGTATGCCCGGAGTGCCAGCGTCCGGCGGCGGTCGGAGTGCAGTGCGTCGACTGCGTCCGCGAGCAGGCCCGGTCTGTGCGTCCCACCGTCACGGTGTTCGGTGGGCGGGCGAGCGACCCGGGCTGGGCCTCGAAGGTCATCATCGCCATCTGCGTTGTGCTGTTTCTCGGGCAGCTGGTCCGTCCGGCCCTGACCAACCAGCTCGCGTTCGCCCCGGTCGTGGGATGGAGCGAACCCTGGCGGATGCTGACGGCCGCCTTCCTGCACAGCCCGAGCAACTACCTGCACATCGCGTTCAACATGCTCTGCCTCTGGCAGATCGGGCCCTACCTCGAAGGGTTGCTCGGGCGGACCCGGTTCGTCGTGCTCTACCTCGTCAGCGCCATCGGCGGATCGGCCGGGGTGGTCCTCATCGCCGCCGCACCGACCAGCCTGGTCAGCATCACCGCGGCCCAGAACGAGTACCAGTCCTGGTTCACCGCCGTCGTGGGGGCGTCCGGTGCGGTGTTCGGGTTGTTCGGGGCGCTGCTCGTGCTGAACCGGCACCTCGGCCGGACGACCGCGGGCATCGGGATCACGATCCTGCTCAACGCCGTCCTGGGGTTTGTCGTCCCGGGCATCGCCTGGCAGGCGCACGTGGGCGGCTTCGTGACCGGGTTGGCGTGCGCTGGGGTGATCGCGCTGCTGAACAAGGAGCACCTGCGCCGGTATGCGCTTGCCGGCCTGCTCGGGGTGCTCGCCGTGGTGGTGGCGGCGATGGCGGTCAAGTACTCCGCCGTGCCTCCGGTGCTGCGCTGACCTGGCTCCCGTTTGCTCGCGGGACTTACACAGGTGTTATTTGTCCCCATGCTGGGGACAACCCTGTGGATAACCTCAGCGCCATCGCATCGCCATGCCGAACCCGCTGAGCAGCAGGGCGAAGCCGATGACCAGGTTGCCGTATCCGAACTTGCCGATCGGCCAGGCGCCCTGGGTGATGTAGAACACGACGATCCAGGCCAGACCCAGCAGGAGCAGGGTCACGAAGACCGGCACCCACCACTCGGGGTTGGGCGCCGGCGCCTTGGGCTTGACGGGCGGGGTGTAGCTCGCCCGCTTGTCGCGGCCTTTGGACTCGGGCACCGGGTGACTCCTTGCGAGGGTGGATCCATGGGAACTGTTGGTGGCCTAGCGTAGTTCCTGCCACGCCGAGGAGCGGAAACCTGTGCCACCCACCAGCAGCCCATCAGCGACGCCAACGTCGTCAGCCACCTCAGCGACCTCAGCGACCTCGGCAAGTTCAGCCACCTCAGCGACCTCAGCGACCTCAGCCACCTCGCGCGGCGGACCGACCCCAGCCCGACAGGAGGAGCCCCGCCGCCCGCGGCGGCTCCCCACGACGTGGGCGCTCGTCGTGCCGGTGGCCGCCGCGCTGGCAGGCGCGCTCTTCGCAACCAGCTTCACCACCGCCCAGGGGACCGACCTGCGCACCGCTGGACGGGACCTGCCGAGCCTGGTCACCGCCGCCAGCCGCGACGTGGCCAGCAAGGCCGAACAGGTGAGCGCGTTGCAGTCACAGGTCGACGCCCTCAACGCAGCCGCCGCACCGGGCAACGCGTCCCTGGCCGACATCACCGCACGGATGGCTGGGCTCGCTCCCGGTGTGGGCACGACGGCCGTGCGCGGCGCCACGCTGCAGGTCTCGCTCGACGACGCCCATCGCGATGCCGCCTCGCTCCCGAAGCCCTACGGGCCGGACGACATCGTGGTGCACCAGCAGGATGTCCAAGGCGTCGTCAATGCGCTCTGGGTTGGCGGTGCGGAGGCGATGATGATCCAGGACCAGCGGATCATCGCCACCACCGCCGTCCAGTGCGTCGGCAACACCCTGCTGCTCGAGGGCCGGGTCTACTCGCCGCCCTACGTGGTCACCGCCATCGGCGACCCCGACCGGATGCGTGCTGCGCTCGAGGCCGACCCGCAAGTGAAGATCTACCGCGAGTGGGTCGACGCCGTCGGTCTCGGCTGGGACGTCACGGCGAAGGGCTCCGCCGAGCTCCCGGCATACACCGGCCCGGTCTCGCTCGACGCAGTGCGCGGCCAGTGAGGTCTCGGTGAGGTGCCTGTGAGGTGCCGGTGAGCTGCCGGTGAGCAGGTTCCGGGCGACGGTCGGCGTCGTCGGCGAGCTCTCGATCACCCTTGGGGTCGTGCTCCTGCTGTTCGTGGTCTGGCAGCTCGGTTTTGTGGGCGTTGTGGAGTCGCACAACCAGGCGGGCATCGTCTCGGGCCTCGAGCAGCAGTTCGACGCGCCGCACCCGGGCGGAAGCGGATCTCCCACGACGTCACCGCCGGCGCCGCTGACACCGGCGGACCTCGCCGACGGCAGCGTTTTCGCCATCCTGCGCATTCCCCGCCTCGGCGGACCCACGTGGGCCAAACCGGTCCTGCAGGGCGTCGGCCTCGACGTGCTGGCCAAGGGGCTCGGGCACTACACGCAGACCCAGCTGCCCGGTGAGGTCGGGAACGTCGCGATCGCCGGCCACCGGGCCGGCCACGGGAACCCGCTCATCGACATCGACGCGATCAAACCGGGGGACGTCATGGTCCTCGAGACCCGTGACGGCTGGTATGTCTACCGGGCGGTGCGCAGCGAGATCGTCCCACCGACGACCGTCGACGTGCTCGCCCCGGTCCCCACGCAGCCCGGAGCCACCCCGACGCAGGCCTGGTTCACACTGACCTCCTGCGACCCTCGCTATGGCTCGACGAACCGCTACATCGTCTTCTCTCACCTCGAACAGACCATCCCGCGCGCGCAGGGCCTGCCCGACGGACTGCTCGCCGACCCCGCCCCGCAGAGCTGAGGAGCACCGCCGATGTATGCCGCCCTCTGGCGCCTGCTCCCGGGAAGCCGCCTCGTCCGCATCCTCCAGCTGGTCGTGATCGCGGCCGTCGTCGTGTCCGTCCTGTTCGCCTGGGTGTTCCCGGCGATCGCACCGCACCTACCCTTTGAGGACGTCACCATCGAACCCTCGACGGGAACCCCCACACCGTGACCCATCCCATGACCCACACCGTGACCCACACCGTGACCCAGCCCGTGACCCAGCCCGTGACCCAGCCCATGACCCAGCCCAGGACCCAGCCCAGGACCCAGCCCAGGACAGCCAGCCGATGACCGGCACGCGCATCCTCGTCGTCGACAACTACGACAGCTTTGTCTTCACGATCGTCGGATACCTCCAGCAGCTCGGGGCGGTGTGCGAGGTGGTCCGCAACGACGCCGTGTCACCCGCCGACGGCGCCGACTTCGACGGCGTTCTCGTGTCACCAGGCCCGGGCACGCCGCAGGAGGCGGGGGTGAGCATGACGATGATCGAGGCGTGCGCCGAGCGTGACCAGCCGATGCTCGGGGTATGCCTGGGCCACCAGGCGTTGGGTGTCGTCCTCGGCGCCACCGTCGGTCGCGCGCCCGAGCTTCTGCACGGCAAGACCTCGCGGATCCACCACGACGGCAGCGGCGTCCTGGACGGGCTCGGCTCGCCGTTCACGGCGACCCGCTATCACTCCCTGACCATCGACCCGGCCACTCGTCCCCGCGAGCTGATCGCCAACGGCTACACCGACACCGGGGTGATCATGGCCGTGCGGCACGCCTCGCTGCCGTTGCACGGCGTGCAGTTCCACCCCGAGAGCGTGCTGACCGAGGGTGGTCACCGGCTGCTGGCGAACTGGCTGACGTTGTGTGGGATGCCGGGCGCGGTGGAGCGCTCGGCCGGCCTGAGCCCGCTCGTCCACGGGGTGCTCTCGGGGGCGTCGTAGCGCTCTTGCGGCCTGAGCCCGCTCGTGCAGGGCTAGTGCCGGGTGCGGTGGAGCGCTCGGCCGGCCTGAGCCCGCTCGTGCAGGGCTAGTGCCGGGTGCGGTGGAGCGCTCGGCCGGCCTGAGCCCGCTCGCCCACGGGGTGCTCTCGGGGGCGTCGTAGCGCTCTTGCGGCCTGAGCCCGCTCGTGCAGGGCCAGTGCCGGGCGCGGTGGAGCGCTCGGCCGGGCTGGAACCGCTCGTCCACGGCGTGCTCACGGGGGCGTTGCCAGGCTGGTCCGACTGGTTGTCGTCCCGGAGGGTGTCGTCGCTGTCGTCGTGCTCGGGGGAGTCGTCGGCGGCGCGGTCGCCGTCTTCGTGACGGTCACCGTCGTGGGGGGCGTCGTCGGTCGTTGGGCCACCTTGAGCGCGACCCGGCTCCCGACGTCGACGAGCGCCCCGGCGGCCGGCGTCTGGTCGAGCACGGTGCCCTCGACAGCGTTGGCGTCCGGAACCTGCGTCAGGTCGGTCTGCAGCCCCAGCTTGGTCAGCGCGTCCTGGGCCAGCGCATAGTTCTGCGTCTTGAGGTCGGGGACAGCTACCTGGCCCGTGGCGACGCGCAGGGTGACGGGTGTCGTGAGCGGGACGACCGCGCCGACGGCGGGGTCGGTGCTGACGACGTTGCCCTTCTGCTGAGCGTTGTCGTTGACCGGGACGATCCCGGACACGGTGAACCCGAGCGCGCGCAGCGCGGTGATCGCGGCGTCCTGCGTGAACCCGACGACGTTGCCCACGCCCGCCTGGCCGGGCCCGGTCGACACGTCGACGCTGACCGTCGAGCCGGGGTTGACGTTGGTGCCCTCCTTGGGGTTCTGGCTCACCACGGTGCCCTTGGGGATCTCGTTGTTGGCCACGTTGTTGACCTGAGGGGCAAGGTTGCGGGAGGTCAGTGCTGCCCGAGCCGCCTCGGACGTCAGCCCGACCACGCGGGGAACGGCGACCTGGTCGGGAGCGCTCTCCCGGGAGAACAGCGCCACCCCGCCCCAGATCGCGCCGGCCAGCAGCACCAGCACGCCGACGACGATCGCGGCAGACACCCAGCCCGAGCGCTTGCTGTCCGGGTCCGGGTCGCGACCGATGGTGAGCGGGTCCATCGTGTCGGGGGCCTTGCGCGGACCGAGCAGCTGGGTCGCCTCGCCCTCGCCGCCCCCCCCGCCGGGTCCGTCGGCTCCGCCAGCCCCGCCGGCCCTGGCCAGGGCGGCGACCGCCGCTCCAGCGGTCGCGGCGACCAGTGGTCGCCCCTCGCGGGCGGCGACCAGGTCGTTCCTGAACTCGGTCGCGCTCTGATAGCGGTGCTCACGGTTCTTGGCCAACGCGTGCAGCGTCACGTCGTCATAGGCCGCCGGGACGTCATGGTTGAGGCTGGACGGCGGCCGGGCCGGTTCACCGACGTGCTGGTATGCCACGGAGACCGGCGAGTCACCGACGAACGGCGGTTGCCCGGTGAGCAGCTCGAACAGCATGCACCCGGTGGAGTAGAGGTCCGACCGGGCGTCGACCGGCAGCCCCTGGGCCTGCTCGGGCGAGAGATACTGCGCGGTGCCGACAACAGCCTGAGTCTGGGTCATCGTTGCGGCGGTGTCCGCCATCGCCCGGGCGATGCCGAAGTCCATCACCTTGACCTCTCCGTGCTTCGTCAGCATGACGTTGGCCGGCTTGATGTCGCGGTGGACGATCCCCATCCGGTGGCTGTAGGCGAGCGCGGCCAGGACGCCTTCGGTGATCCGGGCGGCCTCGGACGGCGCGATCACGTGCTCGCGGTTGAGCTTCGATCGCAGCGTCTCACCGTCGACGTACTCCATGACGATGTAGGGCATGGGCACGCTGGCGCCGCCGGCGTCGGTCGTCGCGTCCTGGCCGGAGTCGAAGATGGCGACGATCGAGGGGTGGTTGAGGCCGCCCGCAGCCTGCGCCTCCCGGCGGAACCGGGTGAGGAAGTTGCTGTCCCTCGCCAGGTCGGCGCGCAGCAGCTTGAGCGCCACCGGACGGTCGAGCCGGGTGTCGTGGCCGAGGTGCACCTCGGCCATCCCGCCCCGCCCGATCAGCTCAGCGACCTCGTAACGTCCTCCCAGCAGTCGTGCCGCGCTCACGGTCCCCCCGTCGCGTTGCCGTTCGACACCGTCAATGTCACGGTCGACGTCAGCGCCACCCGGCCGGTCGGGCTGATGTCGAGAACCGTGCCCGCCGGAGACGCGGCGTTCTTCTCGCTGACGATGATCGCGCTCTCAGGGAACTTGTAGCTGACCAGGATCGACTTGGCCTCACCCACGGGGCGGCCGACGAAGTCCGAGGCGACGATGTTGGCGGTCGCCGGGGCCGACGTGGTAGTGGTGGTCGTCGTCGTGGTGCTCGGCGGCGTCGACGTCGTGGGGGGAGCGGACGTCGTGGTGCTGGGCGCGCTCGTGGTGGTCGTCGGCGCGGAGGAGGACGCGGTCGAGGGCGTCGGCGCCGGCGTGGTCCGGTTGTTGCTGACGAAGGAGTACAGGAAGAACCCGATCGCGAGCACCGCGACGATGATCGGCAGCCACCACAGGCCGATTCCACGTTTCTTCGGTGGCTCCTCGGCATAGCGCGGCTGCGGGACCCCGTCCTCGTAACCCGGGTCATATCCGGCCTCGTACTCGGGGTAGGCCGCGGGGATCACCGAGGTCGGGGTGCCTGGTCGCTCCTGAGGGCCGAGCACCTGCGTACCGGCCGGGTCCGTGTCACCGGTGTGCACCACCTCGGTCGCCGCGGGCACCGTCGCGAGGCCGGCGACCGGCATACCGAGGGCTGCAGCGAGGGCCGCCGCAGACCGGGGACGGTTCTCGGGGTTCTTCAGCAGGCACTGCTCGATGACGTCGCGCAGGTCCGTCGGCACGGTGTCCGGCAGCGGCGGGGGCGCGTCGTTGACCTGCATCAGCGCGGTAGCCACGGCCGAGCCCGCCTCGAACGGCTTGCGTCCGGTGAGCATCTCCTGGCCGATGATGCCGAGGGCGTAGAGGTCGCTGGCCCCCGTCGTCACCCGGCCCAGCGCCTGCTCGGGGGAGAGGTACTGCGGGGTGCCGAGGACCTCCCCGGTACGCGTGTGAGAGGCGCCGTCGACCGCGCGCGCGATCCCGAAGTCGGTGAGCTTCACCCGCCCGTCCGCGGTGACCAGGATGTTGGCGGGCTTGACGTCGCGGTGCACGACACCGGCCGCGTGGGCTGCCGCCAGCGCGAGTGCAGCCTGGCCGAGGATGCTGCGGACCCGGGACGGCGGCACCGGGCCGCGAGCGATGATCGCCGACAGCGGTTCGCCGTCGACGAGCTCCATCACGAGGTAGGCGGTGCCGTCGTCCTCGCCGTAGTCGTAGGTGGTGGCGATGTTCTGGTGGGCCAGCGACGCTGTATGCCGCGCCTCGTCGCGGAAGCGCTCGGCGAACGTCGGGTCGGCGCTGACGGCGGCCCGCATCACCTTGACGGCGACGACCCGACCGAGCACTGAGTCGGTCGCTCGCCAGACGTCCCCCATCCCACCGGCGGCGATCCGGTCGGTCAGCGTGTAGCGACCACCGAGGGTCGTACCTGTCTCTGGGTTCATTGGCTGAGCACCGCTTCCATGACTGCTTTGGCAATGGGTCCGGCCAGTCGGCCACCGGCGGCCTCGGCGCCGGCGTTGCCACCGTCCTCGACGACGACGGCGACCGCGACCGTGGGGTTGTTGGCCGGGGCGAACGCGGTGAACCAGGCGTGCGGCGGCTTGCCGTTGCCCTGCTCGGCCGTGCCGGTCTTGCCGGCGACCTGCACCCCGTCGATCTTCGCCGGGGTGCCGGTGCCGTTGTCGACGACCGAGGTGAGCATCGTCGTCAAGGTAGCCGCCGTCTGGGGTGACACCGCGACGGAGAGCTGCTCGGGCTTCTGGGTGTCGATGGTCTGCAGGTCCGCGCTGAGCACCTGCTGCACGAGGTAGGGCCGCATCAGCACGCCGCGGTTGGCGATGGCCGCGCTCACCATCGCGATCTGCATGGGCGTGACGCGGACGTCGAACTGGCCGATCGCCGACTGTGCGGTCTGAGCCTGGTTGATACCGGTCGGGAACCGGCTCGGCTCGACGCGGTTGGGGATCCGCAACGTGGTCCCGAACCCGAACTTCGACGCCTGCGCCGCCAACCGGTCGGCCCCCACCTGCATCCCGAGGTAGCCCATCGCCGAGTTGCACGAGATCTCGAGGGCGTGCTGCAGGGTGGTCTGGTCGTTCGGCCCGCAGGGTCGTCGGTCGTAGTTCGGCAGCCCGACGCTGGTCTGAGGCAGGGTGAGCACGGCGGGCGCGGGGATCTGGGTCTGGTCGTTGACCACCCCGTCCTCGAGGGCGGCCGCTGCGGTGACGATCTTGAAGACCGACCCGGGCGGATAGAGGTTGCCGGCGAGCGCCCGGTCGGCGAGGGGCTGGGCGGGGTCTGTGGTCAGCTGTTTCCAGGCCGCGATGACGGCGGACTGGTCGTGCTGCGACAAGGTGTTGGGGTCGTACTCCGGATGCGAGACCAGCGCGAGCACCGCACCCGTCCTCGGGTCGAGGGCGACGACTGCCCCGCGCTGGTTGCCGAGGGCGGCGCTTGCGGCCTGCTGGGCCTTGGCGTTGATGGTGGTCTTGAGGCTCGCCCCGACCGGCGTGCGGCCCGTCAGCAGGTCCGAGACCCGGGTGTAGAACAGCTCGTCGGACTGACCGGACAGGAGGTCGTCGGCCGAACCCTCGAGCCCACCACCGGCCCCGTAGGTGTAGGAGAAGTAGCCGGTGACGTGGCTGTAGAGCTGCGCCGCCGGAAAGGTCCGCAGGAACGCGATCTCCTCGTTCGGTGTGGCCACCGACTTCGCGACCGGCTGGTCCGCGACGAGGATCTGGCCGCGCTGGCGGGAGTAGCTGTCGAGCAGCGTGCGCCGGTTGTCCGGGCGGGCGTTGATGGACGGCGCGAAGATCACCTGGATCAGCGTGGTCGAGACGAGCAGCGCGACGAAGAGGAGGGCGACCACGGAGGTCACCCGGCGCAGCGGGGTGTTCATCGCATGACCACCACCTCGGTGGGGCTGGCGGTGGTCGCACCGGGCCGGCGTTCCTGTGGCGGGGACTCCCCGACCGGACGACGGGCCTGGTCGGAGATGCGCAGCAGGATCGCCATCAGCGTCCAGTTCGCGAGCAGTGAGGACCCGCCGAGCGACATGAACGGTGTGGTCAGCCCGGTCAGGGGGATCACCCGGGTGATGCCACCGATGACGACGAAGACCTGCAGCGCTACCGAGAAGGCGAGCCCGAACGCGAGCAGCTTGCCGAACCCGTCGCGCACCCCGAGAGCGGTACGCATCCCGCGCTGCACGAAGACGACATACAGGCACAGCAGCGCGACCACCCCGAACAGCCCGAGCTCCTCACCGAAGCTCGCAAAGATGAAGTCGCTGTTGGCGAAGGCGACCAGCCACGGCCGGCCCTGGCCGAGCCCGGTGCCGAACAGGCCCCCGGCAGCCATCCCCATGATGCCCTTGGCGAGCTGGTCGGACTGGGCCAGCGAGCTGGCCGAGAACGGGTCGAGCCACAGGTCGACCCGCACCTGGACATGGTCGAACAGCCGGTAGGCCAGGTAGGCGCCCCCCGCGAACAGGACCAGACCGATGGCGACCCAGCTCGGCCGCTCCGTCGCGATGTAGAGCATCCCGACGAACAGGCCGAAGAACAGCAGCGACGAGCCGAGGTCGCGCTCGAAGACGAGGACGGCGAGGCTGACCAGCCAGGCGATGAGGATCGGACCGAGGTCGCGGCCGCGCGGGAAGGTGAACCCCGCGACCTTCCGACCGGCCAGGGACAGCACGTCGCGTACCTGCACGAGGTAGCCGGCGAAGAACACGGTGAGGGCGAGCTTGGCGACCTCGCCCGGCTGGAAGGACAGCGGGCCGACCCGGATCCAGATGCGGGAGCCGTAGATCGTGGTGCCGATGCCGGGCACGAGCGGCAGGAGCAGCAGGGCGAGACCGACGGCCATCGCCGTGAAGGTCCGGCGACGCAGCCAGCGGTGGTCGCGCAGCAGGATCAGCACGAGTGCAGCGACGAGGACCGACAGGGCGGTCCAGACCAGCTGCCGTCCCGCATCGCTGTTGACCCCGGTGCGGCCGCCGGCGAGGTCGAGACGGTGGATCATCACGAGCCCGAAACCGTTGAGGAGCGTGGCAATCGGCAGCAGCAACGGGTCTGCGTATGCGGCTCGCCACCGCAGCACGAGGTGGAACGCCAGGACCAGCCCGAGCAGCCCACCGCCGATCGTCAGCAGCTGGGCGGGGACCGTCTCCTTCACACCGAGATCGACGCTGACCCAGGCGAGCAGGGTGATGCCGACCGCGAGCAGGATGAGCAGGAGCTCGACGTTGCGCTGGCTGCGCGCGTTGATGGTCTCGACGGTCACACTCATAGCGTCGGCCTCATCGTGAGCCCCGTGTCGGGGGTGATCAGCGCGATCGTCACCGTGTCGGCGCCTGCCGCTGCCGCGGCGGGCGCCGAGGCGCCCCCCGCTGTGGCTGCCGGTGCCGGTGCCGTCGTCAGTGCCGTCGTTGTCGTTGTCGTCGTCGTGGTCGTTGTCGTGGTCGTCGTCGTCGTTGGTGCTGTCGTTGTTGGTCTGGTCACGGGGATCTGTCCACACGGGACGCCTTGGGCGGCCTGCGCTCGGCACTGGGTCGCCTGGTCGCGCAGCGTCTGGACCCGCGTCGAGGCGTCTCCCTCCTTGCCTCCGACGGGGATTCCGGAGGTCACCAGATCCTGGATCAGCATCGGCAGGTCGGACAGAGGGATGTCGGTGACCTGGTCCACGTGGGACAGCTCGATCGGACCGAGGTTCTGGGGAACGCCGCGGAACACCGCGACATAGCCACCCGAGGCGGCGAGGTAGAGCTGGGTCTGGCTCCAGGCATACCCGGCCCATCCGACGGCGACCAGGACGACGACGACAGCCGCCGCCAGGATGCTGCGTCGGACCCGGACGGTGCGTCGCGACGGGCGAGGGTCGAGCAGGTCGGGTTCCTCGTCAGGCCCGCTCTCCGCAGGCCGCAGCGAGCGGACCAGGCTCGCGGCCTTCTCGGCCGGGCTGATCGGCAGCCCGCGGGTCCGCCTGCCCTCACGGTCACGCAGCGACGCAGCCCCGACGATCTGGGGGCTGGTGGTGGGCGCCTCGGACGTCGCGAGGTCGACGACGTCCGCAACGACGACCGTCACGTTGTCACGCGCACTGGCCTTGAGGGCAACCTCGATGAGCCGGTCCGCGGCGGCGGCCGGCCCGGACGCATCGGTGAGGATCTCCTCGATGATGTCGCGGCGCACGAAGTCGGAGAGGCCGTCCGAGCAGAGCAGATAACGGTCCCCGGCCTTGAGCTCTCGCACGGACAGGTCGGGCTCGTCGTCCGTCTGGCCGGTCATCACCCGGGTCACCAGTGAGCGCTGCGGGTGGTCCTCGGCCTCCTCAGGGGTGATCCGGGACTCGTCGACGAGCTGTTGCACGAACGAGTGGTCCTTGGTGATCTGGCGCAGGTCGCCATCCCGCAGCAGGTAGGCGCGCGAGTCGCCGATGTGGGCCATCGCCAGCTTGTTTCCGGTGCGAAGCATCGCGATCGTCGTGCTGCCCATACCCTGCAGCTTCGGGTCGTCCTCCATCGCGCGCCGCAGTCGCAGGTTGGCATCGCGGACCGAGCGTTCGAGGGTCGGCAGTGCCTGCTCGGCCCCGATGCTCTCGCCGTCGAGGGGTGCGAGCTGTCCGACGATGAGCGAGCTGGCGACGTCGCCGGCGGCGTGGCCACCCATGCCGTCGGCGAGCACGAGCAGGTGCGGACCGGCATACCCGCTGTCCTCGTTGCGTGACTTGGGTCCCAGACCGAGGTCGGTCCGCGCCGCGTAGCGCAGGGCGATGGCCATCGGTCAGTCCCGCAGCTCGAGCGTCGTGCGGCCGATCCGGATGACGGCGCCGGTCTCGACGGGGACCGCACCGGTGATCTGCACGCCACCTACGGTGGTGCCGTTGCGCGAGCCCTGGTCCTCGACGAACCACCCGTCGCCGCGGGCGAAGATGCGGGCGTGCCGACTGGAGGCGAACTCGTCGTCGATCACCAACGTGCACTCGGGCGCGCGCCCGATGAGTACGCCGCCGCGTCCCAACGGCAGTGACGTTCCGGCCAGCCGGCCATCCGTGACGACGAGGGTCGTGGGAGTGCCTCGCCGCCGCGGCGGGCGGGCGGGTGTCGGCGCTGCTGACGCCGGTGCGGAAGCCGGTGCGGAAGCCAAGGCGGGGTCCCTCGCCAGGGCGGCCGGCCGCGGGGCGCGAGCGGCCTTGCGCGCCGAGCGGGCCGAGATGCGCGTGCCGTAGATGTCGCGACGCAGGACCAGCGCGAGGCTGAGGACGAAGATCCACAAGAGGGCGAGCAGGCCGAGGCGGACGACCGTGGAGGTGAGCTCACTCACGAGGGCTCACCGCTTGCCGGGCCGGAAGACCGCCTGAGTGCGTCCGACGGTGATCTGGTCGCCCTCGCTGAGGCGGGTGCTGGTGATGCGCTCGCCGTTGACGTAGGTGCCGTTCGTCGAGCCGAGGTCCCGGATCGAGCTGACGAGATGCGGGCCGTCGTTGGTCACCCGGACCTCGCAGTGCCGACGGGAGATGCCCGGGTCGTCGAGGACGATGTCGGCCAGCTCGTCCCGCCCGATCACGGTGTGCGCGCCGATCAGGGGATACCGTTCGCCGTCGATGACCAGCCAGGGCCGCTGGACCGGGCTCGTCGCCTGCCGGCTCGGGCCCGCAGCGGCGGGGTTCGCGTGGGGGCCAACGGGGGAGCTCGGGTGCGGGTTCGCGTAGGGAGGTCCCGCGGGCGCACCGGCGGGCTGCGGCGAGGGCGTCCGCGCGAGGGCGGGCTGGTTCAACTGGGCCGAGTGGTCGGATGGGGCCGGCGGGGGCAGCTGGGTGCTGGGGGCGATCGAGCGGCGCGAGGTGGCGGGCCGGACCCGGAACACCCCGGTCTCCAGCTCGTCGTCCTTGTGGAACGCCACCTGGACCGGTCCGCCGGGCTGGTAACGCTGGGAGTCGGCGTGCTCCTGGGCAGCAGCGACGAGCTCGTCCGAGAGGGCGTCCTCATAGCCGGAGAGCCGGTCGAAGTCGGTCGTGCTGAGCTCGACGGTGTAGATGTTCGGGACCATCGTGCGGCCGTGGCCCATCACTGCGGCGCGGTCGTCCATGGCGCGTCGGATGGCCGAGGCCAGCTCGACGGGCTGGACCTCGGACTTGAACGCCTTGGCGAAGGCACTGTTGACCGCTCGTTCCAGGCCACGTTCGACCTTGTCGAACAGTCCCACGGCGCCTCCTCCCCGCTCGTCTCGGCGTTCCCGGCTGTGTCTCGGCTGCAATTCGCGTGGTGCCCGCATGCCACCCGCATGCCGCGCACGACGTCGGCATGCTGCCCAACGGGTCGGACCGGCACGCGTGGGTTCATGGTAGCCGCCGCAGCCCTGGAGTTCCGGGAGTGACGGGGAGCGCCGGGGCAGCCCCGGCGGCCGGGGTACGCGGCCGGTCGGCGACGGTGCGTGCCGGCATACCTGCTGATGGGGGGCACCCGCAGGCACCGTGTTGCGTACCCTGAGGGCGTGAGGATCGAGCTGCCCGACGACTACGTGCCGCCGCAGCCGACCCACCCCACCTACGGTTATCTCACACCGGAGGAGCTCGAGGACTTCGAGGCGCAGGAGCGGATCCGGCTCGGGATCGTGCCGTCGGTGCAGGAGGGTGAGCTCGGGGAGCTCGGCGACGGCGAGCAGCCCGTCGGCCCTGTGGCTGCGGCTCGCGTCCCCCGCTCGTCGCGGGCGCCCGACGAGACCCCTAAAGGGAGTGCCGAGTGGACGGCCCGTGGTCTGCTCATCCCCGACGAGGTGGAGGTCTCGCGGCGACGGCTGGTTCGCGAGCCGGTCTCTAGGCAGCCGGGTGAGGACGAGACAGCGGGCAAGGTCACCGAGGTCGAGGTGCTGGCCGAGCCGGAGCAGGTCGTGGAGGCCCCCGGGTATGCGTCGGGCGGCTGGCTGCCGTCCGAACCGGTGGTCGAGGAGCCGACGTTGTCGTCTGGACGTCCCTTGCCTGAGGCTCCCGCGACGGTGTTGGGGCAGGTGACGGACTACACGTGGGACGCCTACCGGCAGGAGTGGGTGTCCCGCACAGCGAACCGGGTCGCGCCGACCTCCTCCGGAGGCGGACGACAGGTCGTGCTCGAGGAGCCGAACGTCGACGTCGCGGCCGCCGCGGGCGGACGAGGCGCGACGTCCTCGTGGACGAGCGCGGACGGGCAGACCTATCGGTGGGATGCCCGCGGCCAGAGATGGATTGTCGAGAGACCGTCCGCCTGAGGGGCCTGCTCTCTCGCTCAGCGCAGCTCGAGGTGGGTCGGCGTGAGTCGGCGTTGGTCGGCGTTGGTCAGCGTGGGTCGCAGCCGACGAGCTCGGCGGGTTTGGTGATGGTGCGGGCCATGCAGCACACTGGTCCCCGCGCGCGAGTGGCGGAATGGCAGACGCGCTGGCTTCAGGTGCCAGTGCCCGCAAGGGCGTGGGGGTTCAAGTCCCCCCTCGCGCACACGAACAGAAATGGGTATGCGGACATGTCAGCCGGGCCGGCTGGCCGATGTTTGACCTCAGGTAGTTGGGACTCGGGTACCTGGCCATGAACATCATCACCCCAGATCGGCTAGGGACCGGTTTGCGCGCGCATGTTGCACGGGGCGCGCTCAGGAAAGAACTACTGCAGGAACCCTGGTCATGTCGGGCGCATGCTGCAGTCTGAGCCCGCCTCGACCAACCTGCGCTCAGTAGCGTCCAACTGCGCAGACGACGACGGGCCGTGACCCCGGATGCGCGCCGGCGCGCCCAGCCCTCACGGCAGCCTCGGTGTCGCCGGTCGTTCCGAGGCACCCAGGCAACGAGGGCACTGACAACGAGGGCACTGGCAACGAGTGGCACTGGCAGCGAACGGCACTGACATTGAGCGGCACTGACAGCGAGCGGCACTGGCCGGAGAAGCGCGCTGCCTCAGGCTGCGACCTTGCCCATGAACGCCACCGTGGCCGCAACGATCTGCTGTTGCGCGACCTCACGCGACACCGACGGCGTCCCGTCGCCCGGCTGTTCGCCGTAGTCGCCGAAGAACGCGTGCACCCCGCCCTGGACCGCCACGAATGTCGCGCTCGACGGCAGCTTGGCGCGGCTCGCCTCGATGTCGGCCGGGGTCGAGAGGCCGTCGTTCGTCCCGGACACCGAGGTGACGACAAGATCGGTCCGGCTGGCGAGTGACCCGAGCGGGTATGAGGCCCAGAACAGCAGTCCCCGAACCAGCGGGTCGTGCTGGTCGGCATACGAACCGGCGGCGACGCCGCCCAGACTGTGACCGGCGACCGCCCACCGGGTGACGCCGGGGTTGCCGGCGATGACGTTGCCGGGATCGCCGATCGAGGCGAAGCCGATGTTGAACGGCTGCTTGACGATGACCACGAGGTAGCCGGCCTGCGCGACAGGCTTCAACAATGCGACGTAGGCGCGCGGGTCGACCTTGGCGCCCGGTTGGAAGACCAGCCCCGCCCGGGGGGTCGGCCCACCCGCAGGCGTCAGGACGATCCGGGTCGGCGAGCCAGCCACCGTGACCGCCGCAGACGACTGCATCGCCGAGGAGGGATCGGTGGCTGGCAGCGGGATGAGGTAGACGATCCCTGCGAGCAGCAGCACCGTACCGACGACACCGAGAACCCGAGCGATGACGAGCCCGACCCCGCCGCTGCTCGAGCGGGATCGGGAGGGGCGCAGGCCCGTGACGACCAGGATGAGACCGGTGACGACCGTCGCGATGAGCAGGGTCGGGTATGCGGGGTGTCCAGCGAGCAGGGTGCCAGCCTTGGTCACCAGGACGTACCCGGCCACCACCACCAAGAGCAGGCCGGCGCCGGAACGGAACAGCGATGTCCGGCGCCGTTGGGGCGGGGGAGCCTGCGGCGTGGTCACGACCACAGCGTCGCATGGCTGACACTTTGGTCATGACATCCATACCGCTGGCCGACGAGCAGTTCATCAAGCTGACCACGTACAAACGCGACGGTACGCCCGTGGGGACGACCGTATGGCTGGTCGCGGACGGCGCGGACCTGCTGGTCACCACCATGGACACCACCGGCAAGGCGAAGCGCATTCGGCACACACCACGGGTGCTGATGGTCCCGAGCAGCCGCACCGGTGACGTGGCCGCGGACGCTACTGCGGTCGAGGGAAGCGCGTCGCTGTTCAAGGACGAGCCGGGCCTGAAACGCCTGGGAGACCTCCTGGTGGGCAAGTACGGCATGCTCGCCCGCGCGATGTTCGCGACGCGCAAGCTGACTCGCAAGGACGACAACCGAATCGGTATCCGGATCACCCCAGCCGGCTGATCACCCCGGCTGATCTCCCCGGCTGACCACCCCGGCTGACCACCCCGGCGGATTGCCCGGGCAATTTACCCAGCGGATCACCCGGACAGGGTGCTCCACCGGATCGACAGGCCGAGGCCGAGCAGCAGCAGTACTGCGGCTACCGCGGTGAACCCGAACGAGATGTCCACGTCCTGCTCCTGCATCTGCACGTGCTTCGGCAGGTTGGAGAGCACCGAGTTCAGCTGGTCCGCGTCCTGGGCCGCGAAGTACTCTCCGCCGGTGATCGAGGCCACGGTGCGCAGGGCGTCCTCGTCGACGACGAGGAAGCTGCGCGCTCCCAGACCGCCCCCGCCTCCGGCTCCACCGGGGTAGCGGCCGCCGAACTGCTGCTCGAGGCCCCCGACCTGGCTGCGCGAGCACACCATCTGCGAGGGGTTCGTCGTCCCGAACCCGATGGGGTAGACGCGTACGCCTCTGGCCGCCGCCTGCTCGGCGGCATCCTGCGGGCTGATCCCCCGGGTGTTCGCACCGTCGGTCAGCAGGACGACGATCTCGGGAGCCTTGTCGCCGGAGGAGGCTGCGCTCGGTGTGGGGGTCGGTGTCGCCGGCGTCTCGTTAGGGGATCTCTGCAGTGACGAGCCGTCCGGGTTGGGTGCGTTCCCCGGGTCGCTCGGGGCGACGTTGGGGTCGAGCTCGGATATCGCGTCGACCGACTTGAGGATGGCGGCCCCGATGGTGGTGCCGCGACCGGTCGTCGCCGCGTCGAGCGTCGCGAGCAGGTCCTGCTTGTCCGTCGTGGGAGCCACCGCCAGCTGCGCGAAGCCAGAGAACAACACCAGCCCGATCTTGGTCTGGTCATCCTGGCTCTGGATGAAGTCCCGCACTGCCGTCTGGGCGGCGGTCAACCGGTTCGGGGTGACGTCGGTCGAGCACATCGAACCGGACACATCAAGGGCGAGGATGACGGCCGAGCTGGAGACGGGGACGTCGAGGCGTACCTGGGGCCGGGCGCTCGCGAGGCCGAGTATCGCGAGGCTGGCGAGCACCACGGCAATGGGCACATGCCGTCGCCAGCGGCGGCTGGGACCGGTGGCGAGGCGTACCAGCGCCACGTTGGAGTAGCGCACCGCGGACCGCCGGCGCCGACGCAGCTGCCACACGTAGGCCGCGAGCAGGATCGGGACGGCGACGAGCACGACGAGCAGGAGCGGCGTGGCAAAGGACATCTCAGACCACCCGACCCTGCCGCAGCACGGATACCGCGGCCCCGAGAAGCAACAGCACGGTGGCGAGGCCCGCGACCAGCGAGGTCACCTCGTGCGGCACCGTGCGCGAGACCCAGGTCAGCTGGATCGAGTCGTAGACCTGAGTCAGGGTCGACGCGTCGGTGGCGGCGTAGTAGGTGCCCCCGGTGGACGTGGCGATCTTCTTCAGGGTGGCCTCGTCGAGCCGGGTCGCGATGCTGAAGCCGTCGACCTGGAGCACCGTGCCGGCGGCACTGCCGAGGCCGATCGGGAAGATCTTGACTCCGGCCGACGAGGCGAGGTCGGCGAGGTCGGCCGGGTCGGGGCCGGTGGTGTTCTCCCCGTCGGTGAGCAGCACGACGGCCGCGCCGGGGTAATAGCCGATCGGCGTCTCCGAGCCCGTGACGTTCTCACCGTCGCCGCTGCTGACGATCGGCTTGCCGGCGATCGCGCTGAGAGAGGTGAGGATGCCACGGCCGAGGGACGTGTCGCCGGACGGCCGCAGCCGGTTCACCGCCGCGAGCACCTGCGTCTTGTCGGTCGTCGGCTGCTGTGCGATCACCCCGGTGCCGCCGAACGCCACGACACCCAGCTTGATCGTCGACGGCTGCTTGTCGACGAACACCTTGGCCGCGGCCTTGGCGGCGTCGAGGCGGGTGGGTTCGACGTCTTTGGCGGCCATGCTCGTCGACACGTCGAAGGCGAGCACCACGGTGCCCTCTCGGCTCGGTTCGGCCACCGCAGCGACCGGGCGGCTCATGGCGAACAGCATGACGGCGAGCGCGGTGAGCAGCAGGGCGGGAGCCAGGTAGCGCAGCCGTTCGCGTCCGGCGGGCCGGACCACCACCAGTCCGCGCGAGGCGAGCTCGACGCGACGGGCGACCTGTCGGCGCAGCAGCCTCCGGTATGCCAGCAGCACGAGCGGGAGGGCCAGCAGACCAAGCAGGGCCCAGGGCCAGGTGAGGGTCACCGGCGCCTCCGTCGGCGCAGCGCGGAAACACGCATCAGCGCCCGGACGAGGTCCTCGTCGGTGCTGACCTGGTGCAGGTCGACACCCGCAGCCCGGGTCAGCTCGATCAGCTCCGTCTGACGGTCGTCCGCCGCCTCCCGCAACCGGGCGCGGAACCCGGGGTCGTCCGTGTCGACGAAGATCTGCTCACCCGTCTCGGCGTCCTCCACGTAGATCATGCCGGCGCTGGGCAGCTCGAACTCACGCGGGTCGCTCACCTGCAGGGCGACGACTTCGTGCCGACGAGCCAGCTGCCCCAACGGCTTTTCCCAACCGGGGCCGCTGATGAAGTCGGACACGACCACGACGAGCGAGCGGCGCCGGGCGAGACCCGCCGCAGCTGCGAAGAGGACGCTCAGGTCGGTGACGGACCCGCCCGGCTTCGCCCTGGAGATCGCCTCCTGGGCGGCCGCACGCCGGTCCAGGAGGCTGCGCGCGATCCGCAGGACCTGATTGCGCCCAGAGGCCGGTGGGATCACCTCGTGCGTGGGTGAACCGTCCTCGCCCAGCAGGACGACACCGACGCGGTTGCCGCCGCGGGTCAGCAGCAGCGCGAGCGTCGTGGCGACCTCGGCGAGCACCAGGTCCTTCTGTCGATCGACTGGACCAAAACCCATCGACGCCGAATGGTCCAGCAGCAACCAGGCGGTCAGCTCGCGGTCCTCGACGAACTCGCGCACATAAGGGGTGTCCATCCGGGCGGTGACGTTCCACTCGATGTGGCGCAGGTCGTCTCCCGGCTCGTACTCACGCAGGTCGGTGAAGTCGATCCCCGAGCCGCGGAACAGCGTGCGGTAGTCACCCTGGAGCCGGCCGTCGAGCAGCCTGATCACGCGCCACTCCATGTAGCGCAGCAGCCGCTGCGGGGTCAGTGTGGCGGTCTGGTCCACGGCGAGCTTCCGGATGCGCCCCGAGTAGTGGGCGAGTCGGACCGCTCCCTCAGCGGGACGGTCGGAATGGCGACGGCGTCGAGGATCGGGCTGAGCAGGTCGTCGGGGCTGAGGTCCTCGGCGAGCGCCTCGTAGGACAACACGATCCGATGCCGGAGCACGTCGCGGGCCAGGTCTCGCACGTCTGTGGCGAGCGCATACTCGCGACCGCGCAGGAAGGCGAGCGCGCGGGCGGCCAGCACCATGTTGATCGAGGCGCGCGGACTGGCCCCGTAGGTGAGGTACTTCGCGAGCTCGGGTTGGCCGACCGAGGCAGGTTTACGGGTCGCGGTGGCGAGCTGGACGGCATACTCGATCACCGCCGGGTCGACGTAGACCGCGTCAGCCTGTCGCTGGTACATCCGCAGCGCATCGGCGTCCAGCACCTGCTGGGTCGCCGCGAGTGCACCGATCATGCGCTCGACGACGACGAACTCCTCTGCGGCGGAGGGATATCCGATGAGGACCTTGAGCATGAAGCGGTCGACCTGCGCCTCGGGCAGCTGGTAGGTGCCCTCGGACTCGATGGGGTTCTGGGTGGCCATGACAAGGAACGGGTTCGGGGCAGGATAGCTCTGCCGGCCGATGGTCACCTGGCGTTCCTGCATGACCTCGAGCAGGGCGCTCTGCACCTTGGCGGGAGCGCGGTTGATCTCGTCGGCGAGCACCAGGTTGGCGAAAACCGGGCCCAGCGAGACCTGGAACTCCCCGTCCCTCTGGTTGTAGATCCGGGTGCCGACCAGGTCGGCCGGAACGAGGTCGGGGGTGAACTGGATCCGTTGAAAATCGCCGCCGATCGCCTGGGCGAGGGTCTTGATCGCCATCGTCTTGGCCAGGCCGGGGACGCCCTCGACGAGTAGGTGACCACGGGCGAGCAGGGCGACGATCATCCGCTCGAGCAGGTCGTCCTGGCCGACGATCGTCTTCTTGACCTCGTAGAGCGCCTGCTCCAACGGGTGGGTCGTGGGCGTCGGGCGGGTGGCGTCGGGCTCCATCTGCGGTCCTGTTCCGTCTGGTCTGTGGGCGCTGTGGGCGCTGTGGGCGCTGTGGGCTGTCGGGGTTGTCGGGGGTGAGGCCTCTGTGTTGCGGGGATGTCACTGCGGGGATGTCACTGCGGGGATGTCACTGCGGGGATGCGATTGCGGGGATGCGATTGCGGGGATGTCACTGCGGAGGGCTGCCGGCTGCGCCACCGGCTGTCGCGATCGGAACGGCAAAACCGATCCCGACGAAGAAGCCCTGCTCGCCGGGGTTGGCCAAGCCGGTGACGATGCCGACCACCTGGCCTGCCTGGTTGAGCAGCGGCCCCCCGGAGTTGCCCGGGTTGACCGCGGCGTCGATCTGGATCAGGTGCTCGAGCTTCTTGCCGTCCTTGACGGGCACCGTACGGTCGAGCGCCGAGACCACTCCTGCGGAGAGCGAGTCGGTGAAGCCCAGGGGATGGCCGACGGCGAACACCGGCGAACCGACCTGGACCCCGCCACCGAGCACGGCCGGAACCACGGTCTGGGGAAGTGTCGCGGGAGCGAGCGTGGCGATGTCGTTATCGGGCTGTGTGCTGGCCACCTTGGCGGCCGACGAGGTGCCGTCGGTGTACTGCACCTGGATGGTCTGGGCCCCGTCGACGACGTGCAGCGCGGTGAGGATCGTGCCGTCGGCTTTGACGATCACCCCGGCGCCACTGCCGGACTCCGCTCCGGTCGCGGTCGTACGCGTGGTCTGGATCAGCACGAGCGACGGCTGGATCGCTTGGTAGGCCAGTGAGGCGGCAGCGGGTGCCTGCGCCTGCTTCTTCGCTTGATCATCAATCCCCTTCTGCACGCTGGCGCTCACGTCCTGCTGGGTGATCGGCGGGGGACCGGCCGGTCTCGTGAGGGCAAAAGCGAGCACAGCCGCTGCCACGGTGATGACCACCACAGCGGTGACCCACAGACGGCGCGGGACGGCGCCCATCCGAGATTGCAGTCGGGCTCGCCTCGAGACCGGGCGTTCGGGACCGTCACCGCCGGGAGGTTCGACGGCGCTCACCTCGGGTGGGGCAAGAGCGCGGGCCACCTCCTGACTGTACGTTTGCCGTCCACCGGGCGGCAGGGGCAGCCGCAGACTCATATCGCAGTCATAGGAAAGCGGCGCTGCTACTCACGGGGCCGTGGCCATTCCCGGCGTCACGCGCGATCCTTTCCTCAGCAAGGCGGCAAACCGAGGCACCCGACGAGAGAGGCTGTTGCCGCGGTCGTCGCTCAGCCGCGGGGCTCAGGCTGCGCTGGTCGAGCTATGCGCGGGTCACCTCGTTTGGTGCAGGGGGCGGGGCCGCTGGGGGTGCTCGGCGAGGACTGTCCCGACTGCCCCGCTGCATCCGTTTGTCGGACAGGCGCGCTCGGTCAGAACTGTCGGAACTGTCCGCACCAACGAATCCGGTTATCGCACAGTCCTGATCGTCCTGGCCGTCCTGGCCGTCCTGATCGTCCTGACCGTCCTGATCGTCCTGATCGTCCTGACCGTCCTGATCGTCCTGACCGTCCTGAACGTCCTGACCGTCCTGACAGCCCCGCTCAGTCAGAACGGCGGAGGATCCATCGCGGCATTTCCGAGTTGGGAGGCGTGGTCGATGTCGGCGTCGGTGACATGGTGGTGCTCGGGGGTGTCGTAACTGAAGCGGGTGGTGGTGTAGCGACGCCCCGATGTCGTGGTCCAGGTCAGGGTGCCATGCAGGTCGGCTTCGCACCGCCAGGTCCCCCGGGTCTTGTGGTTGTGATGCCGTCGGTGTTTCGCGGACAGGTTCGCGATCGTGGTCGGCCCCTGGGGCCAGGGCCGGTGGTGGTCGAGGTCGCAGGTGGCTGCGGCGATGGTGCATCCGGGTGCCCGGCAGGTTCCGTCGAGGGCCGCGATCACGTCGGCCATCGCTTGGGTAGGTCGGTAACGGCCGGTGGACAGTTCCAGTGCGTTTCCGGTGAGGGGGTCGGTGACCAGCCTCCGCCAGACCGAGCCGGCGGTCACGGCTGCCTGCCGGGCGTGGGCGGCGTCGATCGGCCCCCAACCCGGGATCTCACCCGGGCCGTCGTCCAGGCCGAGCAGGGTGGACAGGGAGACCACGACGTGTACCTGCGCTGGTGGTGGCACACCGACGAACGTGCTTGGTCCCAACCGCAGGGGGGTGTCCTGATGGAACCGAGTGAACATGGCCAGCTCTGCCGCCCCCTGCACCCCTGGCACACCCTGCCTGCCTGGGATCCCCTCGGTATCACCGCCGCTGCCGGTACTGCTGCCCCTCGCAGAAGTGCTGCTGTTGCTTGCGCTGCTGTCGGGGCTCCCAGTGCCGTCGCTTGCAGTGCTGTCGGGGCTCCCAGTGCTGTTGCTTGCAGTGCTGTCGGGGCTCCCCGTGCTGTCGCCGCTTGCGAATCTGGTGGCGACTGCGCCATGGGCGGCTCCGTCGGCGGCTCGGTCGGTGGTGCCGTCGGTGGTGCCGTCGGTGGGGGTGGGCATCATCCAGCCGTAGAGGATGAGGTCGATGGTGATGTCGGAACGCAGCTGATCCAGGGTGCGGGCGTCCCCGACGGCGCGTATCCGGCGGGCGAGGCGGTCGACTCGGTCGATCGCGGCGGTGATCCGAGTAGCGTCGCCAGTGGCGACCAGCGTCGCGGTGCCGCCGGTGTCGTCCATCGACGCGTAGGCCCGCCTCGCTGCCAGTGCGTCGCGCCGGGTGGCGACCAGATCGGTGGTGTGTCTCAGCACCTGCCGGTGCAGCGTCTGGGTGAACCACCGGTGTGACCTGGACGATCCATCAGGCGCGGGGGTCAACAGTCGGACGCATACGGCGCGGGCCACCTGGGTGTCCAGGCCGGCGGTCTGCTGGTGCATCGTGGTGGCCCGGTACAACGAGGTCTGCCCCAAGGTCAGGCCAGCGTGGAGAACACTGCCCCGGCCGTGCCGGTCGAGGGCGAGCGCCAGACGGCGGCGGACCTCACCTTCGGGCAGGCCGGTGGCGAGCATCACCTCGTCCACCGTCGAGGTGTCGGTCTCCGCTCGCACATCCCATGCCGCGTTTGCCTCCGCAACCTTGGCCCGACGCGTCTCTAGCATCCACGCGGCCTTCGCCGGCCCGGCCACATTTGTGGGATCGGTCTCTATGGGGCTGGCTTCGGTGCGGCCGGCATCTGCGGGGCCGGAATCTGTGGGAACGGCTTTGGTGCGGCCGGCATCTGCGGGGCCGGAATCTGTGGGAACGGCTTTGGTGCGGCCGGTGTCCTGGCTGGCACGGGTCGCCTGGGACAGCCGCCAGGTGCGGGTGTCGGCCAGGAGCTGGCACTGCGATCCGACGGCCTGATGCATGCGCGCCAACGCCGCCAACCCGTGGGCGTCCGCCCACGACTTCAGGGCCTCGACGGCCTCGAGGACCTGCAGCTCCGTCTGCACCCACGCCGCCAGGTCTTCCTCCGCCGGAGGCCGGTCGCCCAGCTGGTCCTGCACCGCCCGCCACTCCGCCGACTCGACCACCCGGACCACACCCAGCAGCCCCAACGCTGCAGCCACCCGCCCCGGCAACACCGCCTCAGCGGACGGGGCTCTGAGGGGCACCGCCGACGTGCACGGCGGGAGGTGAGTCGCGACTGTCATGAGCCCTCCTCCGACTCGAACTGATGTTCGATACTAGCACTTCTTGAGTAATCAGGACAGGTCATCCACAGGCGAGTTCCATTGCGGCGCGGTGAAAGCCAGGCTCCATACGAACGACTCAGCCGCGTGGTTCTTCCAGCGCTCGGCGATCGGCCAACCGACGTGCAGCAGCCCGGATCAGCACGACCGCCCACGTCCGGAAGGGCCTCCACCGGTCGGCGAACGCGATGTACTCCTCATCGCTCATCGGCTGCTCGATGCCGTAGACCTCGTGAACGGCGGCCCGGCCGCGCGCCTCCTCGACGGGCAGCACGTCGGCGAACCCGCCACGCACGACGATCAACGAGCTGTAGAACGGGCCGATCCCCGGCAACGTCTGGACGGCCGAGGCGGCCGCCTCGGGACCCATCCTCACGAGACGCGCGACATCCAGATCGCCGCGCTGCGCCGCCGAGGCGATCGCCTGCAACCGCGGAACCCGGTCTGCCGGCAACCCGGGCAGCGCCTCGACCTCAGCCAGGCGATGCGGGGACGGCAGGGCCGAGACCATCCGCCCGGCGAGCTCGAACGACTCGCCGAATCCCTCGTTGAACCGCTCGCGCAGCCGGATGGCCTGCTGTCGCGCGCGCCGAGCGCTGATCACTGACCAGACCGCTGCCTCGTAGGGCGAGTAGAAGAGCGGAGGTCGCAGGCCCGGCGCCACCTCCTGCAGGGACCCGATCACGGGGTCGCGGCGACCCAGCGCGGCAAAGGCGTCTCCGTCGTGGTCGCAGGAGAGGATGCGAGCCACCTGATGACGGACGACGTCGGGGTCGGCCCCGCCGTGGATGGTCAGGTCAAGCCGATCGCCGTCCTGCCTGACCTCGACGCCGACGGCCGACTCGAGGTCCCCGTCGACGCGAAACGCCATCCGCATCACCCCGTCGAACGCGGTGTCGGACTGATGGCCGAAGCCGAACAGCGCCAGCTCCTGCAGAGAGAAGGGTCCGCGGGTGGGGATCGAGGTCCGCTCGGGTTCGGCCATACCCCCATCATCGAACCGAGTACCGACAGGCTCCACGGGCCCGGTCAGCCCCGCGGCCCCCTGAGGTCCGCACGCCGCTCCGCACGCTGTCGGCCCTACCCGCTAGCGTCCGCGGGTATGAGAACCGATGGCACCTTCTGCGTGACTGGTTCCGCTCCGATGGCGCTCGACCCCGAGCCGAACCAGTTCGAGGTGGCGTCGCCCGTCGGCGTGATGACCTTCACGAAAGAGTATGCAGGCGACATCACCGGCCGCTCGACGACGATCTTCGTTGCGGCCTTCGACCCGGCGACCGGTGTCGGAACCTACGTCGCCATGGAAACCTTCGAGGGCGCGTTGGGCGACGCCGGTGGCGGTTTCGCCTTCGCTCACTCCGCGACCACCCACGGCACCGACCGCCAGAACGAGCTGTGGGTCATCGTCCCCGGCAGCGGCGTCGGAGCGCTCGCGAGGATCACGGGCGGTGGTGGGATGGCGATCGAGGAGGACGGTACGCACCGGGTCTGGTTTGACTACGACCTCGGCTGACCTCGGCTGACCTCGGCTGACTCGGCTGACTCGGCTGACCTCGGCTGACGTCGGCTGACCTCGGCTGACCTCGCCTGACCTCGCCTGAAGGGACCTGACCTGACCTGACGACACCCACCGACGCCTACCGGCCGCTGCCGACGACGTCGATCACGCCTGCGGGTTGGCCATCGCGATCGAGGCGTTCACGGCCGTCGCGAACCCGGTCCAGACCGCATACGGGGCCAGCATCGCGGCCGAGACACCGTCGACGCGAGCGCTGCGCCGGATGAGGTCGAGGTTGGACGCCTCCAGGACGAGGATCTCGGCGAGCGCCCACTTCGGCTTCTTCGCGGTGAAGAAGATCCAGGTCCAGCCGACGTTGAGCCCGAGATTGAGGACGAGCGCACCCACGTAGGCGCGCCTTTCGTCCTCGTCCTCGATCCGGTCGAGCGTCCGCGCCGAGGCGACGGCGATGAGCGCGTACAGCGTCGTCCAGGCCGGCCCGAACGCCCACCCTGGCGGTTGCCACGTCGGCTTGTCGAGCTTTGCGTACCACCGAGACTTCACATCGGTTCCGAGACCACCGGTCACGGCGGTGCCGACGAGAGCGGGTGCGGTCCACTTCAGATAAGACATGCGACTCCTGTCATCGGATGGCCTGGTAGCGCGCGAGCGAGTCTTTGCGCTCCGTGTCGTGGTCGACGATGCGCCCCGGGTAGTCCTCGGGCGGTTCGTCGAGGGCCCACGGCTCGTGGATCTCCTTGGCCGACAACGACTTCAGCTCGGGGACCCAGCGGCGCACATACTCCCCGTCCGGGTCGAACTTCTTCGCCTGGGTGACCGGGTTGAAGATCCGGAAGTATGGTGCCGCGTCGGTGCCGGTCCCAGCGGCCCACTGCCAGCCGTGCTGGTTGTTGGCGAGGTCGCCATCGATCAGATGGTCCATGAAGTGTCTCGCGCCGAGGGTCCATTCCAGATGCAGGTCCTTGACCAGGAACGAGGCGACGATCAGCCGCACCCGGTTGTGCATCCACCCGGTCGCCGCCAGCTGCCGCATTCCCGCGTCGACGATGGGATAGCCGGTCTCTCCCCGTTGCCAGGCGGCGAACCTTGCGTCCGCCTGCGTGCCCGTGTCGTACCTCATCTGTTTCATCGCCGGCAGGAAGTAGTCGTGCGCACTGTTCGGCCAGTGGTGGAGGACGGCGGCGTAGAACTCGCGCCAACACAGCTGGCGCCGGTATGCCTCGCCCACCTTCCCCAGTTCGCCGAGGTCCGCGAGCATGGTGCGCGGGTGGATCGTCCCGAACTTCAGGTGGGGTG
The DNA here is from genome assembly GCA_965277795.1 of Lapillicoccus sp. Taxonomy (GTDB): domain Bacteria; phylum Actinomycetota; class Actinomycetes; order Actinomycetales; family Dermatophilaceae; genus Lapillicoccus. The sequence continues at coordinate 4,040,963 of OZ255840.1, forward strand.
ACAGGTGTGATGACGAGTCGAGATCGGGTCGGTCGCGGTCGTTCTGGTAGCCGTCGATATCGTTGCTGAGGAACGTTTTCCACCGTTTGAGAGCGGCGGCCTCTCCCGCGTCGGGCAGCTCCACCGTGATCGCTGGGTCGTGGGGGACGTCGATGCCCACGACCGGATGCCAGTCGACGCGTGAGGGGTTCGAGGTCGAAGGGCTGTGCCAGCCACGGTCGGACCAGGCGCGGTAGAACGGCGTGAAGACCTTGAAGGGGTCTCCGTCCTGCTTGCGCACCTGACCGGGGGACACCGCATACGGGGAACCGGTCCGCACGAGCGGCACGCCCCCGAGAGAGTGCTCCACCCGTGCGTCACGAGCCGTGCCATAGGGAGCGAAGTCCTCGCTGACATGCACGCCGACAGCGCCGATCTCCTTGGCTACGCGAGGGACAACACTCTCCGGGCGTCCGCGTTCGACGGTCAGCCGCCCACCGTGCGAACGCAGCTCCTCGTCGAGAGCACGCAGGGTGCGGTAGAGGTAGGCGGTCCGGGGGCCTGCATCGGCGGCGAGCAGGACCTGGTCGAGCACGAACAGAGCCGTCACGGGACCCTGCTTCGCCGCGGCGTCGAGCGCCGGATGGTCGCGCAGGCGCAGGTCGCGCCGGAACCACAGGATGGTCGGCGCCGCGGTCATGCGCGCAGCTGCTCCCTCCTGATCGAGCCCTGGAACAGCGGCGGCAGGAACCGGAGCATGAGCATCGCCCAGGTGACGTGGGTGAGCAGTGGAGCCTGGATGCCGCCTGACGCGCGGCGCTGCATCCCGAACAGCGCGCCCATGACGACCCCCGCCACGGTGAGCGCCGGGTTGCGGCTCGCGGCCGTGGCGACCGTGTATGCCGCGGTCGAGATGAGGATGGGGCGCTCGGCGGCCGCCGTGTAGAACGCGCCACGGAAGAACAGCTCCTCCGCCATCCCGTTGACGGAGGTGGTGAGGACGATCAGCGGCATACTCCCCTGGTCGGCGTAGCGGAGGACGTCGCCGATGGCCCGGTTGAGGATGGGGATCTCCCGGGCGACCAGCGCGGCGCCGTAGAAGACACCGAAGGCGAGCACCCCTGTCGCGACCGGCGTCACGAACGGGCGGCGCAGGTTGTCGTCGCGACCCTTGATCCACCCGAGGTGCAGTGGTCCGGAAGCCACCGCCCCCGCCGTCCACGTCGCGGCGAGCGCCCCGGTGAGCCAGTAGAACCGCCTCGACCCTGGCGCGGTGCTCAGCGACAGACCGAGCAAGGTCGCTCCCCCGACACCCACGCCGGCCACGATCGCCCGGCGCTTGCGGCGGACCGAGTCGCTCTCCTCGGGGACCTGGGGCTCCTGCAGGTGGAACGGCTTCGGCATCGCCCCGAGCACCTTGTGCAGCGTTGCGCGGGTGCCCGTCAAACCCGCAGCCGCGCCGGGGCTGGCCTGCTGGCGCTCGGCGCGGTCCTTCAGTGCGCTGCGCGCAGCGTCGTCATACGACATCGGCTCGAACGGCACCAGCTGACGGATGGTGCGGTCGTGGACGATGACCTCGTTGGTCATCGAGTCGACGAGGTTGCGGCCCGTCGTCGTGTCGACGTCGGTGACCAGGGAGAGCCAGCGCGAGGACAGCTGGGGCGACAGGAACGGCACCGGCACGATAGGCAGGTCCCGGCCGAGGATCCGCGCCACCCGCTGCAGCATCGTCTTGTAGCGCAGCACCTCGGGGCCGCCGATCTCGAGCGCGCGGTCCTTGGCTTCGGGCATGCCGAGCACGCCCACCAGATAGCGGACGACGTCGTCGACGGCGATCGGCTGGGTCCGGGTCATCACCCACCGGGGGGTGATCATCGCCGGGAGGTGGTCGACGAGCTGCCGAGTCATCTCCCAGGAGATCCCGCCGTCGCCGATGATGATCCCGGCCCGCAACGTCGTGATCGGTATGCCGGACTCGGCCAGGACGGACTCGACCTGGCGGCGGCTGCGCAGGTGCGCAGACAGCTCCTCCCGGTCGTCGCCGAGCCCTCCCAGGTAGACGATCTGGCCTACACCCGCGCGTTCCGCCGCCTCGGAGAACGTCTGCGCCCCCTGCGCGTCGCGGGTCACGAAGTCGTCGCTCCCGAGGGAGTGCACGAGGTAGTAGGCGGCCTCGCACCCCTCGAGGGCGGCATCCAAGGACGCCGCATCCTGGACGTCACCCTCGACCGCGGTCCCCTCGCCCTGGTAGGTGTCGGGGTGCCGGGTCATCGCCCGCACCTCGTGGCCTGCCGCTTCGAGAGCCGGGCAGAGCCGCGACCCGACGAACCCCGACGCGCCGGCTACGAGAACTCTCATCCCGCAACCTTCACAAACGAAGCGGTCTGCCGCAACACCGGGGGCCAGGGGGAGGTCGTGGCGCCAACCGGATCGACCCTCAGATGGTCGACCGCTGGACTGGAACAACCACTGATCGGGGTCGCTCGCTCGCTGCGGATGGCCACCCCTCCGAGCTGCTGACCGGCGGTCCCGTGGACCCCGGAGACCCCCGAGTGCCCCGTGAGGGTGCACGCGGTGGTGGAGGTGTTGGTCACCGGGGACGAGGACGAGGACGAACTGCCTCCAGACGGACTGGACGAGGACGACGCCGTCACGGTCGCGGTGGCCGTCACGGCCGCGGTGTCACCAAGCGATGTCGACGACCTTGAACGCCGGTATGCCTGCCGCCTCGGCGGCCAGCTCGGCGTCGGTCGAGTCCTTGGTCAGACCCTCGACGAACCGGCCCACCTCCCAGCCCCAGCGGTCCAGGTAGACCCGCAGCACCGGGACCCGGTCTTCGACGGGGACCTCGACGAGACGGACGGGTTCGACGCGTCGACCGACTCGCAGGGTGACCGCGTCGGCGGCGCGGGCGTTGCGCACCCACTGGGTGTTGCCTCGCGGTGAGACGAGATAGCGCTCGCCGTCCAGGGGCATGAGGTTGACCGGGATCTGCTGCGGTGTACCGGTCTTGCGGCCGCGTACCGTCAACACGCGCGACCCGAAGACGCTGACGCCGTGCTCGGTGAGCCACCGGATGACGTTCATCGTGGCGATGTCGCCACGACCTGTGGGGGCGACGTAGCGCGGTGTGCTGGGACTGGTGGACATGGGATCTCCTCGTTGCAGGACCATCTCGATACGAGAGCAGTGCTCTCGAATAAAGGATGCCCAAGGTCGAGACACATGTCAAGAGCAGTGCTCTCCGTTGTGTCAGACTGACAGGCATGAGTCCCGGACCCCGAGCGCGACGGCGCGACGACGTCAGCCAGCGCATCCTCGAGATCGGCAGGCTGCACCTCACCGAGCACGGAGCGGCGGCACTGTCACTGCGCGCGGTCGCACGCGACCTGGGGATGGTGTCGTCCGCGGTCTACCGCTACGTCGCCGACCGCGACGCGCTGCTCACGCTGCTCGTCGTCGACGCCTACGACGAGGTCGGTGACCTGGTGGACGCGACGCTGGTCCGCGAGTCGCGGAAGCGCTGGGACGCGAGGCTGCTGGCGATCTGTCGAACCGTTCGAGGCTGGGCCCTGGCCGAACCCGCCCGGTACGCCCTGATCTACGGAAGCCCCGTGCCAGGGTATGCCGCTCCGGCGGAGACGACGGTCGCCCCCGGCACCAGGATTGTCCTGGCGATCTTGGCCCTGCTCGCCGAGGGCGTAGCCGTGGGCGACGTGCATCCTGACGGGAGAGTGGCGCTGCCCCGGGCGCTGGGCACGGACCTGCGGCGCGCCAGTCGAGAGCTGGAGCTGGACCTCGCCGACGGAGTGCTCGGCCGGGGGGTGCTGTTCTGGTCCACGCTGTTCGGGACGGTCAGCCTGGAGGTGTTCGGTCAGCTGGGCAGCGACTCGTTCACCGAGCCAGCCCTCTTGTTCGACCACCAGATCCGGCTCGCCCTCACCACACTGCGCGGCGACTGATCTGGCCGGGACGTCCTCGATCAGATCGACAAACCGCTCGGAACCGATCGCCTCGTCGCGTACTTTCGTTGTCATGACGGACCTCGCCACCCCGCGCAGCGCCATCTCGACGACCACCTCGTCCGAGCGCGTCGACCGCGAGTTCATGGATCTCGTCGGCCCGCTGCGGGGTGAGCTGACCGCGCACTGCTACCGGATGCTCGGCTCGGTCCACGAGGCAGAGGACCTCGTGCAGGAGACCTACCTGCGCGCTTGGCGAGCGTTTCACGGCTTCGAAGGCCGGTCGTCCGTGCGAACCTGGATGTACCAGATCGCCACCAACACCTGCCTGACGGCACTCCAGGGCAGGGCTCGGCGCCCGTTGCCGACCGGGTTGGGTGCGCCGGTGTCCGATCCCACGGGCGCACTGGAGACCCGCCCCGAGATCTCGTGGCTGGAGCCCCTCCCCGACCGCATCGTTGCCGGCACTGCGCCGGTCGACCCCGCAGCCAAAGCCGTGTCGGGTGACAGCGTGCGCATCGCCTTCATCGCCGCGCTGCAGTTCCTCACCCCCACCCAACGCGCGGTCCTGATCCTGCGCGACGTGCTGGCCTGGCACGCGGCCGAGGTGGCCACCCTGCTCGGCACCTCGGTGGCCGCTGTCAACAGCAGCCTGCAGCGGGCCCGCGCCCAGGTTGCCACGTTGGCGCCCCTCGACGAGTTCTCGTCCACCCTGGTCGTCGACGACCCCGAGGTCCAGGCACGGCTGGGCCGCTACGTGGCGGCGTTCGAGGCATACGACATCGACGGGATCGTCGCGATGCTGGCCGATGACGTCGTCTGGGACATGCCGCCGTTCACCGGTTGGTACCAGGGCGCCGAGGCCGTCGGTCGGCTCATCGAGTCCAACTGCCCGGCGACCGAGGCCGGCGACATGCGGATGCTGCCCACCACGGCCAACGGACAGCCCGCGTTCGGCCTCTACATGCGAGACGGTGACGTCTGGCGAGCGTTCCACCTGCAGCAGCTGACGCTCGGCAAGCAGGGTGTCGCACGCGTGACGGCCTATTTTGACGTCACGCTGTTCTCGTTGTTCGACCTGCCGATGGAGCTCGAGGCCTGATCAGGTGAGCGCCGCCACCCAGAGCGCGGTCGGTCCGTCGGTCACCGCCTGGGTGGCGACGTAGAGCCGACCGCCCACGGCCGCCGCCGCGACCGGGATGGCCGGCGTCCCCGGCGTCCCCGGCGTCCCCGGGGTCCCCGGGGTCTCGGTCGGTCCGGTCGATGCGCGCCAGGTCCCGGAGGTGCGCACGAGCACCGCGGTGCGGCTGCCGTCCGGGCTGACCGCGACGGCGTCCGAGCCATCCAGGACCGGTGCCGGGACGACATCCTTGTCCCCGACGGCGATGGCCGGTATGCCGCTCTGCCGCCGCGGAATGTCGCCGTTCAGCGCCCAGACGGCCAGCGACCCGTCGACCTGTCCGAGCACGACACAGGAGCCAGCGCTCGTCCCGTCGCAGGTCGCGGAGACCGCCTCGCTGTGGGTGCCGGCGTCGTCCAGGTCGACGCGGTGCCATCCGACGTCCACGCCGGACGAACGCCACACCGCCGCTGCCTGGCTGACCGACCCCGGCACCAGGTGCAGGGCTGACCCCGAGACGAGGATCCCGGAGCCGTCGCGGGTGGCGGAACGCGGGCCGACGAGCAGGGACGCGGTGCTCTGCAACGCCGTGCCGGCGGGGTCCTGCCGCGTCCAGACGTCGCCGGACTCGGTCCAGACCGCGGCGTCGAGACCGGCCTTGGCACCTCCCCAGCTGCCGACCAGCGCGTCACCGCCCGGCGTCGTGACGGCGTCCAGGAGGTCCCCGGCGCCCCAACCGCCGAAAGCGTAGAAGCTCTGCGGCACCTCCTTGACGCCGGCCGCGGTTCCCGTCCAGGTGGTCCAGCGCACATTCGAGTGGGCCCCTCCGTTGGCGCCGCCGATGGCGATGATCTTCGTGCCGTCCGTGGCCACGGAGTACCACCGCGCCTCGAAGGCATACCCGGACGTCGGGGTGAGCGGGACCGTGCGGGTGGCTCCCCCGGCGTCCAGGGTGAGCATGACCGGCGTAGGAGGCGATCCGGCGGCGAGGCCACCGACGAGCAGGCGGTCTCCCATCGCGGTCAGGGTCCTCACCGTCACCCCGTCGGGGAGCGCCACCGGCGTCCACGCGAGCGCCCGCCCCGGGAGTCCAGCAGACGCCCCGCCCGAGCCCGAGCCCGAGCCCGAGCCCGAGGCCGAGTTCGAGCCCGTCCCGGACGCCGACCCGGCGGCCCCGGAGTCCGTGCACGCGGACAGCACGGTCGTGGTCGCGACGGCCGTGAGGCAGATCGCGATCGCGAACATCCGGGGCCGGACGGATCGGAGCATCGAGCCAGTATCTCGCCGCGATCGCGCCGTGCTGGGGGGCAAACCCCGTCGAGGTCGCTCGACTCAGGCCAGCGCGTTGAGCCGGGTCAGTGCCGCAGCCCAGCGCACGCGGGTCGCGGCACTGTCCGGTCCAGCCGGTTCCTGCCGGAGCATGACCCGCGTCCCGGCTCCCTCGGAGCGCAGGTGCAGGTCGACGAGCGACCGTGGGGCGTCGGCGTCGGCGTGCCACGAGACCCGGACCTGTTCGAGCGGGTGATAGCTGCGCCAGACACCGTGGCTGCCGTCCTCGGCGTGCCACGGCTCACCCTTGCCGCCGAGCCTCGCGCCGGACCCCAGCAGCGCCGCGACGCCGTCGTTGGTCGTCAGGACCTTCCACACGTGGTCGACCGGGTGTGCCATCACCCTGTCGACCTCGACGGCGTCCGACTTCCCGACTTCGTCGGTGTCCTCCGCGGTCGACCCACCTGCCGATTCCGACATCGCGCCTCCTTCGTCGCAGCCTCCGGGCCGCGATGCTCGAAGGACAAGGACCCCGTGGGGACCCGACACCACCTCATCGCGATCCGCTTCGGAGCACCACCCCTACGCGCCGGCGATTTCAGCCCCCGTAGGCCTGCAGGAAGGACGAGATCAGCGGCGCCGCGGTCTGGGCGCCCGAGACGCCGTCCTCGACGTAGACCACGACGGCGAGGTCGCCCTTGCCGGCGAGCATCCAGGCGTGGGTCTTGAGCGGCGTGGCCGTGCCGTACTCCGCAGTCCCCGACTTCGCGAGGGTGACCCCTACGGCGGCGAGCGACCGACCGCTGCCCTCGCTGACCACGGCGCCCATCATCGACTGCAGCGCTTGGGCCTCGGCGGGCTGCAAAGGCTTCACCGGAGCGGGGAAACCGGCAACCGCAGGGTTGTCTGCAACGAGGCGCGGACGGACCACGGCCGCGTGCATGACCGAGGCCGCCACCGTCGCCATGTCCATCGGAGCCATCAGGACACTGGCCTGTCCGATCATCGAGGCTGCGTGCTCGGTCGCGCTCGCCGACGTGGGGACGGAGCCGAGATAGGCAGGGAAGCCGAGGTCGAGGTCGACACCGACGCCGAGCGCCGCGGCTGCCGAGGCGAGGTCGGCCTGGGTGATCTTGGCGTTGTTGGAGATGAACGCGGTGTTGCAGGAGTTCGCGAACGCGGTCCGCAGCGGGATGTTGCCGACCTTGTCGGGCGGGTAGTCGCTGTAGTTGCGGAAGATCCGCCCGCCCGCGTTGAAGGTCGGGGTGCAGCTGACGAGCGAGTCCGGCGTCAAACCGGCGCGCAACAGGGCGAGCGCCGTCACGATCTTGAAGGTCGAGCCGGGGGCCACCTGGCCCAGGGTGCCCAACGCGATCCCTTTGGACGCGGGTCCGTTGGCCGACGCGAGGATCTCTCCGGTGGACGGCCGGATCGCGACGAGGGCCGCGGGGGTCGTCGTGACTGCCTGCAGGACCGCCTCGGCCACGGTCTGTGCCGTCGCGTCCATCGTCAGCTGCAGGGGCTTGCCGTCCGTGGCCGGCCTGGTGAACAGGTCGCGTGATGTCGTGACCTTGCCTGTGGCGTCCCTCACCACGGCCCGGACTGTCACACCGGATGCCCCGCGCAGCTGGGCGTCGTAGCGCTGCTCAAGCCCGGAGAGCCCGACGATGTCACCCTGGTGGAGGGCGCCGTTCGACTTCTGGATGAGCTGGGCCGTCGCTTCGCCGACCGTCCCGAGCAGGGACCGGGCGAAGGTCGGGGATGGTCCGACGACAGCCTGGCTGCCCACTACCGAGGCGCCGGGGATGGCCGCGATGGCTCCGCCCTGGTCGGTCACCAGCGGATCGTCGGCGCGCACGGTGATGACCGGGACGAACGCCTTGCTTCCGGCTGCCACCACCTGCGCGGCATACGCAGCCGGGTCGGAGCCGGCGAGCTGAGCCAGCGCGGTGGCCGAAGCGGGCAGGCTCGCGGCGGGGATCCGGGTCTTGTCGATTCCGACGGCCGCGGTGGCGCGCTCGGTCATGAGAGGGACGTTGTTCGCGCCGACGATGTCGGCCCGCTTGGCCGGCGCGGTCGTGAGGGTGAGCCGCTCGTTCGTCGTCAGGTCGGGGGCGATGATCGTCGGGTTCCATGCGACGTGCCAGGTCGTGTCCTGGGCACGGGTCAGGCCGACCGGCGTCGTGTAGGTCCAGATCGCGTCGGACGCACCGGTCGGGGTTCCCGTGGGGGCCGCAGCTGTGGGGCTCGTCGACCCGGACGCCGACCCGGACGTCGACCCGGACGCCGACGTGGGTGTCGACGAAGCGGAGGACGTGGTCGTGGGCGACGGGGTGGTGGTCGTGGCGGTGCTGCCTGCCGGCCCCGTCGATGGGGGGCTGGAGAGCGAGGCGGGGATGGTCCAGGCGAACGTCAGGGTCGCGGTGGCCGTGAAGTCGTTGGCGTTGGGTTTGCTCACCCGCGTGACCGTGACGGTGCGCTTCAGGTCCTTGAGGTCGGCGGTGACGGTCGTCAGGAAGGTGGCCACGTTGGCCCCCGTCGCTCCGTCGAAAGGCACCTTTGTCAGGTCGCCGCCGGCCAGTCCGTCGGCGAGCGCCTTGACGGTCGCGTCCGGCGTCACGGGCTTGCTGCCGCCCACGATGTCGCAGGCGCCGAGAGCGGCAGGGACCAGCAGGGCAAGGCCCGCACCGAGGACGACAGCACGGGAACGGCGCGCGGCTCTGCCCATCATGCTGTGCCCATCATGGCCGACATCCTCACATCCATGACTGAGAGCCGAGGACAGGCGCCGAGTAGGTTGGTTGCATGAGCAGCGACGAAGTGCAGCAGGTCGTCATCGTCGGCGGTGGCCTCGCCGGCGCGACGACAGCCGAGGCCCTGCGCGACGAGGGCTTCACCGGGTCGATCGTGCTTTTCGGGGCGGAGCGGCACGCTCCCTACGAGCGTCCACCGCTCTCCAAGGACTACCTCAAGGGGGAGAGCACGGCCGACGATGTGCTGGTCCACCCCTTCGACTGGTATGCCTCGCACGACGTTGACCTGCGGATCGGCACCGCCGTGACCGCGATCGAGCGGGACGGGCACCAGGTCGTGGCCTCGGACGGGACGCGGACGGCATACGACAGGCTCGTCATCGCGACCGGGGCCTCCCCGCGGCTCAGTCCGCTTCCCGGTGCGGAGCTCGACAACGTGCTCTATCTGCGCACCATCGAGGACAGCGACCGGCTGCGGTCGGCCTTCGTCGACGGCGCTCGCGTCGTCATCATCGGGGGCGGATGGATTGGGCTGGAGGGGGCGTCGGCCGCGCGGCAGGCAGGCGCCGAGGTGACACTGCTCGAGATGACCGAGCAGCCGCTGATCGGTGTCCTCGGTGCGAGGCTGGGGGCCTCGTTCGCGGCCCTGCACCGCGATCACGGCGTGGACCTGCGCACCGGCGTGACGGTCGACGCCATCGAGCCAGGTGACGAGGGTGGCGCCGCGAGGTCGGTGCGCCTTCATGACGGGACGTCCATCCCCGCCGACGTCGTCGTGATCGGGATCGGGGTGACCCCCAATGTTGACCTCGCGGTGACGAGCGGCCTCGACGTCGACGATGGGATCCTCGTCGACGCGCAAGGACGATCGAGCGACCGGGACGTGTTCGCGGTCGGCGACGTCGCGAACGCCGAGACCCCGGCGCTCGGCAGGCGGGTCCGTGTCGAGCACTGGGCCAACGCGCTCGACCGCCCGCCGACGGTGGCCAAGGGCGTCCTGGGCAAGGCGGGCGACTTCGACAAGCTGCCGTTCTTCTACTCCGACCAGTACGACCTGGGGCTCGAGTACTCCGGGCGCGGGGGTCCCCACGACGAGGTCGTGATCCGCGGTGACCTCCCCGGACGGGAGTACCTCGCCTTCTGGGTCGGCGCCCACGACCAGGTCACGGCCGGGATGAACGTCAACATCTGGGACGTCCAGGACGACATCCAGGCTCTGGTGGCGTCGCACCGGCCGGTCGACAGGACGAAGCTCGCCGACCCGGACGTGCCCCTGTCGACGGTCTACGCCTGAGCGGTTCGCGGCGTGGTCGGTCGCCGTCGCGCTCGAGCAACCCGGTCCACCGACGGTAGCTCTCGCGGGGCATGCGCACCCCGGGGGCGCCAATCGACGGGGTGGCACCAACCTGGCGATCCGCGAGGCCCGTTATGCGCTGACGGCCCGGCTGAAGCTGCGGCGGTAGTCGCTCGGGGGGACACCGACCGTGCGGGTGAAGTGGTGCCGCAACAGCGCGGCGCTGCCGAACCCGGTGCGGCTGGCGACCTGGTCGATGCCCAACTCGGTGCCCTCCAGCAGCTCACGAGCGTGCCCCACTCGTTGCAGGACGACCCATCTGGCGGGCGTTGTCCCGGTCTCGGCGACGAAGCGCCGCGCGAAGGTGCGTTCGGACATCGCGGCGCGGCGGGCCAGGGTGGCGACCGACTGTTCGGTCTCGAGATGCTCGCTCATCCACAGCAGCACAGCGCGCAGGCTGTCGCCGGTGCACTCCGGGATAGGCATGTCGACGAACTGCCGCTGGCCGCCGTCGCGCTGCGGAGGCACCACCATGCGCCGCGCGATGGTCGTCGCGATCGTTGCTCCGAGCTCGCGGCGGACCAGATGCAGGCAGGCATCGATGCCGGCCGCTGTGCCGGCGCTCGTGACGATGTCACCGTCGTCGACGAACAACACGTCACCGTTGACCCGCGCCAACGGGTACGCCGCAGCGAGCTCGACGGTGTTCATCCAGTGCGCGGAGCACTCGCGCCCGTCGAGCAGCCCAGCTGCCCCGAGCAGGAACGCCCCACTGCAGACGGACAGGACGATGGCACCCGCGTCGTGCGCGTCCCGTAGCGCGGCGAGCAGGGCCGGCGAGAACTTGCGTCGCTGCGTGGCCGGGACGGCGACCACGTCGGCTCCCATGAGGCCCTCGAGCCCGTGAGGCACGTTGAGCGACAGACCATGGAGCAGGTCGACTGGGCGCTCGGGATGTTCGGTGCAGACCCGCAGGTCGAACGCCGGAACGCCCTGGGCGGTCCGGTCGATCCCGAACACCTCGTGCAGGACGCCGAACTCGAAGACGGCGGCCTGGTCGGCAAGCAGGACGGCGATGGTGCGCAGGCTCATGACTCGGTCACGGGGGCAGTCTGGCATAGATGGCAGTAAATCGATGTAGAGGGACGTTTCCGCCACTAGTGGCATGAATCCGATGAGCGCAGGATTACTGCCATGATGCAGGACCATGGCCAGAACCTCAGCGAGATCCTCGGCACCGTCGGCGCGGTCACCATCGTCGTGGCCCTGTTCGGGGTGATCGGCGGTCTCCTCGAACGCACCCACCGGCGGACCCGGCAGCTGCCCCACCTCCAGCGCACCCCGTTCGATGCCGCCCACGACCGCGACCTCGCCCGGACCCTCGAGGAGCTGAGGGCGTCCCGGCTGGACAGCCGGGTCGCCGGATCCGGTCGGTGTCCTAGATTGGGCGCATGGCACGCCCCCATGCCGCCGCGCTCGCCGAGGACGCGTGGCACCGCCAGCTCGAGCGTGGGCTACGGCGCAGGGGATGGAAAAATCGGATCATCGGGCACGTCGGGTATGGGTCGAGTCGGCCGCTAGGCGCGTCGGTCACCGGAGACGGCACCACGGCTGGCAACACGGCCGGCAAGACGGCCGGCAACAGCAGCAACGTGATCCGGGTCTTTGGGCGGGTCGTCCTCAGCAGGGACCGCCAGCCCGACGACGACGAGCCGGACCTCTCCTTTGGTGGAATGCGCTCCTTGCACGCGCGTGACCGGGGGTGGCGGGCCTTCGTCACGGCCCCCGCGATGGACGTGCCCGTCTCGGTCACGGTCGGCGACCGCACGTTCCACACGCGGGCGGACCGTTCCGGTCACATCGACGGCAGCTTCCGCGGCCATGACCTCGGGCCGGGCTGGCACCACGTCACGCTGACCGCCCAGGGCGCCGAACCCGCCCAGGCCGAGGTGTTCGTCGTCGGCCCCGACGTCACCCACGGGCTGGTGAGCGACATCGACGACACCGTCATCTCCACCTCGCTGCCGCGGATGATGATCGCGGCATGGAACACCTTCGTGCGCCACGAGGCCGCCCGCCGGGTCGTGCCCGGGATGGCCCCGATGTACCGCGACCTGCTCGCCAGCCACCCCGGGGCGCCGATCGTCTACGTCTCGACCGGGGCCTGGAACACGGCACCGACGTTGACCCGGTTCCTGCGCGGGCACGGCTACCCGATCGGCCCGTTGCTGCTCACCGACTGGGGTCCGACCAACACCGGCTGGTTCCGCAGTGGGCAGGAGCATAAGCGGGCCAGCCTCGACCGTCTCGCGCGCGACTTCCCCGGCATCAAGTGGACGCTGGTCGGCGACGACGGGCAGCACGACCCCAAGATCTACCAGGATTTCGCCGAGGCCCGGCCCGAGGTGGTCGACGCCATCGCCATCCGCCAGCTCACCCCTGCGGAACAGGTGCTCTCGCACGGAATCCCGGTCTCCAACGAAGAGCTGTCACCACGCAACAACCGGGCCCCCAAGGACGTTCCGGTCTACTACGCGCCCGACGGCTACGGCCTCCAGCGGATCCTCCGGGCGGCCGGGAAGCTGACCGAACCCACGTCCAGCTGACTCCCGACCGACGCGATCACCTCGCCCCATCGTGAGTGCCGGCATGGGAGCATGGCGCGCATGCCGGAGCTGCCCGAGGTCCAGGCGCTCGTCGACTTCCTCGCCGAGCGGACCTCCGGACTCGCGATCGCCCGGGTCGACCTCGCCTCGTTCTCGGTGCTGAAGACCTTCGACCCACCGCCGTCCGCGCTCGCCGGTGGTCCCGTCGACGGCGTCCATCGGCACGGCAAGTTCCTCGACCTGGACATCGACGGGATCCACCTGGTCTTCCACCTGGCCCGCGCGGGATGGCTGCGGTGGTCCGACGAGCTGCCGCAGACGGTGCTACGCCCCGGCAAGGGCCCGATTGCGTTGCGGGTCAGGCTCTCCGACGGGTCGGGCTTCGACCTCACCGAGGCGGGGACCAAGAAGTCACTGGCCGCATACATCGTGCGCGACGTGCGGGAGGTCCCGGGCATCGCGCGACTCGGCCCGGACCCGATGGCCGAGGGATTCGACGAGGCGACGTTCGCGGCGATGCTCGCGGGCCGACGTACCCAGGTCAAAGGTCTGCTGCGCGACCAGGAGTTCATCGCCGGGGTCGGCAACGCCTACTCCGACGAGATCCTGCACGTGGCGCGCCTGTCGCCGTTCGCGCTCTCGGCCACGCTCAGACCCGAGGAGGTCGAGCGGCTGTATGCGGCGCTGCGGGACACCCTCGCCGGCGCCGTCGTGGCCGCGTCGGGCAAGCCGGCCAAGGAGCTGAAGGACGCCAAGCGCGAGGGCATGCGGGTGCATGGTCGCACCGGTCTGCCCTGTCCCGTATGCGGTGACACGGTCCGTGAGGTGTCGTTCGCGGACTCCTCACTGCAGTACTGCGCCACCTGCCAGACGGGGGGCAAGCCGCTGGCCGACCGGCGGATGTCGCGGCTGCTCAAGTGACGGGCGGGCCAGGTGTCTCGGATCCGGCTGCGAGGATGGCTCGTATGAGCCTCCAACCCTCGATTCCCGTCGTCGCGCCGCGCGACCTCACCGACGATGCCGTGCTGCTCGACGTACGAGAACAGGACGAGTGGGACGCCGGGCACGCCCCCAACGCGGTCCACATCCCGCTCGGTGACGTCTCGGTCCGGCTCGGTGAGCTGGCAGAGCTCACCGACGCGGTCGAGGTGCTCCCTGTCGTCTGCCGCAGCGGTGCCCGCTCCGGCCGTGCGGTGGCCTGGCTCACCCAGCAGGGGGTCGACTGCGCGAACGTCGACGGCGGCATGATGGCCTGGGCCGCGGCCGGCAAGCCGCTGGTCGCGCCGACCGGTGCCTCTGCGCGGGTCAAGTAACACCACGACGACCCGGTGAGACCCACGAAGACCCACGAACACCGGTGAGGATCCTGTCGATCCAGTCTCACGTGGCCTATGGCCACGCGGGCAACTCCGCGGCCGTGTTCCCGCTGCAGCGGCTCGGCCACGAGGTCTACCCGGTGCACACCGTGACGTTCTCGAACCACACCGGATACGGTGCCGCACGGGGACCGGTCATTGCGCCCGCCGACGTCCGCGAGGTCATCGGCGGCATCGAGGACCGCGGAGCCTTCCCCGGCATCGACGCGGTGCTGTCGGGATATCCGGGGGCCGAGGCGGTCGGTGAGGTGGTCCTCGACACGGTCGCGAGGGTCAAGGCGGCGAACCCCGCTGCGGTCTACTGCTGCGACCCGGTCATGGGTGACGTGGGGCGAGGCTTCTATGTGCGCGAAGGCATCCCGGCCTATCTGCGTGACCACGTCGTGCCGGCCGCCGACATTGTCACGCCGAACCAGTTCGAGCTCGAGTTCCTCTCCGGCGCAACGGTGGCGACACAGGCCGGCCTGGTGGACGCGATGACATCGCTGCGCGCCGGCGGGCCTGGGACGGTGCTCGTGACCAGTGTCCTGACAGCGGAGACGCCCGCCGACTCGATCCAGATGGCCTGCATGTCACCGGACGGTGCCTGGCTGGTGACGACGCCGAGGCTGGCAATGACGGTGCAGGGTGGAGGAGACGTCACCGCGGCGCTGTTCCTCGCGCATGCACTCACGGACGGGCCGCGAGTTGCGCTGTCTCGCACGGCCGCCAGCGTCTATGCGATCCTCGAGGCCACGCATGCCGCGGGTCTTTACGAGCTGGCGCTGATCGCCGAACAGGACGCGATCGTCCATCCGGACCAGAGGTTCGACGTTGTCGACCTCGGAGCGTGACGGACTGGTCGAGGACTAGCCTTGGACTTGCCTTGGACTAGCCCGCAGGGTCCGATGGCGGCATCAGCACGCAGAACTCGTTGCCTTCGGGGTCGGCGAGCACGGCCCAGCCGCGATCGGGCTGACGCCGGTCGTCGACCAAGGTCGCACCGAGCTCGAGAAGCCGGTCGACCTCCTCGTCGCGGGTCCGGTCAGTCGGCCGCAGACAGATGTGCATCCGGTTCTTGACCGTCTTGGGTTCGGGCACCTTGAGGAACAGCAGATAACGATCGTCGGGACCGACGAGCCCGCACTCCTGCGATCCCGGCTCATTCTCCTCGTCGTCGGGCAGGTGGTGGTCGCTGAGCACCTGGTCCCACCACATGGCCTGCGCATAGGGGTCGGCGGCGTCGATGCAGAAGTTGCTTGTCCGTGAGGCCATAGGCCGCACCTTGTCACTGGTACCCGACGGTGCACCAGCGGATTTGTCCCGGGCGACACGCACACCGAAGTCTGCGGCAATCTCGGATGCACGCTAGACGGCCGCATACAGTGCGATCCATGGACCCGGTGCGGAACCCGTATGCACCCGGGGCAGGTCAGCGACCGCCCGAGCTGGCTGGTCGTGATGAGCAGCTGCGGGCCTTCGACGTGGTGCTGGAACGCGTGGCTAGGGGGCGACCGGAGCGGTCCGTCGTGCTCACCGGGTTGCGCGGCGTGGGAAAGACCGTGTTGCTCAACGCCCTCCGCTCGGCTGCCGTCCGGGCTGGCTGGGGCACTGGCAAGCTCGAGGCGCGTCCTGACCAGCGGTTGCGGCGACCACTCGCTGGCGCCCTGCACGTCGCGGTCCGCGAGCTGGGCCATACCCGCACCGACGAGGTCCTCGGGACGCTCAAGGCCTTCGCCCAGCGAGACGTGCCGGCGTCGGCGAAGCTGCGCGACCGCTGGAACCCAGGCATCGACGTGGTCGCCACCACCGGTCGGGCCGACTCCGGTGACATCGAGATCGACCTCGTCGAGCTGCTCTCCGACGTCGGTGGTCTCGCTGCGGACCTCGGGCGCGGCGTCGCCGTGTTCGTCGACGAGATGCAGGACCTCGGGCCCGACGACATCTCGGCGCTGTGCGCGGCGTGCCACGAGATCTCGCAGAACGGGTTGCCGGTGATTGTCGTCGCAGCCGGGCTGCCCCATCTGCCAACGGTTCTCAGTGCCAGCAAGTCATACAGTGAGCGGCTGTTCAAATACACCCGGATCGACCGGCTCGATCGCGCAGCCGCCGATCTCGCGCTGGTCTCCCCGGCCCGCGACGAGGGGGCGGAGTTCACCGACGAGGCGCTCGACCTGATGTATGCGTCGACCGCCGGCTACCCGTACTTCGTCCAGGCCTATGGCAAAGTGGTCTGGGACGTGGCCGTCACCTCCCCGATCACCGCCGCCGACGTCCGGGTCGCCGGGCCGGAGGCGGACGCGGAGCTGGGTGTCGGGTTCTTCGGTTCGCGTTACGAACGAGCGACCCCCGCCGAGCGGGAGTACCTGCGAGCCATGGCGGACGCGGAGCTGGGCGCCGGCTCTGAGTCTGTCGAGGGGGATGCCGTTGCCACAGCGGCCGTTGCGGCGTGGCTGGACCGTAAACCACAGTCGCTCTCGCCCGCTCGGGACGCCCTGCTCAAGAAGGGCCTGATCTACTCGGGCGAACGCGGCCGGATCGCGTTCACGGTCCCCCATTTCGGCCGGTACCTGCGCGCCAACTGACGCGACGCTGCCTGTTAGCGGGGAACAATGCTAAGACTTCTCGACGAGTTCGAGACGGGGATAAAGAGGTGGGTAATTCCGCGGCGGATTCTGAGACTTCAGCGGTCGATTTTGAGACAGGCGACGACGGAAACCCGATCGGTCCGACCGCGACGGCCACACGGCCCAAGGCGGCAAGAGCGGTCGTTGGTGTCGGCGCCGCTCGACGAGGCCGTGGCGACGGTCGAGCACGCACTCCGCGAACACGGACGTCGCCTTACTCGCTTTACCCAGGTTTACTGATTCCTCATAAAGTCTCAAAAACTGAT
Organism: Lapillicoccus sp.; assembly: GCA_965277795.1. Classification (GTDB taxonomy): domain Bacteria; phylum Actinomycetota; class Actinomycetes; order Actinomycetales; family Dermatophilaceae; genus Lapillicoccus. The sequence continues at coordinate 4,058,194 of OZ255840.1, forward strand.
AAGGTAGCGTCCCGTGGACCCGATCCGGAACCCCTACACACCCAATGCGGGGGCACAGCCGCCCGCCGTCATCGGCCGTGACGCGCAGATCCAAAACTTCGACATGCTCCTGAAGCGCATGACCGCAGGGCGCACCGAACAGTCCATGATCATCACTGGGCTCCGCGGCGTGGGGAAGACCGTGCTCCTCGGCCGGTTCGAGCGAACTGCCCGAGCCCAAAATTGGGTCGTGGTTGAGCGCGAGATCTCCAAGCACGACAACTCCGAGTTTCGACGCCAGATCGCCACCTCGATGCGCACCACTTTGCTCGAGTTGAGCCCCCGCGCGCGCTGGACCGGACGATTCGAGCGTGCGGCCGGGATCCTGAAATCCTTCACGCTCTCGGTGGACCCGACTGGCGCGATCACCGCTGGGATAGAGGTTGCGGCATACGAGGGCCAAGCCGACCGGCAAGACCTTCAGTCTGACCTGACCGACCTCCTGGTCGCCGTTGGTGAAGCCGCGTCCGACTCCGGACGAGGGGTCGTGCTCCTCTTCGACGAGGTGCAATTCTTCAACCAGCCCCAGTTGGAGGCCCTGATCTCAGCGGTGCACAAGACGGTCCAGCGAGGCCTGCCGATCACGATGGTCGGCGCCGGGCTGCCGCAGATCGCCGAACTTGCGGGGGATGCGAAGTCGTACGCCGAGAGGTTGTTCAAGTTCCCGCGGATCGGCAACCTGGACGCCTCCGACGCCCACAAGGCCCTCGTGGACCCTGCGGTGGAAGAGGAGGCAAGTTACACCGACGATGCCCTGGATCTTGCCGTTGAGGTCACCGGGGGCTACCCGTACTTCATCCAGGAGCTGGGCTATGCAGTGTGGGGCATCGCCGATGGCCCAGCTATTACCCGCGCCGACATCGAGGACGCGGTTCCGCTGTACGAGTCCAAGTTGGACGAGTCGTTTTTCAGGGTCCGACTCGACCGGGCGACCGAGATGCAGCGCGCATACCTCAGGGCCATGGCCGAACTCGGGCCAGAGATGCAGAAGGCCCAGGCTGTCGCCGACATCATGGGCCGCAAGTCGACCCAACTCGGCCCGACCCGTGCACAACTCATCGACATGGGGTTGCTGTTCACCCCGGAGCACGGTTATGCGGAGTTCACCGTCCCACACTTCGACAAGTTCATGCTTCGCGCGATCCCGGCACTCGTTATGCCGCCGGCGCGTCCTCGGAAGAAGAGGACTGGTTAACAGGAAGATCGCCTCCCATGTCCGGCCCGGCGGCCATCGGCACGCGTCGATCGCCCTTAGTCCTCGGCAGTGGCGATCAGCCGGCCAACAGCTGGTCGGAGCCGCATCCTCTAGGCAGAGTGACGCTTTGCCTCGCGGACGCCCCATGCGGCCTACGTCCCGAAATGCGCCGCGGAACCCGTCTCAAAATCGGGTGTTGCCCCGCGCGTCTGTCCCAGACTCGTTCCCCGCTACACGACGCCTGCCTGTCAGCAGTAGCGATTGCGCCTGGTCGTGGTGGCTGGCGCCCGTAAAACGGTATGTTGTCAACCACACCCGGCAGCTCAGCCCATCCGACGGCGGGCGAGGACGACGGCGTCGATCAATATGCCGGACTGACCGTCCCGATGGGTGGCCTCCCGTTCGACCAGACCCATCTCGAGGAGGCTCCAGTCATCCGGTTCCGCAACGGCCGACGCCCAGGTCTCCTCCGGGCTCGGGAACCCTCCCTCCGGTTCCTCGTGGTCCGACCACGCAGGGATTGCGCCGTGGTAGGTCACCAGAAGGCAACCACCCGGTGCCACGGCCGCGGCCGCCTGACGAAGGATCGTCTCCGCCGGAAGGTCCACGGGCGACTGGAGGAACTGCAGGGACACGAGGTCGAAGATGCCGATGGGAAACGACTGGCCCAGGTCATGCCGCGCGAACTCGATCGCGGCCTCGACCCCAGCCTGCTGGGCGAGCGCACGAGCGCGGCCGAGGGCGGTTTCGGAGATGTCGACGGCCGTGACCTGCCAGCCTTGCTGAGCGAGCCATACGGCGTCCCCGCCTTCGCCACAGCCGAGGTCCAGCGCGCGTCCGGGAGCCATCCCCTCCACCCTCGCGACCAGCCCGGCATTGGCGTGGCCGCTCCAGATCTGGTCACGCTGCCCGTAGTGCTGTTCCCAGAACGTCGTCGGGTCCTTGGGTGCAGCCGCGTTGTGGTCAGCGTGGTGATCGGTAGGCGTCATGCAGGCATCCTCGCGCGACCCGGATGCACCCTGGGCCGATCCGAGCCGATAGAAGGGTCACCATCGTTTGTCCCAAGGACGAAACCGCTGGGCGGGTCAGGGGCGGGCCCGCGGGGTGAGGGCCACGACCGGGATCCGTCGGGACGTCTTGTTCTCGTATGCCGCGAAGCCGGGGTAGCGCCGAGCCTGCTCTGCGTACCACTGGTCGCGCTCGCTTCCTTGCAGCTCCACGGCACGAACGCTGACGGACTTGTCACCGACCTCGATCCGAGCCTCTGGATGGGCCGTGAGGTTGTGGTACCAGGCCGGGTTGATGTCGGCTCCCGCGTAGGAAGCGAACACCAGGTATCGGTCGCCGTCAGCGAGATACATCATCGGGGAGACGCGTTCCTCGCCGGAGCGGGCGCCCGTAGAGTGCAGGAGCAGAAGTGGTGCGCCGTCGAAGTTGCCGCCGACTCGGCCGTTGTTCGAGCGGAACTCGTCGATGATGCGGGTGTTGTGGTCACTCATACAGGCGCCAACCGAATATGTGGACACCTGATTCCGTCAAGTTCTGGGCGCCTTCTCTGGGCGGTCGAGCCCGACCCGTTTAGCCTCGGCGATAGGCGGTCAGGAGTCAGCGCAGATGTTCGACAGGTCCTGAGTGCCGGAGATCGCCGTATGACGCTGGTCCTCCTGGTCGGCTCGTAGCTGCGTGTTCTGGGCTTCGAGGTCGAGGACCATGCTGATGCCGGCCAGGTTCAGCCCGGCCGCGAGCAGGTCGCTGATCCGGCGTAGCCGGTCGAGATCGTTGGCGCTGTAGCGCCGCGTCCCGGCCTCGGTGCGTTCGGGTTCGAGCAGCCCGCGGGCCTCGTACAGCCGCAGGTTCTGCACTCCTGTCCCGATCAGCTCCGCGGCGACGGAGATGCCGTATACGCCACGCTCGTCCTCGGGTCTGGGCTGTCCCACCGGCCACGTCCTGCCTGCTCAAAAATCCTTGGACTCGCCTCTTGCCCAAGCATGCCACAGGTGCTAGAAAAAACCTGTACTACCTACCACAGATCGTAGCCGCGGTCCGTGGCCACCATGAGCATCAGGAGACGAGACGATGGAGGTAATGAACATGCTGATGCGCACCGACCCATTCCGTGAACTGGACCGCCTGACCCAACAGGCCTTCGCCACCAACGGCACCTTGGCTCGCCCGTCGGTGATGCCGATGGACGCCTGGCGAGACGGCGACACCTTCCATGTCGAGTTCGACCTACCCGGCGTCAACCCGGCCTCGATCGACCTCGACGTCGAACGCAACGTGGTCACTGTCAGGGCCGAACGTCCACCACGGGCCAGCGACGCCGAACTCATCGCCGCCGAACGCCCGCGCGGGGTCTTCTCCCGGCAGCTGATCCTCGGCGACAACCTCGACACCGCCCACATCGCCGCTAGCTACGACAGCGGCGTCCTCACCCTGAACATCCCGGTCGCCGAGAAGGCCAAGCCCCGCAAGATCTCCATCACCAGCAAAGGCGATGGGGACTGGCAGTCCATCAACGCCTGAGCCGGCGGTGGCGCCCATGCCTACCATCTCGACCCGGCATCACGAGTCCACGCGGAGCACCGAGGAGGAGTTCCTCGCGATCGTCTGTGCGGTCGAGGACCTCATCCGGGCCGAGTTCGACGCCGTCATTGCCGCCGAATGGCCGAGCCCCCCTGCGGCCAGACCCGACGATGATGACCTGGTCGAGCCCGCGCCCAGGATAGTGCGGCGGCCGCCCATACCCAACCAGGCGAGGCGGCCGGACCAACCACGCGGTATCCGCGGGCGGTCACGGCAACGTTCCCCCCCGCCGCACCAGCGACCGCGAAGCAGGCCCAGGAACGGAAGATGATGTTCTGACGTGATCAAACCCCACGAGGCGACCGTTCGCCTCGCCCGCCCGTGCGAAGCAGCCAGCGTCCCAGGGGGTGCCCCCTCCAGGCGTCCCTTAGCGCGGGCGCACAGCAGAGCAACGTCACTCGTGGTCCCGGTCGCTACGGTAACCGGGACCACGAGCAGGTTCGGTAAGTCACCAAAGGCCGGGCCGTGACGCTCCAGCGCCAACATGAAGCCGGTTCAGATGCCCCCACGATGGCCTGGATGCCGCTGACCCTGCAATGGCCAGACACTGGTTTGGCTACCCTCAAACTGAGGGCGGGTGCGCTCCTAAAGGGATCCCTTCTGACGCACCTTCGAGCGCCACCACCGCGCGCCGTAGTCCACACAAGTAGCCGATGAGCGCTCATAGCCGATGTCCGGGGGACGGCACATCAATGTCCCCGAGGTCAGGAGAGCGGTAGGCCGACGTGTCTCAATTGAGGACGCACGGATTGCTCTGAAGTCAGCTGACGACGAGTCCGGGTCAGTCCGTGCTCGTCAGGGCGCGCAGCTCGTCGTACCCGTGGGCCAGCAGCGCCTCTAAGTCGGCGGCCGACTTGCCCGTCCACGCGGAGCTGGCGCGTTCGAAGACGGCGGCACCGGCCCGAACGGCGAGGCGAGCGATGGGCTGGGGGACGTCGCGTTCCCGGAGTTCGCGGATCAGCGCCTCGGCGAGCATGGCCACCTTGGCGTGGGCCCGCTCCTGCAGCGCGGCAGAGGTCTCGATAACTCGGAGCCGCCGCTGGGCTACCGACCGGCCTGCGACGAACAGGGGCACGGCGGCGCGGTAGGCGCCCAGGACCAGTTGCAGGGGCGTGCGGTCAGCCGGGGCCGAGGCGATGGCGCCGCGCATGAGGTCGGACAGTTCCTGCTCGCCATCGAAGAGCACCTCTCGCTTGTCGGCGAAGTGCCGGAAGTAGGTCCTCTCGGTGAGGCCTGCTCGGGCAGCGATCTGCGCTGTGGTGGTGGCGTCGTAGCCCTGCTCGGCGTAAAGGTCCAGCGCCGCCTCACGCAGTCTTTGCCGCGCTGCGGCGCCACTCCTCGGCATAAGCACAGGCTACGAGACGTCAGCCCCTGTCGCATCCGTGCTAGCGTCAGTGACTGTCACTACGAGCCGAGAGGGCGACCATGCCCACCACCGTCTCCCGCGTCATCCGCTTCCACCAGACCGGGGAGCCCCTGGACGTTCTGCGCGAGGAAGCCGCCGAGGTTTCCGACCCGCCACAGGGGCAGGTCCGCGTCCGCGTCCTGGCTACCGGACTCAACCCGGCGGACTGGGAACTGTGCCGCGGCTTCATGCCGGGAACCTTCCCCCGGGGAATCGGGTACGACGTGGCCGGCATCGTCGAGCAGGTCGGCGAGGGCGTGGCCCAGGAAGCTCGCCCTGCCGTGGGTGATGTCGTCTTCGGCGCGGCCGACTTCCTCGGGCAACCCAGCGCCGGCGCGGCCGACGTCGCGATCCTCAGCACGTGGGCCAGCGTGCCTGACGGGCTCGACCCGGTGCAGGCAGCCGTCCTGCCGATGGTGGTGCAGACGGCCTCTTGGACGCTCGACGTCATGGACCTCCCACCAGGGGTTTCCCTCCTCGTGCACGGTGCCGGAGGCATGGTCGGGTACGCCGCCGTCCAGATCGCCGTGCGCCGAGGCGCGCGGGTGATCGCCACGGCCGGGCCGACGTTCACCCCGGACCTCGAAGGGTTCGGCGCGCACGTCACCGCCTACGGGGAAGGCATGGCGCAGCGCGTGCGAGATCTCGCCCGCGGCGACGTGGACCTCGTACTCGACGTGCCCCGCCCGAGCCCGGGGACACTTCCCGACCTCATCACCTTGGCCGGCGGCGACCCCCGCCGCGTGATGACCATCAGCAACCAGCAGGAAGCTCGCTCCCTCGGTGCCCGAGTCAACATCGACGAGCTGACCCCTAGCCTGACCCCGCTCGCCGACCTGCTCACCGAGTACGCCACCCTCACCGCTCGAGACGCGTTCCGACTACCGATCGCAAAGACGTTCCCGTTCCAGCAATGGCGCGACGCTGTCCAGCTCAGCCTCGCTGGCAACCCGCACGGCAAAGTCGTCCTACTACCCGACACAGCGCAGCCGGTCGGTTGAGCCCGAGCACTCTTCCCCTCGACCGGCCACAACGAGCTCGCGAACGAACCACAATTCGACCTCGGCCGGTGGACGGGCCGCCTCATCCACCCGCGCGGATCTAGCCGCCCTCAGTGCGGCTACTTGTTTGATTGTCGTCAGGACCGTTGCCCGGCCGGGTTTCGGTTTAGGTGTCCGGGGTTGTCGTTCTCAGCGCGGCTGCTCACTGTGGTGTGGCTCTCATTTGGCCTGCGCATCCCTGGACGCTGCAAGGGCGGGAGAGGCTGAAGAGGGGTATGCCCCAGCTCGAAGTAGCGTTGCCCTCCCTGCTCGACAACCCATTCAGGTGCGAGTTCGGAGGACGTCATGAAACAGGCAGCAGCCCCAGGTTCGAAGGCCCCGTCGCGGGTCGTGATCGGGATGGATCCGCACAAACGGTCGGTGACCATCGAGGTAATGACCGGTGACGAGTCGATCGTCGGCGGCGGTCAGTTCGGCACTGACCGGGACGGGATGATGGCGTTGTAGGAGTATGTCGCGGCATGGCCGGATCGGGTGCGGGCGGTCGAGGGCTGTTCCGGCATCGGCCACCACGTCGCAGTCCGGCTGGGCCCAGTAGCCCGGTAACACGGCCCGGTTCGACCGTCACGCTCAGGTTGTCCACGGCCGTGATGGGACCGAATCTCTTGGTGAGGTGCTCGATCTGGATCATGGGTTGGGGCTGCCGCTGCCGGGTGTGAGGACGCGGTGCAGCCAGGTCAGGATGGTGTTGAGGGCCTCGGGGTCCAGCCGGGTCCCGTCCGCGTTGTAGCCGTTGCCCGGGGTCGCGATGACCTGAGCCGCCGTGCGGGTGTCCTCCTTGAAGACATGGTTGGCGGTGGGCGGGAACGCGAAGGTGACGTTCGACATTCCGGCGGCAGCTGCTTGCAACGGATCACCGTCGGCATGTACGTCGATCTGCAGATCGTGTCCGCCGATCAGCACCAGTGCCGGGACCCGGACCTTGGGGAGGATCTGGGTGGCGTCCTCGGCCCACAGTTCACGTGCAAGAGGAAGATTGGCCGGGGTCTCGAAGCTCGACAGCACCAGTCTCACCTGCTCGGGTAGCTTCGGGTCGGGATCCATGGGCTGCCCGGCTTCGTAGCGTTCGGTCGCAGCGCGGACCGCGTCCACCAGATCGCCGCCACCGGGCACCTGAGCTGCCTGCAGCTCCAGTTGAGACAGCAGGACATCCCTGATCGGCCGGCCCGGCGGGGCCGCGAGCACGATGCCGGCGAACGCGATGTCCTGAGCGCTGGTGGCGTAGTGGAGCACGTGGAGGGTGCCCTCGCTGTTGCCCAGCCCGACGACGCGAGAGGCGCCGACGAATTCCTGAATCGCCAGTACTGCGACGGCGGCGACCAGCTCGTCGAGGTGGGAGCGCATGCTGGCCCGGCCGATCATCCGCGGGATGTTCTCGGCGGCGAATGGACCAGACACTCGCTTGTCGTAGCGCAGCGAGGCGATGCCTGCGTCGGCGAACGCGTCGGCGAGCAGGCGGGCACTTCCGTTAGCGCCGGGCAGCAGCGGGGAGCACCAGTCCCGGTCGGTCGGGCCGCTACCCGCGACCAGGACAACAGCGGGGTACGGGCCCTCGCCGTCGGGCCGGGTAAGAGTGCCGTGCATGGTCATCTCGTCGAGCGGCCAGGTCACCTCGGCCGAGCGGCTCATTGCTGGGCCCCGCCGTAAAGGCTGGCGTGCTCCTCGACGGTGAGATCGGCATCCTTCACGGGGAGCATCCTGGCCCAGTGGCCGGCCGGGCAGCGCCCCCACCTGCTCAGTGGACCGAGCCGCACCCGGGTCAGCGAACACCCGATGACCCACGTGGTGAGGAACAGGTGTCCCTCGCCGCACCGTACCGGGCTGCGACCGGGAACTGCGTAGCCGGCGCGACGCGCCCAGACGTTCAGTCCGGCGGTAACGGAGGCATTGGGCAAGAGAATCGCAAGGACGACTCGCATCGCTCTCATGGACAGGAATGTTATCAGAGTCAAGATCGATGCAGTATGGTGAGCGCGTGAGCAGCGCGGATCTTCTTCTGCACCCGGTGCGGCTACGCGTCGTCAAAACATTCCTTGGCGACCGAGCGCTGACCACGGCCCAGATCGCCGCAGTGCTCGACGACGTGCCAACCGCCAGCCTCTACCGCCACATCGCGACCCTCACGAAGGCTGGTGTCCTGCAGGTGGTCGCAGAGCGGCGGGTACGGGGCACTCTCGAGAAGACTTACACGTTACAGATGATGGCCGCGCGGATGCAGCCCGACGACATCGAGGCCATGTCGATCGAGGACCACGCCCGGGCGTTCATGGCTTACGTCGCAGGCCTGCTGGGCGACTTCGACCGCTACCTCAGCCACGATCCGGCGCCCGGTCGAGACGGGGCCGACTACCGGGTGAACGCGATGTGGCTCAATGACGGCGAGTACACCGACTTCCTGCGCGATCTCAGACGGGTGCTTGAGGCCCGGCTCGCCAACAAACCCACCAAGGAGCGCCGCCGGCGGATGCTCTATCACGTGCTGCTGCCAGCGCCGGAGGAAGCGCGGAAGCCTCGGTAGACCCCGGCCTACCGGTGCTGCACTCGTGATCGCGTAGGCGGCCGAGCGAGTCGCCGCGCCGATCGACAAGGGACGATCTCGCGTTCATAGGGGATCCCATGCGGACCTCGCCATGGGCCAACGAAGATGGCCGATGGAAAGAGCAGGAAGCGGACCGAGGCGGCGACCGTCGCGGCTCTTTCGGTGCGGGCGTACCTGCCTGACTATGCGTGAGGGTGCTCCGGTCCCCAACTTCCGCCTTTGCCGTGGACGGCGCTATCCGTAGTGGTAGCGGCAGGCAGCAATCCGGACCTCGTCGTCGGCCACTTTGTACACCAGGCGATGTTCGTCGGTGATGCGTCTTGACCAGTAGCCTGCGAAGTCGTGCTTGAGTGCTTCCGGCTTTCCGATACCTTCGTTGCCGTTACGCTGGACGTCGGCAAGGAGCAGATTGATCCGCTTGAGGACCCTCCGGTCCTGTGCCTGCCACCAGAGGTAGTCCTGCCAGGCGTTCTCGTCCCAGACGAGCAGCATGTCAGTCGGTTTCAATTAGGCCGTGGGGCTCCCCCCGACCGTCCTCAAGGCGTTCCATGGCGTCGAGAAGCCGGCGCGCGTTGGTCGGTGAGCGCATCAGGTAAGCCGTCTCGCGCAGAGACTCGTAGTCGGCCAGGGAGACGATGACCACGGGGTCGTGGCCAGCGCGGGTGATGATGACTTCCTCGCGGTCGTTGGCGACGCCGTCGAGGACCTCCGCATAGCGTGCCCGGGACTCGGTGTAGCTCATCGTCTTCATGGTTCCTCCAGTACAGAAAACTGTACGTTACTTGCCGCGGGAGCGCAATGTCCAAGGGGCGGGCTGACCGCACGAAGACACCACGTGGTCCTCGTCACCCACCACTGGTTGTTCGTCAAGGTCACGCGCCGTCGGCCGTCGCACGGCCGCGGCATACTCCTCGCATGGCCTATGACGAAGAGCTCGCCGACCGGCTGCGCGAGGCACTGCAGGACGTTTCGGGAGTGACCGAGAAGCGGATGTTCGGCGGGCTGGCGTTCATGGTGAGCGGCAACATGGTGGTGGCGGCGGGCAGCCAGGGCGGGTTGATGATTCGGGTTGACGCATTGCTCAGCGACGAGCTCGTGAGACGGCCGCACGCGAGCCGAATGGTCATGCGCGGCAAGGAGATGAACGGGTGGCTCAGGGTCGACGCAGACGGGGTGCGGACCGATCCCGACCTCGCGAGCTGGGTCGAGACGGCCCTGTCCTACGCGCGGTCGCTCCCGTCGACGTGAGCCGACGGGTTCACTCGGACCCCGGCCAGGCCCCAGTCCGGCGCGCGGCGACGTCCCAGTAGGACGAACGTACCGTCCGACTGCGTACTCCCGGCCCTGTCGCGAGCACGGCACGGTTCCTAACGTCGACAGCATCATCCGATGTCTCGACCAAAGGAAATCTCATGTCCTCTCTGATGATTCGACCGGCCACCGGCGCACGGACATCGCTGCGACCGTGGCGGACCCTGCTGGCATCCGGCGCCGCGCCCGTTCTGGTCTGGTTCGCCGTCACGCGGCTGAGCGGCGCGGCATTAGCCGTGCACCTCGGGACCGCGAGCCAGGACGTCGGCGTCGTCGCGGTCGTGCTCGCCGCCCTGATCGGGACCTCGGGCGCGTTGCTGATCGCGGTTGTCACCCAGCGCAGGGCGGGGCACCCGCGCACGGTCTTCCTGGCGGTCACCGTCCCGCTGCTGGCCCTCTCCCTCGCCGGTCCCCTCAGCCAGGCCACGACGGCCGGCTCCGCAGTGGGCCTCGCTGTGCTTCATCTCGTCGTCGGCGCGACGGCGCTTCCTCTGCTCGCCCATCGGCTGGTGTCGCGATCAGCTCCGGAGGCGAGAGGATGACTGGTATGCCGCGAGCTGCCGCCGGCGCTGCCGCCTGGGTCCGCGTCCTCCCGCGCTGGCTCGCCGCCGCGTGGGCGGCGCTCTGGACCGTGGGGCTGCTGGCACCTGCGTTGGGTGCGGCCTCGTCGACCGCGAGACCCGCTCTGGTGCTCGTGGCGTTGGTGACGATGGGCGCCTTCTTCGGCGCTACCGTCGTCGTTGCACTGCGCTCCCCGCAGCGGGGCGGCCGCTGGCCATGGGCATCGGTGACCGTCCAGGTGCTCGCCGCGGCCGCGCTCGCCACGGTCACTGGACTGCCGTGGATGACACTGCCCCTCATGGTCGCCGTGTCAGTGGCGCTCTGCGTCGAGCTCGGGGCGGCCGTCGTGCTCGTCCCTGTCGTCGCGGTGCTCGGCGCGGTCGTGCAGCAGGCGCGCGGCCAGACCTGGTCCGAGGCACTGTGGGAGACCGGTCTGCTCGTCGCTCTCGCGGGGTACCTCACGCTTGCTCTCAGCTGGCTGGGCTCACTGGTCGGCGAGCTCGACCGGACCCGCCACCAGCTGGCCCAGGTCGCGGTGGCGCAGGAGCGGGTGCGGTTCTCGCGGGACCTGCACGACCTGCTCGGACACACCCTGTCCGTCGTCGTGGTCAAGGCACAGGCGGCTCGACGATTGGCTCCCGTCGACGTCGAGGCGACCGTGCGGCATACCGCTGACATCGAGCAGATCGGCAGGGACGCCCTGACCCAGGTCCGCGACGCGGTCCGCGGTTACCGCTCCCAGAGCTGGCACGACGCCCTCGCGAGCGCCGTCGCGACGCTCAGCGAAGCCGATCTGGAGACTCAGGTGGTCGGTGCCGGATCGGTCCTCGACCCGGACCAGGCCGAAGTTCTCGGCTGGGTCGTGCGTGAGGGAACCACGAACATCCTGCGTCACGCGTCCGCTCGCCGGGTCACGTTCTCGCTCACGGTGGACCGCGCCGTGGCGACGCTCGCGATGCAGGACGACGGCGATGGAGGCCCCTTGCCGACCCGGGACGGAGTGGGGCTGACCGGGCTGCGCGAACGTGTCGAAGCATTGGGTGGGGCGCTGTCCGCGAACGGTGATGGACGTGGGTTCAGACTGGTGGCAACGGTTCCCAACGCCGTCGCCCGTTCAGCGGCGTCCGACTGTGGTTCCGGCATGTCGGCTGCCTCGGTTCCAGGCGACCGGGCACCGTGACCGGTTCGACGACCGACTCTGTCACTCGGGTGCTGGTTGCCGAGGACCAGGTGATGATGCGCGAGGCACTCGCCCTCCTGCTCGACCAGGAGGACGGGCTGAGCGTCGTGGGGCAGGTCGGCCGCGGCGACGAGCTGGTCGAGGCGGTCGTGAGCCTGCAGGTCGACGTGGCGCTGGTGGACATCGAGATGCCTGGGCTCGGCGGCCTGGAGGCAGCCGCAGCCCTGCGGGAGCGCGCTCCCCATTGCGCGGTCGTCATCGTCACGACGTTCAGCCGCCCGGGATACCTGCGACGCGCCCTCGACGCCGGCGTCCGGGGCTTCGTCGTCAAGGACGGCCCGATCGAGTCGTTGGCGGAGGCGATCAGGCGGGTCGTAGCGGGAGAGCTCGTCATCGACCACACTCTGGCCGTCGACGCCCTGTCGGCCGGACCGAGCCCGCTCACCGAGCGGGAGCGGGAGGTGTTGACGGTGGCGACCGACGGGTCCACCGTGGCAGACATCGCGGCCCGGTTGCACCTGTCGGAGCAGACCGTCCGGAACTACCTGTCCGCGGCCATCGGGAAGACGGGGACGAGGAACCGGATCGAGGCTGCCGCCCAGGCGCGGGAACACGGCTGGCTCTGACCCCGCGCCGAACCGGCCAGACCTGATCAGGCCAGCTCGGTCAGTCGCGGGCCTGCCAGGTGCAGATGCAGGCCTCATTGCCCTCGGGGTCGGCGAGGATCCAGAACGACGGTGCTGCGGCGTCGGACACCAACCGTCCACCAGCCTCAATCGCCTTGGCCATCCGCGCCTGGGCCTCGTCATGCGGGACAGTCACGTCGATGTGGATCCGGTTGCGTTGCGTCCGTGGCTCGTCCATCTGCTGGAACCAGACGTTCGGACCGATCGCGTCGGGGTCGGTGACCTCGTTGTCGATCACGTCCCACCCCAGCACCGCCGCCCAGAACGGGAGCACCGCCGGGATGTCCATCGCGTCGATCGCGATCTCGAGCGCCGTGATCCGGGCGTTGTCCGGCGTCAGGCCCAGCTCTGCCACGATCGCCGAGACCGCGCTGCCCAGCCTCACGTCGCGGTCGGTGATCCCGCCGACATCGTGGCTGGAGGTGACCACGTGGACCCGGCCGTAGCGCAGGTCGATATCGGGATGGTGCTGCTGTTCCTCGGCAACCTGCCCGATCCGGTCCACCAGGGTGAGGGCAGTCGCGAAGTCCTCGGTCGGCACCGTCAGGTGCATGCGGTTGAGGATCCTGCGCCACCCGGGCATCGCATCGCTGGACTCCTGTCGGTTCATGGTCTGCGGTGTCTCGCTCATGCTGGGACGCTATCGCGGCTCAGCGACCGTCCGTTGTGAGAGTAGTGTCTCGATAGAACTCTCTCAAAGGACGTGCATGACCAACCCCTACGGCGACATCGAGCTCGACGCTCGTGGGATGCGGGCCCTGGCCCACCCGGTCCGGCTCGCCGTCCTCACCCACCTGCAACGGCACGGACCGTCGACCGCGACCCGGCTCGCCCCCGAGGTGGGCGCCAGCCCCTCGGTGACCAGCTGGCACCTGAGACACCTCGCCGAGCACGGTCTGGTCCGTGACATGCAGAACATGCAGACCAAGCAGACCAAGCAGACCAAGCAGACCAAGCAGGACGGTCAGGTTGCGGACCCGATGCGCGCTCACGGTCGCGAGCGCTGGTGGGAGGCCGCCGCCCGCGGCTTCCGGTTCGCCGCCATGGACGAGGCGAGCGCGGCGGCGGCCCGCGAGCTGACCCGCGTCATGGAGGGCACCCAGGGCGACCTCGTCGCGACCTGGCACGCCGAGGTCGAGCCGCATCTCGAGCTCGGCTGGCGTCGCCTCGCTGGCCGGTCGAACACCCGCATCCTGGCTACCGCCGACGAGCTGGCCGAGATCGAGGCGAAGATCGAGGGGGTGCTGGCGCCGTTCGTCCTGCGCAAGGATGCCGACCCGGCCGACGTCCCGGCCGGAGCCCGCGGCATACGAGTTCTGCGTCATGTGCTTCCCGAAGCAGACGGGGCGTCCGGGTGACCAGCCTGGTCTGGGACCGCCGGTTTTCGACCTACTGGTTCGGGCAGAGCGTCTCCCAGCTGGGCGATCGGGTTTCCGAGCTGGCCCTGCCGCTGATCGCGGTGACGACGCTGCAGGCGAGCCCCACCGCCGTCGGTCTGGTCACCGCGGCGATCTGGGCGCCCAACATCGCTTCGCTCGTGGTCGGCGCATGGGTCGACCAGCGGCCGAGCAAGCGGCGACTGCTCGTGGCAGCCAACCTCGTCCAGGCAGGCGCGGTGGTCTCGTTGCCCGTGGCCTACGCGATGGGTTGGCTGAGCATCTGGCTGCTTTACGCCGTGGCGCTCCTTCTCGGAGCCGGGGGAGTGCTCTACAACACGGCGTACCCGACCTTCTTCGCCCACCTTGTCAGACGCGACCAGTACGTCGAAGCGAACTCCTTTTTGAGCACGACACGTTCGGGCTCGTTCATCGTCGGACCAGCCGTCGGAGGTGCACTGATCCAGGCGGTCACGGCTCCGGTGGCGATGGTCACCGACGCCGTGTCGTTCCTCGTCTCGGCTGTCGCGATCGGCTCGGTGAAGGTCGACGACGCAGTGGCCCCGCGCTCCGACCCTCCGGGACCACTCCTGCGGCGGGCCTGGACCGGGCTGCGCTTCCTTGCCCACCATCGCTACCTGCGGGCATCCCTGGCCTGTGCGACGACCCTGAACTTCTTCTCGTTCGTCGTCGCGGGGGTGATCATCCTGTTCGCCAGCCGCACCCTCGGACTGTCGGCGGGAGAGATCGGTCTCGCCTTCGGGATCGGCGCATTCGGTGGTCTGTCGGGCGCCCTGCTGGCCGGCCCTGTCGCACGCCGCATCGGCACCGGGATCACGATCGCTGTGGGTGCGGTCCTGTTCTGCGCGCCGTTCGCGTTGATCCCGTTCGCGTCCGGGACGGCGGCGACGAAGGTGGCCGTCCTCGCGACCGCGGAGTTCGTCAGCTCGGTCGGCGTGATGCTCTTCGACGTCAACCTCAACTCGCTGCAGACCGCGGTGACTCCCGATGCGATGCGCAGCCGGACGGCCGGGGCGTACTCGATGGTGAACTACGGCATCCGGCCCTGGGGGGCGCTCGTCGGCGGGGTGGCGGCAGAGACGGTCGGGATCAGAGCAACTCTCGTCGGCGCCGCCGTGGGAGGGGCGCTGTCGTTCCTCTGGCTGCTGCGGTCACCCATCATCACGACCCGCAGCGTCGCAGACCTCGAACCGCTGGGCGCCTGACGCCAAGCGGCGGGTCGACGACTAGCCTCGGGTCGATGAGCAGCAGCGCCGCACTGGAGACACGCCAGGCACTTCGTGCCGACTGCGCCTCGTGCGTCGGGCTGTGTTGCGTGGCACTGCCGTTCGCCCGGTCGGCAGACTTCGCGATCGACAAGGCGGCCGGTGAGCCGTGCCCGAACCTCGACACCGGTCATCGGTGCACGATTCATCCCCAGCTGACCGAACGAGGCTTTCCTGGGTGCGTCTCGTTCGACTGCTTCGGCGCCGGCCAGCAGGTCACCCAGGTCACCTTCGGGAGCCGGTCCTGGCGGGACCATCCCGAGCTGGCGGCATCGATGTTCTCGGCGTTCGGCGTCCTCCGGCAGGTCCACGAGATGCGGTGGTACCTCATGGACGCGGCCACCCGCGCGCTCCCCGAGCCGCTCGCCCGACGAGTCGCCGCGACTGACGCTCGGCTCGCCGACGTGGTGGGTATGCCTGAAACCGACCTACGGTTGCTCGACGTCGGCGCCCTGCGGGCCGAGGTCGACCCCGTGCTGCTGGAGGTCAGCGCCGCGGTGCGCTCGGGCATCTGCGGGGTGAGCCGCCGTCGCGCCGACCTGGTGGGCGCCCGGCTGGTGGGCGCGGACCTTCGTGGAGCGGACCTGCGCGGCGCGCTGCTCATCGCGGCCGACCTGACCCGCGCCGACCTGCGCCAGGCCGACCTGATCGGAGCGGACCTTCGTGGCGCGCTCGTCAGGTCGGCGGACCTGACCGGCGCCCTCTTTGTCACCTCACCCCAGCTGGCCGCCGCTCACGGCGACTCCCGGACCCGCCTCGACGCGCATCTGGCCCGTCCGGCGGGGTGGGCCGATTCCGTTGTCTAACCGACTCTAGGACAACGCGCATACAGGCGTAGCGATCCTCATCGAGTCTCGAGGTCGAGCAGGTAGCGCTTGGCCTCCACGCCGCCCGCGTAGCCCGTGAGAGCACCACCGGACCCGACCACCCGATGACAGGGCAGCACGACGCAGAGCGGGTTGGCCCCCAACGCGGCACCCACGGCCCGGGCCGCGGTCGGGCGATGGATAGCCGACGCAAGCCCCCCGTAGGTCGCCCTCTCCCCGTAACCGACCGTGTCCGCCAGGGCGGTGAGCACGGACCGCTGGAACGCGGTCGCGAGCACCAGGTCGGTCGGCAGGTCGAAGGCATGCCGGGTGCCGGCGAGGTACTCGTCCAGCTGACGTCGGGGCTGGTCGATGCGGCCCGGTAGCCGCAGGACCCGTGGTGAGAGGGTCCCGCCGAGCCAGTCGAGCGCGGCGTCCTCGGACGGGTCGTCGGGGGTGAACCGCGACATCACCAGGGCACCGGACTCGTTCACCGCCAGCAGGATCCGTCCGATCGGCGTCTCCGCCACGGCATAGGACACCTCGGCCGTGGTGAACACCGGCGGTGCCCCGCCTGGCGAGACGGCCACAAGCTGTGTCTCGATCGTGTCCATCAGAGGTCCTTCCGCAGGGTTTTCAGGCCGTCACTGACAAGGCGCCGGCTCATTGTGGGCGTGGTCCCGAGCATCTCGGCGATCCTCGGGTGGTCGAGGTCGGCGACATACCGCAGCACGACTGCTTCGCGCTGCCGCTCCGGCAGCCGGGCCACCTGTGCCCACAGGGCGCTGTCGACGACACCCGCATCGGGGCCGGGTGCGGCCCCTCCAGACGCCTCCAGCACGAGGTCGTCGTCGATGGGCACGGCACGCCGGCCCCGGCTGCGGTGCTGGTCCATCGCGCAGCGGTGCGTGATCGTCAGCAGCCAGCCGCGCAGGTTGGCCGACGACCGCAGCCGGGGATAGGCCGCGTATGCCTGGGTCCAGGCCTGCTGGGCGACGTCGTCAGCGTCCGCGGGGTCGCTGAGGGCATGCGCCAGGCGGGACACGTCACGCCAGTGCTCGTCGACAAGCCGCTGGAAAGGAGGCAGGACCACACCACTGGAACGCCTGCGGAGCACGTTGTGTGAGGACGCAGCGGGTGCGGCCTCGCCTACCTGCTCCGCCACCGTGCCACGATATGCCCGTGACCGACCCGGGGCAGGAGACGCAGAAGCGCCCGCTCGTCGTCGCCCACCGAGGCTCGTCCGCAGCGGTCGCGGAGCACACGGTGGGCGCCTACCGCCGGGCCATCGTCGAGGGCGCGGACGCTCTCGAATGCGATGTCCGGCTGACCGCCGACGGCGAGCTCGTATGCCTGCACGACCGCTCGGTGGAGCGCACCGCCGGGGTCCCGGGCATCGTCTCGACGATGACCCTGGCGGAGCTGCGCGCGTTGGACTGGGGCGCCTGGAAACACGGCCCCCCCGACACCCAGCCCGTTGACACGTCCAGAGCCGTGGCGGACCCGGGTCCGGACTCGGGACGCCTGATCACGTTGCGTGAGCTCGTCGAGCTCGCTCTCGACGCCGGCCGCGAGATCGGTCTGGCCGTCGAGACCAAGCACCCCTCGCGTTCGGGCGGCAAGGTCGAGCATGCCGTGGCCGAGGTGCTGCAGGCATACGGGCTGACCGGGTCGCGCGGTGGAGACCGCGGCCGGCGGGTCTGGGTGCGGATGATGTCGTTCTCGGCGCTCGCGGTCCGGCGGATGGCGAGCCTGTCCCCTCAGCTGCCCCTGGTGTTCCTGCTGTCGGCGCCGGTGCCGCTGCCGTACCGGGGGGCGTCGCTGCCGGCGGGAGCGGGCACGGTCGGGCTGGATGTGGCAATCGTCCGGGATCGTCCCGAGATCGTGTCCGTCCACCACGGCGTCGGCAACGAAGTATGGGTATGGACTGTCGACGACGAGGTGGACGTGGAGCTGTGCATCGAGCTGGGGGTGGACGCGATCATCAGCAACCGTCCTGCCGCCGTTCTCGACCTGCTGGACAGCAACCGGTAACCTGCTGCTGGTTCGGTCGTTGGTATCTGCGTGGGAGCCGACCGGGCTCGGGGCAACGCGGGGTGAGGCGGTGAGCGGCAGTTGGCATTACGAGCCAATGCTGCAGGGGCAGACATGTCGGGACCTTCATCTGTGGGTTCCATGGGCGCGGCGTCCGCGAGCATGACGTCGGGTTCCGTCTCTGATGCCGGTGAGCGGCCGCGCACCATCAAGGTGCCCTGGGCCCCGTCGGCAGTAGCCAAGACGCGCCGCATCGTCGTCGCCGACCTCGAGGACCGGGACATCAACCCGGAGACCGTCGACGAGACCGAGATTGTCGTATCCGAGCTCATCGCGAACGCCCTGCGGCACGCACGCCCGCTGCCTGACGGCACGGTTCGGGTCCACTGGAAGGTCAAGGCGGGTGTCGTCGAGCTCGAGGTCACGGACGGTGGCAGCCTGTCGACGCCCCGTCCGGCACCCCAGTCGCTCTGGGCGTCGACCGGCCGCGGGCTACGCATCGTGCGGAGCCTCGCCCACGAGTGGGGCGTCACCGACGAGCGCGGCGCCCGTACCGTCTGGGCCGCCCTCGGCGGACCGTCCCGCCGCCGCTCGCACTAGACACCGCTCGCACCGGGCACCGCTCGCACCGGGCACCGCTGGCACGAGACGCGGCTCGCACGAGACGCTGCTCGCATGAGGCAACCGCTCGCTAAGGTTCCGGCATGGGCAAGGCGAGCAGGCGACGCACGACCCGACCCGAGCGCGGCGCCGGCACGGCTCTCGCCGAGCCGGCGCCGTTCGTCACGCGACCGTTCGCGCGGCTGCCCAACGAGACGGAGTGGGTGGCGCTGCGCGAGATCCTTCCGGCGGCGACGGCGTCGGTACGCCTCGTCGAGGCTCGCGGGGGCATCGAGACGGCCACTGTGACGACGGTCCTGCCGCTCGCCTGGCCCGCGCTGCATCGACACGGCCACGACGTGTTCGTCGCGACCCAGTCGGGAGCGACGAGCGGCGACGCCAGCCGCGACCTGGCCGCGGCGCTGCTGCTGGCCTGCGAGGCGCAGGAGGGCACCCCGGTCACCGCGGTGCCGACCCCCACCGCGAGCAGCCCGCGGCTGCAGGACGTGCTCGACACCGGCGAGTCGTTCGAGGTGGTGCTGCACGACGGTTTCGACTTCTGGGTTGCGAACACGGACCTGGACGCCGAGGGTCAGGCCTCACTCGAGCGGGCCAACGAGTCGGTCATTCCCACCGCCCGCGTCGAGGGGGTGACGTCGGCATACTGGTGTTTGATCGGCGAACGGGCCTACGTGCGGTGGGTGCTGGCTCACGACGAGGAGCTGGCGACGAACGCCCTGGCCCGCTTGCACGCCGCCGGCCGCAGCCGGCTGACGCCGGACGCCCGGTTGCTGGGGGCGTTCCGCGCGAGCGGCCTCCTCGTCCCGGTGTGGGAGGTCCCGCACGACGTCGTCGTCGGCGACCTGGTCGCGCCGGTGGCGGCGATGGGCGAGGCCATCGAGGAGGCGGCGACCAACACGGCGCCGCTCGAGGCCGACGAGCGTCGGGCCCGAGCCGGTCTGCAGAGCCGCCAGGTCACCCTGCGCTGACGAAAGCGGCGACCTCGATGCGCCCCGATACCCTGCCTGAGTGAACGTGACGGCGACCCAGCTCACAACGGGCACGACCCGCCGCCCGAGACACGGGTACCTCGGGCCTCCCGGCACGTTCTGCCAGATGGCGATCGACGCGTGGTCGGGCTCGCGGGAGGCCGAGCACGTGCCGTGCGACTCGGTGCTGGCCGCCCTCGACGCGCTGCGTGCCGGGAGGCTCGACGCCGCTATGGTCCCGATCGAGAACTCGGTGGAGGGCGGCGTCAGCGCGACCCTCGACGCGCTGTCAGTCGGCTCGGACGTGGTCATCGTGGGCGAGGTCCTGGTCCCCGTCACCTTCGTCATCGCTGCCCGCCCAGGGGTGAGTCTCGAGGAGGTCCGCGCCGTCGGCACCCATTCCCACGGTTGGGCCCAGGTGCGCCGGTGGGTCGCCGCCAACCTGCCGTCCGCCGCCTACCTGCCGACCCTCTCCACCGCCGCAGCCGCCGCGGGTCTGGATCCGGGGGGAGCGAGTGGCGTGGCCTACGACGCGGCGATCTGCGCACCGGTCGCCGCCCGCATCCACGGACTCAACGTCCTCGCCGAGGACATCGGGGACAGCTCCGCCGCGGTCACCCGGTTCGTCCTGGTCGCCGCACCCGGGCATACCCCTGCGCCGACGGGGGCCGACAAGACGACGCTCGTGCTCTATCAGCGCGACGACCACCCGGGTGGGCTGCTCGAGCTGCTCGAACAGTTCGCTGCACGCGGCGTCAACCTCACCCGGCTCGAGTCGCGACCGACCGGAGAGGCGATGGGCTCCTACTGCTTCTCCGTCGATGTCGAGGGGCACATCGCCGACGCGCGGGTGGCCGAGACCTTGATGGGGCTGAAGCGGGTCTGCGCCCAGGTGCGCTTCCTCGGCTCGTATGCCCGTGCCGACGGGCGCCCGACCTCACCGATGGCGGGGACCGCGGACCCGGACTTCACCGGCGCCCGCGCCTGGCTGGACGGTCTGCTCGGCGGCTGACCCCCCTCGGTGGCGGCGGTTCGGCGGCCAGAGGTCAGCAGGTGCTCCTCCCACCGGCTCAGAAGCACGCTTGGTGACCACTCGGCGGGCCGAGACATAGATCACGGGGCTTGTTAGGTGAGGCTTACCTGTGTTGAGATGACATGTAGCCCTTTACGTCAGGGCGGCGTTCGCTAAATCTCCCACCCTCCCTCCTCCCACCCGGGGTCACCACTGTGCTCGTGAGCAACGCCCTGATCGGGCTTCGTGAGGGCCTCGAAGCCGCCCTCGTGGTCGTCATCCTCGTGGCGTTCCTGGTCAAGACCGACCGCCGCTGGGCGCTGAAGCATGTATGGACCGGGGTCGGGGTGGCCGTCGCCCTGTCGGTGACCATCGGCGCTCTCCTCACCTACGGCACGAGCCAGCTGTCGTTCGAGCAGCAGGAGCTGATCGGCGGGTTCGCCTCGATCATCGCCGTCGGCTTCGTCACCGCCATGGTGTTCTGGATGCGGACCGCGGCCCGCACCATGTCGGGTGAGCTCAAAGGGCGGTTGGACAAGGCCCTCGACATCGGACCGTGGGCCATCATGCTGGTCGCCTTCCTCGGCGTCGGCCGCGAGGGCCTCGAGACCGCGATCTTCTTCTACGCCACCACCGAGGCCGCGGGACAGGGCAACGCCCAGCCGATGTTCGGCTGGATCATCGGGCTGCTCGGGGCCGTCGCGCTGGGTGTCTGCATCTACAAGGGCGCCGTGAAGATCAACCTCGCGAAGTTCTTCCGCTACACCGGGATCCTGCTGGTCATCGTGGCCGGCGGCATCCTCGCCTACGGCCTGCACGACCTGCAGGAGGCCGGCTTCCTCCCGGGCCTGAACAACCTGGCCTTCGACGTCAGCGGTGTCATCCCGCCCGACTCCTGGTACGGCGTCCTGCTCAAGGGCATCTTCAACTTCAGCCCCAACACCACCTGGCTCCAGGCCGTCGCCTGGGTGCTCTACGTCGGTGTCGTGCTCACCCTGTTCCTGCGCCCCGTCAAGGTCACGGCCCCCCAGACCCCGTCTGCGGCGGCGCGCACCAGCGCCTGAGCAGTCTGTCCGCCTGTACCCCTACGTCCGCCACCCCTGCCGCACCCGGCACACCCCTTGGAGTCCTCCATGTCCTTGCCTCGTTCCGCCCTCCTCGCCAGCACCGGCGGTGCGGCGCTGCTCGCCCTCGCCGGCTGCAGCTCGTCCGGTGGCGCATCAGCCGGAGCCACCAACGAAGCCGGCTCGGCGAGCGCAGGCGGCCCGATCGCCGTGAGCCAGACCGACAACGAGTGCGGAGTCTCCTCCTCGACCGCCGCCGCCGGCACCATCACCTTCAAGGTCACCAACACCGGCTCCAAGGTCAACGAGTTCTACGTGTATGCCCCCGGCGACCGGATCGTGGGCGAGGTGGAGAACATCACTCCGGGGCTCTCGCGCGAGCTGAAAGTCGAGATCACTGACCCGGGCACCTTCCAGACCGCGTGCAAGCCCGGCATGGTGGGTGACGGGATCCGCGCAGCGTTCACCGTCACTGGCACCGCCCAGGCCGGCAGCGCCGACGCCAAGGTCGCCAAGGCGATCGCCGACTACAAGACGTTCGTCAGCCAGCAGTCCGACGAGCTACTCTCTGGCACAACGGCGTTCGTGGCGGCCGTCAAGGCCAAGGACGTGGCCAAGGCGAAATCGCTGTACTCGGCGGCGCGCGCCCCGTGGGAGCGGATCGAGCCAGTCGCGGAGTCGTTCGGCGACCTCGACCCCAAGATCGACGGGCGCGAGGACGTCGTCGAGGAGGGGATGAAGTTCACCGGCTACCACCGCCTCGAGAAGGACCTCTGGGTCTCGGGGCTGCAGGCCGACAGCGACGCGATCGCGGACCAGCTGCTCGTGGACGTCACCACGATCGCGACCAGGGCCAAGGCCGTCGACGTCACCGCGCTCGACATCGCCAACGGGGCCAAGGGCCTGCTCGACGAGGTCGCGACCACCAAGATCACCGGTGAGGAGGAGCGCTACTCGCACACCGACCTCACCGACATGAAGGCCAACCTGCAGGGCTCGCAGTCGGCACTCGAGGTGCTGCGCCCGGTCATCGCCGAGCGACAGCCGGCGCTGGTCACCGCGCTCGACGCGGCCTTCGTCACCATCAACAAGGAGCTCGACCTATACAAGGTGGGCGTGGGCTACAAGCCGCTGACCGACGTCTCGGCCGCTGACGTCAAGACGATGACCGTGGCTCTCGACGCCGTCTCCGAGCTGGTCGCCAAGGTCCCGGCGGTCGTCGAGACCTCGTGACCGAACAGGAGAGCCCACAGCACCTCGCCGCGACCGCCCAGGGCGCACCGCCGGCCGGTGGTGGCGTCAGCCGCCGCCGGCTCCTTGGCGCCTCCGCCGGTGCTGCGCTCGCTGGAGTGGTGGCCGGCACAGCCGGCGGGTATGCCGCGTCGCAGGCCCACGCAGCCGATGCACCGACCACTTCCGGCCCGGCTGGAGCGGCCGGCACGGGCAGCGGTTCAGCCGCCCTCGATGCGGCGGTCGACTTCCACGGCGCTCACCAGGCGGGGATCGTCACGCCCGCCCAGGACCGGATGCACTTCGTCGCGCTCGACGTGGTCACGACCGATCGCGCGCAGCTGGTCGACCTGCTGAAGAAGTGGACCCGGGCCGCCGAGCGGATGACGGCCGGGGCCGAGGCCGCCCCGGGTGGCACCGTCGGAGGCGGCCCCTACGGCGTGCCCGAGGACACCGGCGAGGCATACGGGCTCCCCGCTTCCGGTCTGACCCTGACCCTCGGGTTCGGGCCGTCGCTGTTCGACGACCGGTTCGGCCTGAGCGACCGCAAGCCCGCCGCGTTGGAGAAGCTGCCTGCCTTCCGTGGCGATCAGCTCGAGGCTGCGCGCTCGGACGGGGACCTGTGCATCCAGGCGTGCGCCAACGACCCGCAGGTCGCGGTGCACGCCATCCGCAACCTCATCCGACTCGGTTTCGGCGTCGTCTCGGTGCGCTGGTCGCAGCTGGGCTTCGGGCGTACGTCGTCGACGAGCACGACCCAGGCCACGGCGCGCAACATGTTCGGGTTCAAGGATGGGACTGCCAACCTCAAGGCCGAGGACCCGACGGCGATCAACGAGCACGTCTGGGTGGCGCCGGCCGACGTCCCGGGTGCCTCGTCGTGGATGGCGGGCGGGAGCTACCTCGTGGCCCGCCGGATCCGGATGCACATCGAGGTCTGGGACCGCTCGACGCTGCAGGACCAGGAGCAGACCATCGGGCGCAGCAAGGCCACCGGCGCCCCGCTGGGCCAGACGGCCGAGTTCGACCAGGTCGACTTCGCCAAGCTGGGGTCCGACGGGCAGCCGGCCATCCCCCCGACCTCTCACGTCTCGCTGGCTCACTCGGCGCACCTCGACGGCGTCCAGATCCTGCGCCGCGGATACAACTTCACCGACGGCACCGACGGGGTCGGTCACCTCGACGCCGGGCTGTTCTTCATCGCGTTCGTCCGCAGCCCGGCCACGCAGTTCGTGCCGATGCAGCGAGCGCTCGCCGAGAACGACCAGCTGAACGAGTACATCGAGCACAACGGCTCCGCGGTCTTCGCCTGTCCTTCCGGTGTGACCGAGGGCAGCTACTGGGGTGCGGCGCTCTTCGGCTGAGCAGTCTGGACCGGCTGAGCAGTCTGGACCGGTTGAGCGGGCTGGGCCGTGGCCGGGACCCGGACGACCAGCGCCAGGTGGTCGACCCGCGCGGTGAGTCCGAGCGCGGCACCGATCGGGTCCCCGTCCACCTGCACCAGCTGGGCGCTGTCGGTCGTGACCCGGACCTCGGTGCCACTGTGCCGGTCGATGAGCGAGTGCCCCTGGCGTTGCCGGGTCAGGACGTGCCCGGCCACCGCGGTCCACCCCACCAACCCGCGGGGCGACAGGACCATGGTGTCGAGCGACCCGTCGTCGATCTTGGCGTCGGGCATGAGGACCACCCCACCGAACAGCCGGCCGCAGTTGCCGATGATCACGGTGCGGGTCCGGCGGGTGATCTCGCCCTCTCCGGCGACCTGGATCCGGGCCCGGAACTGCGGCCCGAGGAAGTTGCGGAACCCCGACACCACGTAGGCCGCCGAGCCCACTCGCGCCTTGAGCTGCGCCGGCGCGTCGGACATGATCGCCGCGTCGAACCCGAGTCCGGCCATGACCAGGAAGATGTGCTCGTCGGCGGCCTCTGGTCTCCCGGCCCGATGGACCTCGAGTCGCCCCACGTCGATCCGGGCGTTCTGCCCCGTGAGCGCCACCGTCACAGCCCTGTCCAGCGAGTCGACGGGGAGCTCGAGGTTGCGCGCCAGCAGGTTGCCGGTGCCGCCGCCGAGCAGAGCGAGGGGTATCTCGTTGCCGACCAGGGCGGCGGCGACGGCGCGCACCGTGCCGTCCCCGCCGAGGGTGCACACGACGTCGGCTCCGTCGGCCACCGCCTGTCGGGCCTGCCCGGTGCCCGGGTCGGCGATGGTGGTGGCATACCACTGCGGTTCGCCCCAGCCGTGTGAGGCGCACGCCGCGCCGACTCGCACCCTGACCGCATCGAGATCGGCGAACTTGGTGGGATTGACCACGATGCCCGCGTGCCTGACGCGTACCGGTTCCTGCGCACCCTCAGGGCGGAACTCGTCTCGGTGAGGTCGCCGGCGACGCTGGAGGCCGGTGGCCTCGAGGACCTCACGTCCGCGCAGCGCCAGCACGACGACGACGGCCACCACGACGACCACCGCCACGGCGACCCAGATCAGGCGGTTGTCGAGCACAACCAGGACCGTAGCGGGTGGGTACGCCGGTAGGTTCAGCACGTGACGACCAGTGAGCAGGGCACGACGCCGGACTCCGGCACGCACGTACCGCCGACCCCGCCGGTCGACGACAAGGACTGGACCTGGACGCTCGAACGGGCTTGCCCCGAATGCGGTTTCGACGCTGCCACGATCGAGCCCGTCGCGATCCCGGCCCTGATCCGCGATGCCGTCTCGCGCTGGCCCGACGTGTTGGCCCGGCCCGACGCGAGGCGCCGTCCGACACTCACCACCTGGTCGCCGCTGGAGTATGCCTGCCACGTCCGCGACGTCTGCACGGTCTTCACCGGTCGCCTCGAGCTGATGCTGGAGGAGGACGACCCGAGCTTCGCGAACTGGGAACAGGACGAGACAGCGGTCTCCCGGCGCTACTGGGAGCAGGAACCCGAGGTGGTCGAGGAGGAGCTCGCCGCGGCGGGCGAGGGGTTGGCCACCGCGTACACCCGAGTGGGCGAGGGCGACTGGACGCGGAGCGGCATCCGCAGCAACGGGTCGCAGTTCACGGTCGAGTCGCTGGGGCGCTACCTGCTGCACGACCTGTTCCACCATGTCTGGGACGTGCAGGGCTGAGGGGTCCAGGGCTGAGCCGTCCCGACTGCAGATCGGGTGGCCCGGCGGGGAACAACCTGAGATAGTTGACGGTTCAACTGGACGTGACTCCCACCCTCACTGACGCCGACTCCCTGCTGGACCTGGAGAAGGACGCCCAGGACCTGCTCTTCCGCGCGGCCCGGACCGCCAACTCCTTCACCGACGAACCGGTCACGGACGCCCAGATGCGCGCGATCCACGACCTCGTCAAGTGGGGTCCGACGGCCATGAACGCCCAGCCGTTGCGCGTGCTCCTCGTCCGCAGCCCGGACGCCCGGGCCCGCCTCGTCGAGCACATGAGTGGCAACAACAAGCCCAAGACCTCGACCGCCCCGCTGGTCGCGATCCTGGCGGCCGACGTGGACTTCCACGAGGAGCTGCCCCGGGTGTTCCCACACGCCGCCGACATGCGGGACCGCCTGCACGGCGATCAGGACGGCCGCGAGCGCACCGCCCGGCTCAACGCCCTGCTGCAGGCGGCCTACTTCCTCGTGGGCGTCCGCGCCGCCGGGCTGGCCGCCGGACCGATGACGGGCTTCGACGCCGACGCCGTGGACGCAGAGTTCTTCCCCGACGGGCGGCATCGTTCGCTGGTCGTGGTCAACCTCGGCCAGCCGGCGTCCGACGCCTTCGGTGAGCGACTGCCGCGGCTCGACTTCGAGGACGTCGTCACGTCCGTCTGAGCGGCACCTCGGGTATACGTGCCTCTGCCTTGACGAGTGACCAAATGGTCACCTATCCTGATGCCGTGGAAGACGATGACGCGGTGTTCAAGGCCCTGGCCGACGCCACCCGTCGCCGGCTCCTCGACCTGCTCTTCGTGCGTGACGGACGCACCCTCGGCGAGCTTGAGGACGAGTTCTCGATGACCCGGTTCGGGGTGATGAAACATGTCCGCGTGCTCACCGAGGCCGGTCTGGTGACCACGCGCAAGGACGGCCGCTCGACGCGGCACTTCCTCAACCCGGTCCCGATCCAGCTGGTCGCCGATCGTTGGATCGACAAGTACACGGTCGGCCGGGTCACCGCGCTGACCGATCTCCAGGCTGCCCTCGAGAGTCGGTATGCCAACCCCCCAGCGGACCCGAGCAAGGAGTCACGATGAGTACGAGCCCGACCACCGGCGCCGTCGTCTCCGACGAGGCGACCGTCACGCAGGTCTACCGCATCGTCATCAAGGCGACGGCGCAGCAGATCTGGGACGCGATCACCCTGCCGGAGTTCTCGCGCCGCTACTTCCACGGCGCGGCGATCACCATCACGCCCGACGCCTACCGGTCCTTCGGCCCTGACGGGTCGGTGTGGGGACAGAGCTCGGTGCTGGAGTTCGACCCCCCGCGACGCCTGGTGCACGGCTGGCGCTCGATGTACGACCCGGCCATGGCGAGCGAGGGCGAGAGCCGCGTGACGTGGGAGATCTCCCCAGCCGACGACGGGACGTGTCTGCTCACCGTCGTGCACGACCGCCTCGAAGACGCCCCGATCACCCGGTCCAGCGTCGCGGGCGCCGGGTGGATGGGCGTGCTGTCGGCGCTCAAGACCCTCCTGGAGACCGGCGAGCCACTGCACGCGTCACTCCCGGGCTGACCGGAACGGCGGGCACGACCGGTCTCGGACGAGCGGGTGAGTCGAGCAGACGCGGTCGAAGAGCCGGCTCGCGTGGCGCGGATACCCTTGCCGGATGATCGACATCAAGCTCGTGCGCGAGACGCCGGACGTCGTGCGCGCCTCACAGAAGGCTCGCGGGGAGGACCCTGGGGTCGTCGATGCAGTCCTGGCCGCCGACGAGGCTCGTCGATCGTCGCTGCGTGAGTTCGAGGCGCTGCGCGCCGAGCAGAAGTCGTTCGGCAAGCGGGTCGCCGCTGCCGCCGGGCCGGACAAGGCGGCCCTCGTGGCGCAAGTCCGGCAGACGGCGACACGGGTCAAGGAGCTCGAGGCCGAGGCCGACGACCGTGGCCGCGACCTTGATGTGCTCCTACGGTCGGCAGGCAACGTCATCATCGACGGTGTCCCGGCCGGAGGTGAGGACGACTACGACGTGCTCGAGACCGTGGGCACCACCAGGGACTTCGCGGCCGAGGGGTTCGCACCACTCGACCACCTCGCGCTCGGTGAGATGCTGGGGGCCATCGACATGGAGCGCGGGGCGAAGGTCGGGGGGGCTCGGTTCTACTTCCTCACCGGCGTGGGTGCCCGCCTCGAGCTGGCCCTGCTGAGCATGGCCGTCGCGCAGGCGGTCGAGGCGGGCTTCACGCCGATGATCACGCCGACTCTCGTCCGCGCCGAGATCATGGACGGCACCGGCTACCTCGACGCGCACGACGACGTCTACCACCTGCCGGCCGACGACCTCTACCTCACCGGCACCTCCGAGGTCGCCCTCGCGGGCTACCACGCCGATGAGATCCTCGATCTGTCAGGCGGCCCGAAGCGGTACGCCGGCTGGTCGACCTGCTACCGCCGCGAGGCCGGGTCGCACGG
This sequence comes from Lapillicoccus sp., assembly GCA_965277795.1. Classification (GTDB taxonomy): domain Bacteria; phylum Actinomycetota; class Actinomycetes; order Actinomycetales; family Dermatophilaceae; genus Lapillicoccus. Next base: position 4,086,768 of record OZ255840.1, read on the forward strand.
CAAGGACACCCGCGGCATCATCCGGGTCCACCAGTTCCAGAAGGTCGAGATGTTCACCTACTGCCGCGTCGAGGACGCGCAGGCCGAACACGCCCGGCTGCTGCAGTGGGAGAAGGACATGCTGGCCAAGGTCGAGCTGCCCTACCGGGTCATCGACACCGCGGCCGGTGACCTGGGGCGCTCCGCGGCGCGCAAGTTCGACTGCGAAGCCTGGGTCCCGACGCAGGGCCGCTACCGCGAGGTGACCTCGACGTCGAACTGCACGACCTACCAGGCCCGCCGCCTGAACACGCGTGAACGCGACCCGCAGGGGTCCGGCACCCGCACGGTCGCCACGCTCAACGGCACCTTGGCTACGACCCGGTGGCTGGTCGCGATCCTGGAGAACCACCAGCAGCCCGACGGGTCGGTGGTGGTCCCGCAAGCGCTGCGTCCCTACCTGGGCCTCGACGTCCTGCGACCGCTCTGATCCCCTCGAGACCTGGGCCGATTCGCCGCCGAGCGGTCAGGTTCGGGTCTGATTCCCGGTTCAGAACCGCCGTTTCTGACCTCTCGGTGGGGCCGGTAGGCCGACGCGCCCTCGAGGCGGACGGCTCCACCTCGAGGGGGAGGCGGGCAGGCGCACCGCTGCCTAGGCTGACCGGGTGAGCGACGGAAGCCGAGGTTCCCATGGAGCCTGGGCGCGCGCGGGCGAGTTCTTCGCCGTCGACGACGACTGGGTGCGCCACCCCGCCCTGACCGCGGGCCGGCGCGACGTCCTGCTCACGCTCGTGCTGACCGCGATCTCGGCGCTGACCTTCGAGCTGGCCCGCAGCGGGGGGGCCATCCCGACCGGGCACGCGGTCTGGCAGGAGTACGCCGGTCTGGTCGCGATGGCCGCCCCCATTGCCATCCGCCGGCGCTGGCCCCTGCTGTGCGCACTGCTGGCGTCGGCCGCCTTCCTGGCCGTCGGCGTGACCATGCCGGACATCGCCCTGCTCCTGCCCGTGCAGGTCCTCTACTTCTACGCGCTCTTCAGCGCGATGGCCTGGGCCGCCGACCGGCGCGCAGCCCTGGTGGTCATGGGCGTCGTGCTCCTGGTGATGTTCGGATGGCTGTCGTGGCAGTTCATCATCGGTCGCGCCGCCGAGGAGCTGAGCGGGCGACAGCAGCTCGGGCCGATCAGCCCCGTCGTCGCCGCCATCCTCTACACGGTCCTGGTCAACGTCTTCTACTTCGGGGGCGCCGTCCTCGGCGGCCAGGCGGCCTGGCGCGCCGCCCGCCGGCGGGCGGAGCTGGCCGATCAGGCGCAGACGCTGCGCACGCAGGCGGTCGAGCTGCGCGAGCACGCCGTCGTTCAGGAACGACTGCGCATCGCGCGCGAGCTGCACGACGTCGTCGCCCATCACGTCTCGGTGATGGGTGTCCAGGCGGGGGCGGCCCGGCGAGTGCTGGCCGCCGACCCGGCGGCAGCCTCGGCGGCGTTGTCCAGCGTCGAGGGTTCGGCGCGTCAGGCGGTCACCGAGATGCGAGCCCTGCTGGGAACCCTGCGGCAGGGCGAGCGACTGGGCGACCAGGCAGGTCAGGGCGGGCAGGGCGGGCAGGGGCAGAGCCAGGCACCCAGCCGGGCTCCCGAGCCGTCGGTCGATGCCCTGCCCGAGCTGGTGGAGCGGTTCCGCGCGGAGGGCCTGGACGTGGCCTACACGGTGGTCGCTGAGCCGGTCGGGGCCGCCGAGAGGGTCAGCCCTGCGGTGGGACTCACGCTCTACCGCACCGTCCAGGAGTCGCTCAACAACGTCCGCCAACACTCGACGGCCTCGACCGCCCATGTCGTCCTGCGCGTCGTCGAACCCCGAGTCGGCCGCGGCAGTGAGCCCGCCGTCGGCTACGCCGAGGTCGAGATCCTCGACTCGGGCCGCCCGCGGACCGGCACCTCTGGCACGGGGCTCGGGCTGCTCGGTATGCGCGAGCGCGTCGCCTCCCTCGACGGGTCGCTCGAGATCGGGCCCCGCGCCACGGGCGGGTTCCGGGTCCGGGTCCGGACCCCTCTCACCACCGACGGCGTCCTTGCCGGACGGCGCGAGGTGGGTCGGTGACAACGGCGCCGACCGGTCCAGCGACGGGCCCGGACCCCGAGGTCATCCCGGTCACACCGGTCATCCCGGTCACGCCGGTCATTCGAGTCGTGGTGGTCGACGACCAGGCGTTGATGCGTTCGGGGTTCTCGATGATCCTGTCCGTCGAGCCCGACATCGAGGTCGTCGCAGTGGCGGGAGACGGCCGCCAGGGTGTCGAACTGGTGCAGCAGCTGCGCCCGGACCTGGTGCTCATGGACGTGCAGATGCCCGGGACCGACGGGATCGAGGCGACCCGCGAGATCGTGGGACAAGGTCTGGCCAAGGTCATCATCCTGACGACGTTCGACCGCGACGACTACCTCGCCGACGGCCTCCGGGCTGGTGCGAGCGGGTTCCTGCTGAAGAACACCGAGCCGGAGAAGCTCGTCGACGCGGTCCGGGTGGTCGCCGGCGGGTATGCCCTGCTCGCCCCGGAGGTGACCCGCCGCGTGATCGAGGGGATGGCGGCCGGTAACCCGGTTGGCACCGGCACCGGGGCGACCGCAGCCGCGCCGCCGCGGGTCCCCAAGGAGCTGGACCTGTTGACCGCCCGTGAGCACGAGGTTCTCGTGCTCGTCGGCCGGGGGATGAGCAACGCGGAGGTGGCTGCCGCGCTGTTCGTCGGAGAGGCGACCGTCAAGACGCACGTCTCCAACCTGCTCGCCAAGCTGCACCTGCGCGACCGGGTCCAGGCCGTCGTCGTCGCGCACGAGGCCCGTCTCATCCCTGCGACGGACCCGCCACCACGCTGACGACTCCCCCGCGCGGCTGATCCGTGACCGGCGGCGCCTGCCTAGCGTGAGAGGACCACAGCGAAGGAGACTCCGATGATCGAGACACGCGGCCTCACCAAGGTCTTCGGCACCAACCGGGCCGTCGACGACGTCAGCCTCACTGTCCGTGCCGGCGGGCTGACCGGGTTCGTCGGAGGCAACGGCGCCGGCAAGACCACGACGATGCGGATGATCATGGGCATCCTCGAGCCCACCGGGGGCGAGGTGCTCTGGGACGGTCGACCAGCCACCCGCAACGACCGCGCCCGGTTCGGTTACATGCCCGAGGAACGGGGGCTCTACCCCAAGCAGCCGGTCCTCTTCCAGCTCGTCTATCTCGGCCGGCTGCACGGGATGTCGGCGAGCGCGGCCAAGCAGGCGGCGACCGAGCACCTCGAACGGTTCGGGCTCGGCGAGCGGAAGAACGACACCCTCGAGTCGCTGTCGCTCGGCAACCAGCAGCGCGTCCAGATCGCCGCTGCTGTCATGACGGGGCCGACCGCCCTCGTCCTCGACGAGCCGTTCTCCGGGCTCGACCCCGAGGCCGTCGACTCGATGGCCGACCTGCTGCGGGAGAACGCATCCGAAGGCGTACCCGTCCTCTTCTCCTCACACCAGCTCGACCTCGTCGAGCGGCTCTGCGACCAGCTGGTCGTCCTCGCTCGCGGCCGGGTGGTCGCCGAGGGCAAGGTCGAGGATCTGCGCCGCCGAGGCCGCACCCTGCACCGCCTGGTCGTCGACCGGGACGCCGGCTGGGTGCGCGAGATTGCGGGGGTCTCCGTCGTCGACGTCGACGGTCCGACTGCCGTCCTCGAGCTGGTCGCCGCCGACGCGAGCGACCGCATCCTGCACGAGGCGCTGCGCCGCGGCTCGGTCAAGGAGCTCAGCACCATCGTCCCCAGTCTCAGTGAGATCTACCGGGAGGTCACGGCATGACCAGCACCAGCACTCACACTCCGCCCGTCCCACGATGCGTCGAGGACGGACGCGTGACACCGACACCCGACAGTCGGTCCGAACGGCGCAGCGTCTGGCCGATCGTGGCGACCCGTGAGGTCGTCGTCAAGCTGCGCGACCGCAACTTCCTCATCGGCACGTTGGTCACCCTGGTCATCCTCGTCGGAACCCTGGGCCTGCAGGCCTTCCTCATCGGGCGGGCCGACTCGACCACCGTCGTCGTCACTGGCGACGGCGCCCGCGCGGTGATGGAGCAGGTCGACACCCTCGCCGACACCCGGAAGAGGCCACTGACCCTGACCCTCACCGCCGCGGCCGACCCTGCTGCGGTCGACTCCGCGGTGAGGTCCGGAGCTGCGGACGCCGGGCTGGTCCACGACGCCTCCGGTTGGCGTCTGGTCGGCAAGACGGAGGTCGACTCGACGCTGTCGACGTTCGTCAGCGAAGTCGTACGCGAGGACACCCTGCAACGGAACGCCGTGACGGCTGGAACGACCGCGCAGGCTCTGACCGCGGGCAGCAAGGTTCGGGCCGAGGTGCTGCAAACCGATGCCAACCCCGGCCTCCTGCTCGTTGTCGGGCTGGTCTTCGCCTTCCTCTTCTACTTCGCGTCACTGACGTTCGGGATGACGATCGCGCAGAGTGTGGTCGAGGAGAAGCAGTCTCGGGTCGTCGAGATCCTCGTCAGCGCCGTGCCGCTGCGGCAGCTGCTGCTCGGCAAGATCGTGGGCAACTGCGCGCTGGCCCTTGGACAGATGGTGCTCTACATCGGGGTCGGCCTGGTCGGGATGGCGTTCACCTCAGAAGCCTCGCAGCTCGGCACGGTGGCCGCGTCGGCAGGCTGGTTCCTCGTGTTCTTCCTCGCGGGCTTCGGGGCCCTGTCCTGCCTGTGGGCGGTGGCCGGTTCGCTCGCCACCCGCAGCGAGGACCTGCAGGCCACCACGCCCGTGCTGACCACGAGCCTGATGATCGCCATGTTCGTCGGGTTGTTCGCCACGGGAACCGTGCGGGTGGTCGCGTCCTACGTCCCGGTTGTCTCGACGATCTCGATGCCCCAGCGGCTGCTGGCCGGCGACGCGGCCTGGTGGGAGCCGTTCGTCTCGTTGCTCATCACCCTGGCGTTCGCGTTCGGCTCGATCGTGGTGGGCGAGCGGCTCTACCGCCGCTCGGTCATGCATACCGGCCGCCGCCTGAAGATCCGGGAGGCGATGAAGCAGGCCGACTGAGCCTCGTCCTAGGGTTGGGTCGTGAGCCGCACCAGGGCTGACGGCCCCGACCCGTTCCGCAGCGAGGAGCTTCGCATGACCGCCGGCGGCAGCGCGACTCCGCCGCGGCTCGTCGCGCTCGACCTCGACGGGACGACCATCGACCACGAGGGCGTGCTCTCTGCGCTGGTCGCGGACGCGGTGACCGCGGTCGTGGCAGCGGGACACCATCTCGTCATCGCGACGGGGCGCTCGATCGTCGCGACCACGCCGACTATCGCGGCACTCGGGCTGACGAGCGGGTATGCCGTCTGCTCAAACGGCGCCGTCACGATCCGGCTCGTCCCAGAGCAGGAGCGGGGCTACGAGATCGTCGACACGGTGACGTTCGACCCGCGCCCCGCCCTCAGCCTGCTGCGTGCGGCCGTCCCCGAGGCGCTGGTGGCCGTCGAGGACCTGGGCGTCGGGTTCAAGGTCAGCGCGCCGTTTCCCGACGGTGAGCTCGGCGGCGAGCAGGTGGTCGTCGACTGGGAGGACCTCGTCTCGAGCCCCGTCACCCGGGTGACGATCCGTCGGCCCGACGCGACGTCCGAGGAGTTCGTCGAGCTCGTGGAGCGCGTCGGGCTGCACGGGGTCTCCTACGCGGTCGGCTGGACCGCCTGGCTCGACGTCTTCCCCGAAGGTGTCTCCAAGGGCTCGGCGCTCGAGCTGGTACGCCGCCGGCTCGGTGTCGAGCCGGCCGACACCGTGGCGGTGGGAGATCAGCGCAACGACCTCGAGATGCTGGCCTGGGCCGCTCGCGGTGTGGCCATGGGTCAGGCTCCGGACGAGGTCAAGGCAGCGGCCGACGAAGTGACGGGCACCGTCGACGACGACGGCCTCGTCCCGGTGCTGCGCTCGCTGATCCGAGGCTGACGCCCGCGATGGCCGACCTGCTCATCACCTCCGGCGCGAACCCCCGGCTGAAGTCGCTGGCGGCGCTACGCCGTCGACGTGGCCGCGAGCAGAGCCGCACCACCCTCGTCGAGGGACACGAGGAGCTGGCCCTGGCGCTGGACTGCGGGATACGTCCGGTGACGCTGTTTGTCTGTCCGGAGCTGTTCAGCCCCGGCGGCTTGGCGGGACGGCAGTCGACGGGGCTCCCGGAGGACGTGGTCTCTCGCGCCCGCACCCGGGGTGCCGAGGTGGTCCGGCTCGGCCGCCAGGCTTTCGAGAAGGTGGCCTACCGGGAGGGCGCCGACGGGCTGCTCGCCGTCGTCCCAGCGGTCGACTCCTCTCTTGTCGATCTGGACGCCCACGGCGTCGCGGACCCGACGGGCCGTCCCCTGTTCGTCGTGAGCCAGGGCGTCGAAAAACCGGGCAACCTCGGCGCCGTGCTGCGGACCGCCGACGCGGCAGGTGTGGCGGCGGTCGTCGCGGCGGACCCCGTCACGGACTGGGGGAACCCCAACGTCGTCCGGGCGAGCAAGGGGACGGTGTTCAGCGTGCCGGTCGCCTCGGCGACCACGGCCGAGACGCTGACCTGGTTGGCGCGCCACGAGATCCCCCTGGTCGTCACGACCCCGGAGACCGACCTGCTCTACACCGACGTGGACCTCAGCGGACCGGTGGCCGTCGTCGTGGGCGCGGAGAAGCACGGTGTGGACGAGCAGGTCCTGGAGGCAGCCGCATACCGGGTTCGAATACCCATGCTGGGCAGGGCGAACTCGCTCAATGTGGCCGCATCCGCAGCGATCGTGCTCTACGAGGCAGTCCGTCAGCGACGTCGAGCCTGACCGTTCGGCGGCGGCCTGACGAGGTGTGGCGGAGGGTCGGCAACCGTTGCGCAGGCTGCCGAGGGGGTGGTCACGACCATGGGGTGCCATGTGCCACGATGGACGTCATGCGCGTCGACCACGTCTCGTACACCGCAGAGCATGACGGGCTGCGCGCGACGGCCGAGCGGCTCTCCAAGCTGATCGGCGTCGAGCCTGTGGACGGTGGCGTGCACCCCCGGTTCGGCACGCGCAACATCATCCTGCCGCTGTCGGACCAGCGCTACGTCGAGGTCGTCGAGTGCCTGGACCACCCTGCGTCAGACAAGGCGCCGTTCGGGCAGGCCGTCAAGGCGAGGTCCGAGGCGGGTGGCGGCTGGCTCGGTTGGTGCGTGAGTGTCGACGACATCTCGTCCGTGGAGGACCGGCTCGGTCGCCCTTCGGTCGAGGGCAACCGCCGCCTTCCCGACGGGTTCGAGCTGCGCTGGCGTCAGCTGGGCATCAAGGGTCTGATCTCGGACCCTCAGCTGCCTTACTACGTGCAGTGGGAGGACCAGAGTCGCCACCCCAGCGTCGGGGCCTCCACCGCGGTGACGATCGAGGGCCTGCAGATCGCCGGGGACCCCGAACGCGTCAAGGAGTGGCTCGGCCTGCCACCGGAGGGCACGTCGTCGGTCATCGACTTCACCTGGGTCGCGCCGCACGGGACGCCCGGCCTGCTGGCCGTCACCTTCGACACCCCGGACGGCCGGATCACCGTCTGAGCAGGCCTGAGCAGGCCTGAGCAGGCCTGAGCAGGCCTTGAGCCGGCCTGAGCCGGCCTGAGCCCGTCTGAGCCGGTCGGCCTAGCGGGCCCGGTGGTTCCTCTGCACACTCGGGCTGGTCGTCCCGTTCGACAGGCGCTGCGCGACGAGCCGCTTGGGCGCCTTGGCCAGCCAGGCGTCCTCGACGACCTCACGCAGCTCCTCCAGGCTGACCTGCTCGAGGTGCCCCTCCCGGACGAGGACCGCGTTGTACCCGTCGAAGTGCGCTGTCGTGAACCACGGTGGCCCGCTCGCGAGCATCGCCGCCTTCTCCTCGGGGCCCGGCACCGCGAACATGATGACGTCCACCAAGCGCTCGCCGTCCTCGTCGAGGGCGTCCTTGCGCGGCCCGCGCCACAGCACGAACGTCCTGCCCTTGACCTGGTATGCCGGCCGGTCGCCCCACGCCGTGGCCGTCGTCACCTCGGGCAACGCCATCGCCAACGCGTCGATGTCGGAGCTACGTGCCCGCTGTGGTCGAGGCATACCCCGACCTTAGGCCGCGGTCCGTCCCCCGCCAAGGGTCCAGCTCAGTCCTCGTGGTCGAGGTAGTCCACCAGCTGCGGGGCGAGACCGACGTAGGACGCTGGAGTCAGCGCGGACAGCCGTGCGGCGACGTCGTCGGGCAGGCCCAGCCCATCGATGAACTCACGCAGATCACCCTGGGTGATCCGGCGGCCACGGGTCAGGTCCTTGAGTCGCTCATAGGGGTTGTCCATACCGTCGACACCCTGCGCAGCGAGTGCCCGCATCGCCGACTGGACGGCCTCCCCGAGCACCTCCCAGTTGGCGTCGAGGTCCGCCGCCATCGCGGTGGGCAGCGGGTCGAGGCCGGCGAGACCGCGGCCCGCGTTGTCGATCGCGAGCAGCGAGTGACCGAACGCGCTGCCGATGTTGCGCTGCATCGAGGAGTCGGTGAGGTCGCGCTGCAGGCGGGACTGGACCAGGGTGACGCCGAGGACGTCGAACAGCGCGTTGGAGACCTCGAGGTTGGCCTCGGCGTTCTCGAAGCGGATCGGGTTGACCTTGTGTGGCATGGTCGACGACCCGATGCTGCCCTGGCCGCGGACCTGGGCGAAGTAGCCCATCGAGATGTAGCTCCACACGTCGGTGCACAGATTGTGCAGGACCCGGTTGAACCGAGCCAGGTCCGCATACAGCTCGGCCTGCCAGTCATGACTCTCGATCTGTGTCGTCAGCGGGTTCCAGGTCAGGCCGAGATGCTCGACGAAGGAGCGACTGATCGCCGGCCAGTCCGCCTCGGGAACGGCGGCGACGTGGGCCCCGAACGTGCCGGTCGCGCCGTTGAGCTTGCCGAGGTACTCCGCCCCAGCGACCCGCCGCAGCTGGCGGCGCATCCGCGACGCGAGGACGGCGAGCTCCTTGCCGAGGGTGGTGGGGGTCGCCGGCTGGCCGTGCGTGTGCGCGAGCATCGGGGTGTCCCGCTGCTCGCGCGCCATGGCTACCACCTGCTCGACGAGCGCGGTCGCTCGCGGCAGCCACACCTCGCGGACCGCACCGCGCACCATCAGCGAGTAGGACAGGTTGTTGACGTCCTCGGAGGTGCAGGCGAAGTGGACCATCTCGGCGAGCCCACGGTCCTTGACCTCGGGCGCAACCTGGTGCAACCGACGCTTGAGGAAGTACTCCACGGCCTTGACGTCGTGCACGGTCTCGCGTTCGATGGCGGCCAGCTCGGCCACCTCGCCCAGACCGAACGTCGCCACGACCTCGCGCAGCTGCTTCTGCTCGTCGTTGCCGAGACGGCGCACCCCGGAGACGACCTCGTGATCGGTGAGGTGGATGAGCCACTCGACCTCGACGTGGACCCGCATCCGGTTCAGGGCCGCCTCGGAGAGGTGGTCGACCAGTGGTGCGACGGCGGACCGGTATCTCCCGTCGAGGGCGCCGAGGGCGATCGGGGGATCAGCGTCGGCGAAGGAGGGCATGGCACCAGTCTCCCAGACCGGGGGCCGTGACTTCGGTGTCCACCGGCCGGCGGATGCGCCGCTCGGCACCGCGTCGAGTGCGGATCTGAGGACGGGTATGTGGGGGACGGGGCCGCGCCTGGCCACGGTCAGGGTCAGCGCGCTCGGATCCGCGCGGAGACCTCGGCGGCGATGCCCCGGCAGGCGGCTTCGACCTCGGCGAAGCAGCGCTCGAAGTCGGATTCGTCGCCATACCAGGGGTCGTCGATCTCGAGCGCCCCCGCCTCGACAGCGGCCGGGTCGAAGGACCGGATCTGTGCCACCTTGGCTGCATCCTCGCGGGTCCGCGCCCAGCGACGGAGCACCGTCGCATGCCCGTTGTCCGCGGCGAGGACGAGGTCGGTGTCCGCGATCCACTCCGGTTCGAAAACCCTGGCCACATGGGCTGACCCGTCATAACCGTGGGAGCGCAGCTCGGCCAGGGCTCGCGGGTCCATGGGGTTGTCGACCTCCCAGCGAGTCGTGCCCGCGGAGTCGACACTCACGGCGTCACCGACACCGGCCTGCTCCAACAGGTCGCGCAGGATCACCTCACCCATCGGAGAACGGCAGATGTTGCCGGTGCAGACGAACGTGACCCGCAGCGGCCGTGAACCAGCAGGCATCTCGTCACTCATCCGCAAGCGCGAGGCCTTCGTAACCGTTCGGGTTCGCGCTCTGCCACCGCCACGTGTCGGCGCACATGTCGTCGATGGTGCGGGTGGCTCGCCAGCCGAGCTCCTCGTTGGCCCTGGTCGGGTCTGCCCAGTAGGCCGGCAGGTCTCCGGCCCGTCGACCCACCACGTCGTAGGGGATGGTGTGCCCCGAGGCGCGTTCGAAGGCGTGGATCACCTCCAACACCGAGGTGCCCGTGCCGGTTCCGAGGTTCCAGGTGCGGATCGGCGCGTCGGACATGACGATCCGGTTGAGAGCCGCGACGTGACCGGCAGCGAGGTCCTCGACGTGGATGTAGTCGCGCTCGCAGGTGCCGTCGGCCGTGGGGTAGTCGACGCCGAAGACCTGTAACCGGTCCCGCTTGCCGACGGCCACCTGGGCGATGAACGGCATGAGGTTGTTGGGGATGCCTTGGGGATCCTCGCCGATGGTCCCCGACGGGTGGGCGCCCACCGGGTTGAAATAGCGGAGCACGGCGATCCGCCAGACCGGGTCGATATGGGCGACGTCGCGCAGGACGTGCTCGATCATCACCTTGGTCCGGCCGTACGGGCTCGCGGCGCTGAGCGGCTCGTAGTCCTCTTGGTAGGGAACGGGGGCGGTGTCCCCGTAGACCGTTGCGGAGGAGGAGAAGACCAGGGTCGAGCACCCGTGTCGGCGCATCGCCCTCAACAGTGAGAACGTGGACTCGAGGTTGTTCTGGTAGTAGTCGAGTGGGATCCGCACGCTCTCGCCCACCGCCTTGAGCCCGGCAAAGTGGATGACCGCGTCGATCTGCTCGCTGGCGAACAGCTGCTCGGTCTTGTCCTTGTCCGTGAGGTCGAACGCGTGCACCGGGATGTCCGTTTCGGTGAGCGCCTCCAGTCGGCCGATCACCGCGGGTTTGGAGTTGCCGAAGTTGTCGACGACCACCACGTCGTGCCCTGCCGCAACGAGCCGCACCACTGTGTGGGACCCGATGTACCCGGCGCCGCCGCTGACGAGTACCCGCATGGGCACAGGGTATGCGGTAAAGCGGTCCCCGCTGCGGCCGAGGCCTCGGCCGCTCAGTGCGTCGTGCAGGACTGCGCCGAGCAGTCCCGCGACAGCACGGCGTCGATGAAGACCTGCTGGATGTCCTGGGGGTTCTGCGCCACATACGTCTTGCCACCCGTGACCGCCGCTACGGCACCGAGGGAGGTGGTGTCCACACCCTGGCCCATGCCGACCGTGATGAGGACGACCGGCCTGGCGGGGTCCTTGACCGCCTCGATCCGGGCCAGCAGCTGCTCCAATGTCAGCCCGGACGGGTTCTCGTTCTTGCCGTCGGTGAGCAGGATGACCGAGTTGACGCGGCCGGGCGCATACGAGCCGACCATCGTCGTGTATGCCGCCAGCAGGCTGTCGTAGAGGCCGGTCCCACCGGACGCCGACCCCACCAGGGCAGGCAGGGCCTCGGTGAGGACCTGGCGCTGCGGCTTGCCCCCCGCGTCGGCGACGGCCTGGTCGAGCTGGCGGATCGGCACCACCTCCTGCCAGTCCTGTCCGGGCCCGCCCTTGTCGATCCCGAAGGTCCACAGGCCCAGCTGGGAGGAGTCGGGGAAGATCGAGACGGCCGTCTGGGCCGCCTCGCTGGCCAGGTCGATCCGGGTGCGGGTGCCCTCCACCTCCTTCATCGAGCCGGAGGTGTCGATCAGGGCGAGCATCCGTGCGTCGGTCTTGACGTTGGTCCAGGTCCTCAGCAGCGCCGCCTGCGCCTCGACCGTCGGAGCGGACAGGTAGGTGACGGTGCTCGGCACCCCCGGGATGCCGGGTCCTTTGGCCGCGGTGCCGCCGACAGAACGGAACCCGGCTGCGGTTAGGTCCGCGGTGCCCGCCGCGTCGGTGAGCTGGTCGCCCAGCGCCGTGACCGCTCGGCTCGCGGCGGCGCTGAGGCCCGACACGGTCGCGAGTGCGTAGTCGTACCGGCCGGTGCCCTCCTTGGGGATGACGGCAACCAGGCTGCCCGGGTGGGTGCGCAAGGCCACACCCACCGCCTGCTCGGAGGTGGGCACCAACCCCGGGGTTCCGGCCACGGCGGCCGCCAAGAGGTCCTGCTCGGTGCGCATCGGAGTGTGCGACCAGGTGATCAGGACCTTGCCGATGGCCAGTCTTGTCGCGGGAGTGCTGGGGATGGCGGACGAGGCGGTGAGCAGCATGAGCCGGCCGCTCGTCGAGTGCTCGGGGTCGGTGAGCCTGACGGGCACTGCGCTCTGGGCGGGGTCGCCGACGACGAGGGTCGACCAGGAGGGGGCAGCCAGTGCGGCGCTGGCGGCGCCGGCGACGGCGCTGGGAAGCGCGAACACCAGGGGGCTCGTGGCAATCGGCCGCACGGCGTCGAGAACGTCCGGCGCGGCTGCCCGGACGGCATCGACGAACACGGAGGAGTCGCTGACCCAGGCGGCGGGCTTGGCGCCGGACCCGCTCAGGGTCGCGGCCTCGTCGGCGGACTCGGCGCCGGTGACCGTGAACCTCACGCAGGGGTTCGTCGCCGTCGTGCGCGTGGCGGCGTGCTTGACCACGGTCACGGCAGCCGGTGCGACGGCGACGGCCACCGGCGTGGGCTTCGTGGCGCAGGTGGAGGCGGGCGCGGGCACCGCGGTCGCGGCGGGGACATCGGCGACCGGCGTCGCAGTGTCCCGCCGGCTCAGCCAGATCCCGCCGGTGGTGATCCCGACGACGACGATGAGCGCAACCGCCACCAGTGCAGCGAGCGCAGCCGTGGGTCGACTTGGCGGGGCGTCCGCCGCGTGTCTTCCCACTCCAGGCTCCTGTTCCGGCTTCCGGACCCTCCCTGACGCAGACGGACCCGCCGTTGCAGTTTATCCAGCGACCCGTGAACCGGAGAACCTCGGGTCAGCGTTCCCGTGGGCGCTGGTCGACGACGCGCCGGGCCTTGCCCATCGAGCGTTCGATGCCTCCCGGGTCGCGGACCTCGACGCGACAGGTGGTGCCCACCCGGTCCTTGATGCGTGCCGTCAGTCGGTCCGCCGTCGCGACCTTGTCGGGTGCCCCCATCGGGTCGTGGCTCTCGACGAGCACGGTGAGCTCGACCATCCGGCCGGGCTGGGTCAGGAGGCACTGGAAGTACGGCGCGAGCCCGGGCTCCGCGAGCACGAGCTCCTCGATCTGTGTCGGGAACACGTTGACCCCACGGATGATCATCAAGTCGTCCGAGCGTCCCGTGATCTTCTCGATCCGCCGAAACCCCGGGAATGCGGTGCCCGGCAGGAGCCGGGTCAGGTCACGAGTGCGGTAGCGCAGCACCGGCATCGCCTGCTTGGTCAGGCTGGTGAACACCAGCTCGCCGCGCTCGCCCTCCGGGAGCACCTCGCCCGTCAGCGGGTCGACGATCTCGGGATAGAAGTGGTCCTCCCAGACGTGCAGCCCGTCCTTGGTCGCGGCCGCCTCTTGGGCAACGCCCGGACCGATCACCTCCGAGAGTCCGTAGATGTCGACGGCGTCCATGTCCGTCCGCTGCTCGACCTCGGTGCGTAGCGCCTCGGTCCAGGGCTCGGCACCGAAGATCCCGACTCGTAGTGAGGTCTGAGCCGGGTCCACGCCCTGTCGGTCCATCTCGTCCAGGACGCTGAGGAAGTAGCTCGGCGTGACCATGATGACGCGCGGCTCGAAGTCGCGGATCAGCTGGACCTGCCGCTCGGTCATGCCCCCGGAGACGGGAACCACGGTGCAGCCGAGCCGCTCGGCGCCGTAGTGGGCGCCGAGACCACCGGTGAACAGGCCATAGCCGTAGGCCACGTGGACGATGTCGCCCGGGCGGCCACCGGCCGCGTAGATGGATCGGGCCATCACGTCCGACCACATCCGGATGTCGTCGGCCGTATAGCCCACCACGGTCGGGCGGCCGGTGGTGCCGCTGCTGGCGTGCAGGCGCACCACCTGCGTGCGCGGGACCGCGAACATCCCGAAGGGGTAGTTCTGCCGCAGATCCTCCTTGCTGGTCAACGGAACTCGAGCGAGGTCCTCGAGGCCGCGGATGTCGGCGGGGTGGACACCGGCAGCGTCCAGGGTGCGCCGATAGTGCGGGACGTGCTCGTATGCCTGCGCGACCGTGGCCTGCAGGCGCGCGAGCTGTCGCGTGCGCACCTCGTCGACGCTCCAGGTGAGGGGGTCGAGGGCCGGGTTCTCGGCGCGGCCAACCGGGGCGGTCACGGCCCGGCCGCCGGGGTGACCTCCTCGGACACCGCGGACACTGCGGACCCTGTGGACACTGCGGACCCTGGGGCGTGTTCAGGGGCGGCGGTGTCCTGGACGGCGGTGTGCTGGTGCGCCTCGTCGGCCTGCATCCGGCGCAGGAAGCTCCTGGTCCGCTCGTGCTGGGGGTTGTTGATCACCGACCTCGGGTCACCGGACTCGACGACGACGCCCTGGTCCATGAACACGACACGGTCCGCAACACCACGGGCGAACGACATCTCGTGCGTCACGACGATCATCGTCATCCCATCGTTCGCGAGCTCTCGCATGACGTCCAGCACCTCACCGACCAGCTCCGGGTCCAACGCGGACGTCGGCTCGTCGAACAGCATCAGCTTGGGGTTCATCGCCAGCGCGCGCGCAATGGCGACCCGTTGTTGCTGGCCGCCGGAGAGCTGGCTGGGGTAGGCGCCCCCTCGGTCGCCGAGGCCGACGCGCTCGAGGAGGTCCAGCGCGCGCTGTCGCGCCGCCGACTTCGACTCACGCTTGACCTGGATCGGCGCTTCCATGATGTTCTGCACGGCGGTCTTGTGGGGAAACAGGTTGAAGCGTTGGAAGACCATCCCGATCTCCCGGCGCTGGGCCGCGATCGCCTTGTCTCCCAGACGGTGCAGCGGCCCGTCGGGCCTTCTGGAGTCGGCATACCCCATCAGGTCGCCGTCGACCCAGATGCGTCCTCCGTCAATGGTCTCGAGCTGGTTGATGCAGCGCAGGAAGGTCGTCTTGCCCGACCCGGAGGGTCCCAGCAGGCAGACGACCTCGCCGGTGCCGACATCCATGTCGATGCCCTTGAGGACCTCGGTGCCGTGGAACGACTTCATCACGTTGACGGCGTGGACCAGAGGCAGGTCGCCCATCAGGCGCCACCCGCCCCAGCGGGTCGCGCAAACCGCTTGTCCGCCGGCTTGTCAGGGGTTGTCGAGGTCCCGAAGCCACGGCCGAAATAGCGCTCGAGGTAGTACTGGCCCACCATCAGCACCGAGCAGATGATGAGGTACCACAAGGTGGCGCCGACCAAGGCCGGCATGATCTGCAGGGTTCGCGTGCCGATGGCTCGGGTCTGGAAGAACAGCTCGCTGATCACCGGGATCGCCGACAACAGCGACGTGTCCTTGACCATGGCGATGACCTCGTTGCCCGTCGGTGGCACGATGACCCGCATCGCCTGTGGCAGCACGATGCGCCACATGGCCTTGCCGGTGCTCATCCCGAGGGCCTGGGCTGCCTCGGACTGCCCGTGGTCGACCGAAGCGATGCCGGCGCGGGCGATCTCGGCCATGTAGGCCGCCTCAGAGAGTCCGAGCCCGATGATTCCGCCGACGATCGTGCTCGAGACGGCGTAGACGTCGACCGTGGCGAACGTGAGGTCGTTGGACCAGCCCAGCCAGGACGCGAGCTGCTTGGCGAACGGGATGCCGATGTCGAGGGTGCTGTAAAGGTAGCCCAGGCCCGAGCCGATGACGACGAGCAGGACATAGCGGGGCACGGCGCGGAAGAACCACGTGAAGACGAACGACACACCACGCAGCACGGGGTTGGTGGACAGCCGCATCACGGCGATCGGGATACCCAGTCCGATGCCGATGGCCATGGCACCCAAGGTGCCGATGATGGTGCCCTTCCAGAGCCCCTCGAGGACGGGCGACTGGATCATCACCTGGAACGCCATGGGGAAGTTCCAGCGCGCGTTGGTGACGAACGAGCTGACGACCATCGCGACGACAACGGCGATGACCGCCAGCGCCACCCAGCGCCACGGGTGGGGGACCGGCCGAGCGTCGATCAGACCCGGCCGGTCCTGCGGCTGCGCTGCCATGTCTGCGGTGCGGCTCAGGGGTTGACGGCGAAGTCGGTGATCGCGCCCGAGTCGATGTTCCACTTGGCGAGGATCGGCTTGTAGGCGCCGGCGGTGTTCAGCGCCTTGACGGCATCGACGAGAGCCTGGGCGAAGTCCTTCTGGTCGAGCGGGACGACCCAGCCGTAGGGAGCGGAGTCATAGGTCTCACCGAGCTTGGCGAGCGCACCGTTGGTCTGCTTGACCGCATACAGGGCGACGGGGGAGTCGGCTGCCATTGCGGCCGTCTTGCCGCCGGCGAGGTCGGCGGTGACCTGGTCCTGGCCCTCCTGGATGACCAGGTTGATGGCCTGCTTGCCCGCATCCGTGCACTTCTTGCTGCGCGCGGTGAGGTCGTCCTGCTGGGTTGTGCCCTTCTGGACACCGATGCTGAGGCCGCAGGCGTTCTCGGCGTCGACCTTCTTGGGGTTGCCCGTCTGGGTGACCCACTGCGTCCCGGCGCTGAAGTAGCTGACCATGTTGACCTGCTTCTTGCGCTCGTCGGTGATCGAGAAGCTGGAGATCCCCATGTCGTACTTCCCACCGGTCACCCCGAGGATGATCGAGTCGAAGCCGGCCGGCTGGTATTGCACCTTGACGCCGAACTTCGCCGCCACGGCGTTGAAGAGGTCGACGTCCATGCCCACCACCGTCTTGCCGTCGGCGTCGAGGAACTCGTTGGGTGCATAGGTGGCGTCGGTGCCGACGATGATGGTGCCGGCCGCCTTGATCTTGGCGGGCAGCTTCGCGGCCAGGGCCGGGTCGACCGTCGCGCTCGTCGAAGCCGTTGCAGCGGAGCCGGAGGCACCACCCGCCGGGGCGTCGGTGGACAGGGAGTTGGAACCGCACGCGGTGAGCGTAACGGCGACGGCGCCCACGAGGGCGAGACTGAAGGTGGCACGGCGAGGCATACGGGGGTTCCTCTCGGGGAGATATTGGGGGCATCCTGCCATCACCGGGGCACGTGAGGTGGCGTCTCGCGCTTAGTCGGCTGCCAGGTGGTGGCGCATGAAGCGGATCGCAGCCGGGTATGCGTCCAGCCGGTTGGCGCGCCGGGCGAGGCCGTGTCCCTCGTCGCCGTAGACCCGCAGCTCGCAGGGAACGCCCTTCGCGGTCAGTGCCGCGGCGATCTGCTCCGCCTCGGACAGCGGCACCCGAGGGTCGTTGGCGCCGTGGATGACGAACAGCGGCGCTCGCATCTGGTCGAGATAGGTGATGGGGGATGCTCGCTCGAGGAGCTCGCGGTCGTGCTCGAGGCTGCCGTACTCGCGCTCGCGGTAGGCCCGGCGGTACCCGGACGTGTTCTCGAGGAACGTCACCAACGACGAGATGCCGACGATGTCGACCCCGGCTGCCCACAGGTCGGGCTGCATCGCCACGCCGGCGAGCACCATGTAGCCGCCGTAGGACCCGCCCCAGAGGGCGGATCTTCGTGGGTCGAGACCCTGCGTCGGCAGCCAGGCGTGCACGGCGGCGAGGTCCCCCACGGAGTCGAGGCGCAGGTCGACGTCGTCGAGGGAGTACCACCTCTTGCCGTACCCGACCGAGCCACGGACGTTGGGCGCCAAGACGGTCAAACCGCTCAGCGCGAGGGCCTGGACAACGGGCAGGAAGGTCCGCCAGGCCGCCGACTCGGGGCCGCCGTGGATGTGCACCACGCTGGCTCCGACCATGTGTGGGTCGACGTCGCTGCCCGCGTAGACGAAGCAGGGGACCAGTTCGCCGTCGGGGGTCGGGACTCGGTGGACGGTCGGGCTGACGAGCAGGTCCCGCACGTGCTCCGGGATGTCTTCGCGCGCGTCGACCAGTCGGGTGGCCGATCCCGTGTGCGCGTCGATGAGGTGCAGCGAGCCGGGGTCGGTGGGCGTCGCGAGCGAGACGACGAACCGGCTGCCGTCCGTGGCCCACACGATGGTGGGTACGCCCGCGGGCAGGTCGACGTCACAGCGGTGCCGCCCGTCGCTGTCGTGGACGGCGAGCAGGACAGCGCCCTCGTCGATGGTGCCGACGACGAGGGAGGCGCCGTCGGTGCTGGCCCAGAGCGCGAGGTCGTGGGTCTCATCCTCGACCAGGGTGTGCCAGGGGCGGCCGTCCACGGGTGCACTGACGACTGCGGCGAACTCGCGGTCGTGGTTCGAGGTCATCACGATCGCGTCGTCTGTGGGTGACCACGAGAGGTTCTCGTGGGCCGCGTGTTCGCGGGGGTCGGTGATCGGCTGGGTCGTCTGCTGCCTGGTCTGCTGCGTGGTCTGCTCCCTGGTCTGCTGGGATGTCGGCTGAATGCTGCCCACGGCGGCCGGACCCACGACCGCGGCGGCGGTGCCGTTGGGCTGCAGGCTCAGGGACAGGACGGCGGTGGACCGCTCGTCGTGCGAGATGACACTGTTGACGACGTAACCGCCGGCGTCGAAGACCACCGTCTCGCGGCCGGAGTCGAGGTCACGCACGATGATGTCCATGTCAACGTCGTTGCGCCGGTTCGTGGAGTAGATGACAGAGGTCGCGGTGACGTTCTCCAGGACGTGCATGTGGGCTGGGTCCGAGACCAGCGGGGTCAGGTCGGCCAGCGTGGCTGGGTTGGCCGGGTTGGCCGGGTTGGTCGGGTTGGCCGGCTTTGCTGGCCGGTCGAGGGCCAGCCAGGACAGCTGCATGTTCTCGTCCCCGCCGTTGTCGTGCTGGACGACGACGGCGCGACGGCCCGGGGCATACCGTCCGGAGCACTTCGAGGGGAGCGCGGTCAGGGCCGTTCGGCGGCCGTCGAGGGCGATCTCGACGAGCTGGATACTGCCGAGGTCGTCGCTCCCGGCCAGGACCCGGCCCTCGTCATCGACGTCGAAGGCCACCCACTGCCGAACGTCGAGCAGCTGCTGGACGATCGAGGTGGCGTCATCGGGCACGGCATCGGGCACGGCATCGGGCGTCATCGTTCGAACCTATCCGGGGCGCGGGACTATTGGTGCCGGGCGCCTCGGTTTCCGGGCGGTCGGCACCATCAGCGGGTCCTGCGCTCCTGCATGACGCTGGACCTGGATGTGGTCGATAGCGCCCGTAGAGCCGTCCGCAACCGCCCACAAGCACGACCCCACACCATGTACGGAGAAACGGGGCGGCTCAAGCGACTGACGGTGGTCCTGCCGCGACCAGGTGCGCGAGCTTTTCCGGGTTACGAACGATCTGCAGCCCTGTGACACCGCGGTCCTCGACGGTGAGGAACACCACGCTGTCGAGCTCGCTGCCCGCATAGAGCAGCAGCGCTGAACCGTCGTTCAGGGTGGCGACTTCGACGCGCAGGTCTCCAGAGGCGTTCGGGCGGCTGGCGACTGCAACCAGCCACCGAACGGCCTTGTCCCGGCCATGGATCGGCCGCAACGCCGCGCGCCTCATCCCACCACCGTCGCTCACCAGCACCACATCCGGCGCGAGCAGCGCCATGAACGCGCCGATGTCCCCCGACGACAGATACTCCACAAACTGCGCCAAGACCGCCTCGTGTCGCCGCCGGTCGACCACCTCCGGTCGGCGTGCTTGAACGTGACTACGGGCCCTGCTGGCAAGCTGGCGCGCGGCCGACTCGGAGCGCTCAATCGTCGTCGCCACCTCCGCAAAGCTGAGGCCGAACACATCGTGAAGAACGAACACCGCCCGCTCGAGCGGCGAGAGCGTCTCCAGGACGACAAGCATCGCCATGGACACGGAGTCAGCGAGCTCAACCGTCTCAGACGGGTCCGGCTCGGTCGCAACCGGTTCCGGCAACCATGGTCCGACGTAGTCCTCACGCCGGTTCTGTTGCGCGCGGACCCGGTTCAGTGCCTGTCGGGTCGCAGTGGTGAGGAGGTATGCGCGTGCGTCGCGGACCGCTTCGTGGTCCACGGACGCCCAACGCAGCCAGGTCTCCTGCACAGCGTCCTCGGCGTCGGCGACACTGCCCAGGACCCGGTATGCGGCCCCGACCAGCTGTGGTCGCAGCGCCTCGAATGCCGCCGCTAGATCGTCCGCGAGGTCCGCGTCACCCATCGCGGGCCTCACTGCACGGACTGCTGGCGCCGCACGTTCCCCCGGCCATTCCGGTCAGACGCCTGCGGGCCGCAGGTTGCACCGTGCTCTGAACCCCTGGCTCTCCAGACCGAGAGCGAGGTTGAAGCGGGATCGTTGGCTCTCCAGCGCCACGACCGCCGTCAGCTCGACCACCGCCGGTTCCCCCAGCTCGCGAACCAGCCAGGCAACCATCTCGTCGGTGACCTCTACCGGCGTACGCGACATGGCCTCGGCATACGCGATGACCTGACGTTCGAGCTCGGTATAGGCGCCGGACGTCCGCCAGGTCGTCACCGCCTCCAGCTTGTCCCGGTCGACGCCGTGGCCGTGGGAGACCCAGTAGCCGAAGTCCAGGCACCAGCTGCAGCCGACCGTCGCCGCTGCCGCCAGCGTTGCGAGGTCGGTGATCTCGGCGTCGAGCGCGTCCCACTTCTCGACACTGCGTCCGGTGCGGATGTTGGTCATCAGGACCTTGCGGTTGTGTGCCATCACCAGACCGGGCTGCAGCACATCGCCGTAGGTGCGCCGGCTCCACCACGACATGGCACGCACCACGAGCCCGGCACGAGCCGGCGACATTCGCGCGGTACCTCGATCGGTCGTATCGGTCGTATCCGTCGGATGGGTTGCGCCAACGGTGTCATTGTCCTGGTGCATTGCTGGTTCCCTGTCTCCTGGGTGATGGTTCCACCTGTGAGACACCCGTCGTGGGCCGAGTGTGACATCAGCGCGTCGGCAGGCTGCGCGAGCGCCCCCGGAACTCCGCGACGACGAGCCCGTCCTGCTCACGCCTCACCGTCACGTCCGTGATCCCGCTGCGCCCATAGGCCGCCCGGACCTGAGCGTCTGCGACGAGAACGTCGCCGAGACGGGCCGAGGCGACGAACACCACGTCCGCACCCGCGGCGACCGTCAGCTCGCCGCGCGAGTTGCAGGCCAGAGCGAACGCCGAGTCGGCGAGCATGAACACATAGCCGCCGTGCGCGATCTCGTGGCCGTTGACCATGTCAACCGTGACCGCCATCCGCACCACGGCGTGGTCGACCTCGACGACCATCGCCTCCATCCCCAGGTGGGCCGAGGCCGCGTCCCGTTTCCACATGTCGAGGACGTGGGACAGGTCCGGAGCGCCCGTCACGGCGTCGTCCCGAGCGCCGGGCTCGCGCGGTAACGCCCACCCGGGTATGCCGCGTCGAGCTCCTCGAGGGTGCGCCGGACCACGTCGTGGCCCAGCTCGCGGCCCCAGGCGAGCGGCCCTTTCGGGTATGCCGTTCCCAGCACCATCGCGGTGTCGACGTCCTGCTCGGTCGCCTCGCCGCGATGCACCAGGTCGACGGCCTCGTTGACGAGCATGGCGAGGGTGCGTGCCACGGGATCCGTCGTGACCGGACCGCCGACCAGCTCGGCGACGCGACTCTGGTCAGCACTGGCACCCACCACCTGGGCCCGGACGGCCGGGTCTCCCGACGCGTACGTGAAGATGCCCTGCCCCGTCTTGCGACCCAGACGCCCACTCGCCACGAGGTCCTGCTGCAGGCGAGTCGGGGCATACCGGGGGTCTCGGTCGGTCTGCTCCCAGACGCTCGTGCCGACGGCGAGGTTGACGTCCTGGCCGATGAGGTCCGTGAGCTCCAGTGGGCCCATCCGGAAACCGGCGCCGCGCAGGCACGCATCGAGGGTCGCTGCGTCGGCGATGCCCTCCTCGAGCATGCGTTGGGACTCGCCGTAGAACGGTCGCGCGACCCGGTTGACGATGAACCCTGGCGTGGACGCGCAGGTGACCGGCGTCTTGCCCCACCGACGCACCAGGCTCCTGGCGAAGTCGAGGTAGACGTCCGAGGTCCACGACCCGCGCACCACCTCGACCAGCTCCATCACCGGTGCCGGGTTGAAGAAGTGCAGGCCCAGCACCCGCTCTGGGTCCCGCACCTGCTCGGCGATGTCGTCGATGTCGAGGCTGGAGGTGTTGGTCGCGAGGATCGTCGTCGGTGTCTGGTGGCGCGCCAGCTCGGCGAAGATCTCGCGCTTGAGCCCGAGATCCTCCCTGGCCGCTTCGACGACGAGCTCGCACTCGGGAAGCTCCTCGACGGCGGCTACGATGCCGAGCCGTTCGACGGCTGCTTCGGCTTCGGTATGCGTCAGCCGCCCCTTGGCTGCCTCAGCCCGCAGACGGGCCCCGATCGAGGTGACGGCAGCCTCGACCTGGTCCGGCGAGACGTCGTGCAGATAGACCCGATGACCCGCCAGGAGCGCGACCTGGGCGATGCCGGCGCCCATCGAGCCAGCGCCTACAACTCCGATGTCACCGATGTCACCCAGCTCCGCGCCAGCCCCGCCCGCGCCGTTCAGCGCCTCCTCGACCACGTCGTCATCCTGCCGCACCAACACCCCGCCATCGCCCACCATCAGCCCACCATCAGCCCACCATCAGCACACCATCAACTCCGTGCCGACTGCCGTCAGAGCCAGTCCTTGCGTTTGAAGACGAGATAGAGCGTGACGGCCAGACCGGCGATGACCCCTGTCGTGAGCCATACGCCCCAGGGTTGCTGGAAACCCGGATACGGGACGTTCTGACCGAACCACCCCGTCACGGCAGTGGGCACGGCGATGATCGCCGCCCAACCCGTGAGCTTCTTCATCACCGTGTTGAGCCGGGCGTCCTGCAGGGACAGGGACGTCTCGAAGATCGTCGAGATCATGTCCCGCAACGACTCCGTCCATTCGGCGGCACGCAGCGCGTGGTCGTAGAGGTCGGTCCAGTAACCGTCGAGCTCGTTGCCGTCCTTGTGCATCTCGGTGCGATGCCGCAGCACCGTGTTGACCACCTCCCGCATGGGAAGCACCACCCGGCGCAGCTCGACGAGCTCCTTGCGGGTCCGGAAGGTCCGCTGCTGGGTCTCGCGGGTGCTGGACTGCTCGGCGAACAACCCGTCCTCGAGCGACTCGATCGCGTCGTCGAGCTCTTGGACCGTATCGAAGTGTCCGTCGACGATCGTGTCCAGCAGGCCGTGGAGGAGCGCAGGGCCGCCCAACTTCAGGAGCTCAGGGTTGTCCTTCCAGCGCGAGATGACCTCCTTGATGTCGAAGACGTCGTTGTCCCGGATCGTCACGATCCCGCGTGGCATGACGAACGCCGAGATCTTGGTCAGATGCAGTCGCGAGGCGAGCAGATCGGCCGCCGCCGGCTGGACGTCGTCCCCGCCCACGTCGTGAGGAATCTCGAGATGGGTGGCGTAGACGCTGACGAACGTGTGGTGGGCATGAAGGGTCGCCTTCGCCCGGCTGACCGCCTCGATGGCGTCCTCGACGGCGAGCGGATCGAGGCTCAGCTCGTCGGCGAGCTTCTGCAGGTCACCGTGGTCTGGTTCGCACACGTCGACCCAGACGAGCGAGCCGTCCTCCTCGAGGTGGTCGGAGATCTCCTCGAGCGGGAACCCCTCGTCCTTGATCTCGCCGTTGCGCCAGAGCACCGTGCGGACTCCCGTGGTGCTCATAGGTGAAGTCTGCACCTGGCACCTGACCGAACTCCGCACCGGTGAGCCGTGGCGCCTCTGGCTACCATCGCGAGGTGACCACCACGGCAGCCGCGCCCGCCCACCCCTTGCTCGACAAGCACCGGGAGGTGCTCGACGAGGCGCGAGCAGCACTCGCGGCGCGCTCGTGGTTCTCGCGTTACCCCGAGTCCCCGTCACCTCGCGTCTACGGCGAGACCGCGGCGGCCGATGGGCTCGCCGCTTACGCCGCCCACCTCGGCACCACGTATGCCGCGTTGTCCGACCAGCCCTCCGACGGCACCCTCGTGGGCCGCGAGGTGTCCCCCTACGGACCCGAGCTGCGGGTCGCCTACCCGCACCTCGACGTCGAAGCGGCCCTCGTCGCAGCTCGAGCCGCGATGCCGGCCTGGCGCGATGCGGGGCCGCAGCTGCGAGCGGCGGTATGCCTCGAGATCGTCGACGCAGTCAACCGGCGTGGGTTCGAGATGGCCAACGCCGTCATGCACACCTCCGGGCAGCCATTCGTCATGGCCTTCCAGGCCGGCGGGCCGCACGCGCAGGACCGAGCGGTCGAAGCCGTGGTGGCGGGGCTGGTCGAGCAGGAACGGGTCCCCACCTCGGTGGTGTGGGAGAAGCCGGCAAGGGACAACCCGATCCGGATGGTCAAGGACTACCGCCTCGTCCCCCGGGGCGTCTCGCTCGTCATCGGCTGCAACACCTTCCCGACCTGGAACGCCTACCCGGGCATCTTCGCCTCGCTGGTCACCGGCAACCCCGTCATCGTCAAGCCGCACCCTCGCGCGGTGCTCCCGCTCGCGATCACGGTCGACGTCGCACGAACTGTCCTGCGCGACAACGGGTTCGACCCGGCCCTGGTGCAGCTGGCACCTGAGGCGGACGGGGAGGGCCTGGCGAAGACACTCGCAGAGCGACAGGAGGTGGCCATCATCGACTACACCGGCGGGCCGCGGTTCGGTCAGTGGCTGGAGCGCGAGGCCGCGTCTCGGGGGGCCCTGGCCTATACGGAGAAGGCTGGCGTCAACACCGTCGTCGTCGACTCCGTCGGTGACCTGCGGGGCGCCCTCGGCAACCTCGCCTTCTCCCTGACGCTCTACTCCGGTCAGATGTGCACGACGCCGCAGAACGTCTACGTTCCCGATGACGGGGTCGAGACGGACGAGGGTCACCTGTCGTTCGGCGAGTTCGGGGAACGCCTCGCGGGTGCGATCCGGCGGTTGACCGACGACGACGCAAAGGCGGTCGAGCTGCTCGGGGCGACCGTGAACGACCAGGTCCGCAGCAACGCCGCACAGCTCGGCGAGCTCGCCCACCGCGGCGGCGGAGAGGTCCTGCTCGAGCCGCGGGCGGTGACCCACCCGGCCTACCCGGACGCGGTCGTGCGCGCGCCCGGGCTGCTGGTCCTCGACGCCAGTGCCGAGGAGGTGTACACAACCGAGTGTTTCGGACCGGTGACCTTCCTGATCCGGACCTCGTCGACGCAGCAGTCGCTGAGTCGGTTCGTCGAGACGGTGCGGCAGCACGGCGCCATGACCGCCGCGGTCTACTCCACGTCCGAGGAGGTGCTTGCCGCGGCTCGCGACGCGGCGGCCGACGCCGGGGTGGCGCTGTCCGAGAACCTCACCGGTCCGGTGTTCGTCAACCAGACTGCCGCCTTCTCCGACTTCCATGGCACCGGCGCAAACCCGGCGGCCAACGCGGCCTACACAGACGCCGCGTTCGTCGCGAACCGGTTTCGCGTCGTGACGAGCCGCAGGCACGCCTGACCCGTCTGATCCTGCTCCGGTTGTTGCGGGCAGCCCGGACGCTCAGGAGTTCGCTCGGATCACCTCGGCGTAGTAGCGGGCCGAGTCCTTGATCGTGCGCACCTGGGTGTCGTAGTCGACGCGGATGACGCCGAAGCGGCGCTCATAGCCCCAGGCCCATTCGAAGTTGTCGAGCAGCGACCAGAGCATGTAGCCGCGCACGTCCGCGCCGGCGTCGATGGCGTCGCGCACCGCATGCAGATGGCGGCGCACGTAGTCCACCCGGTCGAGGTCGTGAACGGCGCCGTCCGGGCTGACCACGTCCGAGTACGCGGCACCGTTCTCGGTGACCATCAGCGGGAGCCCGGGATAGTTCTTCGCCGTCCGCACGAGCAGCTCCGTGAGACCGGCCGGGTCGACCAACCAGCCCATCTGGGTGCGATAGCCGGACTCGAGGACGAAGTCCACATCGTCCGGGCCGGGCCACGGCGGCTGCGCCGCGACCATGTGCCCGTCCTCACGGTTGCGCTCGGTGACACCGTCCCACTTGCGAGCCACGCTGGTCGTGTAGTAGTTGATGCCCAGCAGGTCGAGCGGCTGGTGGATCGCCTCGAGGTCACCGTCGCGCACGAAACCCCAGTCGGTGACCGAGGCAGTGTCGGCCAACAGGTCCTCCGGGTAGGCGCCGTCGAGCTGCGGCCCGAGGAACGCCCGGTTGCCGAGTGCGTCGAGGCGGCGAACGACGTGGAGGTCATCGGCGGAGTGGGGGTCGGCGGGCCGGATCACGTGCAGGTTGTGAGTGACGGAGCAGGAGGCGCCGGGGACGGCCTGCCGGATTGCCTGGACGGCGAGCCCGTGGCCCAGGTTGAGGTGGTGTACCGCCGAGAGGGAGTCGGCCTGGCTCTCCCGGCCGGGGGCGTGCACCCCGGAGCAGTAACCCAGGTAGGCGGAGCACCACGGTTCGTTCAGCGTCGTCCACGAGTGCACCCGGTCACCGAGCACCTCGGCGGCCTTGGACGCATATCGACCGAACGCCTCAGAGGTCGCCCGGCTGGTCCAGCCACCGGCGCCTTCGAGCTCCTGCGGCAGATCCCAGTGGTAGAGCGTTGCGATCGGTGCGATGCCCGCCGCCAGCAGCTCGTCGACCAGTCGGGAGTAGAAGTCCAGACCCGCCGGGTTGAACTCACCGCTGCCACCGGGCTGGATTCGTGGCCAGGCCAACGAGAACCGGTATGCCTGCAGGCCCAGGTCCTTCATCAGCGCGACGTCCTGGGGCATCCGGTGGTAGTGATCCGCGGCCAGGTCCCCCGTGTCGCCGTGCAGCACCTTGCCCGGCGTATGCGAGAAGGTGTCCCAGATCGACGACGTGCGGCCGTCCTCGTCGACCGCGCCCTCGATCTGGTAGCTCGCGGTCGCAGCACCGAAGAGGAACCCCTCGGGGAAGCGGGGGATGCTGAGCTCGGTGTCGGTCATGAGGGAGTCTCCTGTGATCGGCGTACGTGGGTGGGGGTGTGCGGTGTGGTCGACGAGCTGGTTGGTCGAACGGAGGACCGAGGGGTGCAGGAACTGTGCGGGGTCGACGACCGACCTGGTCGTGACCTGGAACTCATGGGTCTCGCCGGCGAGCAGCGTCACCAGGCCGCTGTCGACCACGGCGGTGGGGTCGACCTTGTCGACCAGCAGGCTGACATCACGTTGCAGCGACCCCGCGGTCACGCGGACGGCACAGCCCGTGTCCGTCGCGCGCGCCGACAGACCCGCCCACACGTCGCTGAGGTGGAGGGCCCTGGGCTCGGCGAAGAACCACAGAGTCCGCTCCTCGTCGGTCTCCGCGAGGAGAACCTCGTCGGTGACCGACGCCTCCCAGGTGAGCGCTGCGGCAATCGGCACCGTCGCAGACTGCCGGGCTGGGACGATCGTCGCGACGATGCTCACGGCTCGCTCTAGGCCGGCGAACGTCCTGCGGTGCAGACGAACTCGCGCGTCCCAGGGCTGGTCCGTGTCGTTGCACAAGGCCAGGACCAGGCCACGCTCACGCGGTTGGATGGTCAGTAGTCGTCTGGCGTAGGCCGCCTTGAGCGCATACCACGGCGGCTTGCGTCGTCCCGCGCCGTCAACCACGGCCCACGAGGTGACGGGCCAGCAGTCGTTCAGCTGCCAGACCACCATGCCGGTGTTCACGGGCTGCCACGATCGCAGGTGCTCGATCCCGAAGCGGATGGCGTGCGCCTGCTGCACCGACATCGCCCAGTGCCAGTCCTCCATGTGCGCCGGGTCCGAGGGCGCGACGAGGTGTGGCGCGATCCCGCGGGCGAGCTTGCCGTCGCCGTCTTCGGCCTTCTGGTGGCTCAGCATCCCGGGGGACCGGGGACCGAGTGGCACGTCGTGGACCGCGTCGGTCAGGGTCGCCCACGCAGGGGGCCCCTGGTAGCCGAACTCCGCGACGAAACGGGGGACCGAACGCCGGTATGCCGTGTAGTCCAGTCGGTTCCACACGTCCCACAGGTGGCTGGTCCCGTGCGCGGGGTCGTTGGGGTGGATCCGCTCGTCGAACGACCAGGGACTCCCGGGGGAGTACGGACGCGTCGGGTCGAGCGACCCGATCAGTCGGGGGAGGAGGTCGAGGTAGTAGCCACGACCCCAGGTGAGGTCACCGAGCTCCTTGGCCCAACCCCAGTCCTCAAAGCCCCAGAGGTTCTCGTTGTTGCCGTTCCAGAGCACCAGGCTCGGGTGTGGGCTGAGCCGGTGCACCGCCTCGGTGACCTCGGCCACGACCTCGTCGCGCAGTGGTGGCTCCTCGGCATACGCCGCGCAGGCGAACAGCGCGTCCTGCCAGACCATCAGGCCGAGCTCGTCGCAGAGGTCGTAGAAGTCGTCGCTCTCGTAGATCCCCCCGCCCCAGACCCGGACCAGGTTCACACCGGCGTCCACGGCGTCGTCGAGCCGCGCCGCATACCGGTCGCGGTCCACCCGATGCGGGAAGCAGTCGTCGGGGATCCAGTTCACGCCCTTGACCACGATCGTGGCGCCGTTGACCTGCAACAGGAACGGCGTTCCGTCGTCGTCGGGTGTCGTGTCCAGACGAACGGTGCGGAACCCGATCCGTCGCCGCCAGAGGTCGAGAGTGTCCTGCATGTCGTCGTCGACCAGCAGCTCGACCGACAGGTCGCTCAGCGGTTGCTCGCCGTAGCCTCGCGGCCACCACAGCTGCACATTGGGCAGCTCGAGGACGAGGACGTTGTCACCGGCGGTCGCTGCCACGCTGGAGGTGTGGGCACCACACTGCATCCGCAAGGTCAGTGCTGGACCGGAGCTTCCCACCTGAGACTGCCTGTCCGGACTGACGACGACCTGCGCGTGCACCTCGACCCGGCCGGTGCCGTTCTGGACCGTGACCAGGGACCGGACGTGTCCGAACCGCGCCGTGTGCCAGCGCTGCACGCATACCGGTCGCCAGATCCCCGCGGTGACCAGATCGGGTCCCCAGTCCCATCCGAAGTTGCATGCCATCTTGCGAACGGCGTTGTAGGGGTGGCTGTTGGCGAAGGGGCGCGGGCCGAGCTCCGTGCTCGCGGTCTCGGCCGCGTCGAGCTGGGCGGCGAAGTCGACGACGAGGTCACGCTGACCCCGGAGCAGTGCGTCGGTCACGTCGAACCGATGCGTCCGGTGCATGTTGCGGACCGACCCGAGGAACGTGTCTCCCAACCGCACAGCGCCGACCGTGTCGAGGCCGCCGAACACGAGGTCGACCCGCTCGCCGGCCGCCGGTGCAGCGAGGTCGAGCGAGGTGGTGAAGCGCCAGGACGTCCGCCCGATCCATCCGGTCTTGGCTTCGTTCTCGTCGAGATAGGGGTCCGGGATCAGCTGCGCCGCAAGGAGGTCGGTGTGCACGGTGCCCGGGACGGTCGCCGGGATCGTCCGCCCGCTGATGCCTGCCGGTGTCGGCCCGTGACCGGCCTCGAGCTGCCACCCGGTGCCGAGGTCCTCGCTCACTTCACCGCCCCGGCGGTCACCCCGGCGACGAACTGGCGCTGGACGAGCAGGAACCCGACGACGACCGGGATGCTCACCACGAGCGACGCCGCCATGATCTGGTTCCAGTAGATGTTGGTCTGCGTGGAGTACTGCCGCAGACCCACGGCCAGCGTCCGGTTCTCGTCCGTGGTCATCACGGATGCGAACAGCACCTCGCCCCACGAGGTCATGAACGAGTAGATGGCCACCGCGATGACGCCCGGGCGAGCCGCTGGCAGGACCACGCGCCACAGCGCACCGAGCGGACCGCACCCGTCGACCATCGCGGCCTCGTCGAGCTCGCGAGGGATGCTGTCGAAATAGCCGACGAGCATCCAGACCGCGAACGGCAACGAGAAGGTCAGGTAGGTGATGATCAGCCCGAGGCGGGTCCCGACGAGCTGGATCCCCGTGGCCGTGTTGATGTTGACGAAGATGAGGAACAGCGGCAGCAGGAAGAGCACGCCGGGGAACATCTGCGTCGAGAGCACCGTGGTGGTGAAGACGGTCCGCCCCCGGAACCGGAACCGTGACACCGCGAACGCCGCGACGATCGCGAGCACCACGCTGGCGATGGTGGCGCAGGACGAGACGATGAGGCTGTTGACGAAGTAGTGGGCGAGGGGGACCGTCGACCACATCTCGACGAACGGGTCGATCGTCAGATGAGTGGGCCACCAGGTGAAGTTGCTCTGCACGTCGCTGAGTGGCTTCAGCGACGAGGAGACCATCGCATAGAGCGGCACGATGGTGAACAGCCCGAGAACGACCAGGACGACGGCGCGGTAGGCGCGGAATGCTCCCGTGTCACGCACTGGGGGCCCCCGTCCGGACGGAGACGGCAGGTGTCGGCGGTCGGGGGGCGCTGGTCTTCGGTTCCGACTTCTCGCGGGTGGCGAGCAGGTAGATCGCCGTGACGACGAGCAGGAACAGCAACATCAGGACAGACATGGCCGACCCGACGCCGAAGTTCCAGTTGAGGAACGAGGCGTTGTAGATGTGGAACGCGATGAGGTCCCCCGCCGCGGGCTGAGCGTTGCCGAACAGGACGAAGGGGGTGTTGAAGTCGTTGAAGGTCCACAGGAAGAGCACGAGGACCAGCACCATCGTGGTAGGCCGCAGCGACGGCAGCGTGATGTGACGCCACTGCTTGACGTTGTTGGCACCGTCGACGGCGGCCGCCTCGTAGAGGTCGGTCGGGATGCTCTGCAGACCTGCCATCAAGGTGAGGAACGCGAAGGGCCACAGCCGCCAGATCGCGACGATCACCACGGAGGCGAAGGCATTGTTGCCGATCAGCCAGAAGGGCCGGTCGGACAACAGGTGCAGGTTGTCGACCAGGACGTGGTTCACCAGACCGGTGTCGCGCTGCAGCATGAAGTTCCAGGTGAGGATGCCTGCGTAGG
The DNA here is from genome assembly GCA_965277795.1 of Lapillicoccus sp. Lineage (GTDB taxonomy): Bacteria > Actinomycetota > Actinomycetes > Actinomycetales > Dermatophilaceae > Lapillicoccus. Next base: position 4,117,783 of record OZ255840.1, read on the forward strand.
CCGGGAGGGCATAGGGGACGAGGAACAGCGTGCGCGCCAGTCCGCGCCCGCGGAACGGCTGCTGCAGGGCGACCGCGGCGGCCATACCGAGACCCCACGAGAAGGCGACGGCCAGGACGGAGAAGGCCAGGGTGACGAGGAACGATTTGAGCAGCGCCGAGCCGATGCTGGCGCTGAAGTCCACGGAGAGGGCGTAGTTCTTCAGGCCGGCCCACGGGGCCTGCGACCAGTTCGCGATGTAGAACTTGGTCAGCTTGACGAAGCTCATCCAGATGCCCACGACCATGGGCACGATGTGGATGAGGATCTCCATGATGACGGCCGGCGCCAACAGGAGATAGGGCAGCAGCCGGTGCCGCCGGTCGGACTCCCGCTTCCGGCGGACCCGGGGGCGCGCGGCAGGCGGAACGGGCGTCGGGGTGACGGTCGGCGCTGACACAGGCATACCTCTTCGCGTCTATGAGCTGTCCGGGGGTGGGGTGCGGGTGGCCCGGCAGACGTGCTGCCGGGCCACCCGCAGGGACGGCGGGAGGGTCAGCTGGAGGCGCTGACCTGGTCCTGCGCGGTCTGCAGCGCCGCCTTGACGTCATCGGCCGAGACGGTGCCACCGGTGGCGATCTTGGCGAACATCGTGTTCATCGCCTTGCCCACCGTGCTCTCGAACTGGTCCTCAGCGGGCACGAGCGGGAGCGGTTTGGACATGTTCTCGTAGATGTTCTGGAACGTCTTGGCCAGGTCCGCGTTCGTGGTGAACGCCGGGGTAGCGCCCTGGAGCACGGGCAGCGTAGAGAACGGTTTGCCGAGTGACGTCTGCGTGTCCTTGGAGGTCATGAAGCTCACGAACTTCATCGCGGCGTCCTTGTTCTTGGTGTTCTTGAACACGGACAGGTTGATGCCCGCAGGGAACGTCGCGATCGCCTTGCCCCCGGCCGGCGACGGGAAGGGCACGACCCCGAACTCGTCGTCCTTCATGCCGTTCGAGGTGATCGAGTTGCCGGCGTTGTTCTGGTTGATGATCATCGCGACCTTCTTGGTCGCGAAGTCGTTGACCGACTTGGTGCCGTTGTCGTACTGCGCGTTGGAGGTGTTGACGACCTTGTCCTTCTGCATCAGGTCCAGGTAACGCAGCACGCCTTGGACGTTGGCGTCGCTGGTGAACGTCGGCTTGCCACTGCTGTCGAACCAGTCACCGCCGTTCTGGGCTGCGTTGATGAACGCGAAGTGGACGTTCTCGGTGTAGCTCCCCGCCGCGATCGACATGCCGTAGGTGCCCTTGGCGCTGTCGGTCAGCTTCTGCGCGTCGGTGATCATCTCCTCCCAGGTGGTGGGAGGCGTGAGCCCGGCGTCCTTGAACATCGCCTTGTTGTAGTACATCCCGTAGGCGAGCCCGTAGAGCGGAACGGACGTCGGGTCCTCCCCCTCCTTGCCGCCGGTCTTCAAGGCGGTGGGAACGAACTTGTCCTTGCCGCCGATGGCTGTGAACGCCGCATCGTCGAAGGGCATGAACGCGCTGGTCGCCTGCAGCGAGGCGGCCCAGGTGTTGCCGATGTTGAGCACGTCGGGGCCGGAGCCGGACGTGATCGCCGTCTGGATGCGGGTCTGCAGGTCGTTCCAGCCGATGACCTCGAGGTTGACCTTGATACCGGTCTGTTGGGTGAACGTGGCCAGCTCCGGTGTCAGGACCTCCTTGTCGTTGTCGAGGCTGGTGCCCTGGTTGCTCGCCCAGTAGGTCAGTGTCGTGCCAGCGCTGCCGCCACCGGCGGCGGTGCCGGATCCGGTGGCCGTGCCGCTGTTGCTGCTGCAGGCCGCCGCGGTGAGCGCGACAGCAGGAATGGTCAGCGCCGCGAAGAGTGAACGCATTCTCACGTGGGGACTCCCTTGTCCGGTGGGTTCTGGGGTGGTGCAGCCGAGGCTTCACCTAACCGGTTAAGGAGTCAACCGAACCGGTTAAGTCGTGACCGTTTCGTGACCCGGGGATCGGTGACGAGACGGCGTGGCGTTCTCCTCGCTCACCCGGTGCCTGCCCCGGGGGCGTCCCCCAACCGCTGGCTGCATTCCAGGAGCAGGGCATGGACGAACCCCTGGGGGAGGTTGCCGCGCAGCTGTCGCTGTCGCACGTCGAACTCCTCGGAGAGCAGCCCGGCCGGGCCGCAGGCAGCACGTTGCCGCTCGAACCAGCGGAAGGCTTCGACGTGGTTGCCGGCGGCGAGCTGCGCGAGGCACATGGTGAAGCCGCACATGAGGAAGGCGCCTTCGGCTTGTCCGAGTGGCCGGCCGTCGACCGCATAACGGTAGACGTAGCCGTCTTCCACGAGCTGGTCCGTCACCGCCGCCAGGGTCGCCTGGCTTCGGGGGTCGTCGGGCGAGAGAGCACCCCGGACAGGGGGCAACAACAGGGAGGTGTCGACGCGTGGTCGGTCCGGGGCCTGTTGCCAGGCACCGTCCGGTCCGAGTGAACGCCTCGACGTCTCGGCCATGATCGTGTCGGCGAGCCCGAGGACCCGGGTGACGTCGACGGTTCCCGGTTGGTCGGCGATGGAGCGCAGCCCGGCCACGCAGGCGAGGCGGGACTGGGTCCACCAGGCGTCATCGAGCTCCCAGACCCCGGCATCGGGTTCTTTCCACCGTTTCTCGATGATGTCGACGACCGTGGTCAGCGCCCGGTGGTCCTCGCTGCTGAGGCGGTCGTGACGAGCGGACGTGGCATAGAGCTGCAGCATCTCGCCGCAGCTGTCGAGCTGGAACTGGCCGCGGACCCAGTTCCCCTCCTTGACCTGCCCGCCCGGATAGCCGGGGAGGTCGACGGTCTGCTCCTGGGGCGGCAGGGTGCCGTTCAGCCGGTATGCCGGTGCGATGCTGGCGCCGTGCTCGAGGAGGCGCGCGGTGGTGAAGGCGGTCGCCTCGTCGAGCAGGGGCAGGGGTTCGTGGACGCCGGCGGCGATGCCGGCGTAAGCCTGGTCGCGCAGCCAGACATAGCGGTAGTCGTAGTTGCGAGCCGCCTGCGCGCGTTCGGGCAGACCCAGGGTGGCGGCAGCAACCATCCCACCCCCGGGCTGGGTCAGGCCCCGCAGCAGGGCATACGCGTGCCGACTGTCTCGCGGGGCTGCGGACTTCTCGAACGCGGGGACATGCTCGTGCCAGTAGGAGGCGGTCGCGCTCCAGGCTTGCTCGGCGTCGAACGGTTCGGGCAGGGCGCGGTCGCTGATCTCGAGGACGAGGTCGTGATGCTCGCCCGCCGGGATCTCGAGGGGGAGTCGCAGCACCCCGTCCTTGCCGTGGGTCGCCTCGGCGGCCCCTGACCAGCGGCAGGTGAGGCTGCCTGCCTTCATGGTCCACCGGCCCTGGTCGTCTCGGCGCTGTCTCGTGGTGGCTGCCCGGCCGAAGTCGGCGCCGAGCTGGAGGCTGACGTCGACCGTGGCTGCGCTGGAACCCCCCGGCTCGATCCGCCGCAGCAGGACCAGGCGGTGTGGATCGGCGGGCTGGGCCAGGGCTTCCCGGCACTCGATGAGGCAGGAGGTGGTCATCCAGTGGCTGCGCCAGATCAGGCTTCCCGGCTCGTAGTAGCCACCCCAGACGAAGGTCTCGGTCGGGGTGACCGCGTAGACCCCGGTGCCCCCGAACAGGTGCGAGAACACGGCTGGCGAGTCCCACCTCGGGGCGCACAGGAACGACACGTCACCGCGCGGGCCGATCAGCGCCCCCCGATGACCATCGGCAAGAAACGCATACTCCCGCAACGCCTGTGGCGGGTAGCCGACCACCCGCTCCGCTGTCACAGCGTTCATCGGGAGGCCCGGACAGCGAGCGTGGTGGCCGCGCTCGCGGCCGCGACCCCTGCGGTGAGCAGAGCGGGTCGACGGCGACCGGGGTCGGCCGCTGCCAGGGCGAGCATGGTCGCGGTGTGGATGACGTCCACGGCGATGAACACCCGCTGTAGACGATGGGGGGCCATCACCTGGGCGGCGCCCTGGACGAGGTGCCGCGCACCGAGTGCGCGGATGGCCAGCTCGTCAACGGGGGTCGCCGATCCACCGTCGACCGCCCGCCAGATCGCGTCTCCTCGCGTCCACAACAGCGCACCCCACGTGGCAGCGAGCAGAGCGGCGCCCCGGACCACCTGATCCCGACGGTCGCTCACCTGCGCCGGCCCAGCATCCATGCCAGCGCCCCCACGGCGACCATCCCCACCGTGGCCGCAGACAGCTGGGGGTAACGGTGCGCGACCCACTGCTGGGGGCTGGAGGCGTAGGCGCGGTCGTCGAAGACCCCGCGGGCCCCGAAGTCACGTCCGCCCTCGCCGTCCGCCGGCTCCCAGAGGTTCGCGGGGTCGCCCTCGGTCTTGAGGTCTCCCGTCTGCTGCGAGGAGAAGCCGGTACGGCCGAGGTAGCGGTCGAGAAGGCCTGGCACAAGGGCGTTTGCGGCGAGGGTGGCGACCGTGCTGGCGCCGACCCAGTACTCGCGCCGCTTGGGATGGTCGGCGGCGAAGGCGAGGGCGCGGGCGGCCACTTCCGGCTGGTAGATGGGTGGCACGGGCTGGGCGTGCTCGGGCAGCTTCGACAGCACCCAGGAGAACTGCGGGGTGTTCAGCGCCGGCATCTGGACCATGGTGACGTGCACGTTGCTCCGCTCGTGGAGCAGCTCGCACCGCAGGGCCTCGTGGAAGCCCTGGATGGCGTGTTTGGCACCGCAGTACGCCGTCTGGAGGGGGATCCCGCGATAGGCCAGTGCCGACCCGCAATGCACGATCGTGCCGCTGTCTCGGCTGCGCATCCGCGGCAGGACGGCCATCGTGGCGTACACGTAACCGAGGTAGCTGACCTCGGTCGCCCGGCGGTACTCATCCGGGGTGATGTGCTCGAACCGGGAGAACACCGATGTGAACGCCACGTTCACCCAGACGTCGACCGGGCCCATCTCCGACTCGATCCGCTCCACTGCCGCAGCCACCGCGTCGGCGTCGGCGACGTCGACCGAGATGGTCAGCACCTCTCCAGCCCCCAGCTCACGGGCCTCCGCCTCTGCCCCCGCAAGACCCAGCTCACCTCGGGCCAGCAGTGCCAGACGGTCCCCGCGGCGGGCGAACTCACGAACGGTCGCTCGCCCGATCCCCCCGCTGGCGCCCGTGATCGCGACGAGTCGAGCCATGACGTCACCGTTCCTTTCGACAAAGCAATTGTTGTACTCCGCCAATCATTGCATATTCGACCGGGTTGCGCGAGACTAGTGCGGTGGCCGCACCCCGTCCCGCACCTGGAATCTCCACGACGGACCTCGACGTCGTGATGCAGGCGGCCCGCGCCTTCTCCGCGGTCGTCGCGTCCTCCCTGGCCCGGACCGACGACGTCGTCACCTGGCCCCAGCTACGCGCTCTGGTGCTGGTCGCCACCCGTCCCGAGATGACGGCGACGGGCGTCGCCGACGCACTGGACATTCATCTGTCGAGCGCGAGCAGGCTCTGCGACCGCTTGGTCAACGCGGGCTTGGTCGAGCGCCGCACCTCCGTCAGCGATCGCCGCAATCTCCTGCTGGCGTTGACGGCCCAGGGTTCTGAGCTCATCGAGCAGATCATGCAGGCCCGGCGGCGCGCCTTCACCTCGATCCTGGTGAAGATGACCCCGTCGGACCGGATTGCCCTGCACCATTGCCTCGAGATCTTCGCTCAGGCGGCGGGTGAGCCGCCCGAGGACGGCCTTCTGTTCGGCTGAGGCCACGCGCAGGACGAGGGCCCGAGAATGTGCCAACGGTCAGCGGTCACCGTTCCAGGTGGGGTGACGAGCGCTTGTGACAGGTAGACACAAGCTTTCGTGCCGATCCCACGCTGGGCCTTGGTGAGCTGCCATCGGTCATGGAGCCGGACCGCTGGACTCGCGCACGAGCAACGTCCCGACCGGTGACCAGCGCTGGAGGTGGGTGCTGCCGTCGATCGCCTGGAACAGCAGGTCAGTGGCCAGTCGGGCCTTCTCCATCAGCCCATGGTCCATCGCCGTGATCCGCGGCCGAGCCACCACGCACAACACCGAGTCGTCCCAGGCGACGATCGAGACGTCCTCGGGCACCCGCAGCCCGACGTCACCGGCTGTCCGTTGTGCCGCTGTCGCCATGATGTCGTTGCCCGCAATGATGGCGGTCGGCCGGCCGTGCCGGCTGCGGCCGGTGAGCGCCTCCCTCGTGAGCGCCGCGCCCGAGTCGTACTCGTACGTCCCCTCGAGGTGGAGGATGGTCATGTCGCGGCGCTGCCCCTCGCGCGTGAGCAGCTCGACGCGCACCCGCTCGTGGATGTATGCGACCGGCCCGCTGATGTGGGCTATTCGTCTGTGCCCCAACGACTTGAGGTGGTCGAGGAAGACGGTGATCGTCTCGATCTCGGGCGTGACCAGCCGGGCTATGTCGTCCCTGTCACCAGGGTGCTGGCGCGAGGTGACAAGGACAGCCGGGACCCCGAGAGAGCCGAGCAGCGAGATCCGCGGGTCGTCGTCGAGCTCGTCGTACAGCAGGAAGCCGTCCACGCGACGCTGCCTCGCCCAGCGCCGGTAGACGTGGAGGTCCTCCCCTCCTTCGCCCGTGAGCCGGAGCAGCAGGGCGGCGTCGGCCTCGTTCAGGTACTGCTCGACGCCGAACAGGGTCCGCATGTAGTAGCCCTCGGCGGTGATGACCGTCGGGTCGCGGGCGATGACCAGGCCGATCGTCCCGGACCGAGACGCGGACAGGGCCACTGCGGCCGCACTGGCTTGGAAGCCCAGCTCCTCGGCCAGGTCGAGCACCCGCCGCCGGGTCTGCGAGCTGACCCCGGGACGTCCGTTGAGGGCATACGACACCGAGGCCTTGGAGATCTCCAGACGGCGCGCGATGTCGCTGATCGTGACGCGCTCGGACCGCGGCCCCACCTGCGGCGCCCGGTCGCTGCTCACGAGGTGATCCTTCCATCCCCACGGCGCGGACCCCGGTCACTCGAACGGAGTCGGGTCCCCCGCCCCGCGCCTGGTCACCTCGGGGTAGCCGTTCGACCAGTCGACGACGGTCGTGGGCTCGTCTCCGGTCGCGCCGTCCACCACCCCGTCGACGTCGTCGTCGAGCAGCTCCTTGACCTGCCAGCCCTGCGTCATGGCTGTTGCCTCGCCCGGCAGGATGAGCGTGCTGGTCAGCAGTGGCTCGCCGAGCTCGGCCAGGATCGCGAGGTCGACGGCGTGGTCGGGGATGCGTACACCAACGGTCTTCTTGCGCGGCTGGAGCACCCGGCGCGGAACCTCCTTGGTCGCCGGCAGGATGAACGTGTAGGGCCCCGGCGTGGCCGCGCGGATCGCTCGGAACACCGCATTGTCGATCTGGACCAACGGACCCAGCTGAGCGAAGTCGTGACACATCAACGTGTAGTGGTGCCGCTCGTCGAGTCGTCGGATCGCGGCGATGCGCTCCTTGCCGGCGCGGTTGCCCATCCGGCAGCCGAGGGCATACCCGGAGTCGGTCGGGTAGGCCAGCAACCCGTCCGCGCGGATCAGCTCGGTGACCTGGCGGACGGCCCGCGGGTTCGGGTCCTCCGGGTGGATCTCGAAGAGGTGGGCCATCAGGGCTCCGGGTGCATCGGCAGTGGGGTCAGCGACGGGAGCGCGCGGGTTCGGGAAGGACCGCGTTGAGGATGGACGCCACCACCGAGATGATCAGGGCTCCGACAATCGCGTCCCACCAGAAGCTGTCGACGTGGAAGGCCAGGTCGAGGCCCCCGGCAAGCCACGAGGTCAGCTCCAGCAGGAGCGCGTTGACCACGAGGAGGAACAGCCCCAGCGTGAGGATGACGAAGGGCAGCGACACGATGGTGAGGATCGGCTTGAGCACGGCGTTGACCAGGCCGAAGATCAGCGCCACGACAAAGATGGTGAGGATCGAGCGGGAGGTGTTGCCCGTCCCGCCGATGTGGATTCCCGGCACGATGGCGGCGGCCAACCACAGGGCCAACCCGTTGATGACGGTCTTGACCAGGACGTTTCCCAACCAATTCATGGCCAGCATCCTGCCACGATGACGTTTCGGTCTCGTCGAACATCGTCAGGGACCGGTGTCCCGACCGCTTCTTAAGATCAAGAGGTGTCCTGCATCGCCAGCCTCTCGCTTCAGATGGCCGGTCTGGTCGTTGCGTCGGCGGTCCTCGGATGGGCGTTGTGGGCCTGCGCTCCGCTGTCTCGGCGACCGGGAGTGCGCGCCTGGGGTGGGGTGGTCGGCCGCGAGGGCCGCGGTTGGCTCTACCGCGACGGTGACAGGTTGACGTTCGTCAGGTCCTGGCGTCGGTATTCCCTCCCGTTGCGGCCCGACCCGGGCCAGGCGTTGCGTCGCTACCTGCGGCCGGACTCGCGGTCAGTACCGCGGGTGGACGCCTACGTCCTGCGGGACGACTCCCGCGCCGTCCACGACGTGGGTGCGACGGTCGGGCCGCGAGAGGTAGAGCGGCTGGCGGGTCCCGATCGGGCGGGAGAGCGAGTGACGTTCCCGAAGCTGGTGCCGCGCTGGGGGATCGTTCCGGCGTTTGCGCTCGCGGTCTGCGTCGTCTGGCTCGCGGTCTGGTGCGCGGCTGCTCCGGTGATGGCGGTGGTCGTCGCGCGGAACGGCCCGGGAGGCGGTGCCGGCTGCGTCGTGACCTGGCGTCCGCCGGGCGGCAGTCCTGTACCCACCGACGTAAGCGCCGACGGACGGGCTGATGGACGGGCTGCTGGACGGGCTGATGGACAGGCCGAGCTGGGTTGCCACGGGAGCACCGTCGTGGTGGGAACCCTGGTCCCGATCCGAGCGCTGGCCGCGCCACTGGGGGGTCGGGCGATGGACGGCCGGAGCGACGTCGGAGCATGGGTCGCGCTCCTGGCGGGGGTGAGCACCCTGGCGTGGCTCGGGTGGCTTGCGGTGCGGGCGTCGGTGAGCATGCGGGGCCGCCTGGTCGAGCTCTACCCGGTGCCCGACGGTGGATCCGGACTGCGCGGGCTGACCCCCACCGCCGCGCTTCGCCGCGCCGAAGGGATGACGTCCTACGAGCTGGCCGTTGCCGTGCAGCTGACCGAAGGGCATGCTGACCTCGAGGACAACGACCTGGTCCGCACCCGGCTGCGTGTCCTCGTCACACATCAAGGAACGGCCAGCCTCGTTCTCATGGCGATCAGTCCGGCGATCGTCGCGGGCCTCGTGCTCTTCGACTTCCCGTGGTGGGCTGTGCTCGGACTCTGCGCTGGCGTGGTGGTTCTCGTCGCGCAGAAGGGGCGGCGTCCCATCCAGGTCCTGCGCGCGATGTCGCGCGCCCCCGACGCCTCGAGGACGACCAGCTGGCCCGAAGCGGCGGCCTGGCGCCGTTCCGACGGGACCGTCGCCGCGTGTCTGTTCGCTCACGGCCGACTGGCCTGGCTCATCCCGGTCGACCGGGTGTTCGCACCCGGCACCGCTCTCCTGGTGCACGGGAACCCCGCTGTGCCCGGGCCCGTCTGGCTCACGGCCAACGGGGTCGGCCTGCTCGCCGGAGTTCCCGAGCGCGGATCGGGCTGGCGCGAAGAGCAGCTGCGAGCCAACCTCGTCGCCGCGGCCTTTGGTCGTCCGCTTCCAGCGCGGTACTGGACCTGATCGCCCCCGACTCTAGAGTGGTCGGCATGACGACGCAGCCAGCCCAGCCAGAGCGGGTCCGGCTGCGCGGTGCGCTCGACCGGTTGCCGGCATACGTGCCGGGGAAGCCTGCGCATCTTCGTCAGGGGCTCACGGCCTACAAGATGTCGAGCAACGAGAACCCCTACCCGCCCCTCGACAGCGTCCGGCGCGTCATCGAGGAGGCCGCGGCAGTCGTCAACCGCTATCCGGACATGGCGGTGACCGCCCTGACCGCCTCGATCGCGCAGGCCGTAGGCGTCGAGCCCTCCCACATCGCGACGGGCACCGGCAGCGTCGGCGTCCTCGGTCAGATCATCGCCGCGACCTGTGATGCCGGGGACGAGGTCGTCTATGCCTGGCGCTCGTTCGAGGCGTACCCGATCGTCGTCGCCCTTGCCGGTGCGTCGTCGGTGCAGGTTGGGCTGGACAGCGAGGCGCGGCACCGGCTGGACGCGATGGCCGCGGCCGTCACGGACCGGACCCGGGTCGTCATCGTGTGCTCGCCCAACAACCCGACCGGCACGGTGGTGCACCGCGATGAGCTCGACCGGTTCCTCGACCGGGTGCCGGAAGACGTCCTGGTGGTCCTCGACGAGGCGTACCTCGAGTTCGTCGCGGACGACGAGGCCCCCGACGCGGTGGAGGTGTGGCGCGAACGGCCCAACGTGTGCGTGCTCCGGACGTTCTCCAAGGCCTACGGGCTGGCGGGTCTGCGGATCGGGTACGCCATCGCGCACGATCGCGTGGCCGCCGCTCTGCGTCAGACGGCGGTGCCGTTCGGGGTGAGCTCGATCGCGCAGGTGGCGGCCGTCGCGTCCCTGGGGGCGGTGGCCGAGCTGCGGGAGCGGGTCGACGCCCTGGTCGCCGAACGAGCCCGGGTGGCCGAGGCGCTGGAAGGGCAGGGCTGGAAGATCTCCGCGAGCGAGGCGAACTTCGTGTGGTTCCCGCTGGGCGCGGACTCGACCGAGTTCACCGCCGCGTGTCACGAGGCCGGCCTGATGGTGCGGCAGTACGGCGAGGACGGCGTGCGGGTGACCATCTCGGAGCCGGAGGCCAACGACCGGCTGATCGAGGTGGCGCGCGAGTTCGGTCCGCGCTAGAAGACGGGTCCGGACGCCCGCTCACGTCACGCGAGTCGGGCATCGACGTGCACCGGGGGTCGGGCTGTTGCGCAGAGGGTGGTCGAGTCGACCACATCACCGAGTGACCGGACGCGGTCCTCACGCGTCCTTTCCGCGCACCCGACGTCTCCCGGCGCTGGAGCCATCGAGCCTGAGGTCATGCGGCCGTACGTGACGAACCCGTCGAGCTCGATGACTGCCGGCGCGGTGCCGACCCCGCATACCGGCGTCCGCATTGTGAGATGTGCAGGGGCCGCGGCTAGATTGGCCCGGAACGGCTCGAAGGTGAGCTCGGCCCACCCGGTCGCCCTCATCTCGAGAACATCTGGACACGTCGCGACAACGACCGGAGACCCCGGGCAGCGTCGCTATCGGACCTGGCGGCCTCCCCCGTGGCCACCGAGAAGGAGCATCGCGTGAGTGATCACCACCCCTCGCAGGCACTGGCTGAGACGGACCTCACGGCGGCGGTGCCCGCGGTCGGTGACGGCGGCCCCGACATGGTCCAGCTGCTGACGCCGGAGGGCCAGCGGGTCGCGAACCACGCAGCCTCGCCGTATGCCCACTACATCGACGACCTGACGGACGACGACCTGCGCGGGCTCTACCGCGACCTGGTCCTGATCCGCAGGGTCGACGCTGAGGCCACCGCGTTGCAGCGACAGGGTGAGCTCGGCATCTGGGCCTCGCTGCTCGGCCAGGAGGCGGCCCAGGTCGGGTCGGGCCGCGCGCTGAAGAAGCAGGACTACGCCTTCCCGACCTATCGCGAGCATGGCGTCGCCTGGTGCCGCGGCGTGGATCCGCTCAACCTGCTCGGCCTGTTCCGCGGCGTCAACCACGGCGGCTGGGACCCGAACGAGAAGAACTTCCATCTCTACACGATCGTCATCGGAGCCCAGACACTGCACGCGACGGGGTATGCCATGGGGATCCAGCGCGACGGAGCGGTCGGCACCGGTGACCCCGACCGCGACGCCGCCGTCATCGCCTACTTCGGCGATGGCGCCACGTCGCAGGGCGACGTCAGCGAGGCGTTCGTCTTCGCCGCGGTGACCAACGCGCCGGTCGTGTTCTTCTGCCAGAACAACCAGTGGGCCATCTCCGAGCCGAACGACCGCCAGACCCGGATCCCGCTCTACCAGCGCGCTCGCGGGTTCGGGTTCCCCGGGGTGCGGGTCGACGGCAACGACGTGCTGGCGGTGTATGCCGTCACCAAGCACGCGCTCGAAGAGGCCCGGTCCGGCCAGGGCCCCTTCCTCGTGGAGGCCTGGACCTACCGGATGGGCGCTCACACGACGTCGGACGACCCGACGAAATACCGCGTGTCGGCCGAGGTCGAGGTCTGGAAGCTGCGCGACCCGATCGAGCGGTTGAAGGCCTACCTCGCTCACGAGGGCAAGGCGGACCAGGCGTTCTTCGACGAGATCACGACCGAGGCGGACGCGCTGGCGGCCCACGTGCGCGAGGGCTGCCTGAGCATGCCCGACCCCACGGGTGAGGCGATGTTCGACCACGTCTACGTCGAAGACCATCCCCTGGTGGCGGCGGAGCGGGCCGAGTTCCTCACCTACCAGGCGAGTTTCGTCGGCGCTCACGAGGAGGTGTCGGCATGACGCAGCTGACGATCGCGAAGGCGATCACCAGCGGACTGCGCCGAGCCATGGAGAACAACCCCAAGGTCGTCCTCATGGGCGAGGACATCGGCAAGCTCGGCGGCGTCTTCCGGGTCACCGAAGGACTGCAGAAAGACTTCGGCGAGGACCGCGTCATGGACACCCCGCTCGCCGAGGCCGGCATTGTCGGAACGGCGATCGGCATGGCGTTGCGCGGTTACCGACCTGTCGTCGAGATCCAGTTCGACGGGTTCGTCTACCCCGCGTTCGACCACATCGTCAGCCAGGTGGCCAAGATGCGGGCCCGCTCGCTCGGCACGATCACGTTGCCCATGGTGATCCGCATCCCGGTCGGCGGCGGCATCGGCGCGGTCGAGCACCACAGCGAGTCCAACGAGGCCTACTTCGCGCATACCGCCGGTCTTCGGGTGGTTGCCGTCTCTAACGCACAGGACGCGTACTGGGGCATCCAGCAGGCCATCGAGACCGACGACCCGGTGATCTTCTACGAACCCAAGCGCCGCTACTGGGACAAGGGCGACATCGACGAGGCCGGCCCGTCGCACGGGCTCTATGACGCTGCTGTCGTTCGCGAGGGCACGCACTGCACCGTTGCGGCATACGGGCCGATGGTCAAGACGTGTATGCAGGCCGCGCAGGCGGCGGCCGAGGAGGGCACCGAGCTCGAGGTGCTCGACCTGCGCTCGCTGAGCCCGCTCGACCTCGACACCGTCGTCGCGTCCGTGACGAAGACCGGACGGCTCGTCGTCGTGCACGAGGCCTCGACCTTCCTCGGGCTCGGTGCGGAGATCGCCGCAGCGGTGACGCAGCGGGCTTTCTACCACCTCCAGGCGCCGGTGCTCCGGGTCGGCGGATACAACCTGCCCTACCCGCCGAGTCGGCTCGAAGAAGAGTTCCTGCCTGACCTCGACCGAGTGCTGGACGCGGTAGACCGTTCGCTCAAGTTCTGACCTCATGCCGAGTACCGCTGCTCACCAAAGGAACTGACCGTATGCCTGTCAAGGACTTCCGTCTGCCCGACCCCGGCGAGGGACTGACCGAGGCCGAGTTGGTCACGTGGCGCGTCGCCGTCGGCGACACCGTGAAGGTCAACGACATCGTCGTCGAGATCGAGACGGCCAAGTCCCTGGTCGAGCTCCCGGTGCCCTTCGCGGGGACGGTCACCGCGCTGTTGGTCGGGGAGGGCGAGACGGTCGAGGTCGGAACGCCGATCATCTCCGTCGACACCGGTGGGAGTGCGGCCGCTCCTGCTGGGGCCGCGCCGAACGTGACCGCAGTGGCCACGGCTCCGGTGGAAGGCGCGGTGGAGCCGGGGATGGTCGGGTCGCCCGCACCGAAGGTCACCTCCACGGACGGAGAGCCCGAGATCGAGGAGGGCAAGATCGGCGGCACCACGTCCACGGGCCGCACCGCGGTGCTCGTGGGCTATGGCGTCAAGCAGACCGAGGCCAGACGTCGCCCCCGCAAGGACTCCGGGTTGCCCATCCGCGACCCCGACGAGTTCGTGCCCGCTCCTGAGCGGACGGTGGGCGAGCCCACGTCCCGCAGCGTCCGTATCGGGGCGGGTACCGGCGCGGCCCTCACTACGGCGCCCGGCACCGGGCGAGCGCTCGCCAAGCCGCCGGTACGCAAGCTGGCCAAAGACCTCGGCGTCGACCTCGACCAGGTGAGGGGGTCGGGCGAGGGCGGCATCATCACCCGTGCCGACGTCGAGCGCCACGCTGCCGCCGGGGCCGAAGGTCATGCCGCGAATGGCGCCGCTGCGCACGATCTCGGCGAGGGATGGGCGTTCCACCCACCGCAGGGCGGGGCCAGCTCGTCGGCGAGCTCACGGGGTGAGACACGCATACCGGTCAAGGGTGTGCGAAAGATGACCGCCCAGGCGATGGTGGCCTCCGCGTTCACGGCGCCGCACGTCACCGAGTGGGTCACCGTGGACGTGACCGCGACGATGCAGCTTGTCGAGAACCTCAAGCGGGACAAGGAGTTCGGCGAGGTCAAGGTCACCCCGCTGCTCGTTCTCGCCAAGGCGCTCTGCCTCGCGCTGCGCCGCCACCCGGGCATGAACGCGGCGTGGGACGAGCAGGCGCAGGAGATCGTGGTCAAGCACTACGTCAACCTCGGCATCGCGGCGGCCACCCCACGCGGGCTACTCGTCCCGAACATCAAGGACGCCGACCAGATGTCGATGCTGCAGCTCGCCCATGAGATCGGCGAGCTGACGAGGGTCGCACGCGACGGGCGGACACAGCCGGCCGACATGACCGGCGGCACCGTCACCATCACCAACGTGGGCGTCTTCGGCGTCGACGGCGGCACCCCGATCCTCAACCCCGGTGAGAGCGCGATCGTCTGTTTCGGCGCGATCCGCAAGCAACCCTGGGTGGTGTCCAACGCTGCCGGTGACGACGAGATCGCGATCCGGCACGTGACCCAGCTCGCCGTCGCGTTCGACCACCGCCTCATCGACGGTGAGCGCGGCAGCCGGTTCCTCTCCGATCTCGCGTCGATCATGGAGGATCCCAGCAGGGGACTCGTCTGGGGCTGACTGCCTTGCCGACCGAACTCACGTGTGTCGAGGTTTTCACCCTCGTGAACCGTTCAGTACCGCCACACTCGTGTGTTCTGTCTCCAAGAGGATGAGTTCGGTCGAGGCGGGTTCCGACACGGACGTCGGACCTCAGGTCATGACGAGGTTGTGCAGCGCGAGACCCGCGAGGGGCAGGTAGGCCAGCACCACCAAGGCCGGACCTTGGACCTGCAGCGTCGTGTCGCTGCCTCCGTCTGGGCGCGCGAGCACCTCGTGCTCCAGGAGCAACACGACGGGTCCGGCGTGCACCCGCCACGACCACCAGTGCCGCGTCTCGTCGACGCGCAGCACCTCGAACGAGACGAGCAACCCGATAGGCCCGTGGACGACGCCGGTCATCCCGTCGACGATGCGGGGTCCCGATGCCTCCACGCGTCGGATCTGGGGTGACCAGGACGACCAGGCGTCGGGGTCGGCATACCGCTCCCACACCGCGTCCGGGCCGAGCCGCCCGGATGCCCTGACGCCGCGCCTCACCCCGCGACGCTACGCCCCGGCCACCGAGAGGTGACCGGGGCGTCGTCGGACGCCGTCCTAGCGGACGGTCGCGTGCAGCTGGTCCAGGACAGCCTTCAGGTCCGCTGCCTTCGTCGAAGCCGGGCCGGCCGACCGCTGCACAGCGGTGGCTACCGTCGGGTCGGGCTGGGGAACCGGGTCACACTGGACGTCGGAGCGGTTGCCGGATACACGGGCCGGGAGAGCACCGGTGGCGAAGTACGCGGCAATCTTGTCGTCCGTGCATGCCACCCCGGAGAATGAGCCTGCGTGAGTCGTCCCGCCGACGCCCTCGATGAGGACCGATCTGGGGAAGATGCTCCGGGTGTACAGCGAACCCGCATACGGAGTTGCCGCATCGTGGGTCTCGTCGATGAGCAGGATCGGCGGGGCCTTGGACCCGTTGACGGTCACCGGTGTGCCGGACTTGCCGGCCCAGGTGATGCACGGCGCGTTGTACCAGGCGTTGCCCCACGTCTCGAACGGGTGCTGGCCATAGATGGTCCAGTTGTCGACCTTCCACTTCTGCCAGGCCTTGGGCCAGGTCGTGTCGGTGCACTGCACCGCGTTGTAGACGGCGTAGCCGTTGTCGGCGCCGGGACCCTGGACCCCGTTGGCGCTGTCGTAGAGGTCCTTGATGGCACTGAAGTCCCCCTTGTTGACCGCCATCGAGAAGGCCGTGGCGGTGTCCTCCCAGCCGTAGACGTAGTAGCCGGCGCCGAGGAACGCATCCGTCCACTCGTCCGGACCGATGAGACCGCCCGCCTGCGGGTTGGCGCGCAGCTGGTTGAGGACCCGGTAGTAGGTCTTCTCGATCGCGGGGCCGTCGTTTCCGAGGTGGTAGACGCTGTCGTACTTGGCGATCCAGTCGAAATAGAGGCCGATGTTGGCGTCGAAGGCGACATCCTGGTCGAGGTTGGCCCGGTACCAGACCTTGCGCGCATCGACGTTGCTGTCGAGGACGAACCGGCGCACCCGATCAGGGTGCAAGGTGGCGTAGACCTGGCCCAGGTAGGTGCCGTAGGAGAAGCCGAGGTAGTTGATCTTTGTCTCTCCGAGGGCAGCTCGGATGCTTTCCATGTCAGCGACGGAGTCGGTTGTCTTCATGTGGTCGAGCAGCCCGCCACCGGCTTTGGCGCAGTCGGCGGCATAGGTGGCGCTCTTGTTGCGCCAGGTCTGCTCGACCTTCGGGTAGATCGGCACGTAGTAGGGCCGGTCGTACCCGAAGTAGTTGCCGTCGCAGGTCAGCGAGGGCTGGCTCGACCCCACACCGCGCGGGTCGAACCCGATCCAGTCGTACGACTGCCCGCCACCGTTGGGGACCATGTCGCGGAAGATGGAGAAGATGAGGCCGGAGCCTCCCGGGCCGCCGGGGTTGACGAGGGTGATCCCCTGGTACTGACTGGCAGGTGTGGTGTGCTTCAGCCGCGAGACGGCGAGCTTGATCTTCGTCCCGCCGGGCTTGGCGTAGTCGAGCGGGACAGTGACCATCCCGCACTCGGCGCCGTAGCGCACGAGGGTCGGGTCCGTGCACACCCCCCAGGCGACGGGAGGGGGCCTGTATCCCGGTGCGGCGGGCGGCGCGGCAACCGTGTCCGTGGCCTGGGCCGAGGGGGCCAGTGCGAGCCCCCCTGCGACGGAGCCGGCGAGCAGGCCGGCGGCGGCAACGACGCTGAAGAGTCTTCTCATGCAATGCCTTCCCTGGTGAAGCGGAGAGCGGGGGTTCCCGCAGGCCGCACCCTCGACCCGGGTTCGGGCGAGAGGAAACACGGGACCCTGTCAAAATCTTATGAGCAGGTTGTGTGCGGCCGAGGCCGAGCCTGCCAGGAGATGAGCAACCCGGCTACCCCCTGTGAGGGGTAGCCGGGTCGGGTGGTCAGCGCGGGGCGGGACGTGCCTAGTGCAGCTTCTCGCCGGGCGCCATGCGGTGTCGGCCGGGCTGGCGCCGGCGCGTCGGGTGCTCTTCGACGGCCGATCTCGTGGCCGCGGGCTCAGCGGGCGGCCCCCCGACAAGAACCGGCTCGGAGTCGTGCTCGACAGGAGCGTCCTGAAGCTGGTCCTGCGTCGTGTCCTGCAGGGTGGACGCCGACACCGGTGCGTCGCCGTGCTCGCCCGAGGCGGCAAGGTTGTCGGCTGCCCCTGCCTCATGGAACGCCTCGTTGCTTCGCAGCTCCACCCGCGGGAGGAACCATGAGACTGCGAAGGCGGCGAGCAGGATGAAGGTCGCGACGAAGAACACGGACTGCATCGCGGTCGAGAACCCCTCGAGGTAGGGATGCGCCAGCCGTGGGTCGATCTTCTGCACGAACGAGGAGTCGCTGAGGGCGTTGTTGAACGCCGCGCCACCATCGGTGGCCGCGCTCTTGAGGCCGGCGATGAACGTCGCGTTGGCTGTCGGGTCACCCTGCGGGTTCTGCAGAGCGGCGCCGAAGTCGGGTGACTGCCGGGCAGCGTTGTAGGCGGCAGGGATGTTCTCGGCCGCCTTGGAGAACAGGATGGACAAGAACACGGCCGTGCCGAGCGTGCCGCCGATCTGGCGGGTGAAGGTCGCCGAGGAGGTGGCCACCCCGATGTCGCGTGGGCTGACGGCGTTCTGCACCGCCAGCGTCAGCGGCTGGAAGTTGAACCCGAGGCCGACGCCGAAGAACACCATGATGATCATCGAGATCCAGGTCGCCGTGTCCGCACCGACATAGTGGAAACCCCACATCGAGGCGGCCAACAGGGCCGTCCCGATGATCGGGTACTGCCGGTAGCGGCCGGTCCGCGAGATGATCTGTCCAGACAGGATCGAGCCGAACATGATCCCGAGGGTGAGCGGCAGGAGCAGCAACCCGGCCTGGGTGGGGGTCGCGCCCTTGACGATCTGCAGGTAGAGCGGGAGGGCAGCGAGGCCGCCGAACATGCCCATGCCGATGAAGACCGATGCGGTGGATGCGACGCCGACGGTGCGGATCTGGAACAGGCGCAGCGGGATCAGTGCCTCCTCGCCCATCACCCGCTCGACGACGACGAAACCCGCGATACCGAGGATGCCGATGCCGTAGCACAGCAGGGAGTTCGTGGAGCCCCAGCCCCACTCCCGACCCTGCTCGGCGACGATGAGCAGCGGCACGAGGCCGACGGCGAGCATGACGGCGCCCCACCAGTCGATCCGGTGGTCGCGACGCACGTGGTGCAGGTGCAGGGTGCGCGTGACGACGATGAGTGCGGCAATCGCGATCGGGACGTTGACGAGGAAGACCCAGCGCCATCCGGTGACCCCGAGGATGGTGCTCTGACCGGCGAAGAACCCGCCGACGACAGGACCGATGACGCTGGAGGTGCCGAAGACGGCGAGGAAGTAGCCCTGGTACTTGGCTCGTTCGCGTGGCGGGACGATGTCGCCGATGATGGCGAGCGCCAACGCGAAGAGGCCACCCGCCCCGAGGCCCTGGATGGCCCGGTATGTCGCCAGTGTCCCGATCGAGGTCGCGAGCGTGCACAACATCGAGCCGACGGTGAAGATCGAGATGGCGAAGAGGAAGAACGGCTTGCGGCCGTACATGTCGGAGAGCTTGCCGTAGAGCGGGGTGACGATCGTCGAGGTGATGAGGTATGCCGTCGTCACCCAGGCCTGGGAGGACAACCCGCCGAGGTCGTCGGCGATGGTGCGGATCGACGAGGCGACGATGGTCTGGTCGAGGGCTGCGAGGAACATGCCCATCAGCAGCCCGATGAGGATGGTGATGATCTGCCGATGGGTCAACGGCGCGTTGGGGCGGTCGTACTGGGCTTCGCCGGGTGGCCCGGCGGGCACTGCGGCTGTCGTATCGGTAGCCATGTCAGGACTCCTGGTTGTGGTTCGTGGAGGCCCCGGTTCCGGCGCCGACGAGCACGCGAGCCTTGAAGGCCTCGAGGTCGTCGCCGAAACGGGTGAGTTGGTGCTCAAAGGTGCGGGCTTCGTCGTCCGTCCAAGAAGAGAGAATCTGCTCGAACCACTCGCCGCGGCCGCGGACGAGCTGCTCGATCACCTGCCGTCCCGTGGGGCTGAGGGAGAGGAGCTGGGCCCGACCGTCGTCGGGATCCCCGATCTTCTCCAGCAGACCGTGCTGGGCGAGGTGGGATACCTGGCGGCTCACCGTTGAGACGTCGGAGTGGATGCTGTCAGCGACCGCCGACACCCGACGGGGCTCACCGCAGACACTGAACAGCACGGGGTAGTGCGAGGGGTCCACGGCCGGGTGTTGGCGCGGGGCGTGGTGCTTCATCGCGGTCATGATCTTCATGACTCGAACGAGGGTGCTGGACAGTGCCTCGGCGGTGCTGAGCTCGACCGGCATCGGCGGCCACCTCCCCTGGTGGGTGCCCGTGGCGTACAGGCATTGGTTGTATGAACCATGCAACTATGCCACGAGAAACTTGCATGCGCCAAACAAGCGCTGCAGGCGGTTGCTCAGCTGGTGATGACGAGGTTCTGCAGGACCGCAGCGGCGACGTCCGCATTGCCGGTGACCGAGAAGACCAGGTCGTCAACCGAGCGTCGGCCGGCGCCCCGACGCGTGAGCGCGTCCGTCGACAGGACGATCGAGGTGGTGGCCATGGGGGCGCTGGCGATGTCCTCGTCGTGCGACTCCCCGGTGAACAGCTCTTCGCCCCAGGTCCGGCGCTCGGCATCGAGCACTACTCGGGCACCCGCCCGGGCCACGACCGGACCGGTGACGTCGACGATGACCGCATGACCGACGGGGACGCCGGCGTCGCGGGCCACGACCCTCGGGAACGCCCGGATGATGGCAGCCACGAACAGCGACGCCGCCGCGGTATCAAGGTCGCCAGGTCGACCTACGGCGGTCCGGATGTCCTGCTCATGGACCCAGATGTCGATGGCGCGCAACGTCATTGCTCGCGAGGCGGTCGTTCGGCCGAACGGCCCCTTGACGGTGCTGTCCTCGTTCAGTGAGGGGTCATGCATCGCGGACAGCCGGCTGGTGATCACGTCCTCGAGCTCACCGACGACGTCAGCGCCCTCGCGGTCCCGGCGGTCGTGCACGAAGAGCTCGATGAACTCGCCCTGCTCGTTCTTCACATGCGGCAGGTCCGGCACGTGGATCGACGGAGGGGTGGCACCGTCGAGCCACGACTCGAGCCCGACGACGTGGCTGAACTGGTCTTTGACACTCCAGCCGGGGCACTCGGTGGCTTTGTCGAAGTCCCGGGTCGTCAAGGTCTGGCCGAGGTCGACCACTGCGCGAGCCGTCTGCTCGTAGGCAGCCACCAAGCCGGCGAGATCGGTCGGTGGTGCCGGGTGCTGAGGCATACAGACACTGTATCTACGCTGTTGTCGTGGCCGTCCCGCGCGCATCAGTGGGCGCCGCACCGGCAACGGTGACGGCGCCGGCTCGTGGCGCGGCGGTCGCGGCCCTGACCGTTGCCCTCGTCGCCTGCACCGTCGCGGTGGTCATCGGCGGGGCCGCGACACCCATCGTGGAGGGGCTCGCAGACGTGGGCCCGGTCGTGCGATGGGGGCTGCCCGTGCTGACGCTCGTGCATGACGCCAGTGCGGCGCTGACCGTCGGGCTGCTCGTGTTGGGCGCCTTCCTCCTCCCGGGCCGCACGTCACCCACCGCTCTGCTTCGTGCGTCCAGGTATGCCGTCACGACCGGTCTCGTCTGGGTCGTCGCTGGGCTTCTCCTGGTCGTGCTCGGCTTCTCGGATGCGGCGGGGACACCGCTGGGGGACAGCCAGTTCTGGACCCAGTTCGCCACCTATGTCTGGTCGTTGGAGACCCTGCGGGTCGGGCTGATCAGCGCTGCTCTAGCGGCGACCGCGGTCACCGTGGCCGCGTTCGCCCTGCGGCGCAACGCTGTTGCGACCGCCGCCATCATCTCGATCGTGGCGGTCCTCCCCCTGGCGCTCGCGGGACACGCGAGTGGGGGCACCGACCACGAGACTGCGGTGAACACGCTGGCCGCTCACCTGGTCGGTGCGCTGCTCTGGGTCGGCGGGCTCATGGCGATCGTCGTGATGCGCCCACTGCTCGGCCGTCACCTACCCGTGGTGGTTTCGCGGTTTTCCACGTTGGCGCTCTGGTGCTTCGTCGCGGTTGCCGTGTCCGGGGTCGTCAGCGCACTGGTCCGGCTGGGGGGTGTCTCCGAGCTCGGCAACCTGGCAACCCCATACGGCGTGCTCGTGGTGGTCAAAGCCGTGTGCCTGGTCGTGCTCGGGCTGCTCGGGTTGCAGCAGCGCCGTCGCGTCGTAGCGCAGCTGGTCAACGCGTCAGAGGCGACGGCGACGCGCCGGCTGTTCGTGAGGTTCGCCACGATCGAGACGCTGGTCATGGGTGTCGCCTTCGGCTTCGCCGCCGCGCTGAGCCGGAGCGCACCGCCTAACCTCGACCTGCCGGTGGACCCGAGCCCGGCCGTACGGCTCACCTCATACCCGGCGCCCGCCGCCCCGGACGGGACTACCTGGCTGTCGCTGTGGCGTTTCGACTGGCTCTGGGGGGTCATTGCCGTCGTCGCGATCGGGACCTACCTCGCGTGGGTCGCGAGATTGCGCCGGCGAGGCGACCGGTGGAGCGTCATGGCCACGCTCAGCTGGGTCCTCGGATGGCTCGTGCTGGCGTGGGCGACCTGCGGGGCTCCCGGGGTGCTCGGTCGAGTCTCGTTCTCGTGGCACATGGGCGAGCACATGGTCATCGCCATGTATGTGCCGACGCTGTTGGTGCTGGGCGCGCCCATCACCCTGGCGCTGCGCGCGATCCCCGCTCGGGGAGATGGGAGCATCGGCCTGCGTGAGCTGCTGCTCAGCCTGGTCCACTCACGCCTGCTGCGGGTGCTCGCCAACCCGGTCGTCGCCGCGGGGTTGTTCTTCTCCAGCCTGGCGATCTTCTACTTCTCGCCATTGTTCGCCTTGGCCCTGACGACGCACACCGGGCACATCCTCATGGTGGCCCACTTCCTGCTGACCGGATACCTGTTCGCCTGGGTCATGGTCGGCCGCGACCCCGGCCCGCCGAAATGGTCACCTGCGCTACGGCTGCTCATCCTGCTCGTCACCGTCTCGTTCCACGCATTCTTCGGCGTGGCCCTGATGTCGGGGACGGTTCTGCTTGCCCCTGACTTCTTCACGGCCCTCCAGATTCCATGGATACCCGACGTCGTCGCCGACCAACAGCTGGGGGGGAGCATTGCCTGGGGGGTCGGCGAGCTGCCGACGCTGGTGCTGGCCATGTTCGTCGTCGTGGACTGGGTGCGCACCGACGGCGCGCTGGCCCGCCGCAACGATCGGCAGGCCGACCGCGACGGCGACGCCGAGCTGGTGGCTTACAACGAGCGCCTGAAGCAGCTGGCTGCCAGACGTGAGAGCCGGGAGACATAGGGATGCGGGTCGCCCTCATCCAGCTCGGGTACGACGACAGCGAGGACGTCGCCGACCGGGTCGACCGGGTCGCGGAGATGGTTCGTGCGCAGCGAGGGCACGACCTCGTGGTGCTGCCAGAGCTGTGGGCCCCCGGTGGGTTCGCTTACGAGACATGGCAGGCGCGTGCCGACACTCCGAGGGGCGCCGTCGCCCAGGCGATGAGCGCTGCCGCCCGCGACGCCGGCGTCACCCTCCACGCTGGCTCGGTCGTCGAGACCAGCACCGACGGGAGCACCGGTCCCGAGGGCAAGGACCTGTGGAACACCTCGTTGCTGTTCGGCTCGGACGGGGCGTTGCTGGCGACCTATCGCAAGATCCACCGGTTCGGTTTCGGCGCCGGGGAGCCGGCGCTGATGGAGGCGGGCGAGCTGGTGGTGACGGCGGAGCTGCCGACCGGTTGCGGCGGTGAGACCGTGACAGCGGGGCTGTCGACCTGTTACGACCTGCGGTTCCCCGAGCTCTACCGAGCCCAGCTGGACCTTGGCGCAAAGGTTTTCGTCATTCCCGCCGCTTGGCCACGCAAGCGGGTCACGCACTGGACGCTGCTCGCGCATGCTCGCGCCGTCGAGAACCAATGCGTCGTCATCGCCTGCAACACCGCCGGCACCCACTCGCTGCACGAGATGGGCGGTCATTCGCAGGTCATCTCCCCGACCGGTGAGGCGTTGGCCATGGCCGGTCTCGACGAAGAGGTGCTCAGCGTCGAGGTCGACCTCGACGTCGTGGACACCTGGCGTCGCGAGTTCCCCGTCCTGGCCGACCGTCGGCTCCCGGACCGTGCCCACTGACGCTGATGCGTTCCGCCGGCGAGGGTCTCGCGCCGCCTCACCGACGACCTGTCTGGGCCGGCCCCTCCGCTGGCGTCCGCGCGCTGCCATACCGACGACCTGTAAGTGCCGGCCCCGCCGCTGGCGTCCGCGCGCCGCTTCCTCGGCGAGGTTGTCGCCGTCGCCCGACCGGCACCTGCTCTGGCCGCCGGTGGGGAGCGCTTCGTCAGAAGGCGGACTCAGGAACGTCCATGATCGAGTCGTCGGTGGCCTCGGCGATGGCGCGCTCGGCGGACAGCTTCGGCAGGACGTTCCGGGCGAAGAACTGCGCCGCAGCCACCTTGCCGGTGTAGAAGTCGTGGTCCTTAGCCGACATCGCCTCCGCCCGCGACACGAGCGCCGTGTGGGCGACATCGGCCTGGCGCAGCAGCAGCCAGCCCACGACCAGGTCTCCGGCGGCCAGCAGCAGGCGCGAGCTGTTGAGCCCGACCTTGTAGATGTTGCGGGCCTCGCCGCCCATCCGCGGGTCGGACTTGAACGCCTCGCCGCCGACGTACCCGAGGATCCCCTGGACGTCGTCGAGTGCCTGGGCGAGCAGCTCACGGTCGCGGTCGAGTGCTCCGTCGCCACCGGAGCTGGAGCCGAGGTCCTTCGCGAACTCCGCGATCTGCATGGCCAGGTGAGAGATGGCGACGCCCTGGTCCTTGACGATCTTGCGGAAGAAGAAGTCCAGGCCCTGGATCGCCGTCGTTCCCTCGTAGAGCGAGTCGATCTTGGCGTCCCGGACGTACTGCTCGATCGGGTAGTCCTGCAGGAAGCCGGAGCCGCCGAAGGTCTGAAGCGACTCGGTGCCGAGCAGCACCCAAGCCCGCTCGGAGCCCAGAGCCTTGACCACCGGCAGCAGCAGGTCGTTGACCCGGCTGGCGAGGTGCGCGGGCGAGTCGGCCTCGAGCTCCTCCGTGCCGCTGCGCAGCTGGGCCTGGTCGACCACGTCCTGCTGGGTCGCGGTGTAGAGCACCAGAGCCCGCATGCCTTCGGCGTAGGCCTTCTGCAGCATGAGCGAGCGCCGCACATCGGGGTGGTGGGTGATGGTGACCCGCGGGGCGGTCTTGTCGCCCTGCTGGGTCAGGTCGGCGCCCTGGACCCGTGTCTTGGCGTACTCGAGGGCGTTGAGGTAGCCGGTCGACAACGTGGCGATCGACTTGGTGCCCACCATCATCCGCGCGTGCTCGATGACGCGGAACATCTGGGCGATGCCGTCGTGGGTGTCACCGAGCAGGGTGCCGACGGCGGGAGTGGAGTCGCCGAAGGTCACCTCGCAGGTGGTCGAGACCTTCAACCCCATCTTGTGCTCGAGGTTCGTCACGACCGCCCCGTTGCGCTCGCCGAGCGCGCCGGTCTGCAGGTCGACGTGGAACTTCGGGACCACGAACAGCGAGAGGCCCTTGGTGCCCGGCCCGGCGCCCTCGGGGCGGGCCAGCACGAAGTGGATGATGTTGTCCGAGAGATCGTGCTCGGCCGAGGTGATGAACCGCTTGACGCCCGTGATGTTCCAGGTGCCGTCCGGGTTCTGGACGGCCTTGGTGCGGCCGGCGCCGACATCGGAGCCGGCGTCCGGCTCGGTGAGGACCATCGTCGCGCCCCAGCCGCGGTCGACCATCAGGCGGGCCAGTCTCTTGTCGTCGTCGCTGCCGAGGATGTGCAGCAGCTTGGCGAACAGGTAGCACGAGGCGATCATGCCGACGGCGGGGTTTGCCCCGAGGATCAGCTCGTTGATGGCCCAGCGCAGCGAGGGTGGGACAACCGTGCCGTCGAGCTCGGCCGGGACGTCGATCGCCCAGAATCCGGAGTCGACATACGCCTGGTACGAGCGCTTGAACGACTCAGGCATCGCTATGTCGTGGGTCACCGGGTCGTAGACGGGCGGGTGGCGGTCGGAGTCGATCAGGCTCTCGGCGAGCTCGTTCTCGGCGAGCCGGGCAACCTCGTGCAGCATCTCGCGCGCGGTGTCCGCATCGACGGCCTCGTAGGCGCCCTGACCGAGGACGTCGCTGCGACCGAGCACCTCGAAGAGGTTGAACTCCAGGTCGCGAAGGTTGCTCTTGTAATGGCCCATCGTCGGTCCTTTGCGTTGTGCTGGGTGTGTCGAGACGGCCCGGGACATTCGGTTACCCATCGGTAACTCCATCATGCTACCGATCAGTAACTCGCGCAAGACGGAGGCAAGAACCTGCGACCGGTCCCAGGTGACATCCAGTGGACACCCAGACTGAGCGGTCACCCTCCTGGGGTGCGACTCCCTTCTCCCCGACCCCGTCATCACGCTCACAACGCCCCATGGGCAGCTCATCGTGGCCGTCGCATCGCCATCGTCTCGGTGGTCGCCGTCCTGGCGCTCGTCGTCGGCTACGCCGGATACCAGTACCTCAACCTCACCCACGGCATCGTCACCTCGAATGCGCTGTTGCCGTCGGGCGGGGCTTCTGACGCACCGACGGCGACGGCGACCTCGTCGGGTCCGAAGGCCGACGCCAACATCTTGGTCATGGGCCTGGACAGCAGGGTTGACGAGAACGGAGACCCGTTGCCGCAGGACATCTACGACGCGTTGCATGCGGGCGACGCGAGCGATGGCGGTCTCAACGCCAATGTGCTGATGCTTCTGCACGTCCCGGGGGACGGCAGCCGGGCAACCGAGATCTCGATCCCACGCGACGACTACGTCTCGTTGACCGGCTGCCCGGACAAGCAGTGCAAGGGCAAGATCAAACAGGCTTACGGACTCGCGTATGCCGCTGCCGCAAGTGAGCTCACCGGCGACGCATCCCTGAGCAAGAGCGAGCGGGAGCAGAGGTCGCGCGACGCGGCGCGGCTCGCCCAGGTCCAGACGGTGGAGAGCTTTCTCGGCGGGGTGCACATCGACCACTTCGTCGAGGTGACCATGGTCGCCTTCTACCAGCTCGCGCAGGTCGTGCAGCCGATCACCGTATGCGTCAACGAGCCGACCCAGGACTCTTACTCAGGCGCGAACTTCGTTGCGGGACAGCAGCAGATCGATGCCTCGCAGGCGGTGGCGTTCGTCCGTCAACGACGCGACCTGCACGACCGGTACAACTTCACCGACCTCGACCGGGAGCGACGTCAGCAGGCGTTCATCGTCTCCCTGGCGACCCAGCTCAAGCAGGCCGGAACCCTGGTCAACCCGATCAAGCTCGGACAGATCATCGATGTGACGAAGCAGAACACGGCGATCGACTCCGGCCTGAACCTGCTCGACTTCGCGTCGGACGCCCAGCAGATGGCTGGTGGCAACGTGACGTTCTACACGCTGCCGATCGCCTCGTTCGGCACGGACTCATCGGGGGAGGACATCAACGTGGTGGACCTCGCCCAGATCCACGCGGTCGTGGCGCACCTGCTTGCCGGGCCGGGTTCGACCTCCAGCGCATCCTCCACTGCGAGCGGGCCCGCACCGACGACGCCTACCCCCACGCCTGTCCCGACTGTTGTCCCGGGCACCGGTGCTCCCGCGCCGACGGACCTGACGGCCATCACCGGCGGCGGCATACCGTGCGTGAAATAGGCCAGACGCGCCTGCCCCGTCCTATGCTCGACCCATGCTCTTCATCGGTCTCATCCTGTTCGGCATGCTGGTGGGGGCTGCGGCACAGCTGATCCTCGGCAAGAACGGCAAGGGGATCGACTGGACGATGGCGTTCGTCGCGGGACTCGTCGGGTCGTTCGTCGGAGGACTGCTCCTCAGCCTGATCGCCGGCGACGGCTTGGCCCTCCGCCCGAGCGGCATCATCGGGTCGCTGGTCGGCGCGGTCATCGTCACGGCCCTGTGGCGCTGGCGCACCCAGCGTGGCGCGCTGAAGGACGCCTGATGATCCGGGTCGTGGTGCGTACCGCCATCTTCCTGGCGTCGGCGGCGCTCGGACTGCTCGCCGCTCACCTGATCCTCGACGACATGGCGATCTCGTTCGGGGGCTTCCTCATCACCGTCGTCGTCTATGCCGTGGTGCAGAGCGTGGTGGCGCCGTTCCTGGCGAAGTTCGCCGCGCGCAACGCCCGGGCCTTCCTGGGCGGGGTCGGCCTGGTGGCGACGTTCGTCGCGCTGGTGGCCGCGAGTCTCGTCGGTGACTCGTTGCGGATCAGCGGAGCAACCACCTGGGTCCTGGCCACCCTGATCGTCTGGCTGGTCACGGCCGTCGCCACGTTGGTGCTGCCGTTCGCCCTGGTCAAGGCTGGCATCACGTCGGCACGCGCGAGGCGCCAACCGGGTTAGGACCGGGGCTTGACATCCCAGATAGTGACAGTCACTATCATCTGTATGTCACATTCATTAACTGGCGACTCCCACGTTGTGGTCAGCCCGCGTCGCTGGTGGGCGCTCGCCGCCACGGCAGTCACCTTGCTGGTCGTCGGGCTCGACACCACCATCCTCAACGTGGCGCTGCCCGATATCGCGGTCAGCCTCGACGCCTCGAGCGCTCAGCTGCAGTGGTTCGCCGACAGCTACCTCCTCGTGCTCGGTGCTCTCCTGCTCCCGGCCGGTCTGCTCGGCGACCGGTACGGACGCAAGCGTTTTACCTTGCTCGGCCTGGGGATCTTCGCCGGCGGGTCGGCCTGGTGCGCGTTCGCGACCACCGCCCTGAGCCTGATCGCCGCCCGCACCCTGCTCGGGGTGGGCGCGGCGATCCTCATCCCCTTGGCCATGTCCTCGGTCGTCGTCCTGTTCGAGCCGCGCGAGCGCACCAAGGCGATTGCGATGCTCAGCATCTCGACGATGATCGGACTTCCGCTCGGGCCGATTGTCGCGGGCGTGCTGCTCCAGCACTACTGGTGGGGATCGGTCTTCCTCGTCAACCTGCCGGTGGTGGTGGTGGCGCTGGGAGCCGTCGCGGCGTTCCTCCCGGAGTCGACCGGCGACCGGGGTCGCGGGTTGGATCTGTTCGGCATCTGCCTGTCCTCGGCGGGACTGTTGGCCGTGACCTATGGCGTCATAGAAGGACCGGAACGTGGCTGGGGTGACCCGGTGGTCCTCGGTGGGTTGATCGGCGGGCTCGGCCTGCTCACCGCGTTCGTGGTGTCGCAGCGGCGTGACCGCGGGCACGAACCCGTCGTCGACCGCGCCCTCTGGGGAGAGCCGGCGTTCAGGTGGGGGGCGGTCACGGCGGCCGTCGCGAGCCTGGCGTTCTTCGGCGCGATGTTCGTGGTGCCCCAGTATCTGCGCGGGGTTCTCTCTGTCGACGCGCTCGGGACAGGACTGCGATCCGTCCCGATGGTCGTCGGGCTCCTCGTGGGGCTGCGGCTGACGATGGTGGCGTTGCCGAGGTTCGGGGCGAAGGCCCTGGGTGTGATCGGGTTCGTCGTGGGCGCCATCGGGTTCGTGCTCGGGACCCGGGTGATCGTGGGAAGCACTTACGCGGTGACCGGAGTGTGGACCTTCCTGGTCGGAGCCGGCGTGGGCGGGGCGCTCTTCTGTGGACAGAACGGTGCTCTGGGAGCGCTGCCCCGCGAACGTGCAGCCACGGGGTCGGCTCTCGTCCAGGCCTTGCGTCAGGTCGGCAGCGTCACCGGTATCGCCGTCCTGGGCGCTCTGCTCAACGACGTCTACCGGGCGAGCCTGCCGACCACCGGGGTCACCCCGGAGCTCGCCGTTGCGCTGGCTGACAACTTCTCCGCTGGGGTGGCGGCGGCCGCGCATACCGGCTCGCCGTCGCTCGAGACCGCCGTGCAGACTGCCTTCGTGAGCGGCCTCTCCGCGACGATGTGGGCGAGCGCCGCCGTCTGCCTGATCGGGGCGTTGCTGGTCGCGAGCAGGCTGCCGGACGGTCGTGTCGTGGGGTCCCTCGAGGTGGCGGCTGCACCTCCGGTCGAAGAGGCGGCAGAATCGTCGCATGCCGCAGATGCCTACCAGGGACAACGCGGCCGCCACTGACCCGCCGCCGCTGGGCCTGCGGGCGCGCAAGAAGGCCAGGACCAAAGCCGCCATCCAGGACCACGCTCTGCGGCTGTTCAAGGAGCGGGGCTATGCCCAGACGACCGTCGAGGAGATCGCCGCGGCGGCCGACGTCTCGCCGTCCACCTTCTTTCGCTACTTCGCCACCAAGGACGAGACGGTGCTCACCGAGCTCGTCGACACCGACACGTTCCAGATGATGATCGATGCCCCTGCCGAGCTCAGCCCGATCGAGGCGCTGCAGTACGCCGTCCGACGGACATTCCAGGAGATGCCCGTCGAACGGCTCCAGCTCGAGATCACGCGGAACGCCCTGATCCGGTCGGTTCCCGAGCTGCGCAAGGGCATGATGGCCGAGATCACCCGGCCGATCGAGCTGCTGACCCGGGCGATTGCGGTCCGGTCGGGACGGCCCGTCGACGATCCCGACATCCGGCTCTACGCCGGAGCGGCAGTCGGGGCCCTGATGACCGTCGCGACCCAACGCATCGAGGATGACCCACGAGCCGCCATGACGGACCTGCAGGAGCTGATCGGGCGGCTGGACCGGGTCCTCCACCTCCCGGACGCGTGACCCACCGCGCGACAGGTGGGGGCGTTCACCGACCTGCCAGCGCCACCAGAGTCGGCTCGTGCTTCTGGTCGGAGCGTTGCACCCCCGTGAAGGGATGTAGCGCTCCGAGCCAACGATGAGCCGACGATGAGTGGGCGATGAGTCGGCGACCCGTTCAACTCGGGGACTCGAAGGAGCTCGAATGTTTGCCGCGCCGTTACCGATGCCACTTCGGATCCTGCCGGCGTGGAGCGGGCGACGAGAATCGAACTCGCGTGTCCAGCTTGGGAAGCTTGCCAGGGGACCGGCGTAGAGGTTCATTCGTGCTCGCGGCGAGCACCGCCAATGCCTGTAGATGACCGTGTTCCGCCGGGTTCTGTTGCACGTAGGTTGCACGGTTGGGCAGAAAGAACCACCGAACCCATTGGCGGAGCATGAGAGCCCTGCCGAGTGGGTGGGTCCAGGGTGACCGAAGGTCATCACGAAGTGACGCGCAGCGCCCTTGAGGCTCAGTCCGGAGCGTGGCGGATCGTTCGGGCAAGGTCGGCGACTGGGAGGAGGCCCGGTCGGTTACGCGCACCTTTGCAAACTCAGAACCAAAGGTCACGGCTGAGCCCGTTGCCGAGACGCGACACCTCCAGCTCCACGCCGCCCTGTCCAGGTCATAGGGCAGTGCAATACTCTTCTGGGGTACCGCGCGTTTATGTGGCCGGACGTGACGAGGAACGCGACCCGTTGTGTCAGCCGATGTTTCGTAACATTGCAGGTAGCTGTGTTGCAGCATCGAGAAGTTCGATTTCGACCAACTCTCCGGAGGCATCGAACGTCAAAGTCGACACAACGGAGCCACTAGCATTGAGGACGGGGAGGCTGCTAAGTGCTCGTCCTTTGAGGTCAGGGCTCAAGGCTATAGAGGCGGCATTCGCCTGCGGGTCGAAGTGGAACTCGATAGGTATATCGATTCGCACTTTAACTAGCCACAAATGTGGAGGGGTAGTATGCCGTAACTACCCATCCGTACGGGTTTAGAACAACGACGGGATAGCCCGGAAAAAGCCACGTGTCTTGGTCTGGTTGGTAGTAGGCGTTTGCGCACTGGGAGTGGACGGTATCCTCCACCTCGGCGGCTGAAATCCCTCGTGCCGACATTTGAAGTTGAGCGTGATTCGTATAGCCGGCTACTTCACAAAGGGTGTTCCAGATCGGCCGGCACCATGCTTGGAGTAGCAACGTTTGTTGCGGGAGCCGAGGCGATGACCAGACTGGCTGCGTCCGCGGGGGCAACCATTAGGCCTAGGGACAGGACGCTCGCAGCGAAACCAGTAGTTAGCACGGAAGACAGACGCATAACAAACCTCCAAAGTGGCGTTAACAGAATGCGGGAGTAACGCAACTCCAACGTACGACTTACAGAGATTCGCCGCAACCCCCCGGCTGTTGGCAAGGAGTTGAGTCCTACCAAGGTCGTATACGGCGGGAAGCGGGTGACCGCGTCCTGTCTGACGTAGGGGTCGGGCACGTGGTGATCCTTGGAGTGAGTCTCTGACATGCGCCACGGTGGCCGACCCTTCCGCCCTGGTCGGCGAGCGGTGGGGGCGCGCGTGGCGCGAAGCGCCTAAGCGCGGGGGTCCCCGCCGTAAGCCGGGAGGGCGGAGGCCGGCTAGGCGCGGCGCAGCCGCGCCCTTGATCCCTTAGAGCCCAATAGAGCAGTGCGGCAGGATGTCGACATGTGGAACGTCGCTGAGGCTCGCGGTCTGGCCGCTGAACACTTGGCAGCAGAAGGCACTCGCTGGGCTCACGTCCGAACCGTCGGAGGTCTGGCGGAAAGCCTCGTGTCCGCCGGCTTGGTGGACGAAATTGTCGCAGCGGCGGCGTGGCTTCATGACGTCGGTTACGCGCCCGCCCTGCGAGTCAGCGGGTTCCACTCGTTGGACGGCGCGTGGTTCTTGCGGAGCCTGGGTGCACCTGATGCTTTGGTATCGCTGGTGGCTCGTCACACGGGTGCAGAGTTTGAGGCAGAGGAGCGAGGGCTCCTCCAAGACTTGGACGCCTTGCCTCGCCCTAACGCCGACGACCTGGACGCCCTGACGTTGGTGGATCTCGTGTCCGGTCCGTCGGGTGATCTCGTGGCCCCTGAGGAGCGGATCAGTGAGATCGGCGAGCGGTACCCGGAGGACGATCCGGTGCATCGGGCTGTAGCGCGGTCGTCGTCAGGATTGCTTGCGTCTGCAGCTCGGGCCCGCTCGCGGTTGGGACTAGCCGATGAATGGCCGTTGATCGGCGCTGAGAGCGTGCTGGAGTCGCAGACGCATCGACGGGTGTAGGTCGAGGTCTTCGATCTGCTCTACCGTCAGCCACTCGACCTCGCTGCTCTCGTCGCTGGTCTGCTTGTGGCCGCCGACGAGACGGGCTCGGAACGCGATGGAGAACTGTTGCCTGACCTCGCCGTCGTCATATGACATCACGTGGCCGGGGTTGGTGTACGTGCCGGT
Source organism: Lapillicoccus sp. (assembly GCA_965277795.1). Lineage (GTDB taxonomy): Bacteria > Actinomycetota > Actinomycetes > Actinomycetales > Dermatophilaceae > Lapillicoccus. Next base: position 4,150,416 of record OZ255840.1, read on the forward strand.
AATGGTCTCGACCTCGACGTCGTAGCCGGTCTCCTCCTTGACCTCGCGCACCACGGTCTCGGCGATGGACTCGCCGGGTTCGTGGCCGCCGCCTGGCAGCGCCCACCGGTCGTTGTCTGTCTTGTGGATCATCAGGATCCGGCGCGCGTCATCGGTGACGATGGCGACGACGGACGGCACGACGGAGTTCACCGTTGGGGCGTCCGGGTCGTCGATGTAGTCGATGCGGCCCATGCCGATCGACCTTACGCGCGCCAGGGTTCGACTGGTCCGCCGCTCTGCCAGACCCGCTCGTACGAGTCGAGGTAGTGCGCGAACAACCGACCGCCGGGGATCCGGTTGATGTGGAACACCGGGGCGTGACCCGCGGTGGTGCCGTAGACGTGCGGGTTGGCGAGCAGGACGTCGTCGAACCGGAACATCGACGCGTACAGAGTCGTCCCGTGCTGCCGGGCCTGGACCAGCGAGGACGCCAACACGGGCTTGTAGTAGTTCCATGTCAGGCGGCACCGCGCCGCCATGAGGTCGTCGATGCCTTCCTCTCGACCGCGCAACGCGACCGCCTCGCTGCTCGGGTCGCCAAACAACAGACGAACCCGAACGCCGGCATCAGCTCGCGTCGCGAGACGCTCCGCGAACTGCGGGACGCTGTCGTGGAGGAAACTGGCTGAGTAGGCGAGCAGGTCGATCGACTCGACAGCCTGGTCCAGCAGGTCCGTCCAGGTCGTGGCCGGAACTGAGCCGCGACTCGGGTACAAGCCGACCAACTCCCCCTCGGTCGCTGACCGGCTCCGGGCGTCGGAATGTGTTGCTGGCCAAAGGAACCCGTCGCTCTTGCCCAAGAGTGCCGCTGCGCTCATGCGGTGTGTGCGGTGCGGCAGGCGGTCCTTGGTGATCCACCGTTCGACGGTCTTTGGGTCGACGCCCACCCCGTCGCTGAAGGTCTCCAACGTGAGTCCAGCCCCCGCGATTGCGGCACTGAGTCGTTCGTTCGACATTTGATCCCCTGACGTCTGAGGACGTTTCTATCACGTGAGGACGTCCTTAAACGTCCTATGGCGTGGTGATGCCGTCCCCGCGTGTCGCGGTCTTGTGGTCTCGGGCAACACGGCCCACCACAACAGACAGGTAATGACATGCCTACGTACGCGGTGAACAGCAGGGTGCAACGGATGTTGACGACGAGCGTTGTCAACGCGGTCTTCGAGTGGGTCCTGGGGGCTGACGGGAAGCGGCATCAGTCAGATGTGCAGTCTCGGGATGAGCAGACCGGGATGCCGCTCTGGGACGTCGAGGTGATCTACAAGCAGACCGCGTACGGGCGGGAGTCGAACACGACCGCCGCGGTGCGGGTCGGGTCGCCGGTGCAGCCGGTGATGGCGGAGTTCGCGCCGGTCCAGTTCGTCGGCTTGGCCGTCGACGTCCGGATCGGCAAGTCCGGCGGGCTGGTCGAGTCCTGGCACGCCGAGGCCCTGGCCGACGACAAGGCCGCCGGGTCCAGCTCGAAGCCGTCGGCGGCATGACCACCGTCGGGGTCGCCGTCGTCGCCTTGTTGGTGGTGGCGGTGCTGATCAAGGGGAAGGCGGTCCGGCTGGGTTCGGTGGTGGTCGGGGTGTTGGTGGGGCTGTTGATCGGGGCGACCCCGGTCGGCCCCTCGATGGCGTCCGGGATCGGGTCGGCCGGTCAGTGGCTGTCCGCGAAGGTGTCGGGGCTGTGACCGCCGTCGAGGTTGTCTCGACCGCCCGCATTGGCGTCTCGGCCGCCGGCCGGCTGCTGCGGCTCGTGGCGGGTCTGGCCGGCTGGGTCGCCGGGTGGGGCGGCCGGCACTGGCGGTACGTCGCCGCCCTCGTCCTGGTCGGCGTCCTCGGGGCGCTGCTGGGCCGGCCCCGGCTGCCCGGCCTGACGGTGCTGGCCGTTGTCGTGCCGGCGATGGTGGGTGCGGCGTGGGCTCGCTGGTGGCCGCTGTCGTACGAGCGGTGGATGGCCGGCCCGGTTCGTCGGGTGGGGTGGCGTCGGTGGGCGCGTCGGGAGTGGCCGGACCTGGCCCGGGAGTGCGGCCTGTCCGTGCAGCGCACCCGCCGGCCCTGGTGGCGGTTGCCCGCCTCCGCGGCAAGGTCCTCGAAGACACCGCGGTCGGGGGTGGAGGAGCGGGTGTGGGTGCATCCCCGGCTGGTCGATGTGACCACGGCGGGGAACACCGTGACCCTTCTGATCCGAGCCCGTCGGGGTCAGACCGTCGACGACCTGGAGAAGGGCGCTGCCGCGCTGGCCGCGTCCGGGTCCGCGGTGTCGTGGCGGTGTCGGGCGCTGTCGCCGTCAATCCTCGACGTGGCCCTGGTGATGCGGGAGGAACTAGGCACGCCCCGGCTCGCCGTCGCGCCGGAAGGGACGGTGGAGGTCGATGCGGTCCCGATGGGCCGTCGACAGGACGGCACACCGTGGCGGTTGAAGATCCGCGGTCGGCACACCCTCGGTGTCGGCTGCTCCGGCGCCGGGAAGGCCGGGGTGCTATGGGGTGTCTGCGGAGGTCTCGCACCAGCAGTGCGGGCCGACCTGGTCCGGCTGTGGGGGATCGACCTGAAGAAGGGCGTCGAGATCGGCATGGGTCGCCCCCTGTTCCACGTCACCGCCCACACCGTCGACACGGCTCTCCCGGTGATGCGGCGGCTGCTCGCGGTGATCGACGAACGCGGGGCGCGGATGGCCGGCGTCACCCGCCTGCACGAGCCGTCCCCGGGGGACCCGCTGCATGTGCTGGTCATCGACGAACTAGCCGACCTGATCGGCTACTCCGAGCCGGTGGTGAAGGCCGAGGCGACCCGGCTGCTGTCCACGATCCTCACCCAAGGCCGCGCCCTGGGCGTCGTGGTCGTCGCCCTGGTCCAGGACCCCCGCAAGGACACCGTCACCATGCGCGGCCTGTTCACCCAGACCATCGCCCTGCGGCTCCGGTCCGCCGACGAGACCCGGATGGTCCTCGGCGAGGGGATGGCCGCCCTTGCCCCTGCCCACCGGATCTCTGCCGCCGCCCCGGGCACCGCCTGGGTCGTCGAGGACGACGGCACCATCGACCGGGTCCGCGCCGACCACTGGCCCGACTCGCTGATCCGCGACATCGCCGGCACCTACCGGGCAGCCGTCGTCGGTCAGGAGGACGTCACGCCGCACCCGTCGCCGACCTCTTGGGTGTCCACCCGGTCGCCCCGCGCCCCGCGGGCACCTCGCCTGCCGCGCCCGGCTCGTCTCGAGCAGGACGACGACCGGGACGACGTGCGGGGCGACGTGCGGGGCTCCACGGGTGGAGAGGCGGCCTGAGCCATGACCGTTGACAACACCGCCCGGTGGATGCCCTCAGCCGCCTGTATCCGCCGGCCGGACCTGCCCTGGACTACCGACACCCTGCTGTCGTCGCGGGCAGCCGTGCGGGGGATGGAACGGATCTGTCGGGGTTGCCCGGTCCGGAACCACTGCGCCACCTACGCCGTCGAGGCCGACGTTGCTGGCGGGTTCTGGGCCGGCCGCGACCGGGACGCCCTTGCGCCCCGCCGGCTCGACTCGGCTGGCACCCCCTTCCAGCCGGCCCTCCCCGGTCTGCTGGGTGCAGCTTCTCCGGTGTCTGCCGCTCGGGGTGTGGCGTGAACCCGCTGCGGGTGCCGGTCGGGCATGACGCGTTCGTCGGTGTCGAGACGGAGATGGCGCTGGTTGCGGCCGAGTCCGCCGGCGTCTGCACGAGGCCCCGGGTCCGGACCGTGACCGACGTCCTGACGGGGGAGACCGCCTCGGTGCCGATCGCGTGCGGGTCGACCCGGGAGGCGGTCTGCCGGCCCTGCGCCGACAAGGCCCGCCGGCTACGGATGCACCAGTGCCGCGAAGGGTGGCACCGCACCGACGCCGACCTCCTGCCCGTCGAAGCCCTCGACGACCAGGACGTCGTCGAGGACCAGGACGACGCCGACGACCAGGACGTTGACGTGCAGCTCGACGACGAAGCGGACGAGGACCAGGGCGACGTGGGGCAGGTTTCAGGTCGGCGGTTGCGGTCGACGCGACGGCTGGACGGGTTCCCGGACCTGCCCACGGTGCCGATGGAGGGCCGGACCGTCGGCGTTCAGTTCGTCGACGAGCGGACCGGGAAGACGTTCCGGCCGTCGATGTTCCTGACCCTGACCCTGCCGTCCTACGGGCGGATCATCACCGGCACCGGCGTCCCACGGAACTCCTCCACCTACGACTACCGGCGGGCCGCTCTGGATGCGCTGCTGTGGCCGCGTCTGTTGGACCGGTTCTGGCAGAACCTTCGCCGCTGCGCCGGGTACAAGGTCCAGTACTTCTCCGCCATCGAAGCCCAACACCGGCTCGCCCCGCACCTGCACGCCGCCATCCGCGGTGCCATCCCCCGGGCAACGATCAAGGCCGTCGTCGCCGCGACCTACCACGCCGCCTGGTGGCCGGCCCCGGACCGGGAGACCTACACTGCCGCGACCGGCTGGCCCGCCTACGACCGGGACACCGGCCGATACCTCGACCCGGCCACCGGGGAATCGCTACCGACCTGGGCCGAGGCCACTGAGGACCTGACTGTCCCGGGGCACGTCGTCTCCTTCGGCACCCAGGTCGACGCCAAAGGCCTGCTCGCCGACAGCGACGACTCCCGACGCACCGTCCGGTACCTGTGCAAGTACCTGACCAAGAACGTCGCCGACACCTACACCAATCAACACCCCACCGACCAGAGCGCCGCCGGTATGGCTGCCGCATACCAGCGACACATCAGCCGGCTGCACGCCGAAGTCCTCGCGCTGCCCTGCTCGTCGACCTGCGCGAACTGGCTCCGCTACGGCGTCACCCCCGACGGCGCCGGTCCCGGCCTGGTCCCCGGCCTGTGCCCGTCACCGGCGCACGACCGGGAGAACCTCGGCCTCGGCGGCCGCCGCGTCCTCGTCAGTCGCCAGTGGTCCGGCAAGACCCTCACCGAGCACAAGGCCGACCGCCGCGATGTCGTCGCCCAAGTCCTCCGAGAGGCCGGGATCGAACCACCCGACGCCGCCCGGCTCGCCGCCGACCACACCCTCCCCGACGGCCGGCCCCGGTTCGTGTGGGCCGACGCCGACCCCGACGAGACCACCTACGTCGCCGTCATCGCCGCCCAACTACGCCAGACCCAAGCCTGGCGCACCCAGTACGACGAAGCCAAAACCAAAGCCGCTGCCGCGCAACGTGGCTCACCACCTGTGGACACCCATTCGGCAACCCACGCCGCACCCGCGGCCCGAACCTGAGGAGATGACATGGACAGGCTGCTGAACCTCGACGAGGTCGCTGCGGTGCTTGGCACGTCAGCTCGATTCCCAAGACGTCTGATCGCTGAGCGTCGGATCAGGTTCGTTCACGTTGGCCGGCATGTGCGGATCCCGGAGTCGGCGGTCAAGGAGTACATCGCGTCTGGCGTTGTCGAGCCCGTGCGTCGGCCGCGCGGGCTGGTGGCGTGATGCCGTCCAGTCGTAAGCGCCGAGAGTTCGGGGCTGTGCGACGCCTCCCGTCGGGACGCTGGCAGGCAAGTTACCTGGCTCCAGATGGGCTGCGGCGCAACGCTCCAGCCACCTTCCCGACCAAGGCGGACGCTCACGCATGGCTAACAGTGCGCCAGTCGGACATGCTTCGCGGTGACTGGCTCGACCCCGACCTCGGCCGGCTCACTCTTGGTGTCTACGGCCCACGCTGGATCGCCGAGCACCGGCTGAGCCCTCGAACCCGTGACCTCTACGAGAGTCTCTACCGCCTGCATATCGCCCCGTTTCTGTCGAACAGCCAACTCGCTGCGGTGACAACGGAGTCCGTCCGGGCCTGGCGCGCTGACTTGTTGCGGGCGGGCCGGTCTGAAGAGACCAGCGCCAAGGCGTACCGGCTCCTACGCGCAGTGTTGAACGCGGCGGTCGATGACGGCCGTATCGCTCGGAACCCGTGCCGCATCAAGGGCGCTGACGCGGGTCGAGCACCGGAGCGGCCGGTAGCCACGGTGCAGCAGGTCTTCGCCCTGGCCGGTGCCATCGGCCCGCAGTACCGGGCCTTCGTGCTCACCGCCGCTCTGACGAGCATGCGGTGGGGCGAGTTGATCGCGTTGCGGCGTCGGGACGTCGACCTGGACGCCGGCCTGGCCTTCGTCCAACGCAGTCTCATCGAGTACCAGGGCAAGCTCGAGGTTGCTCCACCGAAGAACAACAGTGTGCGTGTCGTGACCCTGCCGTCCGTCTTGGTCGACGAGCTGCGCGAGCACCTGGGCCGTGTGCCGGGGAACGATGATGCGCTGATCTTCACTGGGGAGCGGGGCGCGACTCCTCGGCGAGGCAACTGGCGCGCGAATGTCGGGTGGCGGGGTGCGGTCGAGGTCGCCGGGCTTCCGGTCGGGTTCCATTTCCACGATCTGCGGCACACCGGTAACCACCTGGTGGCCCAGTCCGGCGCGTCGACCCGTGAACTGATGCATCGGATGGGCCACTCGACGATGCGGGCTGCGCTGATCTACCAGCACGCCACCGAGGCCCGCTCACGCACCCTGGTCGACCGCCTCGACGCCCTGGTGCAGGCGGAGCGCAAGACGGGTAGCGGCGCTGGCTAGTTGCACGTTGGTTGCACGCGGCGACCCAGGTCGTCCGGCGAATGACGAAGCCGCAGGAGGCGCATCCCGCCTGACCTGCGGCTTTCTTCTGGAGCGGGCGACGAGAATCGAACTCGCGTGTCCAGCTTGGGAAGCTGGCGCTCTACCATTGAGCTACGCCCGCGCGGTCACTGCGAGCCCTGACGTGAGCGGCTCCAGCAGGCAGCATACCGAACTGACGAGGTGGGCGCGGACCGGTGCCTCACGCACGCGTTACCCTTCCCAGCGTGCTGCTTTCCGACAGGGACATCCGCGCCGAGATCGACGCCGGTCGCGTCGTCCTGGATCCCTGGGACCACGAGATGCTGCAGCCGTCGAGTGTCGATGTACGGCTGGACAAGTATTTCCGGCTGTTCGACAACCACAAATACCCCTACATCGACCCCGCTGAGGACCAGCCCGACCTGACCCGGCTGGTCGAGGTCGCCTCGCGCGAACCGTTCATCCTGCACCCGGGTGAGTTCGTCCTCGGCTCCATCCTCGAGACCATCACGCTGCCCGACGACGTCGCGGCGCGCGTCGAGGGCAAGTCCAGTCTCGGACGGCTCGGGCTGCTCACCCACGCCACGGCCGGGTTCGTCGACCCGGGGTTCTCGGGTCACGTGACGCTCGAGCTGTCCAACGTGGCCACCCTCCCGATCAAGCTCTGGCCGGGGATGAAAGTCGGTCAGCTCTGCTTCTTCCGTCTTTCCAGCGCGGTCGAGAACACCTACGGCAGCGCCAAGTATGGCTCGCACTACCAGGGCCAGCGCGGCCCGACCGCGAGTCGCTCGTTCGCAAACTTCGTTCGCACGTCCGTCTGAGGCCTCTCTCATAGCCGACGGCCAGCAACCTCCCAGGAACCGCGGTAAGAGTGAGGCGGTGGGTTGGAATCTCCGCTGGACGCACCGGCCCGACGCCCCGACGGCGGTGGTCCTGCTGCTGCACGGAGGCCAGGCGGACAGCGTCCATCCAGTGAAATGGTCCGACCTCGCGGTCTTGCGGATGCTCCCGTTCGCGCGAGCGGCGCGACTCGCCGGTCGGGGCCAGTTCGCCGTCGCGATGATCCGTTACACCGTCCGTGGCTGGAACGGCAGTAAAGCCAGCCCCGTGGTCGACACGCGCGCGGCGCTCGATGCCATCTCGGTCGCGTACCCGGGGCTGCCGATCGTGCTCGTCGGGCACTCGATGGGCGGTCGGGTGGCGCTCGCCGTTGCCGACGATGCGCGGGTGAGCGACGTCATCGGCCTCGCGCCGTGGGTGGCGCTGTCCGAGATGCGTGGGCACGCAGGGTTGCGAACGTTCTTCGTGCACGGGATCCCGGACCGCGTCACCTCCGCGCGGGCCAGCCGCGAGGCGGTTGAATCGCTCCGGGCACAGGACAAGACGGCCTCGTTCGTGGGTCTCGAGGGGGAGAACCACGCGATGCTGCGTCGGGCCGGGACCTGGGACCAGCTGCTGCGCGGGTACTTGCGGGCTGCGGTCGGAGCCACCGAGTCGAGCCGGCCCTCGAGCCGGCCCTCAAGCGAGGTCGAGCAGCTGGGGGCGAGCGCCGCGGCCGGTGGGGTCGTGGCCGTTATCTGACCGAAGCCTTCGCTAACGCGCCGATGTCGGCCCGCTCGCCTAGGTTTGACGCATGATTCGCTTCGACGGGGTCTCGAAGCAGTACCCCGACGGCACCAAGGCCGTGGACGACCTCACTCTCGAGGCGCCCACGGGCCAGATCACGGTGCTCGTCGGACCCTCGGGATGCGGCAAGACCACCACCCTGCGGATGGTCAACCGGATGATCGAGCCCACCTCGGGCACCATCTGGCTGGACGACCAGGACACCGGCAAGATGGATGCCGCCCAGATGCGTCGCGGCATCGGTTATGTCATCCAGCACGCCGGCCTGTTCCCGCACCGCACGGTGGTCGACAACGTCGGCACGGTCCCCGAGCTGCTCGGATGGGACAAGAAGAAGATTCGCGACCGGTCCATGGAGCTGCTCGAGAGGGTGGGCCTCGAGACGGCCTTCGCGACTCGGTATCCCAGCCAGCTCTCCGGCGGTCAGCAGCAGCGGGTCGGTGTCGCTCGCGCGCTCGCGGCGGACCCGCCGGTGATGCTCATGGACGAACCCTTCTCCGCCGTCGACCCCATCGTCCGCGACCAGCTGCAGGACGAGTTCCTGCGTCTGCAGAGCGAGCTCGGCAAGACCATCGTGTTCGTCACCCACGACATCGACGAGGCCATCAAGCTGGGGGACCAGGTGGCGGTCCTGCGGGTCGGCGGTGTGCTCGCCCAGCTGAGCGACCCGGCATACCTGCTCGCCCACCCGGTCGACGACTTCGTTGCCGGTTTCGTCGGCCGCGACCGCGGTTACCGCGCGCTGGGGTTTCACGAGACCCCGCACCTGTCGCTGACGAGCGAGCCGACGATCGGTCTCGGCGCCACCCCGGAGCAGGCCCGCGCGGCCGGCCAGGACGGCTGGCTGCTCGTCGTCGACGACGACCGAAAGCCGTTGGGGTGGGTCGAGCCGAGCCGGCTGAAGGCACCGATCAGCCGCGAGATGCTGCACCGCGGCGGGACGGTGGCCCGCGAGCACGGACCGTTGCGGGCGGTGCTCGACGCGGCCCTGTCATCGCCTTCGCGGCGAGGAGTTGTTGTCGACGACGATGGCGCGCTCACGGGTTCGGTGCGAGCCAACCAGGTCCTGTCCGCCATCGAGCAGGTCGACCGGCCCGAGGACGCCCGCGACGACAGTGGCGTCAACATCGGTGCGCCGGGCGGTGACCGAGGGTGACCTGGGTTGTCGACCACTTCACCGATATCCTCGGGTATGCCTGGAAGCACACCTTGCTCGCCGGCATACCCCTCGTCGTGGGGCTGCTGATCTCGCTGCCGCTCGGGTGGATGGCGCGGCGTTACCGCCGGCTTTACGGGGTCATCATCGCCGGCAGCGGACTGCTCTACACGATCCCGAGCCTGGCGCTGTTCATCCTCATGCCGCTGATCCTCGGCACCCGCATCCTCGACACCTTCAACGTCTACGTCGCCATGACGCTCTACTCCCTCGCGTTGCTGGTCCGCACCGTGGCCGACGGTCTCGGCGCCGTTCCCGACGCCACCCGGCAGGCGGCCATCGCCATGGGGTTCACCGGCATTCGACGACTGATCAAGGTGGACCTACCGCTCGCCATCCCGGTCATCGCATCCGGCCTTCGGGTGGCGGCCGTGAGCAACGTCAGCATCGTCAGCGTCGCCTCGCTCGTCGGGTTCCCGCAGCTGGGCTACTACCTCACCGACGGATACCAACGCAGCTTTCCCACCGAGATCATCGTGGGGATCGTCGCCTGTGTCGTGCTGGCCCTGATCTTCGACACGGTCATCCGGGCCGGTGCGTGGGCGATGACGCCGTGGCTTCGAGTGGCGAGGTGACGACATGCTGACCGGCATCTTCCGCTGGCTCACGAACCCGGTGAACTGGAGCGGTCCAGGAGGCATCCCGACGCGGATCCTCGAACACCTTCAGTACTCCCTCATCAGCCTGCTCATCGCTGGGGTCATCGCGATCCCGCTCGGCGTGGCGGTCGGTCACAGCGGCCGGGCGAAGTGGGCGGTCTCTCTCGCGAACTCGTTGCGTGCCGTTCCCAGCCTCGGCCTGCTCTTCGCCGTCTCGCTCTGGCTTGGCCCCAAGATCGCCAACAACCTCGCCTTCGTGATCCCCAGCGTCATCGTGCTGGTCCTGCTTGCGGTCCCACCGATCCTGTCCGGGACCTACGCCGGGATCCAGCAGGTCGACCCGGCCGCCCGCGACGCGGCGACAGGCATGGGGATGACCGGCGGTCAGCTGCTACGCAAGGTCGAGCTGCCCTGTGCGCTCCCGTTGCTGCTGTCCGGCGTCCGCAGCGCCACCCTGCAGGTCGTCGCCACCGCGACCATCGCGGCCTCGATCAGCCTCGGGGGGCTGGGCCGTTACCTCATCGACGGGCTCTCGGTGAGCGACTACGCGCAGATGGCCGGCGGTGCCCTGCTCGTCGCTGCTCTCGCCCTCGTGATCGACGGCCTCCTCTCGCTGCTGCAGCGCCTCGTGGTTTCCCCGGGTCTGACCGGGAAGTTCCGGGACAATCGACCGGTTGTCCTCACCAGGCCTGAGAGCGACGACGAATCGCCTCACTCTCAAGCGACCGACCGTGCCGACAACCAGAGAGAAGCCCTCGTATGAAACGCGCGATCATCCTTGCCGGAGCCAGCGCCGTCGCCGCCTTGTCCCTGGCGGCCTGCGGTGCGTCGTCCGACCCGACCACGCCAGCCGGGGGCGGCGGCGGCACGTCCGCAGCAGCGTCCGGCAGCATCATCGTCGGTTCCGCCGACTTCTCCGAGAACCAGGTGCTGGGCGAGGTCTATGCCGGCGCGCTGCGGGCCAAGGGCATCAACGTCACGACCAAGCCCAACATCGGCAGCCGCGACGTCTACATCAAGGCCCTCGAAGACGGGTCCATCGACATCGTCCCGGAGTACACCGGGTCCTTGCTCACCTTCCTCAAGGGCACGGCCCCCACCCAGGACCCGGACGCGATCTTCACGGCGCTCAAGGCCGCGCTCCCGCCCACCCTCGTCGCCCTGAACAAGTCCGCCGCCGAGGACAAGAACTCGATGGTCGTGACCAAGGACACCGCGAGCAAGCTGTCCCTGAAGTCGATAGCCGACCTCGCCGCCCACCAGGACCAGATCACGGTGGCGGCGCCACCGGAGTTCCAGCAGCGCCAGCAGGGTCTGCTCGGGCTGAAGTCCGACTACGGGTTCACCCCCAAGGCGTTCCTGCCGCTCAAGGGAGCCGCCATCGTCAACGCCCTGCTCAACGGCCAGGCGCAGACGGCGAACATCTTCAGCACCGACCCCTCGATCACGACGAACGGCTTCGTGACCCTCGAGGATCCCAAGCTGATCTTCGGGTCGGACAACATCGTCCCGCTGGTCCGCAAGGACAAGGTCAACGACACCATCACGGCGGCCCTCAACGCGGTGTCGGCCAAGATCGACACGGCCACGCTCACCGGGATGGTCAAGGAGGTCGACGTCGACAAGAAGGACGCGTCCGCCGTGGCCAAGGAGTTTCTGACCGCGAACGGGCTCGGCTGACCTGAGCTCCGACAGCTCCGACAGCTCTGACAGCTCTGACTGACCTGACTTCTGGGTGACGGTGGGCGACTGGGTCCTGCACGTCGACCTCGACCAGTTCGTGGCCGCGGTCGAGGTGCTGCGGGATCCGTCGCTAGCCGGGCAACCTGTGGTCGTGGGCGGTCGTGGCGACCCCACCCTGCGTGGGGTCGTCTCGACCGCGTCCTACGAGGCTCGCGCCTACGGCGTCGGCTCCGGTATGCCGCTGCGCACGGCCGCGCGCAAGCTCCCCGACGATGCCGTCTTCCTCCCCGTGGACGGGCCGCTCTACACCGAGGCGTCCGAGCAGGTGATGGCGGTCCTGCGGTCCTTCGGGCAGACGGACGACGCGGTCGTGGAGGTTCTGGGCTGGGACGAGGCGTTCATCGGGGTCGTGACCGACGAACCCGAGACCGTCGCTCGACGAATCCAGCTGGCTGTCCTGGACCGGACCCGGCTGCACTGCTCCATCGGGATCGGCCAGACCAAGGTGATGGCCAAGACGGCGACCTCGTTCGGCAAGCCTCAGGGCGTCTTCAGGATCACCGCGGACAGCTGGTTCGAGATCATGGGGTCGCGCCCCACTGACGCCCTGTGGGGGGTGGGCCGCAAGACCAGCGCCAAGCTCGACGCACTGGGGTTGCGGACCGTGTCGCAGCTGGCGACGGCCCCGACCGAAACCCTGGTCGCCCGACTCGGTCCGACGATGGGGCCGTGGTACCGCCGGATCGCCCGCGGTGGAGACCTCTCTGCGGTGACCTCGACGCCTTGGGTCGCGCGCGGACACGGCCGCGAGACGACCTTCCAGGAGAACCTGCGCGACTGGGCTCAGGTCGAGCGGGAGGTGCGTGCGCTGGCATACCGGGTTCGAGAAGATGTCGTCGCCGAAGGCCGGCCGGCCGTTCGCGTCGGGCTCAAGGTCCGGTATGCGCCGTTCGAGTCGCATACGGCGTCCGCGCCCTTGCCGGAGCCGACCTACGACGGGGCGCTCCTCGCCGACGCGGCGGCAGCCCTGGTCTCCCGGTTCGACGCGACTCGAGCGGTGCGCCTGCTCGGCGTGCGCCTCGAGATGACGATGCCGTCCACCGATCCGACTGAGGTGCGACCGACAGGCACGAACCCCGCTCGACGGCCGAAACAGCCCTGACCGGCGTTTCGTGCATGTCACTCGTACCGAGTGGGGGCCCTGAGGTCAGACTGAGGTCAGGCTGGCGGCCGGCTCGTCCCCACGCCGGACGGCCGCGAGGAGCATCTGGGCGACGTCCACGACCTCGACCTCCGCGCGCCCGGAACCGTCGGCCTGCGCAGCAGCCAAGCCGTCGGAGAGCATGACCTTGCAGAACGGGCAGCCGATCGCGATCCGGTCGGCGCCGGTGGCCAGGGCCTCGGCGGTCCGGTTGGTGTTGATCCTCGTGCCGAGCTTCTCCTCCATCCACATCCGAGCGCCGCCGGCACCGCAGCAGAACGACTTCTCGCTGTTGCGGGGCATCTCCGACAGTGTCACTCCTGGCAGCGCTCCGAGCAGCTCACGCGGCGGCGCGTAAACGCCGTTGTGCCGGCCGAGGTAGCACGGGTCGTGGTAGGTCACCTTCTCGGCGGTGGAGGCGGCTCCCGCCGACGACGCGTCACCGGGGCGCGACACGGGCACGAGCCGCTTCTCGCGGACCAGCCGGTTGAGCAGCTGCGTGTGGTGGACGACCTCGTAGTGGCCACCGAGCTGCGGGTACTCGTTCTTCAACGTGTTGAAGCAGTGCGCGCAGGTCACGACGATGGCGGTCGCGCCGGCCTCGCCCAGCGTCTCGACGTTCTGCTGGGCCAGCATCTGGAAGAGGAACTCGTTGCCCGCTCGCCGGGCCGGATCCCCGGTGCACGACTCGCCATCCCCGAGCACCGCGAAGGTCACCCCAGCGGTGTCGAGCAGCTCGGCCACCGCCCGCGTCGTCCGTTTTGCCCGGTCCTCCAGCGCCCCCGCGCAGCCCACCCAGAACAGGTAGTCCACCTCGCTGAGCGACTCCACATCTGTGCTGCTCGAACCGCCCACGACCGGTACGTCGAACGGCAGGTCCTTGGCCCAGTCGAGGCGCATCCGCGGTGCCATGCCCCACGGGTTGGCGTTCTTCTCGAGGTTCTTGAACAGCCCGTTCAGCTCATTGGGGAACGCCGACTCGATCAGCACCTGATAGCGGCGCATGTCGACGATCTCGTCGACGTGCTCGATGTCGACGGGGCACTGCTCGACGCACGCCCCACAGGTCGTGCAGGACCACAAGACGTCCGCGTCGATCACGGCGTCTGGTCCGTGTGGGTTGTATGCCGACAGTGGCGAGTCGGGTGCATACCCCGTCGCGCCGACCAGCGAGCCGACGGCAGCAGCCTGCTTGACCAGGTCGGGCAGCGAGTCACGCGCCTCCTCGGTGGCGAGCAGCCACGGCGCCTTGGCGTAGGCGTGGTCGCGCAGCGTCATCACCAGCATCTTGGGTGACAGCGGCTTGTCGGTGTTCCAGGCCGGGCACTGCGACTGGCACCGGCCGCACTCGGTGCAGGTAGTGAAGTCGAGCAGCCCCTTCCAGGTGAAGTCCTCGACCCGTCCGACCCCGAGCGCCGCGTCCTCGTCGAGCTCCTCGATCTGATCGAAGTCGATCGGCTGGCCACCGACCGAGATCGGCTGCAGCGCTCCCAGAGCCGTGCGGCCGTCGGCGTTGCGCTTGAACCAGATGTTGAAGAAGGCCAGGAACCGGTGCCACGCCACCCCCATCGTCGGGGTCACCGAGATGGTGATCATCCAGGCGAACGAGATAAGGATCTTCACCGCCGCGACGACCACGATCGTCGCCTCGAGGGCGCTGACGTCGAGACCGGAGAAGAACGCGCCGATCCACGCCGTCAACGGGAAGTGCAGCCCGCTCGCCAGGCTGCTGTTCTCGCCGCCGCCCGCCTGCCGAGCCAGCGCGTACTCGAGTCCGCGCAGCAGGCCGATGCAGAGCGTGACGCCGAGGATGGTCAGCTCGACGTAGTAGGCCTGCCAGAAGGTCGACCCGTAGAAGCGCGACCGCCGGCCGCCCTCGCCGTCCGAGCGTCGTGGGTGCGTCATCTGACGGATCGCCATCAGCACGAGGATCCCCACGAAGCCGCCCACCGCAAAGAGGTCGGTCACCCACTCGTAAGGGGGCCAGTGCCCGATGAGCGGCAACGCAAACTCCGGGTCGACCAGCTGACCGAACGCCGTCACCAGGGTGAAGAACAGCACCCCGAACGAGATCATCGTGAACCAGTGCGCGGCGGCCACCACCGGCAGCCGCGACATGCGGGTATGCCCGAGGAACTCGCGCACGAGGGTCAAGGTCCGCGCGGCCGGCGCATCGGTGCGCATCGCCGGCTGGCCCAGCCGGAAGGTTGCCGTGAACCGCGTGATCGCCTGCACGAACAATGCGACCGCGGTCAACGTCACCGCCGCGCAGACGACGACGGCCACGATCTGGAGCACGCTCATGGTGGTGGAGTCTACTGGCGGGTAGGCGCCCGCTTCGTGGACTGTGACGACGGACGCATGGGCACGAACCGGCGGGCCTGGGCGGTGCGGGGCGGGTCAGGGCAGGCGGTCGCCGCCGGGGCCGAGCCCGATGTTGTCGGCATGCAGATGACCGTCGGTGCCGCGGCGCAGCGTCTCGGGCAGCTGCTCGGTCTGCTGCTGGCTGCGGATCTGCTGGCCCATCGCCTTCACGGCGTCGCCGAGCTTGTCTGCGACAAAGGGGGCGGCTTGTGTCTTGACCCGCTCGGTTGCCTCCTCCACGCGGTTCTGGACCGGGTCGGAGGCCCACAGCCGGGACGCCTGTCCCTTGATCTGCTCGTACCGCTGCCGACCGGCACGAGCCCCCAACACGTACCCCACAGCGACACCGGCGACGAACGTGAGCTTTCCCATGCCGAGCACCCTAGCGGCGCGACGGCGCTCGAGTCTGGGACCGACTTGTCAAACATAACCAGATCTTGGAACATGCATAACCAGACGTGAGTTATCACCCATAGGCCCCACCCGCTCCCATCCGTTCCCATCCGTTCCCATTTCTGTCCATCCCTGTACCCCTCCCCGGCTCCCCCAAGAGACAAGGCAGGCCCCCGTGCCCATCTACGACGACGTGACGGCTCTGGTCGGCAACACCCCGCTGGTACGCCTGAACAAGGTGACCGACGGTGCCAAGGCGACCGTGGCGGCCAAGCTGGAGTTCTACAACCCCGCCAGCTCCGTGAAGGACCGGATCGGGGTCGCGATCGTCGACGCCGCCGAGGCCTCCGGCCAGCTCGAGCCGGGCGGCACCATCGTCGAGGCGACGTCCGGCAACACCGGTATCGCTCTCGCGATGGTCGGCGCGGCCCGTGGCTACAAGGTCGTCCTGACGATGCCCGAGTCCATGTCGAAGGAGCGGCGCGCGTTGCTCCGGGCGTTCGGGGCAGAGCTCGTGCTCACCGACCCCTCGACGGGGATGAAGGGCGCGGTCGACAAGTCCGAGGAGATCGTCAAGGAACGCGGCGGCGTGCTGGCCCGTCAGTTCGCCAACGAGGCCAACCCCGAGATCCACCGCAGAACCACGGCCGAGGAGATCTGGAAGGACACCGACGGCGAGGTCGACATCGTCGTCGCCGGCATCGGGACCGGTGGCACCATCACGGGGGTCGGTCAGGTCCTCAAGGCCCGCAAGCCAGGGCTGCAGATGATCGCCGTCGAGCCAGCGGAGTCCCCGATCCTCAATGGTGGCAAGCCCGGACCCCACAAGATCCAGGGTCTCGGCGCCAACTTCGTGCCGGAGATCCTCGACACGAGCATCTACGACGAGGTCATCGACGTCGATGCGCAGACCTCCGTGACGTGGGCCCGCCGCGCGGCCACCGAGGAAGGCCTGCTCGTCGGCCTCTCGTCCGGCGCCGCCATCGCTGCGGCCGTGCAGGTGGCGCAGCGCCCCGAGAACGAGGGCAAGACCGTCGTGGTCATCATTCCCAGCTTTGGGGAGCGTTACCTCTCGACGATCCTCTTCGAGGGTCTCGTCGACTGACGTGGACGCGAACCTGTATGCCGGAGCGATTCGGCGGCCCGCCAAGGGATGGGGCCGCCGGATCGCTGCCGCGCGAGCGTTGGTGGTCGAGGACGTGGACGCCGCCATGGCTCGCGACCCCGCTGCCCAGTCTCGGCTCGAGACGTTCCTCGCCTCACCGGGCCTGCACGCGGTCTGGTCCCATCGGGTGTCGCACACGCTGTGGGAGAACCCGAGCTACCGCCTCCCGGCGCGGTTGCTGTCGCAGTGGACCCGGGCGCGGACCGGTGTCGAGATCCACCCAGGCGCCACGATCGGCCGCCGGCTCTTTATCGACCACGGGATGGGCGTCGTGATCGGCGAGACCGCCGTCATCGGCGACGACGTCATGCTCTATCACGACGTCACTCTCGGTGGCCGCTCGCTGGCAAAGGTGAAGCGACACCCGACGGTCGGCGACCGGGTGACCATCGGCAGCGGTGCGCGCGTGCTCGGCGACATCACGCTCGGTGACGACAGCCAGATCGGCGCGAACTCCGTCGTGACGAAGGACGTCCCGGCTGGCTCGGTGGCCGTCGGCATACCGGCTCAGATCCGGCACCCGATCCCCGGGCTGATCCCGGAGGAGCTGCTCGACGAGCACCCGGCGATCTGGATCTAGGGACGTGGGCCAGTCACCGAACGCGTTGTCTGCCAAAGCGATCCGAACGACACGAACCCTGCTGGCGCAGTGAGGTCGTCCTCGATCGAGGCGGCGAGAGCGCGGGCCGAGTCGAGCCCCTTGGCCAGGTGCCCGTGATAGCGCACCATGGTCTCGAACGCGACGTGGTCGTCGATGCGGGAGACGCCGCTGACGACGCATCGCGAGCCGATGCCGAGCAACGCCGCCGTGAGCCCGAGCACCTCGCCCCCACGTCGCGGGGTGGCCAGCCCGAGGTCGCAGGCGGACAGGACGACGTGGCTCGCCACCGCGCCGTCGGCGGGGATGTCGTATGCGTACAGCGGCCCGTCCGCGAGCCGGATGCTCGAGAAGAGCGGGTTGTCGTGGTTGTGTGACCCGTGGGCGGCGACGTGAACGACGTCGTTGGTGACCATGGCGTCGGCGAGCCCGCCGGCGCTGCCGCTCGCTGACGTCACCGCCACGCCGTGGCGCCAGCGCCGGGCGACGGCCGATACCTCGGCGCCGGACAGCACGAGACCGGGTCCGGCCATCGCGGTGACCCGGGGCGACGTCGCCACGGACGTCATGCCTCGCAACCAGCTCGTCGCCGACAGGGCTACCGTTGTGGGCCGCGCACGCCTTCGGGGCAGCAGGCTCCACGGGGCGGCGCCCAGGGTCCGGGATGGGATGACGATCAGCTCGTCGACGTCTGCGAGCGCACCGGGAAGCAACGCGTCGTCGAGCTTGACCAGGTCGTGCGCCAGGGACTGAGAGATAGCCCGTCGCAACGGATCTGGCAACAACCTCCCGGCGAGCGCGTCCAGGTCGGCACGGATCCGGGTCATCAGCGACTCGACGTCCGACCAGGCGGCGAGCGTGACCACAGCGGCACGCCCGTCGCTCAGGGTGACCGCACCGAGGCGGTTGTCAATGACGTAATAGGCGATGAGGTCCGTATGTCGTTGCTGGAGAACGGGCCTCATCGTCGTCAGTGATGTGGAGCGCTCGGCACGCCCGTTGCCCTGCAGCTGCCACTCCCGTTCGCGCACCTGCCGCTCGAGCGTGGTCATGCGTCGCTGGAGCGGGTCGGTGACCAGGCCCGACGGAGCCGACCGCAGCTCCTCGGCGACGGCTCGCAGCCGCGTGACCAGGTCCGCCAGCTCCGTGTCGGCGGGTGAGGTCACGGCCGTGCGACGGTGCGACATCGCTCGCCACCGCTCGAGGGAGTCGAAGACGACGGCAGGTTTGCCTGACTCCAGAGCCATGGCCAGGTCGAGTCGAGCCAGACGGTTGCCGTGAACCGCCATGGCCGTCCGCAGGTCGAGGCTCTGATAGCGCGCCTGCGCCCTCGACAAGGCGCCCAGGCCGGTGGACAGCTCGCGCCGCGCTAGTGCCGGGTCACCTGCGGCTCGGGCGACCCCGGCCCTGACCAGGTTCTCCCGCAGTCGAGTCGTCAGCGGTTCGCCCGACCCGACCCGGCCGGCCAGGTCGAGGAGCGCAGACGCCTGGACTGACTGCCCGATCGCCAGATGCGCCTCGGCGGAGACCAGCACGAGGTGCCGGCGGGCCGAGTGGTCGAGCGGAGAGACGTCGCTCGGGTGGCCAGGGTCGCTGGGGTTCGGGGCGCCGTTCCGCTCGCGAGGGTCCCCGCCGTCCTGGGCCAGGGAGCCCCGGGCCCGGGTGACCTCCCGGACCACCCTGGCCGGACCACCCTTGATCTCGAGCAGGGCCTGCCAGTAGGCGAGGTCCGCCTTGGCCTGCCACCCGAGACCCTGTCGCCGACGAAAGTCCCGGCTCGCACGCATCGAGAGCACCCGCGCATCCGTCCAGCGCTGCTGCATCAGCGCCACCTCGGCACGGGCCAGGTTTGCCTCGGCGCGTTCCTGGTTCGCCCGCCGCCGACGCAGCATCTCGCCGACCCGGGACAGCGCGTCGTCGGCCTCGTCCAGCAGGCCGGCTTCCATCAAGATCCGGGCCCGGTCCAAGAGCCCACCCTGCGAGACGTCGACGTCGAGCGCGTGGGCCTGGGTGAGGACGTCGAGGGCGGCCGCCAGGTTGCCGGAGACATACTGCACATACCCGAGGTTGGCCAGCGCCTTGGACTCGAGCCTCGTCATGCCCTGCGCCTTCGCCAGGACGGTGCATCGACCGAAGTCCTCGCGGGCCGCCCTGATCAGTCCGCGCATCAGGCGGACGTTGCCGCGGTTGAGGTAGAAGGCGGGTCGCTCCTCGTCCGGGAGGTGACCGATCAGTGAGACCGCCTCGTCCAGCTCGGGCATCGCCTCGTCGAGAGACCCGCTGCGCGCGAGTAGCAACCCGTGCTGGTGGTGGGCGAGAGCGACCGCCCCCAGGTCCCCGGATGCGACGGCCACCTCGAGAGCTCGTCTCACCGTTGGCTCCCCCCGAGCCATCCCCTGCATGTCGAACTCCGCCCACGCGAGGGTGATGAGCAGCCGGGCCCGCAGCGACTCGGCGTGGGAGACCGCGGTCGCCGGGGCGAGCTCCTGGCCCGACGCATACTCCTGCAGCAATGCGAGCGCGCGGTGGATCTTGGCCTCGGCCTGCGCCGGGCGGCCTCGGCCATTGGCCTCCTTGGCCGCGAGATGGAGTCTCTCGACTCGCCGCAACTGGCTCGAGTCGCGGGTGACGCTGGTGGCTCGCGTGGCGTCGTCCTCCCTTAGATCTCGATCGCCGGTGTGATCACCGGGTGTCCGTCCCCCTCTCGCCCAGTCTGCCGTAGGACGAGCTGGGCGAGCCCGTGCGCGACTCTCTCGAAGACGAACCGGCCGTCCTCGTCGGCGGCGACGTGCAAGACGGTGTCGTCGATGCGCAGCTCCACGTCGAGGAAAGCCCCGGGCGCGGCCCATCCGTCGAGGCGGACACCATCGTCGTCCACGGGTGTGATGGTGACCATCGTTGTCAACGTGTCACTGGTGAACGTCACGGTTCGGGCGCGAAGCAGGTCGTCACTGCGCACTCCAGCCAGCTCGGGCAGCGACTCTCGTTGCAACCGGGCCACCTCCGCCTCGAGGCCGTCGAGGGTGATCGCGAACTTGACGCGGCCCAGGAGGCTGGTGGGAAGGGGATCGCCGACCTCGTAGATCCTTCGCAGCGTGGCCAACGCCCGGCCGTCGGCATCGTCGATGATCCCGGCCTCCAGCTCATCGAGCCGAGACTGGTCCTTGTCCGGATCGGTCATGAGATTCCCCAATGTGGGTCGGAGTCGAGCAGGAGGCGGAGTTTGGCGAGGCATCGACCTCGGGTGGGCCCGATGCTGCCCACGGGCATACCGAGCGCCTCGGCGACCGCGGCGTAGTCGGGGCGGTCCGAGAACGCGACCACACGCAACAGGCTCCGGCAACGCTCGGAAAGCGTCTCGATGTGCCGCCAGAGAACCCTTCCTTCGAGAGAGGCCAGCGCGGTGCTCTCGGGACCGTCCATCACACTCTCGGGAATGTCGCTCGCGTCCTCGGCATCCGGCATCGGCTGGGCTCGGCGGGAGTCTTTGACGACCCGCCAGCTCTCCCGCTTGGCGGTGATGATCAACCAGGCGAGGACCGCGCGGGGGTCCTGGATGGCCTCGGCATGGTGCACCAGACGCAACCAGGTCGTCTGGACCACGTCCTCAGCCTGCTCGTAGCCCACCCGCTGGGCCCGCACGGTGTGCCAGAGGAGGGGGGTGACCAGGTCGACAAGCTCGGCGAGCTGCTGGCCGTCACCGTCCTGGTATGCGGCGAACGCGGACCCGGCGCGGCTGGCCAGGGTCTGTGCCGAAGCGCCAGACGGGGTCATGTTGCCGGCCGCTTCCAGGCAAGTTGCGACTCGACGGCTCGCCAGCCGCGTTCAAGCGCGTCGTTCACCGATATCTCGTCGAGGCGGCCGCCGACCATCATGTCTCGCGCGAGCTCACCAGCGAGGACGGGTGCCGCAAAGGAGGTCCCGCTCCACATAGCGAAACCACCCCTGAAGTCGTCGGGGTCGACGTCCTGCCGCCCGTCGGGAAGCGCACGCGCGGGCTGGTAGCACCCGTCGAACGCGGGGAACGAGCTCACGACGTTGGCCCCCGGCCGGTTGCAGCTGACCCAGTCGCCGACGTTGGAGAACAACGCTCGCGTTCCGTTGGGGTTGTCCGCTCCGACGCTGAGCACGGGGACGACGTCACGTGCGGTGCCCTCACCTCCGATAGGCGCCAGAGCGGCGGGGAACATCGGGGCGTCGGTGCCGTCGTTGCCCGCGGCGGTGACGACGGGGACCCCCAGCCGGCCAAGCTGGTGCAGCGTATGGGCCAAGGCGCCGGTGTACTGACGGTCGTCCGGCGTCTCGAGGTAGTAGCCCATCGAGAGCAGCAGCACGTCGATGAGCTGGTCGCTCTTGTGCAGGGCGAGCGCGCGGGCCTGACGGATCAGCAGCATGTTGAGGGCCACGATCAGCTGGTGCTCGTCGATCACGCCGATGCCGGGGATCACCCGGATCGACAGGATCGTGGCTTCGGGGCACACCTGGCGCACCATGCCGGCCACAAAGGTGCCGTGACCCGCGACGCGGTCGAGGACACCCGCCAAGGGGTCGTCGAGGTCACCGTCGACGTCCGGGCTGGGGACGTCGTCCGCGAGGCCGATCCGGTGGCCGTGCACCTGGGCGCCGCGCTGGGCGAGCGACCCGGTGAACCAGTCGTGTTCAGCCAGTCCGGTGTCCAGAACCGCTACCACCGGGCGACGCGCCGCCGGGGAGGACTTCGTCTTCGAGGGGGTCTTCTTCTCAGCTTCATTCAGTTCATTCAGGTCGACCTGCAGGGTGACCGGCACGCGGTTGCCGAGTGCTTCGGCCTTCTGCACGGACGCGGCATACAGCGGGTTGCCGGAGAAGCTGACGGGCTCCCACTGCAGGACCGGCTCCCACTGCAGGACCGGTTCCCACTGCAGCAGCGGCTCCCAGCGGGCGAAGGCACTCAGGTGCAAGAGGTGGTTGAGGCCGACCTCCGGCGCATCGGCCCGGTCGGCGTTGGCGTGTCGGTAGTGCTGCAGCACGGACCAGGCGTCCGCTGATGCGAAGGTGCGTGAGTCGGTCTCGAGCTTGACCAGGTGCACCCACGCGTCCTTGGCCAGCGTCTGCGTGTCGTCGTCCAGCCCATCGATTGCTTCCTGCGTCAGCTCGTCGATGAAGGAAGCCGGCTCGGGAGACTCCGCCCGTACGCGATGCCCCAGCTGAGCCACCGACTCGACCAGCAGGTCGATGGCGTCAGTCTTCCCGCTGACGAGCAGCTCGTCCGCGACATAGGCGGTGGCCCCGACCGGCCGGCCGGCCGCCGCGGACGCCCTGGCCGGGTCGAGGACGCGCCCACCCAGCTGGTCCAGCACGGCAGCCGAGATGGGGACGGCCGCACGGCCGGCACGTCCCGGCGGACTCGCGGGGGGGTCTCGTCGTGTCGCCATGCTGCAGCTCCTGGATAAGCATCAGTAGGGGATGGTCGGGGAAGGAAGCGACGGCGAACGCCGGTCTCGCCTCTACGCATGGAGCAGGCCGCGCCGGTCTAGATACATGTGGACCGAGCGGTCGCTGTGCCCGTGCGGGGCCGCCCGAGCGAGATCATCCCGCGCCGATGTATCAGGCGTCCAGGCCCACGCTCTTGTCCGGTGTCCGCTCGGGCTCGGGGGCCCGGCCGGACGCCCTGCGTCGCAGGGGGCGACGTGCTGACAGGGACGACGAGAGAGCCGGCGGGATGACAACCGACGCACCTTCGGGTGCACGCCCGCCGGCTCTCTTGTGCAACTGCCCTGTGGACCGGGTGAGCGACGGCAGTCAGCAGGTGAGCACCGAGCGGGTCGACTCCCTTGCGCCCTGGTTTTGCGCCGTCGCGTCTCGGACGACCTCACGGACAGGCTCTCGCTGGCCTGGGCGGCGAGCACCCATACGAGGCACGACCTGGTCCCCGACGCTTCGGTCGACGGCGTCTGGCGTTCCGACGGGTCGGTACGCGTGTGCGGCCCCGAGGTGGCCGGATCGACCTTCCAGGTGCTCGGTCGGACCAAGGCAGTGGGGTGCGGTTCAGATCTGGGCACGGGGCACCCGCCTCGCCGACCTCGCACACGAGACGGGGTGTGCCGACCAGCAGCACCTCGCGCGCGACGCCAGAGCGATCGCCCGGTCCATCCCCGCTGAGCGCGTCAGGTAGGTCCGATCGGTCCACGCCGTGGACCCGGTGGGACGCGATGATGGGTTCGACGGGGTCCATCCGAGCGAACAGAAGCAGAGGAGACGACGATGACGGGTCTCATGGCACGTGGCACGACGACCATCGGCGCGAGCAAGGCCGCGGTCTGGAAGGGGCTGACCGACCCTGACCAGATCAAGGACTACATGATGGGCTCGATCGTCGAGACCGACTGGCAGCCAGGCAGTCCCATCACCTGGAGCGGTGAGTGGAAGGGCAAGCCTTATCAGGACAAGGGTGAGATCGTCGCGGTCGACGAGCCCGATCGCCTCGAGCTGACGCACTACAGCCCGCTCACCGGTCAGGACGACGTCCCCGAGAGCTACCACACGCTCGTCTACACACTTCAGGACAGGGATGGCGCAACGCAGGTCAGCGTGACCCAGGACAACAACGCCGACCAGGACGAGGCCGACCGGAACTCGCAGTCCTGGACTCAGATGCTCGACGGGCTGAAGCAGACCGTCGAAGGGTCCTGATCGCCGCTCGTCCCGCCGTGGGAGACTGCTGCCCGGCGCCCACCGTCCTCGGACCGGCGGGTCTGCCGGGAGGGCTCGCATAGTGGCCTAGTGCGGCGGTCTTGAAAACCGCTATGGGTAACTCCATCGTGGGTTCGAATCCCACGCCCTCCGCACTGTGATGTCTCAGGACATCGCGGACGACTGAACCCAAGAGATGTGGGTTCGGTCGTCCGTTTTTCAGCGGGTGGGGCCGGGTGGTCTTCCGGTGGGTTGGTATCGCTTGGATGGGTCGAGTGTGAGTTCTCGCAGCAGTTCGCCGGTGGTGGCGTCGATGATGCGGATCTCGAGGTCGTGGACCAGGACGATGACGCGGGTTCGGGCGTGGGTTCGACCGATGCCGATGGAGTGGAGCGTTCCGCCGTGGCGCAGGGTGATCTTGCCGGTTTTGTCGATGCGGTCTCGACGTATCCGGTCGTGGGTGTCGCTGTCGCGGTCACCGACGGTGGCTTTGGGTCCGGTGGTGTAGCGGGTCGCTGGGGTGGCCTGGTGTGGCAGGGATCGGTGTGGGCGTCGGTGGTTGTACTGCTCGGCGAAGGTGTCCAGCAGGGTCTGAAGGTCGGCGATGGTGGCGGGCTGGTCGGGTTGGGCTCGTAGCCACTTCTTCATGGTCTGTTGGAATCGTTCGACCTTGCCCTGGGTCTGGGGGTGCCAGGGTCGGCCGTTCTTTTGGACCACACCCAGACGACGTAGCTCGGTTTCTAGGTGGTTGCGTCCGCCTTTGCCGCCGGCGAGGCGGGTGGTGAACACCATGCCGTTGTCGGTCAACGTCGAGGCCGGGGTCCCGTGTTCGGCAACGGTTTTGGTGAACTGGGTGAGGACGATCTGGCCGGTGACGCGGTGGTGGGCGGTGATTCGTAGGGCGAACCGGGAGCAATCGTCGAGCCAGGATAGGACCTCGGTGTCGAGGCCGGGGCGGCCGGCGGGGTGGGTGAGCCGGTAGTGGGTGAAGTCGGATTGCCAGCACTCGTTCGGCATGGAGGCTTCGAAGCGGATGTAAGAGGACTTCGGGCGCTTCTTAGGTGCGGGAATGACCATCCCCCGAGCAGCCAGCTGCCGGGCTACGGTGGCCCGGGACACGGTCAGGTTGTGGTGGTGGGCCAAGTGCCACACGATCGTCTCCGGGCCGGCGTCCAGGCCGACGTCGGCTAGTTCCTTGCGCAGCCGCACGATCAGCTCCACGACCTCAAGTGGGGTCGCCTTCGGGTTCGAGGTGGGCCGTCGGGAGCGGGGCTCGAAGGCCGCATCACCCTCGAGGCGGTAGCGGGCCAGCAGCTCGTAGAGCCACGAGGTTGAGACGCCATAGGTCGCAGCCACTTCACGGACCGGACGGTTCTCGGCCACCATCACGGTGATCAGCAATCGGGTAGATGTCATACCTGCACACTCAGCGTGGGCGACACCTCATTCCGGGATCTCTGGAGACATCAGTCCGGTATGTCGTGAGACACCTGTCCGCGATGTCCTGAACCAGCACACCACGCCCTCCGCACGCCCTCCGCATCGTTGTCGAGGCAACATCACCGGCGTCGTTGTCGAGGCAACAACACCCGCCACGGCCTGCCCGTCGTCGACGACGACCCGCGATGACGTGCACCGTTAGTCACGAAGGCGAGAGGCGTCCGGGGCCGGGTCCGGCGCCGGGCAGACGGACAGGTATCCCTGGGACCGTTTGGTTGGTACCACTCGACTCTGAAAGTGGTACCGTTGCGGGATGAGTACCAACCTGCGTCTGAGTGACGAGATGGCGCACGCGCTACGTCAGGCGGCTGACTCCAGGGGCCAGTCCCAACAGGAGGTCATCCGTACGGCGATCGCCAAGGAGCTCGATATGGCGGAAACGCCAAGTGCGCTGGATCGTGCCGTTCAGTCAGGTTTGGTCAGGCCGCCACAGCCCTTCCAGGACGCCGTTGCAGCGATTGCGCTCCCCGACGGCGTGACCACGATGGATCTGCTCGATCGCGACGATCGGTGAGCGTGCTCTATGTCGACTCCAGTGCGGCGCTGAAACGCATCTTCCGTGAAGCTGAGACGGATCTGGTGGGCCGCACTATCAGGTCGCGGGTGGATGCGGGTGATCTGGTCTCCGCGTCCACGTTGACCTGGGTAGAGGTCACACGGTCAGTACGGCGCGCCCGCCCCGCAGATGCCGAGGCTCAGGTCGACGCAGCGATGTCGGGGATCGCGGAACTTCCACTCGATGACAGCGTCTTGACCCGCGCCCGCTGGATCGGCCCGCCCACACTACGCAGTCTGAACGCCATCCACCTCGCGGCGGCCCTGGTCCTCGGGGCCACCGAGATGCTCACCTTCGACGCGCGCCTTGCGGGCGCCGCTCGGTCAGTGGGTGTGAGAGCCATCCCATGAGCTCCGCCCCTCACCGCCTGCACGAATGCGCTCACCTTCGTGGACGCGCGCAAAGTCACCGCGTGACTGGAACCTCCCCGCCCCCTCGGCTCCCGCACCCGCCAGCCCGACCACGGCACCCCCGCAGGTACGGGTGACAGCATGGCTGGGGTGGACCGACCCGTCGAGCCCCTCGACCTGCCCAGAGCAGCTCCTCTCGAGCTGCGCGGCCGCACCTTCGACGCGTCTCGTCCCGCCGTCATGGCGATCGTCAACCGCACCAATGACTCGTTCTACCAGGGGAACCGGCACGCCGACCTCGGGTCCGCGATGAACGCGCTCGACCGCGCCGTCGCCGAGGGTGCTGACATCGTCGACGTCGGCGGGGTTCGGGCCGGTCAGGACGGGGCGTGGGTGACGGCTGAGGAGGAGGTCGCCCGGGTGCTGCCCTTCCTGGAGCGGGCGCGCCGGGCATACCCGGAGATCGTCCTCAGCCTCGACACCTGGCGCGCAGTGGTGGCCCGGGCGGCGGCCGGAGTTGGGTTGGATCTCGTCAACGACACCTGGGCCGGGCATGACCCTGAGCTGGTGCAGGTGGCCGCGGACATCGGAGCGGGAGTGGTCGTCTCGCACACCGGTGGGCTACCGCCACGCACCGACCCGGTGGGGGTGACCTACGGGCCGGACCCGTTGGACGTTGTACGCGATGTGCTCGTCACCTTGACGACAGGCGCCGAGGCGGCGCAGCGCGCGGGCATCCCGAAGACCAGGATCCTGGTGGACCCGACGCTCGACTTCGGCAAGACCACGGTGCACTCGCTCGAGGTCCTCCGCCATACGGCAGACGTTGTGGCGCTGGGGTTCCCGGTGCTGCAGGCGTTGTCCCGCAAGGACTTCGTGGGGGAGACGCTGGGGCTCGAAGCGGACGAGCGGTTGGAGGGGAGCCTCGCAGCAACGGCCGTCGCTGCGTGGCTGGGAGCGACGGTGTTCCGGGCCCACGATGTGCGTGCTACCCGACGGGTCGTGGACATGGTGGCGACCCTGCGCGGCGACCGGCCCCCCCAGCTCGCGCAACGGGGGACGGCTCCCGCGGGTTCGTGAGGTGGCTGGCAGGAGCCGCAGAAGCAGCCCGCTGCGCCCCGCTACAGGCGAGCGCCGCAAGGGCCGGGAAGCGCCTGGTCCCGGGGCTGCTCCGGCGTTCGGAGTCAGGTATGCCCTCAGCACGCGTCCGCGACGTTGACCACGCCTGTCGGTGTTGGCTGGCTGGTGATGGTCGGGGTGGGTGTCGCCGTCGTCTTCGACGACTTGCTCGACCTGGTGGGGGTCGACGTTGTCGTCGGTGGGGCACTCGGCGTGGTTGACGTGGCGGACGGTGTGGTGGGCGCGGCCAACGCCTCGCTGACGAGGGAGCGCATCTTGGCGAAGTTCGGGTTGCCGGGATTGATGTTGTCGGAGGTGAAGGTCAGCGAGCTGACGCCGCCTTTTTGGACCCGCTGCACGAGGGCGACCCACGCAGGCAGCTGCGCGACGGGGATGTCCGTCGAGATGTTCTGCTTGGCCACATCAGCGAGCTGGGGGTACTGGCCGAGCATCGACACCGGGTTGACCTGGCCGAGGATGCTCCCGATCAGGCAGCGTTGCCGCCGCATCCGGGAGTAGTCGCTTGTGGTGAGGCGAGAGCGGGCATACCAGAGCGCCTGATGCCCGTTGAGCGTCTGCTCGCCCGGTTCGATCCAGCCTTCGACGCCGGCGATGAGGTTGGGGTTGTCGCCGGGGTGATAACCGTTGATCGGCAGTCGCTCGGTCACGTTGACCTTGACGCCGCCCATCGCGTTGACCAAGGCCTCGAACCCGTCGAGGTCGATCACCGTCGAGTAGTCGATGTTGAGGCCGATCGTCGCCCCGATGACGTGCCGCAGCGCCGTCAGTCCGGGGTCGCTGTCTCCCGGGTAGAGGTCCTTGTGGCCCACAGCCTCGGCCCACACCGCGTTGAGCAGACAGTCGTGACCGGTGCCCCGCGTCGGACAGTAGAAGCCGTCGGGGAAGAAGGAGTGCAGCGGGTCATTGGCGGGGACGGGGGCCCGCTCGAGGTTGCGCGGCAGGCTGATCAAGGTGGCGTGGCCGGTCTGCGGGTCGATGCTCGCGACCACCATCGAGTCGGTACGCAGACCTTGGCGGTCGCTGCCGGCATCGGAGCCGACGAGCAGGAGGTTGACGCGGTCGACACCGCTCCAGGGGTCTGACGAGCTCGGGTCCGGAGCGGCAGCCCCGTCGGAGGGCGTCAGGCCACCGAGGGACGGTCCGGAGAAGACGGTGCCGACGACGTCACGCTGGATCAGGGCGAAGCGCACCACCTGGAAGGCGGGCAGGGCGACCAGCACACACATCACGGCGGTGAGGATCCGCAGCCCCCGGCGGGTGTTGCGGTCCGTGCGCCGCGGCACTGTGCCCGCGTGGGTGAGCACGATCGACAGGATCCAGACCACCGCGACGACGACCGTCAGGACGATGAGGAACATCAGCGAGGTCGGGTTGACCGCGATGTTGAGGGCCGTCGACACCGCACCCTTGGCGAAGACCACCAAAGCGCCGACGACCAGAACGGTGGCGAGGATGCCGAGCAGGATCGCGCCCAGGCGTCGGTAGCGGGTGCCCAGCAGCCCCGCCCCGGGGATGATGGCGACGATCGTATGGATGACGGACCGCCGGGCCAGACGCCGGTCTTGATGCAGGACTCGGGTCCGCGCGCCGGTCTGGCTGCCGCCTTGGTCGTACGCGGACATCTGCACCTTCCGTTGGTTCCGTCAGGTCTCGGCGGCAGGATATCCGCCGCGAGACGGGGCTCTGGTCATATGACGCGGTGCCAGCGCGTCGAGTAGCCCGCCGGGACCTCTGCATGAACGCGGGCTGGGCCGGGTGGCGTCAGCACGCCGACTTGACATCGACGATGCTGTCGGGGGGGGCGCTGACCGTCGTGCTGGTGCTCGTGGTGGCCTTGGGTGTCGTGGTCTTGCTCGGCTTCGCACCGGGTCTCGACGTCGGTGGGGCGGTGGTCGATGGGGCGGTGGTCGTCGAGGGCGTGGCCGTCGGGTTCGTGGTGGCAGTGTGCGTCGCCGCGCTGAGAGCGTCCTGGACGAGGGCTCTCATCTTGCTGAAGTCGGGGTTCGCCGAGTTGATGACGTCGTTGGTGAAGGTGAGCGACGTGATGGTGCCCTTTTGGAGTCGCTGGATGAGGTCGACCCAGGCCGGCAGCTGGGTGACCTGCACGTCGGTGCTGATGTCCTCCTTGGCCGCCTGTGCCAGTTCGGGGTACCTGCTCAGCATGCTCACGGGGTTGACCTGGTCGACGAGTGCCCCGATCAGGCAGCGCTGGCGCCGCATTCGTGAGTAGTCGTCGGAGGTCAGGCGAGAGCGGGCATACCAGAGGGCGTGATAGCCGTCGAGCTTCTGGACGCCTGGCTCGATCCACCCCTCCACCCCGGCGATGAGGGCGGGGTTGTTGTTCGGGTGGTAGCCGTTGATCGGCAGCCGTTCGGTGACGTTGACCGTCACCCCTCCCATGGCCTGCACGAGTGCCTGGAAACCCGACAGGTCGATGACCGTGGTGTAGTCGATGGTGAGGCCGAGGGTGGCACCGACGACGTCGCGGGTCGTGGTCAACCCGGGGTTCGGGTCTGCGGGGAAGAGCCCCTTGTTGCCCTCGGCCAGACCCCAGACGGCGTTGATCATGCACTCGTCACCGGGGGCGGCGGCACAGTAGTAGCCGTTGGGATAGAGGTTGTGCAGTGGGTTGGTCGCCGGGAACGGCGCTCGCTGGAGGTTGCGCGGCACGCTGATCAGAACGGTGTTGCCGTTCTGCGGGTCCATGCTCGCGACGACCATCGAGTCGGTGCGCACCCCCGTCCGGTCGCTGCCCGCGTCGGAGCCGATGAGGAGCATGTTGACGCGCTGCACGCCGGTCCACGGATCCGGCGCCGACTGGTCGGGCGAGACCGTCGACTCGGGGTTGGAGCTGCCGCTGTTGCCGCCCACCGCCTTGGAGGGCAGGTCGCCGAAGACCGAGCTGACGACGTCACGCTGGATCAGCGAGTATCTGACCACCTGGAAGGCGGGCAACGCGACGAGAAGGCACATGAACCCGGTCAGCGCGCGTAGCCCGAACCGCGAGCTCCGGTCCGTCCGCGCGGGCATCGTGCCGCGGTGGGTGAGGATGATGGAGAAGATCCAGACCAGGCCCCCGATGGTCGCCCCTCCGGCTAGGGTCAGCAGCAGGTCGGGACGCACGGCCAGCGACAGCGCGGTCGTGGTGGCACCTCTGGCGGCCAGCGTGAGCGCGAGAGCGACCGCGCCCAGCACCAGGACGGCGAGCAGAAGCAAGCCGAACCGGCGGTAGCGTGTGCCGAGGAGTCCCGCTCCGGGGATGATCGCCGCGACGGTATGCCGCGCCGAGCGCCGTGCGCCGCGGCGGACCTCTTGGCGTTGCCGGGTCCGGGCACCCAGAGGGGTGTCGCCGGGGCTGTCCGAGGTCATGCACGCTCACTTCGAGTGGGAGGGGTCTGGGTCGCCCCGCCGCAGAATACCTGCGAAAACCAGGTTGGACTCTCAGATAGGCCGGGCCGCACCGGGAGTTCACAGCAGCGGGGGGAGCGGCGGTCGGGACGGTGGCGGGCGGAACGGCGGCGTGGTTTGGTCCGTCCCCGAGGCCCCGGTAGCCTGTGCTGGCTCCGACCGTCGCTCGTCCACGGTCTGGTCGGGTCCGAGCTGGAGGCGTCGCATAGTGGCCTAGTGCGCCCGCCTGCTAAGCGGGTTGGGGGTAAAACCCCTCGCGGGTTCAAATCCCGCCGCCTCCGCCGGCTGGTCCCCGGACTAATCCGGGACCACAGCGAGGCCAGCCCGAACCACACGGTTCGGGCTGTCCTCGCGGTCGGTGCCAGCACTGAGAAGGCACTGAGAACCACTGAAAGGGCGTCAGGACGCGACTCGGGGCGACCGGAAGATCCACGACCTCATCGCCGCGAAACGGACGACCGTGGACAGCGCGTTGGCGCCTGCCACGGTTGCCACCGTCGCCAGCGTCGACGGGTGCGCAGAGTGCAGGGCCAGCAGCGCCAGCGCCGCGCTGGACGCACACCAGGAGACCCCGAAGACCATCAGTGACTGGACGTGGTGCCGCGCCAGCCCGCCGCCGCCGTGCACCCCGAAGGTCCAGGCGCGGTTCGCTGCCGTGTTGACCACCGTGGAGATGAGCAGGCCGGCGAAGTTCGCGGTCTGCGCTCCGAGCGGAGCCGTGAGCAGGGCGAGAAGGGCGAGGTTCAGGACCGTGCAACCGGCTCCGATGACCGCGAACCTCCCCACCTGGCTGCGCAGACGAAGGGGTGCTTCGACGATTCGGGTCACCGTGGGGTGTGTTGGGGGTGTCACCGAGGGACCGACCGGCGGGGTGAGGGGTGGGGTGAGGGTCGAGGCAGCCATGTCAGACCGTCGCCGTGGTGGTGGCGGTCGTGCTGCCCGCGGCACCGGTCAGCGGCTGCGTCAGGTCGTAGAACGTCGAGTCTCCGATCGTGACCGCGGTGAAGTTCGACTGCACCCAGGTCGAGATCTGCGACGAGGCGTTGCTGCCCCCGCTGTTGCCGCCACCCAAACCGCCGCCGGCGAGGAAGTAGTGGATCTGTCCGGCTGAGACGTATGCCTGGAACTCGGCGAGCGTGGGCGACGGGTCACTGCCGTTGAACCCGCCGATCGCCATCACCGGCAGCTGGGTGCCCAGCTGCAGACCGGCCGCGTTCTGCGACCCGATCGCCGCGGCGACCCAGGTGTACTGGTTGGCGTTCGCCGACAGGGCCGAGACGACTGCCGTGCTCGGGGTGGAGGCGTCGAGCAGACCGCCGAGGCCACCGCCGCGCGCTGCGCCCGTCGTGCCACCGGGAGCCTGGCCGGTCGCCCCACCGGGCGCCTGACCTTGCGCACCGCCCTGCGTCTGGCCAGGGACACCGCCGCGTTGGCCGCCACCGAAGCCCCCCGGACCACCACCGAAGCCCCCCGGACCGCCACCCGTGCTTCCGGCCACGGTCGGGCCGGCGTCGACGATGGAGCCGCTGTGGCCCGTGCTGACGGTCTGCACCGAATAGGCAGCCGGACCGAGCAGCGAGGCCACGATTGCGGCGCCGATCACGACGGGCAGGGCGCGGGCATGGATCCGGCGGAGCACCAGGAACCCGAGCGCCGCGGCGAGACCGACCGCGAGGACGACGACGCGCAGCCAGGAGTTCCAGTCGGTACTACGCGACAGCAGCAGGAAGCCCCAGACGGACGTGGCCGCGGTCGCCACCGCCAGGGTGAGGTGTCCGATCGCGGTGTCCCGGCGCTGCCAGGCCTCGACGGCCCCCATGCCCAGGAGGGCAGCGACGGCCGGCGCCAGGGCGATCGTGTAGTACGCGTGGAAGATGCCGGCCATCAGCGAGAACGTCACCATCGTCACGATGAGCCAGGAACCCCAGACGAGGTATGCAGCACGGCGGCTGTCGGTGCGCGGCCGCCGACCGCGCAGGACCAGTCCGGCGACGAGCAGGATCAGGGCTGCGGGGATCAGCCACGAGATCTGACCGCCGATCTCGGAGTCGAACATGCGGGTCAGGCCGGTGGCACCCCACATGCCGGTGCCGGTGCCGGTGCCGGTGCCGCCCCCGCCTCCCCCACCGATGGAACCGGTCTCGTTACCGGTGATCCGACCGAACCCGTTGTAACCGAACGTCAGCTCGAGGAACGAGTTGTTCTGGGAGCCGCCGATGTACGGACGCATGCTCTGTGGGATCAGCTCGATCAGCGCGACCCACCAGCCGGCCGACACGATGATCGCGACGCCGCCCAGCAGCACGTGCACGACCCGTCTGCCGAACGTCGTCGTCGCCGCCACGAGGTAGGCCAGCGCGAAGCCGGGCACCACGAGGAACGCCTGAAGGGTCTTGGTGAGGAAGGCGAACCCGATGAACACGCCCACCAGCAGGAACCAGCGCAGCGAGGCTTTCTCGATGGCCCGCACCGTTGCCCAGGCGGCGAGCACCATGAGCAGGGTGAGCAGAGCGTCGGGGTTGTTGAAGCGGAACATCAAGACCGCGATCGGTGTCAGCGCGAGCGTCGCGCCGGCGATGAGCGCGGCCGCCGCTCCGAAGTGTCGCCGCACCGTGGCATACAGCACCCCGACGCTCGCGACGCCCATGAGAACCTGCGGCATGAGGATGGCGAACGAGCTCAACCCGAGGAGCTTGACCGACAGGGCCATCACCCAGAGGGAGGCCGGGGGCTTGTCGACCGTGATCGAGTTCGCGGCGTCCGAGGAGCCGAACAGGAAGGCCTCCCAGTTGGCCGAACCCGCCTGCACCGCAGCAGAGTAGAAGGAGTTGGCCCAGCCGCTCGCAGTCAGGTTGTACAGGTAGAAGGCGGCCGTGGCCACGAGCAGCGTCAGCAGCGCCGGGCGCGCCCAGCTCGGCTCGTTCGTGGGTCCGCGCCACAGACGCTGGACACGGGAGACCGGCTGAGCGGGTATGCCGGCCCCGCTGTCGAGCTCGGACGAGGCGCCGAGCGCGGGGACGACACGCGCGCCGTGCGAGTCCCGGGAGAGGGTGGTGATGTCCATGACGACGACGATCCGGTCCAGCACTGTGCGGTTCCTGTGGCGAGCCAAAGGTCCGGTGATGAGCCTTCCGGCCGCCAGAGCCGACCCGGACATGGGTGATACCGGTCGCGAATCCGAGCGGTATCACCCATCTCCAGGGCGTCAGGCCGGGAGCAGGACCGTGAACGTGGTGTTACCCGGTCGGCTGGTGAGCTCGACCGTGCCGCCGTGCGCTTGGGCGACGGCGGCCACGATGGACAACCCGAGGCCCGTGCTGCTGCCGGCGGCCCTGTTGCGCGACGAGTCGCCGCGGGCGAACCGTTGGAAAACATTGGGCTGCAAAGACTCTGGGACTCCGGGACCGTTATCCTGGACGCTGATTCGCACGTGGTCCGAGTCGCGACCGATGCGGGTCAGGACGACGGTTCCGGGCGCCGTGTGGGTTCGTGCGTTGGCGAGCAGGTTCGCCACGATCTGGTGCAGGCGGGCGGGGTCACCCCGGACCTCGACCGGCTCGTCGGGCAGGTCCAGCCGCCAGGAGTGGTCGGGTGCAGCCGCGTGGGCGTCGCTGACGGCGTTGACGACCATCTCCGACATGTCGACGTCCTCGCAGTCGAGGGGGCGGCCGGCGTCGAGACGTGCGAGCAGCAGCAAGTCGTCGACGAGGGTGCTCATCCGCATCGCCTCGGACTCGACCCGCCCGATGGCGTGGCTGACACCTTCGGGAACGGGCTCGCGCTCGCGCCGGGTCAGCTCGGCGTACCCGCGGATCGAGGCCAGTGGCGTACGCAGCTCGTGGCTCGCGTCCGCCACGAACTGACGTACGCGTTCCTCGCTCAGGTGCCGGGCCGTGAGTGCTCCGTCGATGTGGTCGAGCATCTCGTTGAGGGCGGAGCCCACCTTGCCGACCTCGGTGCGCGGGTCGGTGTCAGCGGACGGAACCCGCTCGACGAGGTCTACGCTCCCGGAGGACAGGGGGAGGTGCGCGACCCGGGTCGCGGTGGCGGCCATGCGGTCGAGTGGCTTGAGGTTGCGACGGACCAGCCACGTTCCCGCAAGGACGACGATGACGAGTCCGGCGAGAACCCCG
The DNA here is from genome assembly GCA_965277795.1 of Lapillicoccus sp. Taxonomy (GTDB): domain Bacteria; phylum Actinomycetota; class Actinomycetes; order Actinomycetales; family Dermatophilaceae; genus Lapillicoccus. Next base: position 4,185,657 of record OZ255840.1, read on the forward strand.
CTCACCACGGCGAGGACCATCCGCTGGATGGTCTGGTCCTCGGGGGCGGTCGGCAGCCCGACCACGATCGTCGCCGGCACCGTGCTCCCGTCGCTCAAGGTGGCGATGACCTGCCCAGCCATGAGCCGGTAGGTGCCCAGGCCTGCACCAAGGCCGAGGTTCTTCGGTTGCGTGCCGACCCCGGCCTGGAAGATGAGATTGAGCTGAGCCGTCGTCAGGGCTACCCGCTGGTTGTCGGGGCCTGCGGCGTAACCCTGTTGCGACGTGCCGTCCAGGGTGGTGACGGCGGCGAGCCCTTCGTTGCCCGGACCTCGCCCGTAGGTCTCACGGCCGCCCGGCGACAACCCCTGAACAGGGCCGGGCCGGTGGAGCGAGTCCTGCAACTGCTGGTCGACCTGGCCGTAGAGGTAGTTGCGCATCACCACCGTGGTCACGGCGCCGGTCGACAGGGTGACCGCGGCGAAGAGCACGAGCATCGAGGCGACCAGCTTGGCTCGCAGTGTCCAGCGAGACCCAGTGAGCCAGATGGGGGGCGAGTGCCGCGTCGCAGGCGAGCCCGAGTCGATGGGCGGCGTGGGTGTGGGCCCGTCGACGGCCGGCGGTGCAGCCGGGGGTGCGGTGATCTGCTCAGACTGCAGGCTTGAGGACATACCCCACGCCTCGCATGGTGTGGATCATCGGCTCACGGCCGGCGTCGATCTTCTTGCGCAGGTAGGAGATGTAGAGCTCGACCACGTTGGCCTGGCCGCCGAAGTCGTAGTTCCACACGCGGTCCAGGATCTGCGCCTTGGACAGCACCCGCTTGGGGTTGCGCATGAGGTAGCGCAGCAGCTCGAACTCGGTTGCGGTCAGCGCGATGTTGGCTCCGCCACGCACGACCTCGTGGCTGTCCTCGTCGAGTGACAGGTCGCCCACCGTGAGGACCGAGTCGTCGTCGTCTGCCGCGACGATCGCGGTGCGCCGCATGAGGGCGCGGAGCCGGGCGACAACCTCTTCGAGGCTGAACGGCTTGGTGACGTAGTCGTCGCCGCCGGCCGTGAGCCCAGCAATGCGGTCCTCGACGGCGTCGCGCGCGGTGAGGAACAGCACCGGGATGCGCTCGTTGGTCTCGCGCAGCTTGCGCAGGACCTCGAGGCCGTCCATGTCCGGCAGCATCATGTCGAGGGCGACGACGTCGGGCTCGAACTCGCGGGCAGCGCGGACGGCAGCCATACCGGAGCCGGCGGACTTGACGTCCCAGCCCTCGTACCGCAGCGCCATGCTCAGCAGCTCGGTGAGGTTGTGCTCGTCGTCGACGACGAGCACGCGCGGGGCGCTCCCGTCGGGTCGCTGGAGCTTCTGTGCCCTGGTCGTCACGTTCGTCATACCTCAAATGGTGGGAAGCCAGGCTTGGCGGGTCATGTGTTGATCCTGTGTCCTGTCTGTGGACGATCTGTGGTGGCTGTCTCAGCACGACGATATGCCTTCCACAGGGCCAGCACAGGGCTGCGGCAAAGATTGTCATCGTGACTGTCTGGAACCCGCCCCCGGCACCTCGTGATGCACCTGGGCCTCAGGATGCGCCGACAGTCGCGGCGGTGGGCGTGACTCCCGCACCAAACCGGTGGAGCGGGAAGCGAACCGCGGTGATCGGGGCGATCGTGCTGGCGTTCACGACGGGGGGCGCCCTCGGCGCGGCGGTTGCGTCGCCGAACGGCATCTCGGCAGGAACCCATCACCGCGGGGGTTTCGGGCCAGGCGCAGGCGGACGCGGGTTCGCGCCCGGTGGGGGCTTCGGTCCAGGTGGGGGCACCCGCCAGAACGGCCAGCAGGGAAGCCAGCAGAACGGCCAGCAAGGAACCCAGCAGCAAGCGCCGCAGCAGCAAGCGCAGGCGCCGGGCCAGGCCTGAGATCCCGAACGGGGTTCTCCCTGGGGTCGCTCGGAACCGACGAAATTCGGGACTCCCCATGCTGGGCAAACCCTGGTAAGGTTTGCCCCGGTTGCAGTGAAAGTTCCTCGCACGACGAAGACGGACCCGCCATCGCGCGGGTTTTTTGTTTGTCAGTACCGGTTCCGTCAGGAGCCAGGGGGTCAGAGCCGCAGCTCGAGAGTCGCGATTCCCGTGACATCTCGCTGGTTTCATCAGAAAGAGATATCCCCATGGCAGAAGGCACCGTCAAGTGGTTCAACGCTGAGAAGGGCTTTGGCTTCATCGCCCAAGATGGTGGCGGCCCCGACGTGTTCGTCCACTACTCCGCCATCGAGAGCAACGGCTACCGTTCGCTCGACGAGGCGCAGCGCGTGCAGTTCGAGGTCACCCAGGGCCCCAAGGGTCCCCAGGCCGAGAAGGTCTCCGCGATCTGAGATCGTCCGAGACGGCATGAACCAGGTGTGACGAGTCGCTGAGTCCTCAGCACCCGTCCGCACACGAAAGCCCCCGACCTGTCAGTCGGGGGCTTTCGTGACCTCTGCGCGTCTCATGGAAGTCGACCCGTACGAGGGTCCGACCTCTGTCGGCCGCGCCGCCTGAGGCCAGGCACCCTTGACGTCGATGATCTGGCGGAGCGTGTGGACGATCTCGACGAGGTCCCGTTCGTCGTGCATGACGACGTCGATGTCCTTGTCGGCGCCGGGGATCTCGTCGACGAACGCCTGAGACCCGGACCACTCGATGCCGTCCATGGATGCGACCAGCTGTTCATAAGAGAACGTCCGCTTGGCGTGCATCCGGCCATACTCACGGCCCGCGCCGTGCGGCGCCGAGTCAAGGGCAGGCGCATACCCCTTGCCCGTTACGACATAGGACCGGGTACCCATGCCCGGGATGTCGGCGAGCCGTTGCCTGACGTGCTCTCGCGTGACAACGTGGTTGTACCGCCCGGCCGAGAGCGGGACGGCCGCCTCGATCGCCTCGCGCAGCGTCCGCTGTTCGGCAGGCAGCTCGTCCGCGGTCCATTGGGTCCGCACCGAGCATCATCCCGCAGCCGATGTCGTCACCCACGGCAGCCGGCATGATGGCGCCGAGAGTGGGGATGACTGTGCCGACGGCGCACCCGTTGCCGAGGTGGGCATCGGGCATCGGCGCTCCGTGCGGCTCACCGTGACCACGGTAGACAGCGGATTTCGTCGGCACGATGCATGCCGGTAGTCTTGCCAGTCGTTGTCGCCCGCCGGTCCGGTGCGGGTGTCACGACCCGCGCCCGTAGCTCAACGGATAGAGCATCTGACTACGGATCAGAAGGTTGGGAGTTCGAATCTCTTCGGGCGCACTCTGTGTTGAGACAGAAAACAGCAGGTCACAGAGCCCCGAACCGGTCCACACGGTTCGGGGCTCGTGCTCTCCCCAGCCGCGATGACAGCGGTTCGGTCAGCAGGCACGGCGCAAGAGCGCGCCAGGAAAACACTGCCGGCTCGTAGGCGATCTCTTGGGTGTTAAGGGTGCGGACCGCCGCGCGGCCGGGCCTGTGGGCTGTGCTGGCGCGCCGTCCTCGGCCTCGGGCCGGACGGACGGACGCCTATCAACCGCATGAGACGTTGTCTATCGCGAGGCTCACATCACTTCCGGCGACGCGACCACAACGACACCGCAAACGATAAGGTGCTGAACCCGCTCGGCGACAACCGCTGGGGAGCGATCCTGCGTCGCACAAGTACGACGTCATTGCGAACGCCAAGCTGGCGTTCGCGGCACGAGGGCTGCCCACGGGCCTGCTCACCAGCACGGTCGTGTTGATCGTGGAGCGGGCGCGTGCTCGGGTGAAGAGTCGGCTGGGCCTCCCTTGGCAATCGCGGTCAGCGCCCGGCGATCGAGGTTGCGGATCACCGCCCACCCTTGCGTCCAGGCCCGGCGGGCCGTCGCTGGCCGGGCCGGGCTGCGGGTCGCGGCGTGACGTGGCGAGCGGTGTGGGGATGCCGACTCACGTCTGTGCCAAGCGGTAGATTTCAGTTGTCGCGGCCCGTCTCCGCCGACCGCAGACGGTTCATCAACTACACGGGCGTCGCCGTCAACAGGTGGTCAGCATCCGCCATCATGGATGACTGGCGATCTCGGGATAGGAGTGCCATGACGTTGGCGTTGCACGACGACTTGTTCGATGCGCAGTTCGTGCGAGCGTTGGCGTATGCACACTCCGGCGGGGCTGAGATCGGTGAGTGTTTCGAGACGGCCGCGCGGATCACCAAGACCAACGGTGAGGTGTGGCATCGGGAGTGGCTGTCGACGGCGGAGCGGGTCGAGGCCTTGGCCGCCACCAGCGCGGTGGCAGGCCATGTGGTCAGTGCGCGGAACGCGTACCTGAGGTCATCAAACTACTACCGGACCGCCGCGATCTTCCTCATGGGCGCGCCGGTCGACGACCGGTTCCGGCACTGTTCGCACAAGCAGACCGAGACGTTCCGCAAAGGCGTTGCCCTCTTGCGGCGTCCGCCGGAGATCGTCGAGATCCCCTACGAGGGGACGACGCTGCCTGGCTACCTGTTCCTGGCGCCGGACTGGGTTGCGGCGATGGGGCCCGCTCCGACAATGATCCTGACCAACGGCTATGACGGCACGGTCGAGGAGCTCTACTTTGCGAACGGCGCTGCCGCCCTCGAGCGCGGATACCACGTCCTGGCCTTCGACGGACCGGGGCAGGGTTCGGTCATCCTCGACCAGGGCATCCCGTTCCGGCCGGACTGGGAGAACGTGGTCGGGCCGGTCGTAGACTTCGCCCTGACCAGACCCGAACTGGATCCCGCCCGATTGGCGCTCATGGGCTGGAGCTTCGGTGGCTACACGGCGCCCAGGGCAGCCAGCGGCGAACACCGTCTGGCCGCCTGTGTTTCCGACTGCGGACCGTACGACCTGTACGACGCCACGATCGCGCGGATCCCGGGAGTCCTGGCCCACCGGCTCCCAGACGGCAACCAGGTCGTCCTGCAAGTCCTCGAAAAGGCCCTGGAGTCGACGATGAAGAAACCGTCCGCGGGCTGGGCTCTGCGACGTAACCTCTGGGTCCATCAGGTCAACGACCCGATGGAATTCCTGGCTCTGGCTCGGGAGTACACCCTCAAGGGGCGCGAGCACCTCATCGAGTGCCCGACGTTCGTCTGTGGCACTGCGGGCGACGACCTGAGCGCGGCCGCGGGGGCCCTGGCCGAGAAGCTCGTATGCCCAACGGAGTTCGTCCAGTTTGGAGGGGGAGACGACGTGTCCGGGCACTGTGAGATGACCGGTCGTGACACTTTCCACCGAGTCGTGTTCGACTGGCTCGACAACACACTGGCCAGGATGGCCGCCGGATGACCAGCCAACTGACGTCAACGTAGGATCTCCACCAGAAGCACCCAGGCGTTGACCACCGCCCCACACAACGACAACACGATCGCCGCCCCCAGCCAGTACAGCCCACCGCCGCGGCCTGAGATGAGGCTGAGCCCGGCGACGAGCAGCGGAACAGCCGCAGCGACCGTCACGACGATCGGGTAGGCAGCACGCCAACCACCGTTCCGGTGGGCGTCGCGCTGTCGGAGGCGACCGATCAACGGCGAAAGGCCAAGGAGACCGAGGACGACAATCTCGGCTCCGAGCGCCGTGACCGGTTGGCCCGGAACCAGTATCAGTAGGGCAAGCAGCAGCAGGCTGACAAGCATCAGCAACGTCTCGACGGCTCGGATCGTCAGCGTGCGGGTAGCCAGGATCCGGCTCAGGTTGATCGACACCGCAACAAAGAGCAACCCGGTCAGCGCGGCAGAGGCTCCAGCCAAGGCGATCGCCAGGTCGTGCCACTGCTCCGGCTGGTATGCGGCCCCGTCTCTGGTCATGGCCATATCGTGCCGCCTGCAAAGCGCCACCGGCCATCGGAGCTCGCAGTCAGAGACGTCCGCGTCGATGCCCGCTCCGATCTCGACAGGCTGTGTCCATCTGAGTTGGCCTCACCGTGACGCGGGCTGGGCCCCGACCTGCCCCTACCTGGGCGGTCGGCATGTATCTGAGACCACCCGCGGGTCTCGCGGCGGGACTGGCGGCGGCAAAACCTGGGACGAGCTATTGCTCCGGGCCAAGAGGCAAGCGCGGATTGACTCCGGGCGCGCGCGTCGTTGCACTCACCCTCCGGCTCGCAGGCGCGGCGTCGCTGGAATGCGCGGAGCGCGGTAGTAGTTGCCGTCGCCCTAGTTGTGACCAGTCTGACGGCATGTTCACGTTGGGCCAGCACACCGGCTGGGTCCACATCAAACTTCCTCCCCCTGTGACAAGTAAAGTTTGCCTCACCGCACCAGGTCATGCTCGTTGTGCTGTCCGTCTCCTGCCTGCTGCACGCTCTCCAGCAGGCGACGAACGTCCTTTGTGGGGTGACCCCCGAGGGCCTCCCGCCGTCCTGGGGAAGCGGCCTCGTGTTGGTCGTTGGCGTTGCCCCACGCCTCACGCGAGGAAGCCATCGGGGGGGAAAGCACGTGATCCGGATATATCCGTCCGGACAACTCCAACCGGTTGCTGGGCGTGGCAAACTGGAACGAGTTCGGGGTGAGACAGACGAGTTCGCGAAGGCCACCCCCCTGGCTCGACGCGCCAACCGCTCACCGGACCAGGTCGGCCGCCGGCGTTCCCCCACGCCGGCGGCAGACCACCGGTTGCCGGGCGCCCTGGTGCGTCGCATCGTTCTGGCGCGGCCAGCTGATGGTTTGCCACGCGGTCCTGGGCAGGTGCGGTGGCGAACCTCAGCGCAGCATGCAACACGACGACACGATCAACGCGTGGCACATCACGGGCGTTGTGGGCGCGAGCGCGACCACCTCGTGGCTGTCAGTGGGTGTAAGCAGACTCACGCACGGACTCGACGAGAGGCAGATCCTCCGCGGTTACCGCAACCCGATCCGGGTCTGCGGCCGCCACGGCTGGTGCTCGTGCGAGAGCCAGACCTGCTCAGGGTCGAGCGCCCGGACCAGCCGCTGGCCTTCGGTGCGCGGCTCGTCGAGTTCAGCGAAGCAGACGGCCATGTCGCCGCCGACGACGACTGAACGCCCGCCCGTCTCGACGACGACTACCTGCGATCCTCTCGTATGGCCCGGGGCCGGGACCAGCCGTATCCCCGGAAGCAGCTCGAGCGCCCCGTCCACGGGTACGTACTGCACGCCGGGCGCCTCGACCCACGCACGGATCGTGTAGTCGTCCTGGCTGCGCGCGTCATCGAGCTCCCGGCGCTGGACGAGGATCGGTCGGCCCGCGAAGAGGTGGTTGCCGCCGCAGTGGTCGAAGTGGAGGTGCGTGTTGATGATGATGTCGATGCTGGCCAGGTCGAAGTCGGCCTGCGCGCTCAGTGGAATCAGGCGTGGATCCATGTCGGCTACCGCCGGGTGCAGCTGCGTCATACCGGTGTCGACGAGCACCCGCGCGTCGGGATGCTCGATGACGTGCACGTAGACCGGCATCCGCTCGCCCTCGGCGAGCAGCTCCGCCACGAGAACCGGGGTGACGGTTGGCGGCGAGAACTCACTTCCCGCTCCCACACCCTTCCGGGATCGTGGATCACGCATCGCGGGCCGCTAGCGTGGTTGCCTTGTGCCCGGACCGATCGACGTAACCGTTGATGATGAACCTGGCCATGCTTGCTCGTTTCTTACGATGTTGGTGCACCCCCGCTGGGCGCGGCTGCTAGCACTGCGACTCCGTAGCTTCGCAAAAGTCATCGGTCGGACAGGGCCGGCGTCGAGGTTCGTCCTGGTAAGCATGGGCTGCCCGTGCGCGACGGTGTACAGCGCGCCTTGAGGCGTCGGCGCCGGTTGGCTGGAGGCCGGTGTCAAAGACGTCGATGCGTGATGTCGAAGACACTGACAGCCGTTCGACGTACAAGCGAGAAGCAACTCCCCGTCAACCAGAAGGAGTGATCAAGATGCCGCGTTTCATGGGATTTGTGAGGATGGAAGAGGGTGCCGGCACGCCGCCCCAAGCGTTGTTCGACGCGATGGATGCCCACATCGGCGAGCGGGCCGCCAAGGGTGTGTTCCTCGACGGAGGCGGTCTGTACGGAACTGAGGACGCCGTGAACTTCGTGGTCCGTCAGGGCGAGATCAGCCGGGTCGACGGACCGTATGCCGAAGCCAAGGAGGTCGTCGGCGGCTGGTCCATCCTGCAGTACGACAGCCTCGAGGAGGCCGTGGCCGACCAGCGGGAGTTCGCCGAGCTCCACGCGACGCACTGGCCCGAGGTCACGGTGATCTCGACCCTTCGCCAGATCTCCACCGGCCCGGACGCCCCGGGCGACTGACTCCCACTGGCACGACTCACTACGCTGGCAGCGTGCCGTCAGAGACCAGTGCGGTTGACTCGAACGAGGCCATCGTCGCGGCGTGGCGGGCCGAATCGGCCCGCCTCGTCGGCGCTCTCACCCGGATGACGCGTGATCTGGAGCTCGCTGAGGACCTCGCGCAGGACGCACTCGTGGCCGCGCTGGAGCAGTGGCCGACGACCGGCGTCCCGGATAACCCGATCGCGTGGCTGATGACCATCGCGAGGCGGCGCGGCATCGACCACTTCCGGCGCGCCGACAACCTCCGCCGCAAGACCGCGGAGCTCGAACACGCCCGCGGCGCAGAGAGGGTGGCGATGCCCGACCTCGACGGCGAGGTTGATGAGATCGAGGACGACGTCCTGAGGCTCATCTTCTTGTCCTGCCATCCCGCACTGACTGCCGAGTCCCGTGCCGCACTGACGTTGCGTCTGGTCGGCGGACTCACCACCGCCGAGATCGCCCGCGGGTTCTTGACCACCGAATCCACCATGGGTCAGCGCATCTCGCGAGCCAAGAAGACCCTGTCCGCGGCTGACGCCGAGTTCGAGCTGCCCACAGGTCCGGAGCGGACCAGCCGCATCGACGACGTGATGGCCGTGATCTACCTGATCTTCAACGAGGGTTACACCGCCACAGCCGGCGCGGACTGGATGCGCCCTGACCTGGCGAACGAGGGGATGAGGCTCGCACGGATGCTGGTCGCGCTCGTCCCCGACGAGCCCGAGGCGCTCGGACTCCAGGCGCTGCTGGAGATCCAGGGCTCGCGGATGGCCGCCCGGCTCGACGCGCAGGGTGAGCCGGTCCTGCTGGAGGCGCAGGACCGGACCCGCTGGGACACGATGCTGATCCGCCGCGGACTGGCCGCCCTTCAGCGGGCCGAGCTGCTCGCCGGGCACGGCAACGCGGTCGGGAAGTACTTCCTGCAGGCCTCCATCGCCGCCCAGCACGCTCGCGCCAACCGTGCCGAGGACACGGACTGGCGCCGGATCGCGGCCCTGTATGACGTCCTGGCCGAAGCTGCACCGGGACCGATCGTCGAGGTGAACCGGGCGGTCGCATACGGGCGGGCGTTCGGCCCGAGCGCGGGGCTCGCGGTGCTGGCGGAACTGGACGCCCGCGCGCTCGGTGGCTCGCCGCTCTTGCCCAGTGTGCGCGGAGACCTGCTCGAACGGGCCGGGCTGCACGTGCAGGCGAGCGAGGCGTTCGCCGAGGCGGCTGCGTGCACCAGTAACGACCGCGAGCGTGCAGTCCTGCACCGTCGGGCCACACTGGCCCTGACCCCGGGGGTGGAATCGAGGTGACCCACTCTTGGCGCTCTCGAGCCTCCGGCGGCCGGCCATGCACAGTCATGAATGTCGGCGTGACTGCTGCAAAACATGACAGGGTGAGTCCATGGACTACGAGATCGTCCTCCACTTGCGAGAGCCCGACCCGGCTATGCGCATTCCCTTGCCCGGCCTGACCGCGCAGCTCGCCGAGGCCGACCGCGAAGCGCTGCAGTATCAGATTGAAGCAGCCCGGCTCGCCGAGGCCCCGATCATCCCCATCCGGACCCGGAGCGGTCATCCCTCCCGGCCTCTGGCCCTGAACCCGCACCTGGTCACGGAGGTCGACCTGGTCGAACTACCCGCAGACGAGGTCCGCGACTGAGCCAACGCGAGGGTCGGTACGGGTGTACCGGCCCATCGGGATCTCGACCCCGTCCTCGGCGGTTGCAAATGTGCGCGGTCACGGTCACTCCCGGAGCGGCCGGCAAAGCGGCGAGGTTCAAGAGCAATGCGGCAGTCCCGAGCGTCGCTCTCTAGAGACTCTGGATCGCTGTACCGAACTGTGCGAGACCCGCGAGGTAGAAGCGCGGGCCGTAGGACACCCGGGCGACACCGATAGTCCTCAGGAGTGGCAACCCCAGTTGCGGGGTGCTGTTCCCGTTGATCGGACTCTCGATCTCTGCGACCAACATCGCCAGGGTCTCGGGGTCCACCACGCCGATGGGGTAGATGCAGTCCGCGCCGGCTTGGCTGTAGAGGCGACCTCGGCGGATCCCTTCGGCGACTCGGTCCTCCTCGGCGACCTGGCTGGTGGACAAGAAGACGTCCACGCGCGCGTTGATCACGAGGGGCACACCTGCAGCGTCAGCCGCGGAACGGACCTCCGCCAGCCAGCTCGCCTGCGAATCAGCGTTCTTCAGGGCGCCCCCACGGTGGTCGCTGTCTTCGAGGTTGCACCCGGCCACGCCGGCGTCGAGCAGACGCGCGACGAGATCGGAGGCCGTCATCCCGTAGCCACTCTCAGCGTCCATCGTGACCGGCACGCGCACCGCCTTCGCGATCCGTGCGTTGGCGGCGAACATCTCCTGCCAGGGAGCGCCTTCGCCATCCGGGTAGCCCAGCATCGCCGAGATGGCTGCGCTGGCCGTAGCCACCGCTGCGAATCCTGCGTCCTCGACGACGTGGGCACTGGCGGCGTCCCAGACGTTCGGTAGCACCAGCATTTCGCCGTGGTGGAGCCTCTTGAGATCTTCGGCCAGCGCGGCAAGGCGGTTGGCTTCGCTCGTGGTCATCACAACGAGACCGCAATGCTTGGCAGCCAAGGTCGGGTGGGTCGAGCAACGGATTCGGTTGATGTGGCGTGGGTGCGCGTCACGCGGATTCTGTTGGGGCTGTTTGGCATGCTCTTCTCCTGAGTGTGATCACATCCCTGTCCCCGCGCGTTCGTTGACCCGAATGTCTACCATCTTGTTCGATGCATCTGGGAGCCCCGGGTCGCAAGGACGCCCGTCAGCGATACTGGGAGCCCCAGATCCGTGTCAGCCAACCGGCATGGAATGCGCCGCGGGACTTGTGGGTCGTTGGTCCGCCGAACCGGTCCAAAAGGAGGAGCACGACATGACGAACCTGATCGGAATCCACGCCCTGGTGTGGGTCGGCGGCTGGAGCCCCGACGAGGCCCGAACGGCCATCGAGTCCACCCGAGAGGCCGGTTATGACCTCATCGAGCTGACGATGCCCGACGTCACGACCTTCGACGCGGACATGACGGCAAAGTTGTTGCAGGAGAACGGCCTTCAGTCAGGGTTTTCCCTCGGGCTGTCCGAGGAGACCGACATCTCGAGCGAGGACGAAGAGTGCGTCGCCCGGGGACGCGCGATGCTCGCCGACGTCGTTTCACTGACCCGCGACGTCGGCGGCCACTACCTCGGCGGGGTGATCTTCTCCAAGCTCGGCCGGTATGCCGCGCCCGTCACCGCGCGCGGTCGCGCCAACTCGGTCGAGTCGATCGCCTGGCTCGCCGACAAGGCGGCCGCAGCGGACGTCACGCTGGGGTTGGAGTTCTGCAACCGCTACGAGACGAATGTCCTCAACACGACTGAGCAGACGCTGGCCTTCATCGAGCAGGTCGACAGGCCGAATGTCGTTGCCCACCTAGACGTTTATCACATGAACATCGAGGAGGTCTCGTTCTCTGCGGCGGTCCACGCGGCAGCCGAGGCGGGCAAGCTCGGCTATGGCGCCCTGGGGACGGGATCGGTCCCGTTCGAGGAGTTCTTCACCGCGCTCCACGAGGTCAACTACCAGGGCGTGATGACCTTCGAGTCGTTCTCGTCCGAGGTGGTCCACCCGATGCTGTCGTCCAACCTTGCCATCTGGCGCAACACGTGGACCGACGGCATGCAGCTCGCCAAGGACGCCCGCGAGTTCATTCGCACCCGTTACGGCGCCTGAGCGGAGCCCATACGAGAGCACCGTCAGACGACTAGGTACTCCAGGAATCCGACGTTGTGACGAGGCGGCTAGAAGACGCTGTCGGGGTTGTAGAACTGCTTGATGTTGTCGCAGCCGATGCCCACGGCCTTGGTGAACGACGACTTGGGATAGTCGCCGGGCTGCTTCTTGCCCGTCGCCACGTCGACGGCGATCTTCAACGCCTCTTCCGCGGCCAGCGACGGTGAGTTGAGGCCCGTGGAGATGTAGCGCCCGGTGCATCCGCCGGAGTCGATCAGCGCGAGGGCTTCCTTCTGGCCGTCGGCGGCCGCCGCGACGTAGACGTTCTTGTACTGCGCCTTGTTCTTGATGACGGCGTAGGCGCCGAGGGTCATCGAGTCGTTGAGCCCGGCGATCAGGTCGACGTCCGGATGAGCGGCCAGCATGTTTTCCGCCGCGACCTGGCCGATGTCCTGAGCGTAGTCACCGGTCTGGCTGGCCTCGATCGTGTAGTTCACGCCACCCTTGGTGAGACCTTCGAGGAATCCCTGGCGCCGGGCGGGGCCGACGTACTCGTCGGTGGCCGGCCCGGTGAGCAGCAGCATCTTGATGTTCTTCTTGCCCATCGTCACGAACCGCTTCGCGGTGATCTCGCCCGAGTCACGGCCGATCGTGACGTTGTCCGACTGCACAGCCGTCATGCCGGTGCCCGGCACATTGGTGTCGATGTAGATGACCGGCACCTGCGAGGCGATCTGGGTCATCATCTCCTTCTGGCCCGCGACGCTGGTCGCATTGACGATGAGCACGTCGATGCCCTGCGAGATCATCGCCTGCATCTGGTCCATCTGGATGGCCGGATCCTTGTTGGCGCTCTGAAAGAACAGCTGGAAGCCCTGCTGTTTCGCGATCTCCTCTGCTCGCACCTGCATCGCGGAGAAGTACGGCGCCTGCAGCTGCTGCTGCGCGAAGCCGACGACGACCTCCTTGACGTTGGACTTGATGCCGTGTGGCGGGCCGGCGGCGGGCGTCGTCGACGGGTAGAGCTGACCGCAGGCGGCCGTGGCCAGGACCATCAGTGCCGTCACAGCGGGGAGCAATCCATAGCGCGCTGTGCGGTAACCGGTGCGGTGGCGGGTGCGGGTGCGAAGGGGGCCGGGCGTCATCGGGGCCTCTTCGTCGAGCGTTCGGGTGGTCACTTCGTCGCCGGCTCGGCGACGGTCTTGCCCTTGCGCCGGAACGAGATCGTGGCGAGCGTGACCGCGATCAGGATGAGAGCGCCGCGGAACGCGTCCTGCAGGAACGTCGAGACGTTGAGCAGCGTGAGCAGGTTGGCGATGACGGCGAAGATCGCCGTGCCGACGACGGCGCCGAAGACGGTGCCGTGGCCCCCGGACAGCCGCGCCCCACCGATGACGACGGCCGCGATCGCGCCGAGCTCGAACAGGTTGCCCGCCGTCGCGGTACCGGCGGCGAACCGGGCGATGAACATCCAGCCCCCGAGCCCGACGAGCAGGCCGGCGATGACGTAGACGGACAGGAGCGTCGCCCGGACCGGGATGCCAGAGCTGCGGGCGGCCTCGACGTTGCTGCCGACCGCATACACCCGACGGCCGAAGACGGTGCGGGTGAGCACGAAACCCATCAACAGGACCATGAGGATCCAGATGACCGCGAGCACGGGTATGCCGAGGATGGTGGCCTGGCCGATGTTCGAGAAGGAGTTCGCGGCTTGAGGGGTGATCGGGATGCCCTGACCGTAGGCGTAGACCAGGCCGCGGGCCAGGGCCAGCATGCCGAGGGTGACGATGAAGGGCTCCAGCCCGCGGAAGGCGACGAGGAACCCGTTGACGAAGCCGACGGCGGCGCCGACAACCAGCGCGACGACCAGTCCGAGGACGACGGACTGACCGTCGAAGACACCGGCGCACAGAACGGCGGCCAGGCCGAGAGCGGACCCGACGGAGATGTCGATGCCACCGGTGAGGACCACGATGAGCTCGCCCATCACGACCACCCCGATGATCGACATCTGCAACAACAGGTTGGTGAGGTTGGTCGCCGTCAGGAACGCGCTGCTCGACACCGCGGCGATGATGAGCAGGACAACGAGGATGTACAGCGCGAACTGGCTTTTCAGCCAGTCGACGACCGGGTTCGAATGCTGCTCCTGCGCGGCTGGCGGGGGTTCGTTCGGTTGCGTCTGTGCGGGGACGGTGGCGGTCATGGTGTCGCTCCTTGCCCGATGCGGGGAATGGGTTGGGTGGTCACGCGGGAGTTCACGGGTGGTCAGTCGTTGTGGGTGAGCGCGGTGCGGATGAGGTCGTCGGTATCGGCCTGCTCGGGGTCGAACTCCTTGACGATCTGCCCGTCGCGCATGACGAGAATCCGATGGCAGAGCGACAGCAGCTCTTCGGCTTCACTGGAGACGACGAGTACGCCCTTGCCGCGCGCGGCGACGGCGTGGATGATCTCGTAGATGTTCGACCGGGCCCCGACGTCGATGCCCTTCGTCGGCTCGTCGAGGACCACGAAGTCAGGGTCGCTCTCCAGCCACTTGGCCACGACGACCTTCTGCTGGTTGCCGCCGCTCAGTGTGCTGGTGAGGGTCGTCGGCCCGCCCTTGACCTGGAACTCCGTGATCAGCTCACGCACGCGCTTCTTCTCGACGTTCGCCTGGACGACGCCGCCCTTGGCCATCCGCGGCAAGACGACGAGGCTCATGTTCTGGCCGTTGTCGAAGTCCTTGACGAAGCCCTCCAGCCGGCGATCCTCGGTCAGGTAGGCGATCCGCTTGCGCAATGCCGCTCCCGGGGAGTTGAGCTTCACCTCGTCGCCGTGGACGGTGATCGTGCCGCTCGTGGCCCGCTTCTGCCCGGTGATGGACCGAGCCACCGACGACCGACCGCTGCCAACCAGCCCGTAGAGCCCGACGATCTCCCCGGCATGAACGTCGAGGGAGACGCCGCGGGCGGACCCGCCGTAGAGGTCACGGATGGAGATCACCGGCGTCTCCTCCTGCGCGGCAGCAGGTGCAGGTCGTTCGAGGGCCTTGAGCGCCTGGCCGATCATCAGGGTCGTGACCTCGTCCGGGCTGCTCTCGCTGGCTTTGACAACCTTGACGAGCTTGCCGTTGCGCAGGACGGCGATCCGGTCGGCCATCGTGAAGACCTCGTTGAGCCGGTGCGACACGAACATGATCGCGGTGCCGGCCTCCCGCTCCCGCTTCACCAGGTCGAGGATGTCCTTGAAGTGCTCCTCGCTGGTCGAGGCCGTGGTCTCGTCGAGGATCATGATCTTGTGGGTGGTGACCGCCGCCCGGCTGAGTGACAGCATCTGGCGCTGGCCGGGGCCGAGCTCGCGGGCCAGCTCGTTGGTGCGCAGGTGTCCGAGACCGACGGCCTGCAGCACCTCCCGCGTACGTTGGTCGTTGGTGTTGCGCTTCTGCGCCCAGGGCCGGATGTCGCTGCCCTCGCGCAGCTTGTAGAGCCAGACGTTCTCGCCGACGGTGAAGTCGTCGATGATCAGCGGCTCCTGATGCATCATCAACACGCCGGCCTGCTCAGCCTCGGCCGCGTTTCGCACCGGGTGCGGATAACCGGTAACGGAGATCTCCCCCGCGGTAGGCGTATCGACGCCGGCCAGGAGCTTGGCGAACGTCGACTTGCCGGCGCCGTTCGCCCCGCATACGGCCAGGACCTCACCGGCGTAACCCTCGAGGTCGATGCCGTCGAGGGCTTTCACGCCGGGGTAGTACTTGGAGACTCCGGTGGCGCGGAACGCCACCTTGCCGGCCGGTAGCGGCACCGGCCGTTCCTCGACATGCGCTGCTGTGCTCATTGACTCTCCTGACGCCATGGGGGAGGAGCGGAGGGGACGGTGCTGATCACGGTGATCACCAGAGGGAGTAACCGCCGTCCATGAGGAGCTCGCTGCCGACGAAGTAGGCCGCGTCATCGCCCAACAGGAAACCGACCACCGCGGCCGTCTCCTGCGGGGTGGCCATCCGGCCGAACGGGATCTGTTCGACCCACGTAGTGAACATGTCTTCTTTGCTTTGCACCATCCGGGTGGCGATGTAACCGGGTGACAGGGCGTTGACCCGGATGCCGCGGGGCGCCCACTCGGCCGCGAGCGACTTGGTCAGGGCCGTGACCGCCGCCTTCGACGCGTTGTACGCCGCCTGCTTCTGCGGCCGGTTGACGACGTGGTTACCCGACATCGACGCGATGGTGACGATCCGGCCGTCACCCTGCTCGAGCATGATCCGACCAAAGGTCTGGCAGGTGAGGAACACCCCGAAGAGGTTGACACCGATAGTGCGGTTCCACTGCTGCGCAGTCAGGTCCTCAAAAGCGGTCGACTCCTCCGAGACCCCCGCCGCGGCGACGAGCCCGTCAACCCGGCCACCGACTCTGAGCACCTCGTCAGCCGCCTCCTGCACACTCTCGGCGTCAGTCACGTCAACGGACACGAAGGTCCCCTTGGCGTCGCCCGGACGACTGTCAAGGGCATACACCTCAGCGCCGGCATCGGAGAGCCACTGACACACCGCCAGACCCACCCCGCCACTCGCCCCGGTCACCACGACGTGACGGGAATCCATCGCTGTCATGCAACCCCCTTTGCCCTTGGGCCCCCAGCAGACACCTTGTCATGACAGGACGTCAAGGCCTTGATCACCCTTTGCCATGCTGGTGGTGGGAAGCGGGCCGGTGACCGCACGAGCAGCTGGTGGAGGATCTGGGTGCCGAGCCGGTCTCGCAGTCGAGGGATGACGCGACGCAGTAGGTAGGCCAGGCCCGGCATCCCGCCGTAGGCCGGACCAGGCGCGAGATCCCGCCGGCGGCCAGCAACGCCGCCTCCTGCCCGCTGCGGCGTTCGTCTGTCAGGTCGTCATCCGGGAGTAGGGGGCTGACCTGGAAGAGGTGCTCGTGGTAGTCGGTGGGCCCGAGGAGAGACGGGTCGACGTCCCCGAGGACGGTGGGCACAGACCCAGCTCCAGGCGTCGTCACCGGGCCTGCGCTGCCAGGTCGGCGAGCAGGCGCACGCGCTCTGGCGGCATCTCCACGGCGAACACGTCCGCCACGACACGGCTCCAACCGTGCACGAAGTAGCGCCAGCCGTCCTCCACGACCAGCGAGCGACGGGCGGCAGCGGACCGCGCCCGGTGCAGGAACTCCAGGCTGCCGCGGTAGTTGAACTCCCATACGTAGCCGCGCTCCGGGAACTGCGCCGCTTCGCTCAGCGGCGAGCCGGGTCGGTCCTTGCCCAGCCCCGTGGCGTTCGCGACCAAGCTGCCCGGCGGCAGCTCGGCGAGCAGGGCGTCGGCGGGTGCGCCAGGGTCGACCAGCACGTATCGGAACAGCTCCTCGTGGATCCCGGCCCGTGCGTGCAGGAGCCGCTGGTGCTCGAGCCGATCCTCCGACACCGCCGTCACCGTCACCCGGGCCGGCCGGTCCGTGCGTACGCCGAGGGCGTGGCTCAGCGCCGTGCCCGCGCCGCCCGCGCCGAGAACCAGCACCTCACCGCCGGTGGTCGTGAAGTGGTCGGGCGGGAGGAACTCGTCGAGCGCCAGCCGCACGGTGACCGGATCGCGGGCGGCGCCGCAGAGCCGGCCGTCGCGCTTGAACAACGACGAGACCTCGCCGAAGGTCGTGGCCAGCTCGTCGAGCTCGTCGAACAGGTCGCGCGCCGCGTCGTACACCCCGATCTTGTGGGTGGTCACCAGAGCGCCGCCGCACGCTGGGTCGTCGCGCAGCTGGCCAACCAGCCGTCGGTACGCCGCAGGCTCGGCATCGGGCGGCAGGTCGTGGCCGACCAGGGTGCTCGTGGGCAGCTCGAGCGCGGCAGCCCATCGGGGAAAGACACGCCTGATGGACGACGCGCCGGTGGAGACGCCGACAAAGGCCATGTAGGTGCCGTCGTTCATGACGCGTCCCGGACGGCGGGGATGGCCATCGTCGTCACGCTTGACCGCCCTGCGCGACGTTGTGCGACGAGCACCCACGGCCGGCCCGTCACGACCGCCTCACTCGCCTCAGTCGCCTCAGTCGCCTCAGGGCCCGTCATCGGCGCGCCTGCGAGAACCAGGGCTCCAGCCGCCGGTAGGCGTCGAGGAAGACCGGGTGCCGTCGGCGATAGTCGCTCACGCGCCCAGGGTCCGGCTCGAAGACCGCCGTCACCTCCGACAGCGTGCGAGCCACGCCGAAGTCCGGCAGCACACCGACGCCAACGCCGGCCGTCACTGCGGCGCCGAGGCTGTTGGCCTCCTCGACCACCGACCGGCGGCGCACCGTGCACCCCCACACGTCGGCCAGGATCTGCAGCCACACCCCGCTGGCGGCGCCGCCGCCGATCGCGTCGATCCGGTCAACGGGCGTACCCGCGTCGCGGAAGGCCGCCACGCACGTAGAGAGGTTGAACGCCACCCCCTCGAGCACCGCGCGGGTCAGGTGCTCGCGGCCGTGGTGACGCGACAACCCGACGAAGGCGCCGCGCGCCTCCGGGTTCCAGTACGGCGAGCGCTCACCGAGGAGGTGCGGCAGGAAGTACAGCCCCTCGGTCGCCGCGGCCGCGGTGTCGGCTTCCGCGACCAGGCGGGTGAGGCGATCGCTGTCGTCGCCGGCGAGCAGCTCGGCCACCCAGGCCAGCGAGCCACCGCCGGCCTGCATGGTCGCGGTGGGCACGTAGTGGTCAGGCACGACGTGGTCGAAGGTCATGGTGCGCATCTGCGGCAGGTCGAGCAACGGTTCGCGGGCCGCCACGGACACCCACGACGACGAGCCGAGATAGGCATAGGCGCCGTCGTCCTCGCCGACCACCCCCGCACCCACAGCCGCCATCGGGCCGTCACCGCCACCGAGCACCACCGGTGTACCGACAGCCAGGCCGGTCTCTTCCGCCGCCTCGGCGGTGACCGCACCGACGAGGGACACCGAGGGCACGACCTCGGGGAACAGGTCCGCCGGCAGGTCGGCGGCGGTCAGCAGCTCGTCGGACCACCGGCCGGCGCGCTGGTCGAAGGCGTTGGTGCCGGAGGCGTCGGAGGGGTCGGTGACCAGTGTGCCGGTCAGCCGGTAGACGACGTAGTCCTTGGCGAGGCACCACCGTCGGGCCCGGGCAAAGACCTCGGGCTCATGGTCGCGGACCCACATCAGCTTGGTGAGCGAGTAGGTGGGGTTGAGCTGGTGCCCGGTCAGCCGGTAGCTGTGCTCGAGCCCGATCCGCTCGACGAGGACGCGGGTCTGATCTCCGCTGCGCGTGTCGGCCCAGATCAGCGAGGGCCGCACCGGAATACCGGCGCCGTCGAGCAGCACGACGCCCATCATCTGCCCGGAGAAGGAGACCCCTCGCACGTCGTGCGGTCGGGTGTGGGTCTGGTCGAGCAGCTGCCGGGTGGCCCCGCAGGTCGCGTCCCACCAGTCGGCCGGGTCCTGCTCGACGACGCCGCTCGGTCCGTAGTGGGTGCGGTAGCCGACGGTCACCGCGGCGACGAGTCGACCACCGTCGTCATGCAGCGAGGCCTTGTCACCGGTAGTGCCGATATCGTGCGCCAGCAGCACGGCGGAACCCTAGCATCCTGTCATGACAGTCGAGCTGCACGAGCAGCCGCTCGATCCGAGGCTCAACCGCCCCGAACGGCTGCCCGCTGACCCCGTCCCATCCAGCGGGATCGACCGCACGTCGCCGCTTCCCTACTACCACCAGCTCAAGTCGCTGCTGCGGGCCGAGATCGCGCGGTCAAAGCTGGTTGCCGGCGACCGGCTGCCCGGTGATCACCAGCTCTGCAGCCGGTATGCCGTCTCGCGCACCGTCGTCCGGCAGGCGCTGAGCGAGCTCGAGTTCGAAGGCGTGATCGAGCGGGTCAAGGGGCGCGGCACATTCGTCGCGGCGCAGAAGACGTCGCAGGGGCTCGTGCAGTCGCTGACCGGGCTCTTCGAGGACCTCAGCTCGCACGGGATGCACCTGCGCAGCGAGGTACGCCGGTTCGACGTCGTCCCGGCGGACGAGACGGTCGCCGAGGCACTGCGGCTGCCGCTCGGCGAGCCGGTCGTGCTGCTCGACCGACTGCGCTTCGTCGGTGAGGTGCCGTTGGTGGTGGTCACGACATACCTGCCGGTGGGTCTGTTGCCGGGCCTGGTCGCGGCGGACCTGCGCGATCACTCGCTCTACGCGATCATGGAGCGGGCAGGCGTCCGGCCCGTGCTCGGGCAGCGGGTGGTCGAGGCGCGGCCGGCCACCTCCGGGCTGGCCCGCGACCTCGGCCTGCGGCGCGGCGCGCCGATACTGCTCCTCAGCAGTATTGGCCTCAGCGCCGGCGGTCGGCCCGTCGAGACGTTCCGGGCCTACCACCGCGGCGACCGCACCCGCTTCGAGGTGGCCCTCGAACACCGCGCTGGCATCACCGCCACGCCGCTCTCTCCTGACCACCGCTGACCACCGCTGACCACCGCTGACCAACGCTGACCTGCGCTGACCTGCCACCAAACGGCAGCGAGCAGCCGAGCCCGGCTTGACTCCCGGTGCCCTCTGACGGAGAGGGATCTGCTCAACCGTTGCCGCGGGTCGAACGGGTGGGACTGTCGAAGGCGGCCTTCAACGCTGACCCGAGGGCAGACTCGGCGAGGATGACGACCTCGTCGCCGGCAGCGAGGCGGGTGTCGTCGCGCACGCCCACGAGAACCCGATCCCGCACGACCATGCTGACCCAGATTCCTCCGTTGTCCCCGTTCTCGTCGTCGACCCGTTCCTCGACCAGGTCGCCGAGCTCGGCGACCGTCGAGCCGTCAGCCGGCGACGTGGCCCCGACACGGAGGCGGTGCACCCCGGAGGGTTCGGCTCGCAGCCGCACGCCCAGCGCCCAGGGCTCCGGCTCCAGCTCGCGCGTCGGGAGTCGGAGCCACCGAGCCGCCGCCGGCACCAGGCTCCCCTGCACCAGCACCGAGAACACGACTACCACGACGACGATCCCGTAGAGCCGCTCGGCCTGTGGCACCTGCGCGGCACGCAGCAGCTCGCCCAACAGAATCGGAACGGCGCCTTTGAGGCCCGCGAACAGCACGAACGCCATCTCGTTGCGGCGCAACCGGGCCGGCAGGAGGCAGAGCCCAGCGAAGACGGGTCGGATCACCACCGTCAGCACCAGGCCGAGCAACACGCCAGGCACCCACACATCCGCTCGCGCCAGCACGTCGAGGTCGACCGTCAGGCCGAGGACGAGGAACGCGACGATCTCACCGAACGTGGCCAACGCCGAGTGGAAGCGCTCGATCTCGCGCTTGTAAGGCGCTCCGGCATCCCCGATGAGGATGCCGGCAACGAAGACGGCAAGGAACCCCGACCCGTGAGCGACCGTCCCCGCCCCATACAGGGCCAGCGCGCAGAAGACCGTGCGCAACGGGTAGAGCGCCTCGTTGGGCAGGGGGACCCGACGGATGAACCACAGCAGCGCGGACCCACCGACCAGTCCGACTGCGAGCCCGATGACCATCTGCAGGACGAACGTCACCCCGACCTGCCCGGCGGCCGCCCACGACAGTCCGCCCGCAGCGAGCAGGCTTGCCAGCAGGGCGATTCCCACCGGGTCGTTCGCCCCCGACTCGCCCTCGAGGATCGTGCCACTGCGGCCCCTGATCTGCCGGCGGCCCAGGACGGCGAACACGACCGCTGGGTCGGTGGGCGCCACGGCGGTCGCCACGAGCACCGCGAGATACCAGTCCAGGCCGAACGCGGTATGCAGGAACACCGCTCCCGCGCCCGCGGTGAGGAACGTCCCCGCCACGCCGACGACACCGATCGGGATGCCCGCAGACCGGAACCGTCGCCACCCGATGTGCATCCCCCCGTCGAACAGGATGAGCACGAGGGCCAGGGTGACCACGTCCTCGACCGTGACGACGTTCGGGATCGCGAACCCCGGAACGACGTTCGCGACAACCGCCGCACCCACCAGCATCAGCAGCGGCGTGGGGACCCGGATCCGCTCCGACAGTCGGTTGGACAGCACGGCAGCCAAACCCGCCAAGCTGCCGGCAAGCACCAGCAGGGCAAACTGCTCAGTGTCCGACACGGCGGCTCCTCGCTGTCGAGACGGAGTGAGACGCCCGACGGTAGACCACCGGTTCGGCGGGCGGATCTCGCCGCGCCCTCCTGCCACAGATCGCAGGCCCCCGTCGAGGAGCCGGGCGTCGGAAAGCACAGCCGTGAAGAGTCGAGCGTCGACGAGTCGAGGCTGAGCTCGTGCGGCTGGCGACGGGGATGGTCGTCCGTTCGGCTAGGTGGTCGCGGTCGCGGTATCCGTGCGCTCGGTGCCCGGGGTCTGCACCAGTTCTTCGTGGGCTCGGCCGATCGACCGGCCCATCAGGAGGGCGACCAGTGCGATGACGAGGAACAGAGCGGTGCTGCTGCCGTTGCCGCCCAGGGGGACCGACCCGAACCCCCAGCGCGCGACCACGGAGAGGGCGGCCAACGCGGCAACCGCTGCGACGATCCGGGTGTAGCTCGCATTGCCGCGCCTGGCCGCCAGGACCATGGCCGCGCCGAACAGCAGGAGGAGCAGACCGCCGACAAGGTTGTACTGCCCGACCTGGAGCTCCAGATTGGACACCCCGACCGTGGTCCCATCGCTGGCGAACGGCGCTCCGAACGATGTTGCGGTGGCCCACAGTCCCACGACGATGGCGACCGCCCCCCACCCGGTCAGCTGCCGGCCGGCAAGCAACCTGCGCTTGCCGCTGGCATAGAGGACCTTGTCGACACCGGGTTGGGCGGCCGGCAACGAGGCGAGGATCGCCAGGTGCCCGAGGATCATCAGCGCGTAGGACCAGGGCCATTCGTTGGGCGTCGCGGCGACCGACAGCCCGATGGCCAGTGACTGGGCGATCCCCAAGAGCGCGGCGAGCCGGGTCCAGGTGCCGGTCAGGAGAAGCACGGCAAGGGCGGTCTCGACGGCGACGGTGATCCACGCGAAGGGCAGGAAGGCGGGGATGATGGCGTGCTCGACCAGCCAGCTGTACGGCGGGAACACCGGGTGCGCCACGGCATCGGCGAGGTAGGAGTAGAGGCCGCCCTGGCTGCCGCGGCCGAACTCGGGCGGCACCTTCCAGGACAGGTTCGAGATCCACATCAGCCCGAGCCCGACCCGCACCACCGTCATCAAGACGGGACCTGCCTTGAGGTCCGCCCCCATGAGCCTCTTCGCGACTGCCGTCATGATCCGACTGTGAGGCCGCAGCGCCTCCGCGTCAACCGTGGCCCAGCGACGTTCGCGAACCGCAATGTGGTCAGGCGCAGGAGAACCACTGGGCCGCCTCGTCCGCTCGGTTTCGATAGGCGGCGAACCGTCGAGTGACCTCGTCAATCGCGACCTTGAGCGGGAAGATCTCTCGAGAGACCAGCTGGTCCTCGTCGTCGGCACTGACGGGGTGCCAATAGATCCCGTCGGCGGTGACCGTCACCTCGGGGATGAGGGAGTCGACCGTGAGCTCGAGACCACCGTCGGCCACCCCGCGGTGTGCGAGCGAACGAATCACCTGGTCTGCACTCTGGATGCCGAGGTCGTCGAGGAACCCGCGGAAGGTCGCGACGTCGTGTGCCCGAGGGCGGTCGAGGGTCGCGGCCACCCGAACGCGGAAGCCCTCGGCCTGGGCGGTGTGGATGCCGTCGATCGCGCGCGCCCACGAACCGGCCCCTCGGTGTGAGTCGTGCAGGGCGGGTGTCGGTGAGTCGATGCTGATCTGCAAGGCCAGCCGCTCCCGGTCCATCCTCCGCAGCCGGTCCAGGCGCCGCCCATGGAACAGCATCCCGTTGGTCAGCAGAGTTGTCGGCAGCACGGAGGTGCAGGCCGTCACGAGCTCGTCGATGTCCGGGAGGAGGAACGGCTCACCCCCGGTGAGCACCAGCTCACAGACCCCCGCCGCGACCGCCTCGTCCGCGAGCTGCCGCACCCGGTCGACGCCAAGCGCTCGGCGTTCGGCCCGTGGTGACGACCGGACGCAGCAGTAGTCACAGGCGAGGTTGCAGTCGAAGTTGGTGTACATCCACAGCCGCGTCCCGGGCACCTGGTCCGGTGCCAGACCGATGAGCGGGTCGGGGCGCGGTCCGCGTCTGACGGTCGCGACGCCGGGCGCGATCTCGACGAGCTCGTTGCCGCTTCGGCGACACCACTCGGTCACGAGGTCGTGGTCGCCCTGGAGGTCGGGCCCGGACAGCCGCACCTCGACCGTCTGCCCGAGAGGGAGCTGGATCATGCTCTCGACGAGGTCGAGCACGACCGACGACGTCACCACGTCGGTGAGATCCGTTGTTCCTCAACGGCGTCGAAGAGCGAGGCATACCCGTCCATCTTGGGCAGGACCCACTCGCGCAGGCCCTCCATCTCGAGGATGGGTCGGTGCAGGGGGTTGTCGAAGTCCATTGCCAGGAGGTGGTCGACCCATGGTTGGGCGCGATCGTCGGACAAGGTCGGCATGGCGGTGAAGTTGCAGTGCGAGTATGTCGGTGACTCCCAGAACGCCTCGAACGCCCCCGGCATCAGGTCATCTCGACCGATCGCCTCCCACGTGTTGATCCCGAGGGCGACCGCGTCGGCCTCCTCGTTGGCGAGAGCGCGTAGCGCGTCGAGCTCGCTGCGTCCGGTGTCGCCGTGCTTGCCGACATCGCTGTTGATCCGCAGCACCGTGACATCGTCGTCGGCGAGTCCGGCCTCCTTGAGATAGTGCACGGGCAGGATGGCCGCCTGCGCCGAGTCCTGCGAGCCCAGGGCGACCCTCATCCCTTTGAGGTCTTCCAGACTTGTCAGGCCCGCACCGGCCCGGCTGACGAAGATGGTCTGGAAGACCGTGTCCGTGTCTCGCTGGGCCAGCGCCCGACATGCGCCGTCGGTCTGGAGGGTGGTCCTGACCCAGGCCAGGTTGGTGTTCCAGGCCAGGTCGATCTGATCGCCGATGAGGGCGTCGACCTGCCGTCCGTAGTTGGAGAACAGGACGAAGTCCATCTCTGCGGGGCTGCCGGAGAAGTACTCGCGGATGCCCTCCCAGATCGTCACGACGTTGGGGGAGTAGGCGACGGATCCGACGACCAGTGGCGATGGCATGAGAGAGGTGCTCCTTCGGGAGGCGTGCTGGATGAGGTCAGAAGAGCGGCTGGCCCGTGATCGCCCTGCCGTAGAAGTCGTACAAGACGTCGGCGGTCGGTGCCATCACGGCCCCGGCGCGGGCGTCCTTGAAGTAACGCGCGACCTTGTTGTGCTCGGAGAACGCCGCCCCGCCGCAGACACGCATCGCGGCATCGGTGATCTTCAAGGCGGCGTCGTTGGCGGCAGCCTTGACGCCGAGGACGAACAGCGGCGTGTCGTCCTGCGGCTCGCTGATCCGGCCGGCAGCGACGTCGAGGTAGGCCGTCGCCATCGCCAGGTCGATCGACATCTTCGCTAGCTGGGCGCGGATCGTCGGGAGGGCCGACAGGCTTTGGTCGAGGTGCTCCAAACGCGCCGCGGTGCAATGCTGCACCGAGGCGTCGACAGCGGCCTTGGCGAGGCCCAACGACACCGAGGAGTTGCCGAGGTTGAACCACGGCATCACGACCTGCAGCATCGTGTCGAAACCGGATCCTGCGTCCCCGACCCGGAACTCGTCGGGAACCTCGACGTCGATGGTCATCGGCGACGAGGCGTTCCCGCGCAGACCCATCCCGCGCCACGGGCTGGCTACCTTCAGCCCGGCGGTGTCCGCAGGAACCACGAACAGGTCCACGGAGCCCTCGTCCACCTCGTCGTCGGCCGACAACGTCGAGATGACGTAGACGTCTGCCTCCCCCGCTGAGGTCACCCAGCTCTTGGTGGCTCTGATGTGCACGTTGTCGCCGTTGCTGTCGGCGCGCGAGACGGGGGCCCAGAAGTGGGACCGCGAGGCCCCCTCCGAGAACGCGAGCGAGGCCAGCATGGACCCGTCGGCCAGCTGGTGCAGAAGCTTCGGCAGCCCCACCGGCGGGGCTGCGGCCACGGGCATGGATGCGCTGACGTGCATCAGGTAGATCATCGCCGTCGAACCACAGGCGCCAGCCAGCTCCGTCAAGACGGCGACGAGATCCCTCGGGGTCCCGCCGAGACCGCCGACGCTCTGTGGCAACGTCAGCCCGAGGAGCCCGCTCTCACGCAGCGCCGACACGGCCTCCGCGGGGAACCGTCCGTCGAGGTCGACCTCGCGAGCGCGGGACCGGGCAACCTCGACAACGTCGGACAGTCTGTCGTCCAGATCCATGGTCAGCCTCATCTTTCGTAGCAAGGAATCTCACCGCGAGTATGGTCCTCGCGTCCACCGATGACCATCGCCGGGGCAGGCGTTGGTGGCTCTGCCCTCCATAGTCGCGATGGGTCGAGGCCTCGGGGTCAGGCGGAGCTGCCCTCGACCCAACCGCCGACGTCGGAGGCCAGCTCCCCGGCTGCCTTCGGTCCCCAGGTCCCCGGTTCGTAGGGCTGTGGTTGAGACGGCAGGTCGAGCAGCGGTTGCAGGACCCGCCAGGTCTCCTCGATGACGTCTTCGCGGGTGAAGCGACTCTGGTCTCCGGCCATGGCCGCGTGCAGCAGCTCCTGGTAGGGCGTGGGGACGTTCGGCCCGCTGAGGTCCACGGACAGCTCGATGGTCCGGATGGCGTCGCTGGTCTCGGTCTGGCCTTGCATGACGACGCTGACACCGGGTGCAGGATCGACGCTGAGGACGATCTGGTTCGGTTCCGGTATGCCGTCGGCGTCGGCGAAGCCCAAGGCCGGAGGCGCCTTCAGGACCAGGCGGACCTCGGTGCGGGTCACGGGCAACGACTTGCCCGCCCGGATGAGGAACGGGACTCCCGACCAGCGCCAGTTGTCGACGAAAAGCCGGAGGGCGGCATACGTCTCGGTCGTCGAACCAGCGGAGACGCCGGCGGTGTGCTGGTATCCGGCATATTGCCCCCGCACGTATGCGTCGGGCTCGGCGGTGGGCATCGCCGCGAACACGTCGCTCTTGCGGTCCGACAGCGCGTCCAGGCCACCGCGCGCCGGTGGCTCCATCGCCACCATGGCGACGACCTGCATCAGGTGGTTCTGGACCACATCGCGCAGGGCACCGACCTTGTCGTAGAACGCTCCGCGGTCGGCGACGTCGAAGTCCTCGGCCAGGGTGATCTGCACCGACTCCACGTAGTTGCGGTTCCAGACCGGCTCGAGCAGGGTGTTGGCGAAACGCAGGGCCAGGATCTGCTGCACCGACATCTTCCCGAGGAAGTGGTCGATCCGGTAGAGCTGCGACTCGCGCAGCATCGCCCGGAGTGAGGTGTTCAGGGCCTGGGCTGACTCCAGGTCGTGCCCGAACGGCTTCTCCACGACCACCCGCGCCTGGTCCGCCAGGCCGGCCTTGTCCAGGCCCTTGACGACCATCTCGAACAGCGAGGGCGGGATCTCGAGGTAGAACACCGGGTGCTGCGCGTCCCCGATCGCCTTGGCAACGGCTGTATAAGTTTCGTCCTTACCGAAGTCCCCAGCGACGTAACGCATTCGGGCGGTGAGCCGATCGAGGATCGCGTCGTCGACGTCGTCCTTCATGGCGGCCCGGATGTCGTCCTCGGCGTGCTGGCGCAGGTCGTCATCGGTCCAGGCGTCGCTCGCGACTCCGACGATGGGGCAGTCCAGCTCCCCAGACCTCTCGATCCGATAGAGGGACACGAACGTCATCTTCTTGGCGAGGTCGCCGGTAATGCCGAAGGCCACGAAGACATCGGCTGGCTGCTGGTCTTGGGAGCGATCCTGGGTGCCCATCATGGCCGACATCGTTGCAGGTCATCCTGAGATCAGCCCGGAGGTCGACCGTGGTGACCGGGGACGGCGGGCGGCATCACAGGCCCTCATCCACTCTGGTCCGCTCCGGTCCGCTCTGGTCCGCTTCACCCGGGCGGACAACTCGCTGCGGTTCCCACGAACCGGGCACGTCGCGCCCTACGATGACGAGGATGCCGGTGCTTGCCGGGGTCGTCACCTCGAGATGGAGGAGAACGGAATGGCAGTGCAGGCAAACCTCTCCAAGGCGCTCGACAAGTCCTACGAGGACAAGTCGATCTCGGAGATCCTCAGCGCACCCCCGTCCGCGCTCGCTGGACTCACGACGGCGCACGACGCGGTGCTCAAGGAGCACTTCGGTATCGACACCGTGCGTCAGCTCGGGTCCAACAAGTATTTCGCTCTCGCCGGCGTCCTTGTCGCACTCTCGGGCAAAGAGGGCTGACCGTCGCACCCAGGCATACCGGCTGCTGGTCGTAATGCCGGCACGTACGCGAGCAGGGCCGCCCCGACGGGGCGGCCCTGCTGGTCGTCAAGCGGCCCTATGGATACAGCTCACGCCTCCTGGCGGATGGCCGAGACGTCGAACTCGAGGGTGACCTTCTCGCTGACGAGGACGCCGCCGGTCTCGAGCGCGGCGTTGAAGGTGAGGCCCCAGTCACCGCGGTTGATCGCGACGCTGCCTTCGAAGCCGACCCGCAGGTTGCCGAAGGGGTCCTTGGCGGAACCGGTCTCCTCGAACGGGATCGTGATCGCGTGGGTGGTGGCGTTGATGGTCAGGTCGCCGGTGATCGCCCACTCTGCACCGTCGCGCTCCACGTTGGTAGACACGAAGGTGACCTGCGGGTAGGTCTCGATGTCGAAGAAGTCGGGGGTCTTCAGGTGGCCGTCGCGCTGAGCCTGGCCGGTCGTGACGCTGGCGGCCTGGATCGTGATGGACACGGTGGAGTGGGCGGGGGTGGCCGTGTCGATGTGGGCGGTGCCCTCGAACTCGTCGAACTGCCCGCGGACCTTGGTCACCATCGCGTGCCGGGCAGAGAATCCGACGCGGGTGTGGTTGGGGTCGAGAACGTAGTCGCCGGCGATGTCATCGAGCGCGGCGCTGGTGGACTCGGCGGGGGCGGAGCTGCGGGAGAAGATGGCCATGAGATTCCTTCGGTAGCAGGGGGAGCGCACTTGTTGAAGTTTCAACGAGGATAGCGCACAGATATTCCTCGGCGGCATACTCTCGTCTGTGTACCCCAGTGCACCCTGCAGACCGGAGACCGACGATGCCCCGAACCGCCCCGTCCCACGATGTCGGGGAGACCGGCACCCCCCTGCTCGAGCAGACGATCGGAGACAACCTCGACGCCACGGTGGCGCGTTTCCCAGATCGCGAGGCGCTGGTCGACGTGGCGGCCGGTCGCCGCTGGACCTGGGCCGAGCTGGGCCGCGACGTCGACGAGACGGCTCGGGCCATCGCAGCCGCCGGGATCGTCACCGGTGATCGCGTGGGCATCTGGGCACCCAACTGCGCCGAATGGACCATCGTCCAGTTCGCGACGGCCAAGCTCGGCGCCATCCTCGTCAACATCAACCCCGCCTACCGGACGCACGAGCTGAGGTACGTCCTCGGTCAGGCGGGCATCCGGATGCTGCTGGCGGCGCCGAAGTTCAAGACCAGCGACTATGCGGCAATGATCGACGAGGTGCGGGGCGACCTGCCCAACCTGCAGCAGGTGGTGCTGATCGGCACAGAGGGCTGGGACGCGCTTCTGGCTCGAGCCGACGAGGTCAGCAAGGAGCAGCTGGCGCACCTCCAGGCGGGTCTCGACCGCAATGACCCGATCAACATCCAGTACACCTCTGGCACAACGGGGTTCCCCAAAGGTGCGACGCTCAGCCACCGCAATATCCTCAACAACGGCCTTTTCGTCGGCGAGCTCTGCCGTTATACCGAACAGGACCGGGTCTGCATTCCGGTGCCGTTCTACCACTGCTTCGGGATGGTGATGGGCAACCTGGCATGCTCGACGCACGGCGCCACCATGGTCATCCCCGCGCCGGGCTTCGACCCGGCGGCGACCCTGCAGGCCACCCAGGACGAGCGCGTCACCTCGCTCTACGGGGTGCCCACGATGTTCGTCGCCGAGTGGGCGCTGCCGGGCTTCGAGGACTACGACCTGTCGATGGTGCGGACCGGGATCATGGCCGGCTCCCCGTGCCCCGCCGAGCTGATGAAGAAGCTCATCGCGTCAGGCATCACCGAGATGACCATCTGTTATGGCATGACCGAGACGTCACCGGTGTCGACGCAGACGCGCACAGACGACTCGTTCGAGCACATGGTCGGCGGCGTAGGCAGAGTCGGTCCGCACCTGGAGATCAAGGTCGTCGATCCTCAGACGCGCGAGACGTTACCCCGCGGTGAGCCGGGAGAGCTTGCGACCAAAGGCTATTCAGTGATGCTCGGTTATTGGGAGCAGCAGGACAAAACCGACGAGGTCCTGGCGGACGGCTGGATGCATACCGGTGACATTGCCGTCATGGCCGAGGACGGCTACGTCCAGATCACCGGCCGGATCAAGGACATGGTCATCCGCGGCGGTGAGAACGTCTACCCGCGCGAGATCGAGGAGTTCCTCTACACCCACCCCGACATCCTCGACGCGCAGGTGATCGGCGTGCCCGACGAGCGCTATGGCGAGGAGCTGTGTGCCTGGATCCGGATGCGCGACGGCGCCGAACCGCTGACGGCTCAGTCGGTCCGTGCGTTCGCGAGTGGCAGGCTCGCGCACTACAAGATCCCGCGCTACGTCCAGATCGTCGACGAGTTCCCGATGACGGTCACCGGCAAGGTGCGCAAGGTCGAGATGCGCGAGAAGTCTGTCGCCGACCTCGGGCTGTCGGTGGTCGGCCAGCCCTCGTCCTGACGTCGGGAGGCGTGCCGATCCGGTTGCCACGACCGCATAGCCTTGCCCGTATGCCGTCCCCCGCCGAGGTTGTCTCCCCCCGGATCACTGCGGCGATCGCCGCTGCGTTCGGCGACGCGCACCCACACCTGAAGGACGCCGACCCGGTGCTGCGCCCCTCACAGTTCGCCGACCTGCAGGCCAACTTCGCTCTCGCGCTGGCCAAGAGGGTCGGTGTTCCGCCGCGCGAGGTCGCGGCCAAGGTGGTCGAGCAGCTCGACCTGGACGGCATTGCCGGCCAGGTCGAGATCAGCGGCCCGGGGTTCCTGAACGTGACCCTGTCGGACACCTGGGTCGCAGGAGGGGTCAGCGCGATGGCGGCCGACCCTCGCCTCGGGGTTCCGTTGCAGCGCCGGCAGAACATCCCCATCGACTACTCGTCGCCGAACGTGGCCAAGGAGATGCACGTCGGCAACCTGCGGACCACGGTGGTCGGCGACTCGCTGGCCCGCACTCTGGAGCTGTTGGGGCACAACGTCATCCGTCAGAACCACCTCGGCGACTGGGGAACGCCGTTCGGCATGCTCATCGAGCACCTGCTGGACGTGGGTGAGAGCACGGCCGAGGCGGCCCTGCTCGAGACCGACCCCAACGCGTTCTACCAAGCGGCGCGCGCAAAGTTCGACTCGGACGACGTGTTCGCTGGCCGGGCGCGGGCTCGGGTCGTCGCCCTGCAGGCGGGCGACGCCGAGACGCTTCGACTGTGGACCGAGCTGGTCGACCTGTCCAAGCATTACCTCGAGCGCGTCTACGCCACGCTCGGCGTCACTCTCACGGACGCGGACATCGCGGGGGAGTCGCGCTACAACGACGAGCTGGCGGGCATCTGCGACGAGCTCGAGGCCGCGGGCATCGCCGTCGTCAGCGACGGTGCGCTGTGCGTATTCCTCGACGGCTACACCGGTCGTGAGGGCAAACCGGTCCCGCTGATCATCCGCAAGTCCGACGGGGGTTATGGCTATGGCGTGACCGACCTCGCGACGATCCGCCACCGCGCGAACGACCTGCACGGTGAGCGGATCCTCTACGTTGTCGGCGTCACCCAGGCGCTGCATTTCCGGATGGTCTGGGACACCGCCCGCAAGGCCGGCTGGATCGGCGACGACGTCCACCCGATCCACGTCGAGATCGGCAACGTGCTGGGGGCGGACCGCAAGATCCTCAAGACGCGATCCGGTGCGCCGCCCCGGTTGACCGACCTGCTCGACGAGGCGATCGCCTCGGCGCAGGCCGTTGTCGACGAGGCTCGGCCCGACCTGGCCGAGGAGGTCCGCGCCCAGATCGCCCCGCAGATCGGGATCGGCGCGGTGAAGTACGCCGACCTGTCGGTCGCGCACGACAGCGAGTACGTCTTCGACCTCGCGCGGATGGTCTCGCTCACCGGCAACACCGGCCCCTACCTGCAGTACGCGGCTGCGCGGATCCGGTCGATCTTCCGCAACGCCGGCCTGACGCCGGAGACCGTCGGACACGGTGGCGAGCAGCGCCGCATCGCCGTGCGCGATGCGGGAGGACGCGGTCTCGCCCTCGCGCTGCTGGAGTTCGGGACGACGGTGGCCGAGGTCGGCGACGAGCTCGAGCCACACCGGCTCGCGGCATACCTTTTCGAGCTCGCGCAGACGTTCTCCTCGTTCTACGAGCACCATCCGGTGCTCAAGGCCGAGGACGGCGAGCTGCGCGAGTCACGCCTGGCGTTGTGCGGACTGACGCTGGCGGTCCTGGTTCAGGGGCTGGCGCTGCTCGGCGTGGAGTCCCCCGCTCAGATGTGACGCAGGCTGGCCCGCGACGGGACCCCGAGGTGACCGACCCCGCGTGAGACCCCTTCTCCGACCGGACTCGCATCCTCCCCGGTATTGCCGCCCCTGAGGGTGCCGGAACCGGTGAAGGTGTGAGTTCGGTGAGGGAAGGTGTGAGTCCGGTATGCGTCAGGACAGGTCGAGCGACAGTGCTGCGGCCGCTGACACGAGTGCGGGCACGGACCGTTGGATCATCTCCTCGGTCATCCGCGACACAGGTCCGGACACGGACAGGCCGAGCCGGGCCGGGCCGTCCGGAACGACGACGGCCACGCATCGGACCCCCGTCTCCTGCTCCTCGTCGTCGACGGCATAGCCGTGTTGCTCGACGAGGAGCAGGGCCTTGGCGAAGTCCTCCGGATCGGTGATCGTCTGCTCGGTGTGCTCAGGCATGCCGGTGCGGCGCAACAGGTCCGCCACTTGGGACGGTTCCATCTGGGCCATGATCGCCTTGCCGACGGCGGTGCAGTGCGGCAGGACCCGACGTCCCACCTCGGTGAACATCCGCATCGCCCGCCGCGACTGCGCCTGGGCGACGTAGACGATCTGGTCGCCGTCGAGCATGGCGAGGTTGGCCGACTCGCCGAGCTCGTCGACCAGGCGGTCCAGGTGCGGGCGGGCCCAGAGGCTCAGCATCGTGGACGAGCTCTCACCGAGCCGGATCAGGCGGGGCGCGAGGACGTACTGTCGGCTCGGGTCCTGCCTCAGGTAACCGAGGTCGACGAGGGTGCGCAGCAGCCGGTGGATCGTGGGCAACGGGAGTCCTGAGGCGACCGCCAGCTGCGACAGTCCCATCCTGCCGCCATGATCGGCCATCGTCTCGAGCAGACCGAACGCGCGCTTGATGGACTTGACGGTGCCCGAGCGCGCCTGGACGTCGGCGGCTGAGTCGGCGGGTATGTCGGCGGGTATGTCGGCGGGGAACGGAGACGTGGTCATCGGAACTCCTTGCTTATTTTTCCGTAGAGCGGAAGCCTAGGCCTGTAAAAGGGCACCGTTCGGATATATTCAACATCTCGTTGATTTTCCGTAAGACAGACAATAGTGTCCATCATACGGAATCAAATCAAGGAGAGGTCTCAATGGCGACACCCAGTCCTGGCTACGCGATCACGGTCCGCGTAGAGACACCATCCGCATCCGGCGCCACGAGCGCTCTGGTGACGGCGGTGACCTCGGCCGCCGGCGCCCTCACGGCACTCGACGTCGTCGAGTCCCACGCGGCCCGCCTCGTCGTCGACCTCACGTGCAACGCCTCCGATGCGACTCACGCCGACGCCATCGTCGCGGCGCTGCGGGCCGTCGACGGCGTCGTCGTGCGCAAGGTCAGTGACCGCACCTTCCTCATGCACCTGGGCGGAAAGCTCGAGGTGGTCTCCCGGGTGCCGCTCAAGAACCGGGACGACCTGTCGCGCGCCTACACCCCGGGGGTGGCACGGGTCTGTCTGGCCATCGCCGAGAACCCCGAGGATGTGCGCCGCCTGACGATCAAGCGCAACACCGTGGCCGTCGTCACGGACGGCTCGGCCGTGCTCGGTCTCGGCAACATCGGACCCTCCGCGGCGCTCCCGGTCATGGAGGGCAAGGCGGCACTGTTCAAGCAGTTCGCCGACGTCAACGCCTGGCCGGTATGCCTCGACACTCAGGACACCGAGGCGATCATCGCGATCGTCAAGGCCATCGCCCCCGTCTATGGCGGGATCAACCTCGAAGACATCGCCGCGCCGCGCTGCTTCGAGATCGAACGCCGACTGCGTGACGAGCTCGACATCCCGGTCTTCCACGACGACCAGCACGGAACCGCGATCGTCGTCCTCGCTGCCCTCACCAACGCGCTGCGGGTTGTCGACAAGCGGATCGAGGACGTCACGGTCGTCGTCAGTGGCGTCGGGGCTGCAGGGCACGCCATCATCACCTTGTTGCTGGCGCAGGGCGTCGGCAACATCGTCGCCTGCGACCGCCACGGGGCGCTCGAGGGCGCGCGCGTGAGGGGCGACGAGTCGCGCCAGTGGATCGTGGACCACACCAACACCGAGAACCGTTCCGGCACCCTCGCCGAGGTGCTCGCCGGGGCCGACGTCTTCATCGGCGTCTCGGCACCGCGGCTCTTGACCGGCGACGACATCGCCACGATGGCTGACGACGCGATCGTCTTCGCCCTGGCAAACCCCGACCCTGAGGTCGACCCCCTGGATGCCGGACAGCACGCCGCGGTCGTCGCGACCGGTCGGTCGGACTTCCCTAACCAGATCAACAACGTCCTCGCCTTCCCCGGCTTCTTCCGAGGCATGCTCGACGCGGGCGCCCGCGAGATCACCCGCGAGGTCATGCTCGCCGCGGCGGGGGCCATCGCGGACTGCGTCGCGCAGGAGGAGCTCAACGCGAGCTACATCGTGCCGTCGGTGTTCGACCCGGAGGTCGCTCCGGCAGTCGCCGCTGCCGTGCGCGCTGCCGCTGTCCGCGAGGGCAACGCTGCTCCAGCAGACGACGACGCCGTCGAGATCGGTGCGCTCGACGAGGAAGCCATCCCCACCTACGAGCCGCAGCGCGCGGCGGAAGGAGCCGGCAGTGTCCGCTGACATCGAGATCCTGGGGCAGTCCGTCGACAGCCAGGACCAGATCCTCACGTCCGAGGCGCTCGCCTTCCTGGTCGACCTCCAGCGACGGTTCGGCGCTCGGCGCGACGAGCTGTTGGCGGCCCGGCACGCCCGGCGCGAGGAGGTCGGGAAGACGGGTCGGCTGGACTTCCTCGAGGCGACCGCATCCGTACGCGACTCGGACTGGACCGTTGCCCCCGCACCCGCCGACCTACAGGACCGGCGCGTGGAGATGACCGGACCCACGGACCGCAAGATGACGATCAACGCCCTCAACTCGGGTGCACGAGTCTGGCTCGCGGATATGGAGGATGCGTCGACACCGCACTGGCACAACGTGGTCGGCGGCCAGGTCAACCTCCGGGACGCGATCCGCCGGACCATCACGTTCGCGGTGCCCGAGGGCAAGTCGTATGCGCTGCGCACGGACCAGCGCCTTGCCACGATCGTCATGCGCCCGCGCGGCTGGCACTTCAACGAGCGTCATCTCGTCGTCGACGGCACGCCGATGGTCGGGGCACTCGTGGACTTCGGGCTCTACTTCTTCCACAACGCAGCCGAGCTTCTCAAGCGCGGCAGCGGCCCCTACTTCTACCTCCCCAAGACCGAGAGCCACCTCGAGGCCAGGCTCTGGAACGACGTGTTCACGTTCGCCGAGAAGCAGGTCGGGGTTCCGCATGGCAGTGTCCGTGCAACCGTCCTCATCGAGACCATCCCCGCGGCGTTCGAGATGGACGAGATCCTCTACGAGCTGCGCGACCACGCCTCCGGTCTCAACGCCGGACGGTGGGACTACCTGTTCAGCATCATCAAGTACTTCCGCGACTCGGGTCCGGAGTTCGTCCTGCCCGACCGTGCCAACATCGGTATGCCGACCCCCTTCATGCGCTCCTACGCCGAGTTGCTGGTGAAGACCTGTCACCGTCGCGGTGCCTTCGCGATCGGCGGGATGAGTGCCTTCATCCCCAGCCGCAAGGACGAGGAGGCCAACACCCGTGCGTTCGCCAAGGTCACCGAGGACAAGGAACGCGAAGCGGGGCAGGGTTTCGACGGGTCGTGGGTCGCACACCCCGACCTCGTCCCCGTCTGCCAGGCGGTGTTCGACCGCGTCTTGGGCGACCGTCCGAACCAGCTCGACGTGCTCCGTGAGGATGTGCACGTCACCGCCCACGACCTGCTCGACATCGCCTCGGCCGAAGGGGCGATCACCCGGGCGGGACTGGAGAGCAACGTGGAGATCGCTGCGCGCTACCTCGAGTCCTGGCTCGGCGGGAACGGCGCGGTCGGGATCCACAACCTCATGGAGGACGCTGCGACCGCGGAGATCTCGCGGTCCCAGATCTGGCAGTGGGTCCACAACGGGTCGCAGCTCGACGATGGGACGACCATCACGGCCGACCTCGTTCGCGACGTGCTCGCCTCCGAGCAGGAGAAGATCCGCGCCGAGGTGGGCGAGGGCTACGGCTCGCGCAACTTCGAGGAGGCCTTCCGGGTGTTCGAGCAGGTGGCGCTGGCCGACGAGTACGCCGAGTTCCTCACGCTTCCCGCCTACGAGGCGGTCAGCGAATGAGCGCCGACCTCGCCGATCCCGCCGACGTCTCGGACCTC
Source organism: Lapillicoccus sp. (assembly GCA_965277795.1). Classification (GTDB taxonomy): domain Bacteria; phylum Actinomycetota; class Actinomycetes; order Actinomycetales; family Dermatophilaceae; genus Lapillicoccus. Next base: position 4,222,371 of record OZ255840.1, read on the forward strand.
TCGGACCTCGAGGGTCTTCTCACTCGACTCGACGACCAGCTCGCGGACGCGGACGCCGGACTCCTTGCGGGGTTCCCCGGCGACCTCGGGCTTCGCCAGCCCGTGCACACCGTCTATGTCCCCGCGGACAAGTTCACCTCGGACACCGTCCGCGAGTGGGGCTCGGACGCGCTCACCGCGCTGGACGCAAACGGCAGCTCCTCCGCGCAGCTGGCCGACGCGCTCGCCATGCCGGTCGACCTCGTCGACGCCGTCCTGCCGCTCGTGCGGGCCAAGCTCGAACGCGAGCCCATCGAGGACCTCCGTGTCGACTTCGAGGACGGGTTCGGCAACCGCCCCGACGCCGAGGAGGACGAGAGCGCCCGCACCGCGGCTCGGACCCTCGCCGAGGCCGTGCAGCGGGGTGCCGCGCCGCCCTTCCACGGGATCCGGTTCAAGTCGTTCGAGGCTCCCACCCGGCGCCGAGGCCTGCGCACCCTCGACCTGTTCGTCGGCGAGCTGGTGCGCGCGGGAGGCCTCGCCGACGGGTTGCGCCTCACGCTGCCCAAGGTCACCTCGGTCGACCAGGTGAGCGCCATGGTGGTCACCTGCGACTGGCTCGAGCGGACTCATCAGCTGCCGGGTGGACGGCTCGGCTTCGAGATCCAGATCGAGACCCCGCAGTCGATCCTCGGGCCTGACGGCACGGCGCTGGTCGCGCGGATGATCCACGCCGCCGACGGCCGGTGCACCGCGTTGCACTACGGCACCTATGACTACAGCGCGTCCTGCGGGATCGCCGCCGAGTACCAGAGCATGGAACACCCCGCGGCCGACCATGCCAAGGCCGTCATGCAGGTGGCCGCTGCCGGGACCGGGGTGCAGCTGTCCGACGGGTCCACCAACGTCATGCCCGTCGGCGACGCCGATGCGGTGCACCGGGCCTGGAACCTGCACGCCCGCCTGGTGCGCCGCTCGCTCGAGCGCGGCTACTACCAGGGGTGGGACCTGCACCCCGCGCAGCTGCCGACGAGATACCTCGCCACCTACGGCTTCTACCGCGACGGCCTGCCATCCGCCTGCGCGCGGCTGCGCACCTACACCGGTGGAGGCGACGGCGGCTTCATGGACGAGCCCGCCACGGCGGTTGCCCTCGCCGGCTTCGTGCTGCGGGGTCTGGAGTGCGGGGCCACCACTGACGACGAGGTCGGCACCGCGATCGGGATCGACCGGATGCGGCTGGCTCAGCTGGCCCGCCGTCCAACCATCTGAACCGTGCTTTGCCACACAAAGGAGTGACCGCAATGACCACCACCTACTACGCCCCCCGTGGGGGCCACCCCGACCAGACCGAGCTGCTGAGCGACCGGGCCATGTTCACCGAGTCCTACGCGGTCCTGCCGCGCGGCGTCATGCGCGACATCGTCACGAGCAAGCTCCCGTTCTGGGACGAGACCCGTCTCTGGGTCCTGGCCCGCCCGCTGTCCGGGTTCGCCGAGACCTTCTCGCAGTACATCGTCGAGGTGGGGCCCGGGGGCGGTAGCGACAAACCGGAGCTCGACCCCCACGCCGAGGGTGTGCTCTTCGTCGTCGAGGGAGGAGCGGTCCTCACGATCGACGGCGCGTCTCACGAGCTCGACACGGGAGGCTACGCATACCTGCCCGCCGGGTCGACCTGGACCCTGCGCAACCACGGGTCGGACGCCCTGCGGTTCCACTGGATCCGCAAGGCCTACGAACCCGTCGAGGGGCTGGACCTGCCACCCGCCTTCGTCACCTCTGACAGCGAGTGCACGCCGATACCGATGCCGGGCACCGATGGCCGGTGGGTCACCTCACGGTTCGCCGACCCCGACGACCTGCGGCACGACATGCACGTCAACATCGTCACCTTCCAGCCGGGTGCCGTGATCCCCTTCGCCGAGACCCACGTCATGGAGCACGGTCTCTACGTGCTCGAGGGCAAGGCGGTCTACCGCCTCAACGAGGACTGGGTCGAGGTCCAGGAAGGCGACTTCATGTGGCTGCGCGCCTTCTGCCCTCAGGCCTGCTATGCCGGTGGGCCCGGGCCGTTCCGCTACCTGCTCTACAAGGACGTCAACCGGCACGCCCGGTTGAGCCGCCAGTTCCTCTGACCGTCGCCCGCGCTACGGCGCGAGCCTTCACCCGAGCCAGCGGGACTGCCCGGCGGCTCCGGCTTCTGCACCAGAACACCTAGAGTCCATCCCTTCATTTCCGCTACCGGAAACCAGCTGACCAACGGAGGTCAACAACATGGTCGACGCGCCCATCACCCAGACGCACGAGAAACACCCGGTGGACGAGATCCTGCCGGCACCAAGGATGTTCGTGTACGGACTGCAACACGTCATGAGCATGTATGCCGGGGTCGTCGCGGTCCCGCTCATCATCGGCACTGCCCTGAAGCTGAGCGGCGTCGAGCTGACCTACCTCGTCGCGGCGGGGCTGTTCATGTCCGGTGTCGCCACCTTGATCCAGACTCTCGGGTTCTGGAAGATCGGTGCTCGCCAGCCGATCGTCCAGGGCACCTCGTTCGCCGCGGTGTCCACGATGCTGACGATCGGGACCGCCAAGGGTGGTCTCGACGGGCTACGCGCCATCTTCGGCGCGCTCCTGCTTGCCAGCGTGATCGCCTTCTTCATCGCCCCGATCTTCACCAAGCTCCTGCGCTTCTTCCCGGAGGTGGTCACGGGAACGGTGATCACCGTGATCGGCATCTCGTTGCTGCCGGTCGCGATCACCTGGGCCGGCGGCGGGGCGGGTGCCAAGGGCTTCGGTGACCCGAAGAACGTCGGCCTCGCAGCCATCACCATCCTCATCATCGTGTTCATCTACCGGTTCCTCCCGGCGTTCCTCAGCCGGGTGGCCATCCTGCTCGGCCTCATCCTCGGCACCCTCGTGGCCATCCCGTTCGGGGCCACCGACTTCTCCAGGATCGGCGACGCGTCGATCTTCCAGATCGTCACACCGTTCCACTTCGGCCTGCCGACGTTCGCGGTCGGAGCGACGCTGTCGATGATCGTCGTGATGCTCGTCATCATGACCGAGACCACCGCCGACATCCTCGCCATCGGCGAGGTCATCGACAGGCCGGCCGACCAGCAGACGGTCACCAACGGTCTGCGCGCCGACATGGGGGCCACCGCCCTGGCCAGCGTGTTCAACGGGTTCTCGGTCAGCGCCTTCGCGCAGAACGTCGGTCTGGTGGCCATCACCGGCATCAAGAGCCGGTTCGTCGTGGCCGTCAGCGGCGTGATCCTGGTCTTCCTCGGGCTCTTTCCCGTCCTCGGCGCGCTGGTCAACCTGGTGCCGCTGCCGGTCCTCGGGGGCGCGGGCCTGGTGCTGTTCGGCACCGTGGCGGCCAGCGGCATCCGCACCCTGAGCAAGGTCGACTTCAGCGGCAACGCCAACCTCGTCATCGTGGCGGTGGCCCTGTCGATGGGCATCATCCCGATCGCCGTCCCGACGATCTACAACGCCTTCCCGTCCTGGTTCACCGTGGTGTTCGACTCGGGGATCACGGCCGCCGCGATCAGCGCCGTGCTGCTGAACATCCTGTTCAACATCGTGGGTCGCACCGAGGGCGCCGAAGGACCCATCTTCGCAGAGGCTCCCCCCATCGCCTCGATCTCGGACGAGGATGAGGAGCGCCTGCAACCCGAGCCGTCCCGTCGCCGACTCGACGCGCGAGACGGCCGTGAGTGACGGGCGCGGCGGCATCATCTGCGGCAACCACATCGGCGAGGAAGTCGTGTCGTGAGCTTCATCAGTGCACACGTCCTCGACGCGAGTGCCGGTCGGCCCGCAGCCGGAGTCGCCATCACCCTGACGGCCGCTGACGGCGACGACCTGGGCGACGGCATGACCGATGCCGACGGGCGGGTGTCCGACCTCGGCCCAGACGGGCTGGATCCGGGTGACTACCGCGTCGTCTTCGGCACCGGGCGCTACTTCGCCGACCAGGGACAGCAGGCCTTTCACCCCGAGGTGGAGGTGCGGTTCAGCGTCGTCGCCGGTGACCGGCACTACCACATACCGCTGCTGCTCAGCCCGTATGCCTACACCACCTACCGAGGCAGCTGACCTCGCTCGTCAGAGCCCGACCTCCCACCTCCCGCTGCACCCCACCACCACAGCTGCACACCCCATCACCACACCATCACCATCACCATCCCGAAGGAGTAACCCGTGAGCGAGATCGTCCTCACCAGCAACCAGTACGGCAAGGCCGAGAACCGGGTCGTCCGGGTCGTCCGGGACACCGACCGGCACGAGATCACCGACCTGAACGTCACCTCCCAGCTGCGTGGCGACTTCGAGGCCGCCCACACCGAGGGTGACAACGGCCACGTCGTGGCGACCGACACGCAGAAGAACACCGTCTTCGCGTTCGCCAAGGACGGGATTCCCTCCCCCGAGGAGTTCCTGCTGCGGCTGGCCGACCATTTCACCAGCGAGTTCGACTGGGTCACCGGAGGGCGTTGGGCGGCCGAGAAGTACGGCTGGTCCCGGATCAACGACCACGACCACGCCTTCTTCCGCAACACCCCGGAGACCCGCACCGCCGTGGTCGTCCGGGACGGCGACACCACCACCGTCATCGCCGGGTTCTTCGGGCTGACCGTCCTCAAGACCACCCAGTCCGGGTTCGTCGGGTACCCCAAGGACAGGTACACGACGCTCCAGGAGACCGAAGACCGCATCCTGGCGACCGACATCGCGACGCGGTGGCGCTACAACACCACGGACGTCGACTTCAACGCCGTGTACGACAGCGTCCGCGACACCATGCTGACCACGTTCACCCAGGGCTACTCGAAGGCGCTGCAGCACACGCTTTACCAGATGGCCGACGCCGTCATCTCGAAGCACGAGTGCATCGACGAGATCAAGTTCTCGTGCCCCAACAAGCACCACTTCACCAGCGACCTGTCGCCCTTCGGGCTGGAGAACCCCGACGAGGTGTTCTACGCCGCGGACCGCCCCTACGGGCTGATCGAGGCGACCGTCCAGCGCAAGGGAGCGGCCACCCCAGCCGCCGCAGCCGCCGCCTGGGTCGGCATCGCCGGGTTCTGCTGAGCCACGGCCCCACCCGTCGCCCCCACCACTGGTTTCAGCGGATTTCACCGATTTCACGGACCTCCGAGGACAAGGACAGACCGATGACGAACGAGCCGGCCACCGACCCACGCCTGGACGGCGTCGACCCGGAGGAGATGTCCGAGTGGGAGGAGTCCTTCGAGCAGCTCCTGCGGGTCCGGGGGCGCGGGACGGCGGCCGCCGTCCTGAGGTCCCTCGACGAGCTCGCCACCGGCTCGGGACTGGACGGGCGGGAGTCGGTGACGACCGACTATGTCAACACCGTCGGCGTCGAGCAGGAGCCGGTCTATCCCGGGGACGAGCACCTCGAGCGTGCCTACCGGCGGTTGTTGCGCTGGAACGCTGCGGTGCTCGTCCAGCGGGCCCAGCGCCCGGACGTGGGGGTGGGCGGCCACATCTCGACCTACGCGGGGGCCGCAACCCTGTATGAGGTGGGGCTGAACCACTTCTTCCGCGGTCCGGACCACCCCGGTGGTGGCGACCAGGTCTTCTTCCAGGGTCACGCGTCCCCGGGGATGTACGCCCGCGGCTATCTCGAGGGCCGACTCACCGAAGCCGACCTGGACGGCTTCCGCCAGGAGAAGTCTCAGGCACCGCACGGACTGCCCTCCTACCCGCACCCGCGTCTGATGCCGAGCTTCTGGCAGTTCCCGACGGTCTCGATGGGCATCGGTCCCATGAACGCCATCTACCAGGCCCAGTTCAACCGCTATCTGCAGGGACGCGGCATCAAGGACACCTCGGACCAGCACGTCTGGGCCTTCCTGGGCGACGGTGAGATGGATGAGCCGGAGTCCCGGGGGCTGCTGCAGCTGGCGGCCAACGACGGGCTCGACAACCTCACCTTCGTCGTCAACTGCAACCTCCAGCGCCTCGACGGACCGGTGCGCGGCAACGGCAAGATCGTCCAGGAGCTCGAGGCCTTCTTCCGGGGTGCGGGCTGGAACGTCGTCAAGGTCCTCTGGGGCCGGGAGTGGGACCCGCTGCTGGCTGCGGACGCCGGCGGCGACCTCGTGCGGGTCATGAACGAGACCCGGGACGGCGACTTCCAGACCTACAAGGGCGAGTCCGGGGGATACATCCGGGAGCACTTCTTCGGGCGCACCCCGGCGACCAGCGCCCTCGTCGCCGGGATGGACGACGACCAGATCTGGGGACTCAAGCGGGGTGGGCACGACTACCACAAGGTCTATGCGGCGTATCACGCGGCGACGGTGGGCAACCACAGCGGTAAGCCCACGGTGGTCCTGGCCAAGACGGTCAAGGGCTACGGCCTGGGAGCGAGCTTCGAGGCCCGCAACGCGACCCACCAGATGAAGAAGCTGACAGCCCCCGACCTGAAGCTGTTCCGCGACCTGCTGCAGGTGCCGGTCACGGACGCCCAGATCGACACCGATGTCTATGCCGTCCCGTACTACTCGCCCGGCCCGGACGCTCCGGAGATCGCCTACCTGAGGGAACGCCGGCGCGAGCTCGGCGGGTTCGTGCCGGAACGCCGCAACCGGCCGCGCCAGCTGACGCTGCCGGAGCCCAAGGTCTTCGACATCGCCCGCAAGGGCTCGGGTAAGCAGCAGGCGGCCACCACGATGGCGTTCGTTCGTCTGTTGCGAGATCTGATGCGAGACAAGGGCATCGGCTCGCGGATCGTGCCGATCGTCCCAGACGAGGCGAGGACGTTCGGGATGGACTCGTTCTTCCCGACCGCCAAGATCTACAACCCCCAGGGCCAGCAGTACACCGCGGTCGACCGCAGCCTGCTGCTGGCGTACAAGGAGTCCGAGAAGGGGCAGATCCTGCATACGGGGATCAACGAGGCCGGGTCGATGGCGGCCTTCACCGCCGCCGGCACGTCGTATGCCACCCACGGCGAGCCGATGATCCCCGTCTACATCTTCTATTCGATGTTCGGCTTCCAGCGCACCGGCGACGCGATGTGGGCGGCGATGGACCAGATGGCTCGAGGGTTCATCATCGGCGCCACGGCCGGGCGGACCACGTTGACGGGCGAGGGCCTGCAGCACGCCGACGGCCATTCGCCGGTGCTGGCCGCCACCAACCCGGCCATGAAGGTCTACGACCCTGCCTACGGCTACGAGATCGCCCACATCGTCCAGGCCGGGCTCCACCAGATGTTCGGGGCCGACGCCACCGACGCCAACGTCATGTACTACCTCACCGTCTACAACGAGCCGATGCAGCAGCCGGCCGAGCCCGAGGACGTCGACATCGACGGCATCATCCGCGGGCTGCACCGGGTCGCGGTCGGCGAGGGGGACGGACCACGGTGCCAGCTCATGGGTTCCGGCGTGTCGGTGCCGTGGGCGCTCCAGGCGGCGAAGCTCCTTCACGAGGACTGGGGGGTGGTGGCGGACGTCTGGTCGGTCACCTCGTGGACCGAGCTCCGGCGGGACGCCCTCGCGGCCGAGCGGGACCGGTTCCTGCACCCCGAAGGCGAGTCCCGGACCGCCTACGTCACCCAGAAGCTGGCGGGGAGCACCGGCCCGATCGTCGCCTCCACCGACTTCGCGTCGGAGGTGCCGGACCAGATCCGCCAGTTCCTCCCGAATGCCTTCGCCACCTTGGGGGCGGACGGTCACGGGTTCTCCGACACCCGGGCCGCCGCCCGGCGGTGGTTCCACATCGACGTGCACTCCATGGTGGTCAGGGCGCTGCAGATGCTCGGGGACGCCGGGGAGGTCGACCCGTCGGTCGCCGCGGAGGCGGCCCAGCGCTATCGGCTCCTCGACGTCACGGCGGGGACGACAGGCAACGTCGGAGGGGACTCGTGAACGCCGTTCCCCGGTTGACGACCGGGCCGCCCATCGGGCATACTTGTTTCCGTATTACAAGAACAATATTCCGCATTGCGAAAGACGAGAGAAGCCTATGATTGCCCTCACCCTGCCGTACCTCGCCAACTGCTCGATGCTCTTCACCGAGCTGCCGATGCTCGAGCGTCCAGGGGCCGCCAAGGCTGCCGGCTTCGACACGGTCGAGTTCTGGTGGCCCTGGCCGGACCAGCCGGTTCCGGGCGACGCCGACGTCGACGCGTTCGTCTCGGCCGTCCAGGACGCGGGAGTGCACCTCGCGGGGCTCAACTTCTTTGCCGGTGAACTCGCCGGTGCCGACTGCGGCGTGCTGTCGATCCCGTCTCGCTCGCAGCAGTTTCGCGACAACGTCGAGGTGACCGTCGGGATCGGGGAACGGCTGGGCACCAAGGCGTTCAACGCGCTCTACGGCAACCGGGTCGAGGACGCGACGCCGCAGCAGCAGGACGACCTCGGCGCCGAGAACCTGGCGCTGGCGGCTCGGGCGGCGGGCCGGCTCGGCGCGACGGTGCTGGTCGAGCCCGTGAGCGGGCCGAAGCCCTACCCCCTGCGTACGGCCGACGACGTGATCGCCGTCGTCGAACGGGTGCAGACCGCGGGCACCCCCAACGTCGGCTTCCTCTGCGACCTGTTCCACCTGGCCAACAACGGCGACGACGTGGACGCCGCGATCGCCAAGCACGCGGCGAGCGTCGCGCACGTCCAGATCGCCGACGCCCCCGGCCGTGGCGAGCCCGGTTCGGGCAACCTGCCCCTCGAACAGTGGCTGGCTGACCTGCAGACGGCCGGGTATGACGGTTACGTCGGCCTGGAGTACAAGCCCACCACCACGACCGTCGACAGCCTCGCCTGGCTCCCCCGCGAACGGCGCAGCGGTCGCTGATCCGCTCGTCCACCTCACCGACATCACCCACAAGGAGACTCGACGATGACCAACCTTGCCTTCATCGGCCTCGGCATCATGGGCAGCCCCATGTCCGTGCACCTCGCCAACGCCGGCCATACCGTGACCGGGTTCAACCGGTCCCCCAAGTACGACGCGCTCGAGGCGGCCGGCGGCACCGGGGCGGAGTCGATCGCTGACGCCGTCGCCGACGCCGACATCGTCTGCGTCATGGTCCCCGACTCGCCCGACGTGCGTGAGGTGTTGGCCGGTGAGGGTGGCGTGTTCGACAGCGCCACACCGGGCACGTTGATCATCGACTTCTCCAGCATCCGACCGGACGCGACCGTCGAGCTGGCCAAGGAGGCCAAGCAGCGCGGCTTCCGGCTCATCGACGCCCCCGTCTCCGGTGGTGAGGCGGGCGCCAAGAACGCGGCCCTGTCGATCATGGTCGGCGGCGACGCCGCCGACGTCGAGGAGGCCCGCCCGGTCCTCGAGACCGTCGGTAAGACCGTCGTCCACGTCGGCGGGAGCGGCTCGGGCCAGACCGTCAAGGCGGCGAACCAGCTGATCGTGGCCGCCAACATCCAGGCACTCGCCGAGGCGGTCGTCTTCCTCAAGGCCTACGGCGTCGACCTCGAGGCCGCGCTCGAGGTGCTCGGCGGTGGGCTCGCCGGGTCCAAGGTCCTGGACCAGAAGAAGCAGAACATGATGACCGACTCGTTCGAGCCGGGCTTCCGGATCGACCTGCACCACAAGGACCTCGGCATCGTCACCTCTGCCGCCCGCGAGGCCGGCGTGGTCGTCCCGGTCGCCGCGATCGTCGCCCAGTTGATGGCGTCGGCCCGGGCGAACGGCGACGGCGGTCTCGACCACTCCGCGCTGCTGCGCGGCGTCCAACGTCTCAGCGGGTCGCTCGACAAGAGCTGACCGGCATACCGCACGTCCCCCTGTTTCCGGTTTCACCTCACACGCAAGGACATCAACCATGACCCGTATGCGCACCGCCGACGCCGCGGTCCTCATCCTCGAGAAGGAGGGTGCGACGCAGCTGTTCGGCCTGCCGGGCGCAGCCATCAACCCCTTCTACAGCGCAGTCCGCGCGCACGGGGGGCTGAAGCACGTACTCGCCCGGCACGTCGAGGCAGCCTCGCACATGGCGGAGGGGTACACCCGGGCAAAGGCCGGCAACATCGGCGTCTGCGTCGGCACCTCCGGCCCCGCGGGCACCGACATGATCACCGGCCTCTACTCCGCGTCGGCCGACTCCATCCCGATCCTCTGCCTCACGGGGCAGGCACCCGTGGCGAAGCTGCACAAGGAAGACTTCCAGGCCGTCGACATCGCCTCGATCGCGGCGCCGGTTGCGAAGTGGGCCGTCACGGTGATGGAGCCCGGCCAGATCCCGGGGACCTTTCAGAAGGCCTTCCAGCTGATGCGCTCGGGCCGTCCCGGGCCGGTCCTGATCGACCTGCCCATTGACGTGCAGATGGCGCAGATCGAGTTCGACATCGACGCATACGAGCCGCTGCCGGTGGTGAAGCCGGCCGCGACGCGCACGCAGGCCGAGAAGGCGCTCATCATGCTCGCCGCGGCGGAGCACCCGCTCATCGTCGCCGGCGGTGGCATCGTCAACGCCGATGCCGCCGACCTGCTCGTCGAGCTGGCCGAGGTCACCGGGGTGCCCGTCGTGCCCACCTTGATGGGTTGGGGCACGATCCCTGACGACCACGAGCTGCACGCCGGCATGGTCGGTCTGCAGACCTCGCACCGCTACGGCAACGCGACGATGCTCGAGTCGGACTTCGTCCTCGGCATCGGCAACCGGTGGGCGAACCGGCACACCGGCAGCGTCGACGTCTACACCAAGGGTCGGACCTTCGTTCACGTCGACATCGAACCGACCCAGATCGGCCGGGTCTTCTCGCCCGATCTCGGCATCGTCTCCGACGCCGGTGAGGCGCTGCGGGTGTTCGTCGAGGTCGCGAAGCAGATGAAGGACGACGCACGGCTGCCCGACTTCGGGGTGTGGGCCAAGAGCTGCCAGCAGCGCAAGGGCACCTTGCAGCGCAAGACGAGCTTCGACGTCACGCCGATCAAGCCCCAGCGGGTCTACCAGGAGATGAACAGCGCCTTCGGCCCGGACACGACGTTCGTGTCGACCATCGGCCTGTCCCAGATCCAGGCGGCTCAGCTGCTGCACGTCTACGAGTCGAGGCACTGGATCAACGCCGGTCAGGCGGGTCCGCTGGGCTGGACGCTGCCGGCCGCGCTCGGGGTGGCCACCGCGACCCCGGACACCACGGTGGTCGCGCTCTCCGGCGACTACGACTTCCAGTTCCTCATCGAGGAGCTCGCCGTCGGCGCCCAGTTCAAGATCCCCTACATCCACGTCGTCGTCAACAACGCCTACCTCGGGCTGATCCGTCAGTCTCAGCGCGGGTTCGAGATGGACTACTGCGTGCAGCTGTCCTTCGACAACATCAACGCTCCCGAGCTCAACGGCTATGGGGTGGACCACGTCAAGGTCGCGGAGGGTCTGGGCTGCAAGGCGATTCGCGTCTTCGAACCGGACGAGATCCTGCCTGCGCTCGAACAGGCCAAGAAGCTGCTCGTCGAGTTCCAGGTGCCTGTCGTCGTCGAGGTGATCCTCGAGCGTGTCACCAATGTGTCGATGGGGACCGAGATCGACGGCGTCGTGGAGTTCGAGGAGCTTGCCGAGCAAGGCGCGGACGCCCCGACGGCGATCTCCATGCTGGACTGAGAGCGGACTGCCGTGACTACCGTTCTCGTCGCCTCCGACAAGTTCAAGGGCTCGCTCACCGCCGCCCAGGTGGCGGTGGCGGTGAGTGCCGGCATCCGCCGGGTGTCTCAGGTGCCGATCGTCACCGTGCCTGTCGCAGACGGTGGAGACGGGACCGTCGACGCCGCGGTGTCAGCCGGGTTCGAGCGGGTTCCGGTGACGGCCAGTGGGCCCACCGGGGAACCGGTCGAGACGGCCTACGCACGTCGCGGTGAGACGGCGGTCATCGAGATGGCGGACGTGGCAGGGCTGGTACGCCTGCCCGGCGGG